>NZ_QXMG01000019.1 GCF_003569765.1 Caldimonas tepidiphila | reverse complement strand
CTGAGACCGCGTTCATTACACGCAATGCGCGTTGCTCAAAACAGGAAGTAGATGCTGGACAGGCCCTAACAGGACTGCTTTCGTTGCATGGCCGAGGCTTCAAGCGGAGAGAGTGCGTGTGCTCTATGGCATGCTCCGCCCCCATGATCGACATCGTGGTTTTTTTCTTCGTCCTGGGCGTGTTCGCGCGCCTCGTCAAAAGCGACCTGCGCCTGCCCGAGGCGCTGTACGAAACACTTTCCATCTACCTGCTGCTGGCCATCGGCCTGAAGGGCGGGCTGGAGTTGTCCAAGCAGCCGCTCGGCGTGCTCGGGCCGCAGGTGCTGGTGCTGGTGCTGCTGGGCTTCGCGATCCCCTGCCTGCTCTACCCGCTGCTGCGCCTGATGCGCCTGGGCTCCTCGGACGCGGCGGCGCTCGGCGCGCACTACGGCTCCGTGAGCGTCGTGACCTTCGCGGTGGTGACGGCCGAACTCGCCCGCCAGGGGATGAGCTACGAGAGCCAGGCGCCGCTGTGGGTAGCGGTGATGGAGGCGCCGGGCCTGATCGCCGGCATCCTGCTGGCGCGCATGTCGCGGCTCAAGGACGTGCGCTGGGGCGTGCTGATGCACGAGGTGCTGTTCGGCAAGAGCGTGCTGCTGCTGCTGGGAGGCCTGCTGATCGGGGCGATCGCCGGCGATGCGGGGATGGCTCCGATCAAGGCGCTGTTCGTCGACCCGTTCAAGGGCGTGCTGGCGCTGTTCCTGCTGGAGCTCGGCCTGGTCGCCGGCGCGCGGCTTGCCGAGGTGAGGCGCTTCGGCCTGGTGGTGCTCGTGGTGGGCCTCGGCGTGCCGCCGGTGCTGGCGCTGCTGGGCGCCGGCGCGGGGCTGATGCTGGGACTGAGCACCGGCGGCGTGGCCATTCTCGCGACGCTGGCAGCGAGCGCGAGCTACATTGCCGCGCCCACCGCGATGCGGCTCGCGGTGCCCGAGGCGAACTCGGCGCTGTCGATCACCGCAGCGCTGGGCATCACCTTTCCGTTCAACATCGTCGTGGGCGTGCCGCTCTACATCGAGCTGGCGCGCCGCCTGACCGCTTCCACCTTGCCGGGGGCCTGAGGATGAGCCTGATCAAACACCCTAAGCAGCTGCTCGTGATCATCGCCGAGGCGGTGCTGGAGAAGTCCCTCGTGCAGGACGTCAAGCGCCTGGGCGCGCAGGGCTACACCGTCTACGACGTGCGGGGCGAGGGCTCCACCGGCGGCGTACGCGAGGGCGCCTGGGAGGCGGACCGCACGATCGAGATGAAGGTGATCTGCGAGCCGGCGGTTGCCGACCAGATCGCCGAGCACGTGCTGCGCAACTACGCGCCGAACTTCGCCGTCACGATGTTCTTCGCCGATGTGGCGGTGCTGAGGCCGCAGAAGTTCTGATCCCGGGGCGGCGCTGGTGCTTGCGGCAGCACGCACCAGCGCGCGCATGAGCCGGAAATGAAAAAAGCGGCACGCCCCGAAGGCGTGCCGCTTTTTGCTGTCGCTGCTTGCGGGCGGAGTGCCCGCAAGACTTCAATCAGATGCAGTGCTCAGTAGCCGCTGCGGCCACCGCCGCCGTAGCCGCCGCCACCCGAACGGCCACCGCCGCCGCCGTAGCCGCCGCCACCCGAGCGGCCACCGCCGCCACCACCGTAGCCACCACCGCCGCCGCCGTAGCCGCCGCCACCCGAGCGGCCGCCGCCACCACCGTAGCCGCCGCCACCACCGCCGTAGCCACCGCCACCGCCGTAGCCGCCGCCACCCGAACGACCGCCGCCGCCGCCGAAGCCGCCCGGACGATCTTCACGGGGACGAGCCTCGTTGACGACGAGGGCGCGGCCCGACAGGGACTGGCCGTTCATGCCGTTGATGGCCGACTGGGCCTCGGCGTCCGTGGCCATCTCGACGAAGCCGAAGCCCTTCGAGCGACCGGTGTCGCGGTCCATCATCACCTTGGCGGAGGTCACTGCGCCGAACTGCGAGAACGCCTCGTTGAGGTCTTCGTCGCGAACCGTGTAGGGCAGATTGCCCACGTAAAGCTTGTTGCCCATGAGAGAGCCCCTTTCAATATCGATCCGTCATGGAGCTTCTACCCATCGTGAACCATTCAACCCTGAGCGCCGCATCCAAACCGTGAGTGGCCATTATGGTGTACGGCTTCGTCGGCGGGCGCCTGCCGGCGTCAAAAGTGTTGTTTCGGCGCCGCCCTTGAGGAAATTCCGCCTTTTCTGAGGCTTCTTCGCTCGATCTCGAGAGAAACTCCAAAGTTTCTTCTTGGAAGCCGCAGGTGCTGCGGCCTACTTTGTGCCCAGGGGCAATGCCGGCAGTCGTGCCGGCCGCAGGGGAAGGGCGCGCGCGGCCTCCGCCAGGCGCCGACGCCGCCGCCATCCCGCCCGATCCGGCATGGGACGGGCGCGGCGCGCACGGCGGCTTCGCGGCCCGCCCGGGGCCCCATGTCCATGTGCAGCGCAGGCCCGGCGCGCTCCCTACAATGCCCCGATGATCTCGCGCGAACCCACCCTCGAACGCCTGGCGGTTGCGAAGTCGCTGCTGCTGGACCCCTTCGGCCTCGACGAGGCGAAACTCGCCAACGCGCTTCGCGTGATCGGCGAGCACCGCATCGACGACGCCGACCTCTACTTCCAGTACACCCGCAGCGAGGGCTGGAGCCTGGAGGAGGGCATCGTCAAGAGCGGCAGCTTCGGCATCGACCAGGGCGTCGGCGTGCGCGCGGTGGCCGGCGAGAAGACCGCCTTCGCCTACTCCGACGACATCTCCGAGGCAGCGCTGCTCGACGCGGCGCGCACGGTGCGCACCATCGCCGCGGGCGGCCAGAGCCGCCGCGTGAAGGTCGCCGGGGCGCCGACGGTGGCCGGCAGCCGCGTGCTGTACGCACCGATGGATCCGATCGCGACGCTCGACAGCACGCAGAAGGTGGCGCTGCTCGAGCGCGTCGAGAAGATGGCGCGCGCGAAGGATCCGCGCATCGTGCAGGTGATGGCCGGCCTCGCGGGCGAGTACGACGTGGTGATGGTGGCGCGCGCCGACGGCACGATCGCCGCCGATGTGCGGCCGCTCGTGCGCCTGAGCGTGACGGTGATCGCCGAGCAGAACGGCCGCCGCGAGATGGGCTCGGGCGGCGGCGGCGGGCGCTTCGGCTTCGGCTACTTCCACGACTCGGTGCTTCAGGAGTACGTCGACGACGCGGTCAACGCGGCACTGACCAACCTCGAGAGCCGCCCCGCGCCGGCCGGCGAGATGACCGTGGTGCTCGGCCCCGGCTGGCCCGGCGTGCTGCTGCACGAGGCGATCGGCCACGGCCTCGAGGGCGATTTCAACCGCAAGGGCTCGAGCGCGTTTTCCGGTCGCATCGGCGAGCGCGTCGCGGCGCCCGGCGTGACGGTTCTCGACGACGGCACGCTTCCCGACCGCCGCGGCTCCCTCAACGTCGACGACGAGGGCAACGCCTCGCAGCGCAACGTGCTGATCGAGGACGGCATCCTCAAGGGCTACATCCAGGACTCGCTGAACGCGCGCCTGATGAAGGTCAAGCCCACCGGCAACGGCCGGCGCGAGAGCTACGCGCACGTGCCGATGCCGCGCATGACCAACACCTACATGCTCGGCGGCGACAAGACCCCCGAGGAGATCGTCGCGAGCCTCAAGCGCGGCCTCTACGCGGTGAACTTCGGCGGCGGTCAGGTCGACATCACCAGCGGCAAGTTCGTGTTCTCGGCGAGCGAGGCCTTCTGGGTCGAGAACGGCAAGATCCAGTATCCGGTCAAGGGCGCGACGATCATCGGCAACGGCCCGGACGCGCTCACACGCGTGAGCATGATCGGCAACGACATGCGGCTCGACACGGGCGTGGGCACCTGCGGCAAGGAAGGCCAGAGCGTGCCGGTCGGCGTCGGCCAGCCGACGATGCGCATCGACGGCATGACGGTCGGAGGCACCGCCTGAAAGGCGGGCGTTCGGCGAACCGCGCGCGACAAGAGGAGGGGCCTGCGGGCCCCTTTCTCTTTTGGGCGCGGCAAGGTGTCCTCCTTCCCGGCCCCCTGGCGTCGGGCTGCCGGGCCGGCACGGTCCCGGCTCGAAAGCGGCCAGCGTGAAGGATTCGGCGCCGCCTGCGAGAACTCGTGTCTTTTTGTTGCCCGGTGGCGGGGGGCGGGCTAACCTTGCCGGCCCGCCCGGCTCACCATGATGCAGGGCGCAGCGAACCTGTCCTGCCCTGAATGTCCGAACCCCCACTTTCCCCGGCCTCGCCCGGCGCACCGGTGCCGGCCGATCCTCAGCGGTCCCTGCAGGAGGGCCGCGGAGCCGAAGCGCGCCGGCTGCTGCACCAGTTGCGTGCCGCGCCGCCGGCGGCGCAGGCGGGACTGCGGCTGCAACTGCGCGACAACCTCGAAGCGTTCCGCGCCGCGCTGCTGGGGCGCTCCAGCCGGGTGCCGGAGGCGCTGCGCCACCACGCGGTGAGCCTGACGGAAGTGCAGTGGCTGCTCGATGCCTGGATCGCCGGCAGCGGAGGCGGGGACGAGGCGCAGCTTCGGCACGATTTCTTCGACGCGGCCTCGCGCCTGTTCGACGACGGGGACGAGGAGGCGCCCCTGCAGGCGCCGCGTCGCGCGCGCTGGTGGGCACGCTGGTGGACGGCCCTGAGGGGGCCGCGCCGCGCTGTCCCCGCGGACGGCAAGGACGAGGGCGCCGCGGCGCCGGCCCGTCCGCTGTGAACCGGGTGCGGCCCGCGCGCCACGGACAATGGGTGCGGACTTGACGGGGTCGCGGCCCCGCGTGCTACAGTGCCTTCATGCGTTTCGCTGCCTTCGCCTTCTTTTACTTTTGGTTCTCGCACCGCACCGGCGGAGGAGAGGCGAGCGCGTAGGCCAACAAGGCGCACACCGAATCCAGAAAACCGCCGGGGATCCCCCGGCGGTTTTTTTTTGCCTTCGGCCCGCGCGCCCTCCCATCACTGTCATCACGAGGAAGGAACCCTGCTCCATGAATGCCAAGTCCGCCACCGCCTCCGAGGGTTGGTATGCCAGCGTCGACAAGACCTCACAGACCGACGACGAAAGGATCAAGGCCGTGAACCCCTTGCCTCCTCCGGAGCACCTGATCCGCTTCTTCCCGATCCGCGGCACGTCGGTGGAGACGCTGGTGGCCGACACCCGGCAGCGCATCCGCAACATCATGACCGGGCAGGACGACCGGCTGCTCGTGATCATCGGCCCGTGCTCGATCCATGATCCGAAGGCGGCGCTCGAGTACGCCGCGCGGCTGAAGGCGCAGCGCGAGAAGTACGCTGACACGCTCGAGATCGTGATGCGGGTCTACTTCGAGAAGCCGCGCACCACGGTGGGCTGGAAGGGCCTGATCAACGACCCCTACCTCGACGAGAGCTACCGCATCGACGAGGGCCTGCGCATCGCGCGCCAGCTGCTGATCGACATCAACCGCACCGGCATGCCGGCCGCCAGCGAGTTCCTCGACGTGATCTCGCCGCAGTACATCGGCGACCTGATCGCCTGGGGCGCGATCGGCGCGCGCACCACCGAGAGCCAGGTGCACCGCGAGCTCGCCTCCGGCATCTCGGCGCCGATTGGCTTCAAGAACGGCACCGACGGCAACATCCGCATCGCCACCGACGCGATCCAGGCCGCGGCGCGCCCGCACCACTTCCTGTCCGTGCACAAGAACGGCCAGGTCGCGATCGTGCAGACCAAGGGCAACAAGGACTGCCACGTGATCCTGCGCGGCGGCAAGGCGCCGAACTACGACGCGGCCAGCGTCGGTGCGGCCTGCGAGGAGCTGGCCAAGTCCAAGCTGCCGGCGACGCTGATGGTCGACTGCTCGCACGCCAACAGCAGCAAGCAGCACGAGCGCCAGCTCGACGTCGCGCGCGACATCGCCGACCAGATCGCGCACGGCTCGCGCCAGGTCTTCGGCGTGATGGTCGAGAGTCATCTGCAGGGCGGCGCGCAGAAGTTCTCGCCCGGCAAGGACGACCCGGCCAAGCTCGAGTACGGCCGCAGCATCACCGACGCCTGCCTCGCCTGGGACGACTCGCTCCAGGTGCTCGACGTGCTGTCCGACGCGGTCAAGCACCGCCGCGGCTGAGCCCGGCGCCGAGGCCGCTCGCCCGCTGTGCAAGGGTGCGGACATGGCGTTTCGCAAGGGGCGTCATGGGCCGCAAGAGCGCTGGCAGCGGCCGGGCTGCGGCGCTGAAATGCGGCGATGCCGCCACCTTCCCTCGCCGCCCGGCACCCGCTTCCGGATCAGGGCAGGGCAGCCTCGGCCGCCGCGTCGGCCGTGCCGGCTGTCATCTCCCGGCCGGCCCGCTTCCTTTCGGCCCGCACTCTCCCATCGCCGGCCTCCGTGGCCAGCGGTTTCTCGTCGTTTTCCGCTATTTCTCGCCCCGTCTCCCCTTGCTAGCATCGCCGCGCAACCCTGGCAGAGGAGGCGAGGCATGCGTAGCGAGGTGATGGTGGAGTTCGGTCCCGAGGAACAGTTCCATCTGGGGCTCGACGGCGTCGCGCCGATGGGCAGCGAGGAGGCGCGGCGCTGGCTCGACGAGCAGTTCGTCGCGCTCGATTGCGAGCCGCTGCGCGCCACCGGCAAGGTGCTGCTGGCGGACAAGGTGCTGGCGGTGGCCAGCGCCGCGGGCGTCGAGAATTTCGCCAACCCGGCCTGGGCGCAGGCCTTCGCGCGTGCCGTCGAGGGCGCTCTGCAGAAGCCGCTCGTGCGGGTGGACGTTCCCGGCGTGACGGTCGCCTACTGAGGCGGGAAGGTCCCGCCGCTTCCCTGTAACCCCCGTAAAGGCCGGCAAAAGTGCTGGCAGGGGCCCTGCTCCCGAGGTGGAATGCCAGTCAGCATCCTCCGTTCGAGAGACCCGCCCCATGACCCCTCGCGCTTCGTCGTGCCGCTCCGTTCCCGCCACCGTCCCGGCCTCGGCGAGACGCTGGCGGACAGCCGGCTTCGCCCTGCTGGCGCTGACGGCGGCACTGGCCGTCCAGGCTCAGCAACCCGATTCCCAGCCCCTGCCTCCCGAGGCCGGGGCGATCGTGCGCGACGGGGATGCGAGCGGCCGCCTGCCCGACGACCCGACCGGGACGCCGCTGCCGCAGGGCGGGAGCACGGTCGAACGGGCCTTCGTGCGCTCGGATCTCGACGGCGACGGCCGGCTCACGCGCCAGGAGGCGGCACGGCTGCCGGCGATCAGCACCCGCTTCGACGCGCTCGATGCGGACGGCAACGGGCAGCTCGACCGCTCGGAGTTCGAGGCCGGCGCGTCCACCCCGCCCTGACTCGGGGCCGCAACACCCCGCGCCCCCCCGGCCGGGGCGTGCGGCCGCCGCCGGCCTCAGCGGCCGTCGCGCTGCAGCCGCTCGCTCTTCCAGTAGACGTCGTCGCCGCCGAGCCCGTCGAGGTTGGCTCGGTTGAGCACGCGCGCGAGCACGAACAGCAGGTCCGACAGGCGGTTCAGGTACTGGCGCGGCGCCTCGCGCACCGGCTCGCCGGCGCCGAGGCTCACGAGCGAGCGTTCGGCGCGGCGCGCCACCGTGCGGCAGACATGCGCGATCGCCGCGCTGCGCGTGCCGCCGGGCAGGATGAACTCCGCGAGCCGCGGCAGTTGCGCGTTGTGCTCCGCGAGCGCCTCGTCGAGCCGCAGCACCGCGTCCTCCTTCAGCAGCTCGAAGCCCGGCACCGAGATCTCGCCGCCGAGGTTGAAGAGCTCGTGCTGCACGGTGAGGAGCAGCTCGCGCACCGCCTCGGGCAGCGGCTCGGCGAGCAGCACGCCGATGTGCGAGTTGAGTTCGTCGACGTCGCCCATCACCTGCATGCGCAGGTGGTCCTTCGGGACGCGCGAGCCGTCGCCGAGACCGGTGGTGCCGTCGTCGCCGGTGCGGGTGGCGATCTGCGTGAGTCGGTTGCCCATGAATGCGGGATCCTGCTGGTGGGAAGGGGGCGCCGCGGGCATCCGCCGCACGGCGCCGCGGAGCGCTGCCTAGAATCATCGCATCGTAGTACAGGCGCCTTCCCGGCGCCGACACCGGAGACACCCGATGAATGCTCCCCTGCCCGCGCGGCTGCTGCCGCAAGCCGCCTCCCGTCCGGTGCCCGCCGCACTGATCGAGGCGCTCAAGGCGCGCTTCGGCGAGCGCTGCAGCACCGCGCAGGCGGTGCGCGAGCAGCACGGCCGCGACGAGTCGCCCTTCGAGGTGCGTCCGCCCGATGCGGTGGTGTTCGCCGAGAGCGCCGAGGAGGTCGCCGCGGCGGTGGCGCTCGCCGCCGCGCACGAGGTGCCGGTGATCCCCTTCGGCGTCGGCTCCTCGCTCGAGGGCCACCTGCTCGCGGTGCAGGGTGGCATCAGCATCGACCTCGGCCGCATGAACCGCATCGTCGCGCTGCAGCCCGAGGACCTGACGGTGACGGTGCAGCCCGGCATCACCCGCTCGCAGCTCAACACCGAGATCCGCCACACCGGCCTGTTCTTTCCGATCGACCCCGGTGCCGATGCGTCGATCGGCGGCATGGCGGCGACGCGCGCCAGCGGCACCAACGCGGTGCGCTACGGCACGATGCGCGAGAACGTGCTCGGGCTGCAGGTGGTCACCGCCTCGGGCGAAGTGATCCGCACCGGCACGCGCGCGCGCAAGTCCAGCGCCGGCTACGACCTGACGCGGCTCTTCGTCGGCAGCGAGGGCACGCTCGGCGTGATGACCGAGATCACGCTGCGGCTCTACCCGCTGCCCGAGGCGATCTCGGCCGCGATCTGCAGCTTCCCGTCGATCGACGCGGCGGTGCAGACGACGATCCAGACCATCCAGCTCGGCGTGCCGATCGCGCGCTGCGAGCTGCTCGACGCGCATGCGGTACGCGCCGTGAACCGCCATGACGGCCTGAGCCTGCGCGAGGGGCCGATGCTGCTGATGGAATTCCACGGCAGCCCGGCGGGCGTGAAGGAGCAGGCCGAGACGGTGCAGGAGATCGCGCGCGAGTTCGGCGGCGAGGACTTCCAGTGGGCGACCACGCCCGAGGAGCGCACGCGGCTGTGGACCGCGCGCCACCACGCCTACTTCGCCGCGCTGCAGAGCCGCCCCGGCTGCCGTGCCGTCACGACCGACGCCTGCGTGCCAATCTCGCACCTCGGCGCCTGCTTGGACGAGACGGTGGCCGAGGCCGACGCGGCGGGGCTGCCCTACTTCATCGTCGGCCATGTGGGCGACGGCAACTTCCACGTCGGCTACCTGATCGACCCGGCGGACCTGCGGGAGCGCGAGCTCGCCGAGCGCCTGAGCCACCAGGTCGTGGCGCGCGCGCTGCGCTTCGAGGGCACCTGCACCGGCGAGCACGGCATCGGCCTGCACAAGATGGACTTCCTCGTCGAGGAGGCCGGGGAGGGCGGGGTGGCGCTGATGCGCGCGATCAAGCAGACGCTCGATCCGCGCAACATCATGAACCCCGGCAAGATCTTCGCGCTCTGAGGGCCGCGGCGATGGAAGCGCTGCGCTGGGGCTGGGGGGTGGTGCACCGCAGCGTGCGCCGGGCGCTTGGGCTGCAGGTGACGGTGGACACGCCCGACCGGCGCGTGCTGGAGGGGCGGATCCTGCCGCACTACGCAGCGCGCGAGGACGTGCGCGAGGTGCTCTTCGTCGGCACGCGCTGGTACACGCAGCCCTACGAGCAGCTGTTCGCGCGCCAGCGCTACGTGACGCTCGAGATCGACCCGGACGCGGCCCGCTGGGGCAGCCGCACCGAGCACGTCACCGGCTCGGTGGCCGACGTGGCGCAGCTTTTCGCGCCGCAGCGCTTCGACGTCGTGATCTTCAACGGCGTGTTCGGCTGGGGCCTGAACGAGCGCAGCGAGGTCGAGCGCACGGTGCAGGGCTTCCAGCGCGTGATGCGGCCCGGCGGCGAGCTGGTGGTGGGCTGGAACGACATCGCGCTGCGCCGGCCCTTCCCCTTCGAGGAGGTGAAGGCGCTCGACGGCTTCGAGCGGTTCCGGTTCGCACCGCTCGGCGTCCCGGTCTGGCAGCACCCGGGGGGCACGCGCCATCGCTTCGAGTTCTTCCGGCGGCGCTGAAAAAGACCGCGGGGACCGGGCCGACCGGGCTGTCCCCGGTGGCGCCGATCCCCGCAGCAGGCGAGGGACGGGCGGTTCTCAGGCCGCCGGCGCCGCGGCGGTCCAGCGCCGCGTCGTGTGGCCGCGCGCGTCCACGCTCTCCAGGTGCACCGCGAAACCCCACAGCCGCGCGACGTGCTTGAGCACCTCCTGCGTGTTGTCGCCGAGCGGGCGGCTGTTGTGCTGCTGGTGGCGCAGCATCAGCGAGCGGTCGCCCCGCAGGTTCACGCTCCAGGCCTGCAGGTTCGGCTCGCGGCTGCCGAGGTCGTACTGGCGCGACAGCGCCTCGCGCAGGTCGCGGTAGCCGGCCTCGTCGTGGATCGCGCGCACCTCGATCTCGGGGTCGCTCTCCTCGTCGCGGATCGCGAACAGCCGGAAGTCGCGCATCAGCTTGGGGCTGAGGAACTGGCCGACGAAGCTCTCGTCCTTGTAGTTGCGCATCGCATGGTCGAGCGTCGTCAGCCAGTCGCTGCCGGCGATGTCCGGGAACCAGTGGCGGTCCTCGTCGGTCGGGCTCTCGCAGATGCGGCGCAGGTCGCGGTACATCGCGAAGCCGAGCGCGTAGGGGTTGATGCCGCTGTAGCCCGGATGCCCCACCGGCGGCTGGTAGACGACGTTGGTGTGCGACTTCAGGCACTCGACCATGAAGCCGTCGGCCAACTGCCCCTGGTCGTACATCGTGTTGAGCAGCGTGTAGTGCCAGAAGGTCGCCCAGCCCTCGTTCATCACCTGCGTCTGGCGCTGGGGATAGAAGTACTGCGCGATCTTGCGCACGATGCGCACCACCTCGCGCTGCCAGGGCTCGAGCAGCGGTGCGTTCTTCTCGATGAAGTAGAGCAGGTTCTCCTGCGGCTCGCTCGGGAAGCGCTTGGCCGTCTCCTCCTCGCTGTCGCGGCCGGCGCGACGCGGCAAGGTACGCCACAGGTCGTTGATCTGCTGCTGCAGGTAGGCCTCGCGCTCCTGGCGCCGCGCCTTCTCCTGCGCGAGCGACAGCTTCTGCGGGCGGCGGTAGCGGTCCACGCCGTGGTTCATCAGCGCGTGGCAGCTGTCGAGCAGGTCCTCGACCGCGTCCACCCCGTGGCGCTCCTCGCACTCGGCGATGTAGTTCTTCGCGTAGACCAGGTAGTCGATGATCGACGACGCGTCGGTCCACATGCGGAACAGGTAGTTGCCCTTGAAGAAGCTGTTGTGGCCGTAGGCGGCATGCGCGATCACGAGCGCCTGCATCGCCATCGTGTTCTCCTCCATCAGGTAGGAGATGCAGGGGTCGGAGTTGATGACGATCTCGTAGGCCAGCCCCATCTGGCCGCGGCGGTAGTGTTTCTCGGTCGCGATGAACTGCTTGCCGTAGCTCCAGTGGCGGTAGATGACGGGCATCCCGACCGACGCGTAGGCGTCCATCATCTGCTCGGCGGTGATGATCTCGAGCTGGTTCGGGTAGGTGTCGAGCTTGTAGCTGCGCGCGACCGCGTCGATCGCGTCGTGGTACTGGCCGATCAGCTCGAAGGTCCAGTCCGAGGGGCTGGGCAGCGGCTCCCGGACGCGCTTGGGTGCTTCGATCGTCATGCGGGGGTCCCCTCCTTGCGGAACAGCTCGCGGAAGACGGGATAGATCTCGTCGGCGCTCGCGACCTTGCGCATCGCGAAGTGCTTGTGGCCGGCCGCCAGGCGCATGTACTCGTCCCACAGGTTCTGCTCGGCCTCGGCCACCTGCACGTAGGCGTAGTAGCGCACCAGCGGCAGGATCTGGTTCTCGAGCAGCTCGCGGCAGCGGCCGCTGTCGTGGTGCCAGTTGTCGCCGTCGCTGGCCTGCGCGCCGTAGATGTTCCACTCGGCGCTGCTGTAGCGCGAGCGCACGATCTCGCTCATCAGCTGCAGCGCGCTCGACACCACCGTGCCGCCGGTCTCGGTCGCATGGAAGAACTGGTCCTCCGTGACCTCCTCGGCCTGCGTGTGGTGGCGGATGAAGACCAGCTCGATCTTCTCGTAGTGCTTGGTCAGGAACAGGTAGAGCAGCATGAAGAAGCGCTTGGACATGTCCTTGCGCGCCTCGTCCATGGAGCCCGACACGTCCATCAGGCAGAACATCACCGCCTTGGCGCTCGGCACCGGGACGCGCACCCGGTTGCGGTAGCGCAGGTCGAGCGGGTCGAGGAAGGGCACGTGCGCGATGCGGCGCTTGAGCACCTCGATGCGCTCCTCGAGGTCCGCGATCTCGCGGGGCAGCACGTCGGGGCTCTGGCGCGCGAGCTCGAGCCGCTCCTCGAGGTCCTTGAGCTCGCGGCGCATCGGCATGCCGAGCGCGATGCGCCGTGCCAGCGCCCCGCGCATCGAGCGCACGATGTGCAGGTTGGTGGGCGTGCCGTCGCTGACGAAGCCGGCACGGTGGCTCTTCCATTCCGGCACCTCGGCGAGCTCGGTGCGGATCAGGTGGGGCAGGGCGAGGTCCTCGAAGAAGACCCGCATGAACTCCTCCTTGGTGAGGTGGAAGACGAAGTCGTCCTCCCCCTCGCCGGAGTCGCTCGCCTGCCCGCGCCCGGAGCCGCCCCCGCCGCCTCCGGGCGGCTTGGGGATGCGGTCGCCCTTGACGTACTCGGTGTTGCCCGGGTGCACCGCTTCGCGGGTGCCGCCCTGGCCGTGGCCGAACACCGGCTCGGAGACGTCGCGCTTGGGGATGCGGATGTCCTCGCCCTGCTCGAGATCGCGGATGCCGCGCTGGTTGACGGCGCGGCGCACCGCCTCGCGGATCTGGTCGCGATAGCGGCGCAGGAAGCGCTCCCGGTTGCCGATCGACTTGTTCTTGCCCGACAGGCGCCGGTCGATGATCTGCTGGAACATCGGCATGTGTGTGTCGCCTTTCGCTTCTGAGCGGCCCGGCCGCTCAGGAGCTCTTGCGCACGCGCAGGTACCACTCGCACAGCAGGCGGACCTGCTTGGGCGTGTAGCCCTTCTGCACCATGCGGTTGACGAAGTCCTCGTGCTTCTTCTGCTCGTCGGCGCTCGACTTCGCGTTGAAGCTGATGACGGGCAGCAGCTCCTCGGTGTTCGAGAACATCTTCTTCTCGATCACCGTGCGCAGCTTCTCGTAGCTCGTCCACAAGGGGTTCTTGCCCGCGTTGTTGGCGCGCGCGCGCAGCACGAAATTGACGATCTCGTTGCGGAAGTCCTTCGGGTTGGCGATGCCGGCCGGCTTCTCGATCTTCTCGAGCTCGGCGTTGAGCGACGCCCGGTCGAAGATCTCGCCGGTGTCGGTGTCGCGGTACTCCTGGTCCTGGATCCAGTAGTCGGCGTAGGTCACGTAGCGGTCGAAGATGTTCTGGCCGTACTCGCTGTAGCTCTCGAGGTAGGCCGTCTGGATCTCCTTGCCGATGAACTCCGCGTAGCGGTGCGCGAGGTGCTCCTTCACGAAGGCGAGGTACTTCTGCTCCTGCTCAGCCGGGAACTGCTCGCGCTCGATCTGCTGCTCGAGCACGTACATCAGGTGCACCGGGTTGGCGGCGACCTCGGCCGGGTCGAAGTTGAAGACCTTGGACAGGATCTTGAACGCGAAACGCGTCGAGACCCCGTTCATGCCCTCGTCCACGCCCGCGTAGTCGCGGTACTCCTGCAGCGACTTGGCGCGCGGGTCGGTGTCCTTGAGGTTGTCACCGTCGTAGATCAGCATCTTGGAGAAGAGACTCGAGTTCTCCGGCTCCTTGAGCCGCGTCAGCACCGAGAACTGCGCCATCATCTTCAGCGTGCCCGGGGCGCAGGGCGCCTCGGCAAGCGAGGAGTTGCGCACCAGCTTCTCGTAGATCTTGATCTCTTCCGAGACGCGCAGGCAGTAGGGCACCTTGACGATGTAGATCCGGTCGAGGAAGGCCTCGTTGTTCTTGTTGTTGCGGAAGGCCTTCCACTCGCTCTCGTTGCTGTGCGCGAGCACCACCCCGTCGAAGGGGATGGCACCGAAGCCTTCCGTGCCCTTGAAGTTGCCTTCCTGGGTTGCGGTCAGCAACGGATGCAGCACTTTGATCGGCGCCTTGAACATTTCGACAAACTCGAGCAGGCCCTGGTTGGCCAGGCACAGGCCGCCCGAGTAGCTGTAGGCGTCCGGGTCGTCCTGCGAGTAGCTCTCGAGCTTGCGGATGTCGACCTTGCCGACGAGCGAGGAGATGTCCTGGTTGTTCTCGTCGCCGGGCTCGGTCTTGGCGATGCCGATCTGCTTGAGGATGCTCGGATAGCGCTTGACGACCTTGAACTGGCGGATGTCGCCGCCGTACTCCTCCAGGCGCTTGACCGCCCAGGGCGAGAGCACGCGGTTCAGATAACGGCGCGGGATGCCGTACTGCTCCTCGAGCAGCGCGCCGTCCTCGGTGGCGTCGAAGAGCCCCAGGGGCGACTCGTTCACCGGGCTGCCCTTGATCGCGTAGAAGGGCACCTGCTCCATGAGTTGCTTCAGGCGCTCGGCGATCGAGCTCTTGCCGCCGCCCACCGGGCCCAGCAGGTAGAGGATCTGCTTCTTCTCCTCCAGGCCCTGCGCGGCATGGCGGAAGTAGCTGACGACCTGCTCGATCGCGTCCTCCATGCCGTAGAACTCGCGGAAGGCCGGGTAGATCTTGATGACCTTGTTCGCGAAGATCCGCGACAGGCGCGGGTCGTTGCGGGTGTCCACCAGCGAGGGCTCGCCGATGGCCTTGAGCATGCGCTCGGCGGCGGACGCATAGGCCAGCGGGTCCCGCTTGCAGACCTCCAGGTATTCCTGCAGGGTCAGCTCTTCCTGCCGCGTGCGCTCGTAGCGAGCCGCGAAGTTGCTGATGACGTCCATCGCACACCTCCAAAGGTCTCAAATGGGTGTCGACTCACACTGGCTGCACCGTCGCCACCCTTGTGTTCTGCAGCCTCGACCACCGGTCTCCGCTGCCCCTTGCCACGTCCGAAAGTGCCAGCTCTTTCGAGCGTTGCTGTCACCATAGTGCAAAGAGCGTGCCCTGTGCGTGTGAAGCGGGCCCGGGGGCCCTTCACTGGGAGGGGTCTTGCACGGGAGGAGTTTCTCGGGATTTGCGCTGTCAACGTGCGCAGTGCCCGTACGTTCTGCGGCAAAGAGGGCCGCTTTGGTGCACGGGGGCGGCCGTGGGGCGGGCCGGGGCCGTTGAAGGTGCGCGGTGCGGCCGCAGCAGGCGCGGCGCGCAGGGCGCTCGCCCCCGGGATGGGGGGCGGCGATGCCGGGAAAGAGTGGCCCGGGATCTTCCCGGGGGAGGCCGCGGAGGGCCTGCAGAGGACGCCTGCAGGCGAGGGGGCTTCAGGCGGGCGCGAGGCCGAGCTTGTCGAGCAGCCCGTTGAGCTCCTCGAGCGAGCCGAAGGCGATCGCCACCTCGCCCTGCTCGCCGCGCCGGGTGCGCTTCTTCACGCGGATCTGCACCGCCGCCGTCAGCCGGTCGGACAGCTCCTCCTCGATGCGCACGATGTCGCGCGACTTCGGCGGCTCGGCGCGCGGCGACGGCTGCGTGCGGCCCTCGGCCATGCGCGAGGCCAGCTTCTCCGCCTCGCGCACGCTGAGCTTCTTCGCGACGATCTCGTTGGCGCCGAGGATCTGCTGCGCGGGCTCCAGCGGCAGCAGCGCACGCGCATGGCCCATGTCGAGGTCGCCGGCCATCAGCATCTGCTGCACCGGCTCGGCGAGGTTCAGCAGCCGCAGCAGGTTGCTCGCGGCGCTGCGCGAGCGGCCCACCGCCTGCGCCGCCTGCTCGTGCGTCAGGCCGAACTCGACGACGAGGCGCTGCAGGCCCTGCGCCTCCTCGAGCGGGTTGAGGTCCTCGCGCTGGATGTTCTCGATCAGTGCCATCGCGGCGGCGGCCTCGTCGGGCACCTCGCGCACCAGCACCGGCACCTCCTCGAGGCCGGCGAGGCGCGCCGCGCGCGAGCGGCGCTCGCCGGCGATGATCTCGTACCTCGCGCTGCGGCCGCGCCCGCCGCCGATCGGGCGCACCAGGATCGGCTGCATGATGCCCTGCGCCCTGATGCTCTCGGCGAGCTCGTACAGCGAGCCCTCGTCCATGCGCGTGCGCGGCTGGTAGCGGCCGGGCTGGATCTGCTCGAGCCGCAGCGTGCTCGGCGCGCCTTCGGCCGCCGCGGCGGCGTTCGGCGCATCGCTGACTTTCGGGCCGAGCAGCGCCTCGAGGCCGAGGCCGAGGCCCTTGGGTTTCTTGGTCGCCATGGTGTGTCGGGTGTCCTTGGAAATTCAGGAGGCTCGCTGCACGAGTGCGCGCAGCATCTGCAGGCCCTCGGGCCAGTCGCCGAGGCCGGAGTCGCCGTTGAGGTGGCCGCGCGGGCCGAGCGCGACGAAGTCCGCGCCCCAGTCGGCCGCGAGCCCGGCGGCGCGGGCGAGTTCGCAGTAGGGGTCGTCGCTGCTCGCGAGCACCGTGGCGGCGAAGGGCAGGCGCGGGCGGCGCATCGGGCGCCAGTTGAAGAGGTTGGGCGGCAGGTCCTCGCGCTCGGTGTCGGGCGGCGCGACCAGCAGCGCCGCGCGCACGCGGTCGGTGTGCCGCGAGTGGTCGGCCCAGCTCGCGACGAGCTGGCAGCCGAGCGAGTGCGCGACCAGCACCGCCGGGCGTGCGTCTTCCTGCAGCACCTCGTCGAGCCGCGCCATCCAGTCGCCGCGGCGCGGCCAGTCCCAGTCGGCCTGCTCGACGCGCACGAAGCCGTGCTGCTGCTCCCACAGCGTCTGCCAGTGCCCGGGGCCGGAGTCCTGCCAGCCGGGCAGCAGCAGCACGCGCAGCGACGCGTCGATCACGGGGGGGCTTGCGTTCATCGCCTCACATCCGGCGCACGCGCTCGACCATCTCGCGCGCGAAGTCCACGTAGGCGAGCGCGCCCTTGGCGTTCGGGTCGAACACGACGCCGGGCTGGCCGTAGCTCGGTGCCTCGGCCAGGCGCACGTTGCGCGGGATCACGCTGTCGAACACCTTGTCGCCGAAGTGCTGGCGCAGCTGCTCGCTGACCTGCTGCTGCAGCGTGATGCGCGGGTCGAACATCACGCGCAGCAGGCCGATGATCTGCAGGTCGGGGTTCAGGTTGGCATGCACCTGCTTGATGGTGTTGACGAGGTCCGACAGGCCCTCGAGCGCGAAGTACTCGCACTGCATCGGCACGATTACGCCGTGCGCGCTCACGAGGCCGTTGAGCGTCAGCAGCGACAGGCTCGGCGGGCAGTCGATCAGCACGAAGTCGTAGTCGGCGTCGGCGGCCTGCAGCGCGCTCTTGAGGCGGCGCTCGCGGCGCTCGAGCTCGACGAGCTCGACCTCGGCGCCCGACAGCTCGCGGTTGGCGCCGAGCACGTCGTAGCGCCCATGCTCGGAGCGCGCGCGCGCCTCGGCGACCGACGCCGACTCGAGCAGCACCTCGTAGATGCTCAAGGCGAGGGTGCGCTTGTCGATGCCGGAGCCCATCGTCGCGTTGCCCTGCGGGTCGAGGTCGACGAGCAGCACGCGCTGGCCGACCTGGGCGAGGCCGGCGGCGAGGTTCAC
This sequence comes from Caldimonas tepidiphila, assembly GCF_003569765.1. GTDB lineage: Bacteria > Pseudomonadota > Gammaproteobacteria > Burkholderiales > Burkholderiaceae_C > Caldimonas > Caldimonas tepidiphila. The sequence goes on along the minus strand of NZ_QXMG01000019.1, from coordinate 73,529 downwards.
GGCGGTGGTGGTCTTGCCCACGCCGCCCTTCTGGTTGGCGACGCAGAAAATCTTGGCCATGTCGGTTCGGGTTCTGTTTTCGGTTGCGGAAGGCCGTCGCTCGGGGGGCGGCATTCAGGGGAAAGCGGGGCCGGGCGCGGCGGGCTTCGCCGGGCCGCCGTCGCAGCGCATGCCCCTGCGGGGCGCCGGGGTCGGGATTCTCGGGCGGTCGGCGGAGGGCATCGGGAGCTCCTGGGCGTGCGGCCTCTTCGTGGCCTTGCTCATTGCGTGCCGAGGCGCAGGCCGAAGGCGATCAGCGCGACGCCGGCCAGCCGCTCGAGCCAGCGCGCCAGGCGCCGGTGCGCGCGCACCTTCTGCGCCACCGCCTGCGCGAAGGCACACAGCAGCAGGCAGTAGGCGAGCGTCAGGGCAGCGATCGTCGCCGCCATCACCGCGAAGGTGAGCAGCCCGCGATGCTGCGCCGGGTCGATGAAGAGCGGGAAGAAGGCCATGTAGAACACGATCGCCTTCGGGTTCAGCAGCGTGATCAGGAAGGCTTGGCGCGCGTAGCGGCGCGGCTCGATGCGGATCGGCGAGGCGCCGCCCTCGCGCGTGCGCAGCAGCTGCACCCCGATCCACGCGAGGTAGGCGGCGCCGGCCCACTGCACCGCGTGGAACAGCGTCGGGTGGGCCTTCAGCAGCGCGGCGATGCCCGCCACCGCCAGCCACAGCAGCACCTGGTCGCCGGCGATGAGGCCGAGCGTCGCCGCGGCGCCGGCTCGAAAGCCGCCCTTCGCGGTCGAGTTCAGCAGCGCGAAGGTGCCCGGCCCGGGCAGGGCCAGGAAGACGAGGATGGCCGCGCAGTAGGCGCCGAAGTCCGCGATGCCGAACATGGCGGGAGCCGGGGCGGGGGGTCAGCCGGCCGGGCGCAGCCACACGAGGCAGCGCTGCGCGTCGAGCCGGGGCACGGCGAGCGGCTCCACCTGGAGCACGCCGACGTCGGGGGGCAAGGCGGCAAGTTCGTCGTCCGGCACGCGGCCCTTGAACGCGAGCCAGACGCCGTCGGCGGCGAGGTGCTCGCGCGTGAGCGCGACGAAGTCGTGCAGCGACGCGAAGGCGCGCGAGGTGACGACCTGCGCCGCCGCGGGCTGGAGCTGCTCGACGCGCGCATGCTCGGCGCGCAGGTTCGGCAGGCCCAGCTCGGCCGCGGCCTGCCGGATGAAGATCGCCTTCTTCGCCACCGTGTCGACGCAGGTCACCGAGAGCTCGGGACAGGCGATCGCGAACACGACGCCCGGCAGTCCCGCGCCGCTGCCGACGTCGAGCACGCGCGCCGGCGCTCCCTCGGTGTGGCGGCGTAGCGGCGCGACGCCGGCGAGGCTGTCGAGCAGGTGCTGCGACAGCATGTCGGCGGGCTCGCGCACGGCGGTGAGGTTGTAGACGCGGTTCCAGCGCGCGATCAGCGCGAGGTAGGCGAGCAGCTGGCCGACCTGGCGGTCGTCCAGCGCGAGCCGGAGCTGGAGCAGGCCCTCGCGCAGCGGGGCTTCGAGACGCGCGACTTCGGGGGGCAGGGCGGCGGACAAGGCGGCACTCGGTCGGTGGCGAAAAATCGATTATCGACGCTCCGCCGCCCGCCGAGGCCGCACCGGCCGCGCCTCAGGCGGTTTCGCGTGCCGTTGTTGGCTCGGCGGCGCCGGCCTCGAAGCCCTTGAAGCGGCCCTTCTTCAGGTGCACGAGCAGCAGCGAGATCGCCGCCGGCGTGATGCCGGAGAGGCGCGAGGCCTGGCCGAGCGTGGCCGGGCGGTGCTTCGCGAGCTTCTGGCGCACCTCGTGGCTGAGCGCCGTGACCTGCGCGTAGTCGAGCTCGGGCGGCAGCGGCATCTGCTCGTAGCGCGCCGCGCGCTCAACCTCCTCGTTCTGCTTGTCGATGTAGCCGGCGTACTTGATCGCGATCTCGACCTGCTCGATCACCTGGTCGGCGAGCGCCTCGCCGAGCTCGGCGCGCAGCGTGGCGCGCGACGCGGTCGGCGCCTCGCTGCCCTTGGCGCGCTGCGCGATCGCGTCGGCCTCGGCGGTGACGTCGAAGCTCACGCCGGGACGGCGCAGCAGGTCGGCGAGGCTGTACTCGCGCTCGAGCGCCTTGCCGACGAGCCGCTCGGCCTCGGCCGCGGGCAGGATGCCGGGGTGGACCCAGCTGCTCTTGAGGCGCTGTGTTTCACGTGAAACGGCGTCGCGCTTGCGGTTGAACGCGGCCCAGCGCATGTCGTCGACGAGACCGAGCTCGCGGCCGATCTCGGTCAGGCGCATGTCGGCGTTGTCCTCGCGCAGCTGCAGCCGGAACTCGGCGCGGCTCGTGAACATGCGGTAGGGCTCGGACACGCCCTTCGTGATCAGGTCGTCGACCAGCACGCCCAGATACGCCTGGTCGCGCCGCGGCGTCCAGGGCTCTCGCCCCTGCGCCTGGAGTGCCGCATTCAGGCCGGCGAAGAGGCCCTGCGCCGCCGCCTCCTCGTAGCCGGTGGTGCCGTTGATCTGCCCGGCGAAGAACAGGCCCCGGATCGCGCGCGTCTCGAAGCTCGCGCTGAGCGCGCGCGGGTCGAAGTAGTCGTACTCGATCGCGTAGCCCGGGCGCAGGATGTGCGCGTTCTCCAGGCCCGCCATCGACTGCACCGCGGCGAGCTGGATGTCGAAGGGCAGCGAGGTGGAGATGCCGTTCGGGTAGAACTCGTGCGTGGTCAGCCCTTCCGGCTCCAGGAAGATCTGGTGCGAGTCCTTGTCGGCGAAGCGGTTGATCTTGTCCTCGATGCTCGGGCAGTAGCGCGGGCCCACGCCCTCGATCACGCCGGTGAACATCGGGCTGCGGTCGAAGCCGCTGCGGATGATCTCGTGCGTGCGCTCGTTGGTGTGCGTGATCCAGCACGGCACCTGGCGCGGGTGCTGCGACGCGTCGCCGAGGAAGCTGAACACCGGCACCGGGTCGAGGTCGCCCGGCTGCTCGGCGAGCTTGCTGAAATCGATGCTGCGGCCGTCGATGCGCGGCGGCGTGCCGGTCTTCAATCGCCCTTGCGGCAGCTTCAGCTCCTTCAAGCGCGCCGACAGGCTCACCGCGGGCGGGTCGCCCGCGCGGCCGGCGGCGTAGTTCTGCAGCCCGACGTGCACCTTGCCGTCGAGGAAGGTGCCGGCGGTCAGCACTACCGCGCGGGCGCGGAAGGCGAGGCCGATCTGCGTGACGGCGCCGACGACGCGCTCGCCCTCGACCAGCAGGTCGTCCACCGCCTGCTGGAACAGCCACAAGTTCGGCTGGTTCTCCAGGCGCCGGCGGATCGCGGCCTTGTAGAGGATGCGGTCGGCCTGCGCGCGCGTGGCGCGCACCGCCGGCCCCTTGGAGGAGTTGAGGATGCGGAACTGGATGCCGCCCTCGTCGGTCGCGGCGGCCATCGCGCCGCCGAGCGCATCGACCTCCTTGACGAGGTGGCCCTTGCCGATGCCGCCGATCGAGGGGTTGCAGCTCATCTGGCCGAGCGTCTCGATGTTGTGCGTCAGCAGCAGCGTCTTCACCCCCATGCGCGCGGCGGCGAGCGCCGCCTCGGTGCCGGCATGGCCACCGCCGACGACGATCACGTCGAATTCCTTGGGAAACAGCATCTTGCACTCCGGAAGTGGGCGCCGCGAAAAGAATGGGAAGGCCTGCGGCAGGCAAACCGGTCATTTTAGTTGGCGGCCTTGCTCCTGACGTCGGCAGGGACAGCCCCTGCGCGCCGCGCGGACGGCCGGTTACGGGCGATACACGCGCTTGCCGGAAACCGGGCTTTCCCGGTCTTCCTCGCCTTGTTGCAGTGCAAGAAGCTCGCCGACAATCCTCGTCTGACGCGGCGGCGTCGAGGGAGGAGCCGGACCATGGACCGCTTGATTGCCCCACCGAAGATCGACCTGACGATGGACGGCCTCGCCGAGCGGCTCGGCATGTTCCGCATCGACGCGCGCGACCTGGAGCAGGCCTGGCAGATCACGCACCGCCCCGGCGCGAGCTTGCTGTCCTGGGGGCAGCGCTTCCTCGTGCTCAGCAGCCTGTTCGAGGGGCGGCCGACCTCCTGGGTGCTCGCGCTCGAGGCGCGGCTGTGCGCGCTGGAGGCCTGGGCCGAGGCCCGCGGCGACCTGCCGCCCGACGCACACGCCTTCGAGACCGCCGCGCAGGCCGCGCTGCAACCGCGCGGCGCCGAACTCCAGTTTCCTCCCGACACGCCATGGTGAATTCCGTGCCGGGCGCGACGATGGCCTGCCGCCCCGGCTGCGCCGCCTGCTGCATCGCGCCCTCGATTTCCAGCCCGATCCCCGGCATGCCGCAGGGCAAGCCGGCGGGCGTGCCCTGCGTGCAGCTCACCGCCGAGCTGCGCTGCGCGATCTTCGGCCGGCCCGAGCGGCCGGCCTGCTGCGCCGGGCTGCAGGCCGCGCCCGAGATGTGCGGCGACGCGCGCGAGCACGCGCTGCACTGGCTGGCGCGGCTGGAGCAGGCGACGCAGCCCTGAGCCGGCTCGCGGGCCGCCGGGCCCGCTGCCCCGGGAGCCGCGGCGAGCGCCGCTATACGATCGCGCGTCTTCCCTTCCTGCGAGCCGCGCGATGAGCCGCCCGACCGATTCCCCGTCCCCGAGCCTGCACCCCTTCTCGCTGCGCGGCCGCCGCGCGCTCGTCACCGGCGCCGGCCGCGGCCTCGGGCTCGAGATCGCGTGCGCGCTCGCCGCCGCCGGCGCCGACGTGTGGCTCAACGGCCGCGAGCCGCGGGGGGTCGCGGCGGCGGTCGCGCGTGCCGCGGCCGCGGGCGCGGGGCAGGGCGGCACGGCGCGCGCCGCGGTGTTCGACGTCGCCGACGAGGGCGCGGTGCGGCAGTGGATGGCCGAGCGCGCCGCGCCCGGCGGCGGCGGGCTCGACGTGCTCGTCAACAACGTCGGCGTGCGCGACCGCCGGCCGCTGCTCGAGCTCGACACCGACGCGGTGCGGCGCCTCCTCGACGTGGACTTGGTCGCGCCCTTCATGCTCAGCCGCGAGGCGGCGCGGCTGATGCTGCCGCGCGGCAGGGGCCGCATCGTCAACATCACCTCGATCGCCGGGCCGATCGCGCGCGCCGGCGACGCCGCCTACACCGCCGCCAAGGGCGGGCTCGCGGCGCTCACGCGCGCGCTCGCCGCGGAGCTCGGCCCGCACGGCATCACGGTCAACGGCGTCGCGCCCGGCTACTTCGCCACCGAGACCAACGCCGCGATGGTGGCGGACGCCGACACCGCCGAGTGGCTGCGGCGGCGCACCTCGCTCGGCCGCTGGGGCCGCCCCCACGAGGTCGCGGGCGCGGTGGTCTTCCTGGCGTCGGACGCGGCGAGCTACGTCACCGGCCAGGTGCTCGCGGTCGACGGCGGCTACCTCGCGCATTTCTGAGCCGGCCGACGGGCCTGCCGTTTGCCCGTGTCCCCGAAACGCCGCGCGCCATCCGGGCGCGGCCGCAACACCGCAAGGAGAGCGCGATGTCACGGGTACTGGTTGGGGTCTTCGACCACATGCAGGAGGCAAGGGGCCTCTACGAGGAGCTGGTGAATCAGCACGGCTTCCATCCGCGCGAGATCCGCGTCACGGCCGCGAGCCCGACGGCGCACGGCATCGCCGGCGGCGAGCACGCGCCGAGCGTGCAGGAGGCGGTGGACCGCAGCAACTCGGTGCAGAGCTCGATCGGCGACCTGTTCCGCTCGCTGTTCGTGCGCATGGGCGGCAAGAGCGACGACGAGCGGCTGTACGACGAGGCGGTGCGCCGCGGCTCGATCGTCGTGATGGTGCAGGCCGACAGCGACGCCCGGGTGCGCGCGGTGTCGGAGGCGATGCAGCGCCACAAGGTGGTGGACATCGAGTCGCGCGGCGAGCCCGCGCGGGCCGGGCGCCGCGACGAGGCCGCGGCCGCCCCATCTGCGGAGGACGACGACGAGCGGCGCCGCGTCGGCCGCTTCATGTCCGGCGACCCCGATGTCGAGAGCATCGGGGGCATCCGCGTCTACCGCAGCGCCGCCCATCCCCAGGCCACGCCCGGCGGGCGCAGCGAGCCGCCGCCCCCGGGCTCGCGAGGCGGCGCCTCCTGAGCGGGGCGGGCACCGCGACGCAGGCTCATCCCCATGAAGAAAGGCAGGACCCCATGAAGAAAGTTCGTTGGACGGCGCTCGGCGCCACCGCGGTGCTGAGCGTGGCGCTCGCCGGCTGCGCCGGCATGAGCCATCGCGATCGCAGCACCGCCACCGGCGCGGCGATCGGCGGTGCCGCGGGCGCGGTGCTCGGCGGCAGCACCACCAGCACGATCGGCGGCGCCGCGGTGGGCGGCATCATCGGCAACCAGGTCGGCAAGGATCGCGACCGCAAGCGCTGAGGGTTCGACGCCGGGAGGAGGGGTCCCGCAGCCCCTCTTCTCCCGGCCCGGCCCGGGCGGCGCGGCGCCGCGCTCAGGCCCGTTCCGGCCTCGGTGTGTCGTTGGCCGCCAGCGTCGGCCGCGCCGGGTCGCGCACCATCTGCGTGCGGAAGGCCGGCGCGCTGCCATCCTTGCCTTCGCCCGCGTACAGCGTGAGGTGCGGGTAGGGGATCTCGATGCCACGCGCGTCGAAGGCCGCCTTGAGCCGGCGCAGGTACTCGCGCCGCACCGTCCACTGCTGGCCGGCGCTCACCTTGAAGCGCGCGCGCAGGATCACCGCCGAGTCGTCCCAGCGCTCGACGCCGACGATCTCGGTCGCGTCGAGCATCCTGTCCGCGAAGGCCTCCTCGGCGCGCATCGCCTCGCCCACCTCGCGCATCACCTCCAGCACCTCGTCGGCGTTCTCGCGGTAGGCCACGCCGACGTCGCACACCGCCTGCGCGAAGCCGTGCGTCATGTTGATGACCTCGGAGATGCTGCCGTTGGGCACGTAGTGGACGTGGCCGTCGTAGTCGCGCAGCCGCACGTAGCGCAGCGTCATCTCCTCGACCAGGCCCGCGTGCCGCTCGGACAGCCGCACCACGTCGCCGACGCGGATCTGGTTCTCCAGCAGCAGGAAGAAGCCGTTGAAGTAGTCCTTCACCAGGCTCTGCGCACCGAAGCCGACCGCGACGCCGACGACGCCGGCCGCGCCCAGGATCGGCGCGAGCGAGATGCCCATCTCGCCGAGCACGAGCATGAAGGCCAGTGCCGAGATCACGACCGCGACGATGTAGCGCAGGGCGCGGCCGAGCGTCTCGGCGCGCCGCTGGGCCTCGATGTCGTGCAGGTGCGTCGACAGGCGCAGCCGCACGAGGCGGATCATGCGCTGCAGCACCGCGATCGCGAGCCAGGCGGCGAGCAGGATCGCCACCACCCGCAGCGCGGTCGAGGTCACGCCGCCGAGCCCGCCCCAGCGCAGCAGCAGGCTGTTCCAGACATCCGCGTTCAACGTGCCTCCTCCGCCGGCTCGTAGGACTCCTCCGACGGGGCCGACACCTCGTCGCCCAGCGCGGCGAGGAAGCTGCGCCGCCACCAGTGCACGTCCTGCGCGCGGATGCCCGCCAGCAGCGCGGCGTGGCGGCGCTGGCGCTCCTCCAGCGGCATCTTCAGCGCCTGGTGGATCGCGCGGGCGGTGCCCTGCGTGTCGTAGGGGTTGACCAGCAGCGCCTCGCGCATCTGCTCGGCCGCGCCCGCAAAGCGCGACAGCACCAGCACGCCGGGGTCGGCCGGGTCCTGCGCGGCGACGTACTCCTTGGCCACCAGGTTCATGCCGTCGCGCAGCGGCGTGACCAGCGCGACGCGGCTGGCGCGGCACAGCCCGGGCAGCTTGCGCCGCGGCAGCGTCCGGTTGATGTAGCGCACCGGCATCCAGTCGATCTCGCCGTAGTTGCCGTTGATGTGGCCGCACAGGCCCTCGAGCTCGCGGCGGATCGTCGTGTAGGCGCGCACGTCCTCGCGCGTCGGCGACGCGATCTGGATCAGCGTGGCACGGTCGCGCGTGTCGGGATAGTCCTGCAGCAGGTTGCGGAAGGCGCGCAGGCGCTGCGGCAGGCCCTTGGAGTAGTCGAGCCGGTCGATGCCGACGAGCAGCTCGCGCCGCGAGTACTGCTCGCGCATCGTCTCGTACATCTCGCGCGCCTCGCGCATCTGGCCCAGGCGCTGGAACTCGTCGACGTCGATGCCGATCGGGAAGGCGCGCGCGACCACGCTGCGGTCGTAGCAGCGGAAGCGGTCGCTGGCGAGCTTCTCGGCCCCGGCCTCGTTCATCACGAAGCGCTCGAAGTGCGAGACGTCGGCCTGCGACTGGAAGCCCACCACGTCGTAGGCGAACAGCGCGCGGATCAGCCACTCGTGGCCGGGCAGCGCGGCGAGCACCAGCGGCGGCGGCAGCGGGATGTGCAGGAAGAAGCCGATGCGGTGGCGGCTGCCGAGCGCGCGCAGCTCGTCCGCGAGCGGGATCAGGTGGTAGTCGTGGATCCAGACGATGTCGTCGGGGCGCAGCAGCTCCATCAGGTGGCGCGCGAACATCTTGTTGACGCGCCGGTAGCCGCTGAGGAAGCCCGCGTCGAAGTCGGCAAGGTCGAGCCGGTAGTGGAACACCGGCCACAGCACGCGGTTGCTGTAGCCGAGGTAGTAGGCGTCGTGGTCGCTCTTCGTCAGATCGACCGTGGCGAGCGTCACGCGGCCGGCGGGCTGCACCTGCAGCCCGTCGTCGGGGGCGCGGGCGGCGTCCTCGACGACCTCTCCGCTCCAGCCGAACCACAGGCCGCCGCTCTGGTTCAGCGCCTCGCCGAGCGCGACGGCGAGACCCCCCGCCGCGGCCTTGCGCGGGTCGGCGAGCCGGTTGGAAACCACCACGAGTCGGGCCATGTCATCTCTCTCCATGTCAGCGGAGCGCCCGGCGGGCCGTCGCAGCGGCACGGATCGGGGCTCCTGGGGGGCGGGCTCTGCACCCGCTGCGGCTCGCGCCGCCGGGTGTCCGCCCGGTTCAGATCAGCGTGTCCCACGGCTGCGACAGGCGGGTCGCGCCGTTGATGATGCCGACCATCGAATAGGTCTGCGGGAAGTTGCCCCACATCTCGCCGGTGACCGGGTGCGTGTCCTCGGACAGCAGGCCGAGCGGGTTGCGCGTGGCCAGCAGCGTCTCGAAGATCTCGCGCGCCTGCCCCTTGCGGCCGATGCGCGCGAGCGCGTCGATGCGCCAGAAGGCGCAGATGTTGAACGAGGTCTCGGGCTTGCCGAAGTCGTCCGGCGCCTCGTAGCGGCGCATGTAGGGGCCGTCGCACAGGTGCGTCTCGAGCGCGTCCACGGTGGCGACGAAGCGCGGGTCGCGCGGGTCGATGAAGCCGACCTCGGCCATCAGCAGCACGCTCGCGTCGAGGTCGCGCCCGCCGAAGCTCTCCGCGAAGGCCTTGCGTTCCTCGCTCCAGGCCTCGCGCAGGATGTGCTCGCGCATGCGCTCGGCGTGGCCGCTCCAGTAGGCGGCGCGCTCGGGCAGCCTGAGCGCCTGCGCGATCTTGCCCAGCCGGTCGGCCGCGGCCCAGCTCATCAGCGCCGACGAGGTGTGCACCCGCGCGCGCGTGCGCAGCTCCCACATGCCGGCGTCGGGCTGGTCGAACACGCGCAGCGCCTGCTCGCCGACGAGCTGCAGCGCCTCGAACTCCGCGCGCCCGGCCGGGCGCAACAGCCGCTTGTCGTGGAAGGCCTGCGCGGCGCCGAGCACGATGTTGCCGTAGACGTCGTGCTGGAAGTGCTCGCAGGCCTGGTTGCCCACGCGCACCGGGCCCATGCCGCGGTAGCCGGACCAGTGCGGCACGATGCGCTCGGTCAGCTCCTTCTCCAGCCCGATGCCGTAGAGCGGCTGCACATGGCCGCCGTCGGCCTGCGAGACGACGTTGGTCAGCCAGCGCAGGTAGTCCTCCATCGTGCCGACCTCGGACAGGCTGTTGAGCGCGCGCACGACGAAGAAGGCGTCGCGCAGCCAGCAGTAGCGGTAGTCCCAGTTGCGCTGCGTGTGCGGCGCCTCGGGGATGCTGGTGGTCATCGCGGCGATGATCGCGCCGGTGTCCTCGAACAGCGACATCTTCAGCGTGATCGCGGCGCGGATCACCGCCTCCTGCCACTCCGCCTGGATACCGAGCCGCTTGCTCCAGGTGCGCCAGTAGTCGCGCGTGCGCATCTCGAAGTCGCGCGCGGTGTCGTGGATCGCGCTGCCGAGCGTCTCGTCGGGGCCGAGCAGCAGGCTCAGCGGGGTGTGCAGGACGAAGGGCGTCTCGTTGAGCACGTAGGTCTGCGGCGCGTCGGTGTTCAGCCGCAGCGACAGGCCGGGGCCGTGGTAGGTGACGTGATGGCTGCCGAGCGTCAGGCGCGGGCGCTGCTGGCCGTACTCGAAGGCCGGGCGCAGCCGGATGCGGATGCGCGGCGCGCCCGAGACCGGGCGCACGCGGCGCACCATCATCATCGGGCGGAAGGTGCGGCCGCGCTCGATGAAGCGTGGCGCGAAGTCGGTGATCTCGACCGACTGGCCGCGGTCGTCGTGCAGCCGCGTGTGCAGCACCGCGGTGTTCGGCTCGTACCACTGCTCCGAGCGCACCATGTTCTCCAGCTCGATTGCGAAGAAGCCGGCGCCGTCGTCGCCCGCGGGCTCGTGCAGCAGCGAATGGAACACGGGGTCGCCGTCGAAGCGCGGCAGGCAGCACCAGACGATGCGCCCGTGCGCATCGATCAGCGCGCTGTAGGTGCAGTTGCCGATCACGCCCACGTTCAGCGAGGCGGCGGGGCGGGAGGCGGCGGTGGCAGGGGACTCGAAGCTGCTCATCGGGGCGGGGCTTTCATGGCGGAGGTTGGCTCGAGGCGGGCCAGCGCGTCGCGCAGCCAGTCGCGCAGCGCCTGCGGGCCGTCGAGCCGCTGCGCGGCGATCGACTCGCCCGGACCCACCTTGATCGTCGTGCCGCCGCAGGCCTGCACGGTGGCGAAACCGGCCTCGTCGGTGACGTCGTCCCCGGCGAAGACCGGACGCCGGCCGGCGAACGGCGGCTCCTGCAGGAAGGCAGCAATTGCCGCGCCCTTGTTCGCATGGGAGGGCTTGGCCTCCAGCACCATCTTGCCGTGCAGCAGGTTCAGCTCGGGCGTGGCCTGCGTGATCTCGCGCATCGCCGCCAGGCACAGCGCCTCGAGCTGCGGCGCGCCGCGGTAGTGCAGTGCCACCGCGCCGGGCTTGGCCTCGACGAGCAGCCCGGGGTGCTCGGCGGCGAGCGCCTCGGCCCGGCGCCGGGCCTCGGCGACTGCGGCGAGCACTGCCGCCGGCGCGTCGCCCGGCGTGCTGCGCCGGCCCTGCGCGTCGCGGCGCTCGCTGCCGTGCACGCCGGCCAGCGGCAGCACGAGCGGGGCGAGGAAGGCGTCGAGCTCGTCGATCGGCCGGCCCGACACCACCGCCAGCGCGCCGCCGAGCCGCCGCGACAGCGCTTCGAGCGTCCGGACCAGCCCCTCGGGCACCCGCACCGCGTCGGGCCGCGGCGCCAGGTCGACGAGCGTGCCGTCGAAATCGAGGAACAGGGCGGAATCGGAATCAATCGGCGGCAAGGGCTGCATGTCGCTCCTTTTGTTGCAATCGGCCGCGGCATCGCCCGCGGGGCCATCCGGGAGGCGCGGCACCGGCCCTGGCTGCAGGGCGGTGGGCCTTCCTGTCGCACCGGGACGCCGGGCGGGATCTCGCCGGCGGCGGCAAGCTGCCGCGTCCGGGATCCGGGGGCAGGTGCCGCTTGCCGGTTTCGCCTCCCGGTTTCCATCCGCGACAGGTCCGGTATCCCGAACTTACACTCCTGACTTTGGGCCTGCCACTTGCAAAGGACATGGCTCTTCCATCTCTTCCCGCCGAATCGGCCGCCCGGCTCGACGCGCTGCTGCGGCATTACGCGTGCCTGCAGGGGCTGCCGCACGAGCGGCTCGTCGAGGACCTCGCCCGCGAGGCGCGCTGGCTGGAGGCGCCCGCCGGCACGCCGCTGTTCGACGAGGGCCGGCCCTGCGGCGGCTTTCCCTTCGTGCTCGACGGCGAGGTGCGCGTGCTGCGCGCCTCGGCGGGCGGCCGCGCGCTCGAGCTCTACCGCGTCGCGCCCGGCGAGGTCTGCCTGCTGTCGGCCTGCTGCCTGTTCGGCGCCGCCGTGCTGCCGGCGCAGGGCGAGACGACGCAGCCGACGCGGCTGCTGGTGCTGTCGCCCGCCGCCTTCGAGCGCTGGGCCGCGCATGCGCCCTTCCGCCGCTACCTGTTCGGCCTCTTCGCCGAGCGGCTCGCCGAGCTGATGGCGCTGTCCGAGGCTGTGGCCTTCCAGCGCCTCGACCAGCGCCTGGCCGCGGCGCTGCTCGGGCAGGGCCCCGCGCTGCACACCACGCACCAGCAGCTCGCCGAGCGACTCGGCACCGTGCGCGAGATCGTCTCGCGGCTGCTGGAGCGCTTCGAGCGCGAGGGCTGGGTGCGCCTCGGGCGCGAGCGCATCGAGATCGTCGACGCGGTCGCGCTGCGCCGCCTCGCGCAGGGGGCCTTGCCGTCCTGAAAGCGCGCGTGCCGCGCCGCTGCCCCGTCCTTTTTCACGGTTGCCAGCACAAATCCTCCTTGGATGCCAGCAAATGCGTCAAGTTTTCGGTCCTTGCGCCGAAGACAGACGCGATCGAGGTGCCGCGCATGGGGCGGGTGCCGTCGCGCATGGAAGAGAAAGAACATCGGCATGTTGAGAAGGATGAGCTTCGGGAGGCAGATCGCCCTGCTGGTGGGCGCGGCACTGGCCTGCGTGGTGCTGGTGACGCTGCAGTCGGCCTGGAGCAGCCGCCAGGAGGTGAGGGCGGGGCGCGAGGTCCAGTTGCGCTCGGCGGTGGAGGCGGCCTACAGCATCATCGCGGGCTACGAGGCCCGTGCCGCGAAGGGCGAGATGACGCTCGAGCAGGCGCAGCACGCGGCACGCGAGGCGGTGCGCACCGCCCGCTACGGTGGCGCCGACGGCCGCACCGAGTACTTCTACATCTGGCGCATGGACACGGTCACCGTCATGCATCCGATCCGGCCCGAGTGGGAAGGCCGGACCGTGGAGGTGAAGTCCAAGGGCGAGCCGCTGGTCCCCCTGTTCGTCAAGAGCCTGCGCGACAGCAGCGACGGCCGCGCCTGGGTGATGTCCTACTTTCCGCGCCCGGGCCAGACCGAGCCGGTGCCGAAGCTGCAGTACCTAATGGAATTCAAGCCCTGGGGCTGGATGGTCGGCTCGGGTCTCTACATGGACGATGTCGCGGCGCAGGAGCGCGCGAGCATGCTGCGCGGCCTGGTGACGGGCGCGCTGGCGCTGCTGGCGCTCGGCCTGCTCGGCTGGGGCGTGGTGCGCGGCCTGCGCTCGCAGATTGGCGGCGAGCCGGCGCAGGCGATCCGCGCGATGGAGGCGGTGGCGCGGGGCGACCTGTCGGTGCGCCTGCACGACGCGCCGCAGGGCAGCCTGCTGGCGGCGCTGCGCCACATGGTCGACTCGCTGCGCGGCACCGTCGGCGAGGTGCGGCAGGCGGCCGACGGCATCTCGACCGCCTCGGGCGAGATCGCCACCGGCAACATGGACCTGTCGGGCCGCACCGAGCAGGCGGCGTCGAGCCTGCAGCAGACCGCCGCGAGCATGGAGCAGCTCTCCGGCACCGTGCGCCAGAACGCCGAGGCCGCGCGCCAGGCCAACGAGCTCGCCTCCAGCGCCGGCAGCGCCGCGAGCCGCGGCGGCGAGGTGGTGGCGCAGGTGGTGCACAGCATGGAGGAGATCACCACCGCGTCGCGCAAGATCGCCGACATCATCGGCGTGATCGACGGCATCGCCTTCCAGACCAACATCCTCGCGCTCAACGCGGCGGTCGAGGCCGCGCGCGCCGGCGAGCAGGGCCGCGGCTTCGCGGTGGTCGCCGGCGAGGTGCGCACGCTCGCGCAGCGCAGCGCGCAGGCCGCGCGCGAGATCAAGGCGCTGATCGGCAGCTCGGTCGAGCGCGTGGACGCGGGTGCGACGCTCGTGCAGCAGGCCGGCGGCACGATGCAGGAGATCGTCGACGGCGTGCAGCGCGTCACCGCGATCATCAACGAGATCAGCGCCTCGGCCAACGAGCAGTCGGACGGCATCCGGCAGGTGAACCAGGCGGTCATCCAGCTCGACCGGATGACGCAGCAGAACGCGGCGCTGGTGGAGCAGTCCGCCGCTGCGGCTAGCTCGATGAGCGAGCAGGCCGCGCGCCTCGTGCAGGCGGTGGCAGTGTTCCGGCTGGAGTCGCGCCCGGCTGCGTGACCGGGGTCACAGACCGGACGGTCCCGGACCCCCGACACTGCGAACGCCGGCTGCGGGCCCCTGGCCCGCGCGGCGTTCCTTGCGGAGGTCCTGTCATGAAATCCAACGTCGGCGGCATCGACCGCCTCCTGCGCATCGTCGCCGGCCTCGTGCTGCTCGCGCTGACGCTCAGCGGCACGATCGGCCTCTGGGGCTGGATCGGCCTCGTGCCGCTGCTCACCGGCGCGCTCGGCTTCTGCCCGCTGTACTCCCTGCTCGGGCTCGGCACCTGTCCGCTGCGGCGCAGGGACTGAGCAACTGCGGGTCGCGCCCGCTGGCATGCGTTTCGCATGGTTACGTTCACCCCGCACCGCGGTGGTGCGGGGGCCGTGCAGAGACAGACGAATGCCTACTTCCGAACGAATCGCGATTGCCGCCCATCTGCATGTCCTGCTGCGCCGCAAGCTCGGCCGCATCACCGACACCGAATGGATGGCCTCCAACGACGAGTACGCCCGCTGCATCGTGCGGCTGTGCCACGAGCAGGCCGACGCGGACCTGCGCCTGTGGGCCGACCGGCTCGACGCGCACTACGCCGCCGAGCGCGGCCGCCGCCGGCCCGAGCCGTCCCCGGTGCCGGCGCCCGCGCCGGACGCGCTCCTGAGCTCCGCGCAGGCGATCGAGCAGCGCTACATCGGCCGCCTGCGCTGACGCGGCGGCGCCGACGGCCGCCCCGGGAGGGGCGGCTGCGGGCCTGCACCGATGCGGCGGGCGCCGAATCTGCGCAATACTGCCGGCCCCGCAAGCGCGCGCGGGCCGGCCCCGAGGGAAGCCGCCCGGCGCGGCGACACAATCGGAGCGCCCCGCGGCTCCGGCTCCGTGCCCCTCGTCCATGATCGATTCCCCTTCCTCCGGCCTCGTGCGCCTCGAGGCGCATGCCGCGCTGCCCGACGTGGCGGTGCTCACGCTGTCCAACCCGGCGCGGCTCAACGCGATCACGATCGCGATGTGGCGGCAGCTGCGCGAGCTTGCGGCGCAACTGCATGCCGACGCGCGGCTGCGCTGCGTGATCGTGCGCGGCGAGGACGGCCATTTCGCCGCCGGAGGCGACATCGCCGAGATGCAGGGCTTCCGCTTCGAGCCGGCGCGCCTGCGCGAATTCCACGAGGAGATCGTCGCCCCGGCGCTGCATGCGCTGCTCGGCTGCGAGGTGCCGCTCGTCGCGCAGATCGACGGCCACTGCATCGGCGGCGGGCTCGAGGTCGCGGCCTGCTGCGACCTGCGCGTCTGCGCTGCGGACAGCCGCTTCGGTGCGCCGATCGCGCGGCTGGGATTCCCGATGGCGCCCGGCGAGCTGGAGATCGTGCTCGGCGTGCTCGGTGCCGCCACCGCGGCCGAGATGCTGCTCGAGGCGCGGCTGCTCGATGCGGCCACCGCGCTGCAGCGCGGGCTCGTGCACCGGGTCGTGCCGGCCGGCGAGGTGGCCGCCGAGGCGCAGGCCAGCGCGGCGCGCATCGCCGCCGGGGCGCCGCACGCCGCGCGGCTGAACAAGCGCACGCTGCAGCTGCTGCGCCGCCCGGGCGGGCCGACCCCGGCCGAGCGCGCCGCGCTCTTCGACTACGCGCCCTGTGCCGATCACCGCGAAGGCGTGAACGCCTTCCTGCAGAAGCGCGCGCCGCGCTTCAGCGGCGCCTAGCCCGTGCCGATGTCCACCGCATCTCTGCCGAAGAGGGACCAGAACATGAAGAAGACCCTGTCCGCCGTCCCGGGCGCGCTGTGCGCCCTGGGTCTTGCCGTGCTCGCGCTGCCGGCCCTCGCGCAGCAGCCGCTCATCCACCGCTGCATCGAGGACGGGCAACCCGTCTACCAGCAGGATGCCTGTCCTGGCGGGGGCGAGCGGCTGGTGCCGGACCGCCGCGGCGAGCTGGTGCCGCTGCCGCCCGAGCCGGCACGGCCCCCGCGCCCCGCCGCCTCGGCGCCTGCCGCCGCTGCGCCTTCCGCTCCCGCACGGCCCCGTCCGCAGCCCGCGGCGTCCCGGCCGCTGTCCGCGGCGGAGCTGCGGGCCGAGGCCGAGGCCTGCCTCGAGTGGTACCGGGCGATGCTGCCCGACCCCCACACGGCCTACTCCTCCCGCCCGCGCAAGGAGGGCCGCGAGCTGATCATGATGATCCACGCGCCCGACGGCCAGGGCGGTTTCCGGGGCCGGGTGGCGAGCTGCGGCTTCGAGGCCGGCAGGCTCGACGCGGCCGAGACGCAGGCCCACGCGCAGCGTCGCGGCTGGACGACGGCGGCGCGCCGCTGAGCGCGCAGGGGCGCGGCACAATCGCCGCTCTTGTGCCGAGGAACCTCCCGATGAACGACAGCGCGAACCTTTTCGCGGCGCTGCGCGCCGCCTGGCCGGCCGACCTGGAGCTGCCCGCGCTCGAGACCGAGCACGGCGCCGTTTATTCCTGGCGCGACCTCGAGCGCGGCACCGCGATGATCGCCAACCTGCTCGCCTCGCTCGGCCTGCCCGAGGGCGCGCGCATCGCGGCGCAGGTCGAGAAGTCGCCCGAGGCGCTGATGCTCTACCTCGCGGTGCTGCGCGCCGGCTACGTCTACCTGCCGCTCAACACCGCCTACCAGGCCGCCGAGGTCGAGTATTTCATTCGCAACGCCGAGCCGGCCGTGGTCGTCTGCAGCGGACGAAACTTCCAGTGGGTCAGCCGCCTCGCCTTCACCGCCGGAACGAAGCATGTCTTCACGCTGAACGAGGATCGCAGCGGCTCGCTGCTCGAGCGCGCCGCGCACATGAGCGACGCGCACGAGATCGCCGTGAAGCAGCCGGGCGACCTCGGCTGCATCGTCTACACCTCCGGCACCACCGGCCGCAGCAAGGGCGCGATGCTCAGCCACGGCAACATGCTCAGCAACGCGCTCACGCTGAAAAGTCACTGGGACTGGCGGCCCGGCGACGTGCTGATCCACGCGCTGCCGATCTTCCACGTGCACGGCCTCTTCGTCGCGATCCACGGCGCGCTGCTCAACGGCAGCAAGATGATCTGGCTGTCGAGGTTCGAGCCGGGGGCGGTGGTCGAGCGCCTGCCGCGCGCCACCGTCTTCATGGGCGTGCCGACGCTCTACGTGCGGCTGCTCGCCGAGCCCGGGCTCACGCGCGAGGCCTGCGCGAACATGCGGCTCTTCGTCAGCGGCTCGGCGCCGCTGCTGCCCGACACCTTCAAGGCCTTCCGCGAGCGCACCGGCCACACCATCCTCGAGCGCTACGGCATGAGCGAGACGGTGATGCTGACCTCCAACCCCTGCAAGCCCGAGCACGGCGAGCGCATCGCCGGCACCGTCGGGCCGGCGCTGCCGGGGGTGGGCGTGCGCATCGTGCGCGACGACGGCAGCGCCTGCGCGGTCGACGAGATCGGCCACGTCCAGGTGAAGGGGCCGAACGTGTTCTCGGGCTACTGGCGCATGCCGGAGAAGACCGCCGAGGAGTTCACCGCCGACGGCTGGTTCCGCACCGGCGACGTCGGCCGCCTCGACGCGAAGGGCTACCTGACCATCGTCGGGCGCAGCAAGGACCTGATCATCAGCGGCGGCTACAACGTCTACCCGGCCGAGGTCGAGGGCTTCATCAACGAGCTGCCCGGCGTGGCCGAGTCGGCCGTGATCGGCGTGCCGCACCCGGACTTCGGCGAGGGCGTCGTGGCGCTGGTCGTGCCGCGGCCGGGCGCCGCGCTCGACGAGGCCGCGATCACCGCGGCGCTCAGGGAGCGCATCGCCAACTTCAAGCGCCCCAAGCGGGTCTTCCTCGTGCCCGAGCTGCCGCGCAACCAGATGGGCAAGGTGCAGAAGAACCTGCTGCGCGAGCAGCACGCGGCGCTGTTCGCGGCGGGCTGAGCCGCCCGAGGGCGCGATGCACCGTGCCGAGGCCCGCGCCGCACCGTTTGCGGGTGCGGCACGGGCCCGCCGCCCCTTGCTCCCGGTCAAGGTGCAGCCGGGCTCCTGAAACATTGGCATACATGTTGCGTTGATCCTCCTCGAGGGGGTCAATGGCGACCTCCCCGCGGATCGGCCACGGCGGCCCTTCCCTCCGGACAACGGCGTCCTTTCGTCCTGCCGGCGCTCGCGCGCCGCGACGGGCGGAAGGGCGTTTTTTTTTGCGCGGCGGCGCGGGCGGCCCACGGCATCCCGCGACCGGGGAAGTGCCGCGCACGGTGAGGCCGCCGCACGACCCGCTTCGACCCGAGCCCTTTCGAACCCCGACCGGCCCGGTCCCGCCGCCCTCGCGGGCGCAGACCCGGCACCTGACTGGAGCCTCATCGATGTCCGTCCCACTGAACGCGTCGCCGCCACCGCTGCTGGCGCCTCCTGCCGCCGATCCGCCGGGCCGCGGCTCGCCTGCCGAGCGGGCGAGCCGGCCGCGCCGGCGCGGCGCCCGCCTGCTCGGGAAGTACCGCGAGATCGTCATCGCGGTGGCCTTCTTCCTGATGTTCGACCTCGCCGTGCTGGTGCTGAACTTCTACACCTCGTTCCAGATCGACCAGGACACGGTGGCGATCAACCTCGCCGGTCGCCAGCGCTACGTGTCGCAGCGCATCGCGCGCACGCTGCTCGAGCTCGACGCGGCGCGCGCGGCCGGGCAGCCCTACCGGCCCGAGACGCTCGCCGAGTTGCGCAACGGCGCCCGGCTCTTCCAGCTCTCGCAGGGAGCCTTCGTCGCCGGCGGCGTGGTGCCGGGCGGCGACGGCAAGCCGGTCTACCTCGCCGCGGTGGAGTCCTCGCGCGGGCGCGAGCTGCTCGGGCAGGTCGAGGCGCTCTGGACGCCCTACCACGAGGCGCTGCAGCCGCTGCTGGCCGGCGACGGCTTCACCGCCGCGCAGCTCGGCGCCGCGCTCGGCTACAGCCAGGCGCAGAACCTGCGCCTGCTCGATACCGCGAACGACTTCGTGACCGAGACGCAGCGCATCGGCGCCTCGCGCGCCGCGGTGCTGCGCATGGTGCAGGCCGGCGGCATCGTGCTGGCGCTGCTGAACTTCCTGTTCATCCTCTTCAAGTTCATCCGCCGCATGAAGGCCTCCGACGAGGCGGTCGAGGCGGCCAACGAGGAGAACCGCCAGATCCTCTCGGCGGTGCAGGAGGGCCTGTTCCTGCTGACGCCGCAGATGCAGCTCGGCACGCAGATCTCCCGCTCGGTGAGCCGCATGTTCGGCCGCAGCGTGCGCGCGGGCGAGGACTTCATCGAGGTGCTGCGCCCGCTCGTGTCGGACAAGGTGCTCGAGGACGCGCGCTCCTACGTCGAGCTGCTGTTCTCGCCGCACGTGCGCGAGCACCTCGTGCAGGGCATCAACCCGCTCACCGAGGTCGAGCTGCAGGTGCGCGACCGGCTCGGCCAGCGCCAGCTGCGCCACCTCGCCTTCCAGTTCCGGCGCGTGCAGCAGGACGACGGCACGACCGGCCACCTGCTCGTCACGGTGCAGGACGTCAGCGCGCGCGTCGAGCTCGAGCAGCGCCTCGGCGCCGAGCGGCAGAAGGCGCAGCGCGAGTTCGGCCTGCTCGTGAAGGCGCTCGAGATCGAGCCCGACACGCTGCGCGGCTTCGTCGAGCGCTCCGAGGCCGCGCTGCTGGAGGTCAACGACGTGCTGCGCGGCATCTCCGCCGGCAGCGGCGAGCGCGAGGTGGCGCGCGGCCTCGACCGCATGTACCGCAGCATCCACGCCTTCAAGGGCGAGGCGGCGATGCTGGGGCTGGAGCTGCTGGCGGGCACCGCGCACCAATTCGAGTCGGTGCTGCGCTCGCTGCGCGAGGCCGACGCGCCGCGCGGCGAGGCGCTGCTGGGCATCCCGGTGCCGCTGGAGGAGCTGCTCAACCGGCTCCAGGCGCTCAAGCGGCTGCTGCAGCGCGCCCCGGCGGCGCGCGACGGCGCGGAGAGCGCGGAGCGCCTCGCGCAGCGGCTCGACGCGCTGGCGCGCCGCATCGCCCGCGACGGCGGCAAGCGCGTGAGGCTCGACGCGCGGCTCGACGGCTTCGAGGCGCTGCCGACCGCGACGCGCGTGAGCCTGGTCAATGTCGCGATCCAGCTCGTGCGCAACGCGGTGGTGCACGGCGTCGAGCCGCCTGCCTTGCGCCAGGCGGCGCGCAAGCCGCCCGAGGGGCTCGTGACGGTCAGCCTCGAGACGCGGCAGGACGAGGGCGGCATCGCGCTGGTGGTGCAGGACGACGGCGGCGGCCTGCCGATGGCGCGCATCCGCCGCCGCCTGGTCGAGCTCGGCTGGTTCACGCCGGCGCAGGTCGAGGAGATGGGCGACGCCCAGGTCGGCAACCAGATCTTCCGCCCGGGCTTCTCCACCGCCGAGCAGGCCGACGAGCATGCCGGCCGCGGCGTGGGGCTCGACGTGGTGTCGCAGCAGGTCAGGGCGCTCGGCGCGCGGCTGGTGCTGTCGAGCCGGCCCGGCGCGGGCACCGCGTTCCGCGTGTGCGTGACGATTTGAGGAGGAGGAAAGTGCAGATGAAACTGATGATCGTGGACGATTCCAGCATGGTGCGCGGGCGCGTCGCCCGCATCGTGGCGCAGGGCCGCCTGCCCGGCATCGCGCAGACCGCGCAGGCGCGCGACGGCCGCGAGGCGCTGCAGATCGCGCAGCGCCTGCGGCCCGAGCTGGTGACGATGGACCTGACGATGCCGGAGCTCGACGGCCTCGCCTGCATCCCGCCGCTGCTCGAGCTGCTGCCCGACGCGAGCGTGCTGGTGCTCAGCGCGCTCGACGACAAGTCCACCGCGATCCAGGCGCTGCGCCGCGGCGCGCGGGGCTTCCTCTCCAAGCCCTTCGGCGACGACGAGCTGGTGCTGGCGCTGATGGACCTGATGGACGGGAGGCGCTGAGATGGGAACCCTGAACGAAAGCGACCTGCGGCTCTTCGTCGACTCGGTGCGGCGCTACTTCCAGGTCACCACCCGCATCGAGCCGGAGATCACTTCCGCCTACCTCGCGGTGGAGGATCTCGAGGGCCACGAGTTCAACGGCATCGTCTCCTTCTCCGGCGCCTACAACGGCCACGTCATCGTCTCGATGCCCACCGCGGCGCTCAAGGAGCTGCTGGTGCTGCAGCAGGAGCAGGACCTGTCGGACTCGGCGCTGCTCGACGCGGTGGGCGAGGTCGCGAACACGCTGGCGGGCAACGCACGCAAGCATTTCGGGCCGGGACTCGACATCTCGGTGCCGGTGCGTATGCAGGGGCGCAGCGGCACGCACGCGCGCGTGCGCCGCCACCCCTACGTGATGACGCTGCGCTGGAACTCCTACCCGGCCACCGTCTGGGTGGACCTCGAGCGTACGCACTGAGGCGCGGGCAGCGGCCGGGACGCGCTCAGGGCAGCCGCAGCGCGTCCCAGCCGGTCTTGAGGATCAGCGCCGAGACCACGGCGATGAACATGCCGCGCACGAAGCCGGCGCCGTGGCGCAGCGCCAGCCGCGTGCCCAGCAGGCTGCCCATCACGTTGGCCACCGCCATCGGCACCGCGAGGTGCCACCAGACATGGCCCTTCGCGGTGAACAGCGCCAGCGCCGCGATGTTGGTCGCGGTGTTCAGCAGCTTCGCGCTCGCCGACGCGTGCAGGAAGTCGTAGCCGAGCAGGCGCACGAACAGGAACACGAAGAAGCTGCCGGTGCCGGGGCCGAAGAAGCCGTCGTAGAGGCCGATCACGCCGCCCACCGCCGAGGCGACCAGCGCCTCGTGCCGCCCGGCGAAGCGCGGCGCATGCGAGCGGCCCAGGTCCTTGCGCGCGAGCGTGTAGGCGAGCAGCGCGATCAGCACCAGCGGCAGCGCGCGGCGCAGCTGGTCCGCCGGCACCAGCGTCACGGCCCAGGCCCCGGCGAAGCTGCCGGCGAGCGCCGCGGCGGCCGCCGGCAGCAGCGCGTGCCAGGAGATGCTCACGCGGCGCGCGTACTGCGCGCTGGCCCAGGCCGTGCCCCATACCGCGGCGCCCTTGTTGGTGCCGAAGAGCGTGGCCGGCGCCGCGGCGGGGAAGGTGCCGAAGAGCGCCGGGGCGAGGATCAGGCCGCCGCCGCCGACGATGGCGTCGACGAAACCGGCCAGCAGCGAGGCGAGCGTGACGATTGCGAGTTCGAGCATCAGGACCAGGAGAGGGGGGGCGGGCGCGCTGCTTGCAAACCCTCTCGGGCGCCGCCGCCGGGCCGGCAGCCGCACCATCCATGCAGGGAGAGCGATGAGCACGAAGCCCCGAAATGACGAAAGGCGCTGGCCACGTCAGTGACCAGCGCCTTCGGTATTTTGGCATCCGCTCCAGGCAGCGCCTTTTATTGCTAGCTTATTTATGTCTCCTCGGACCCCCGCTTTGAGCGCCGTCCCTGGGGGGCGACGCTGCGAGTGACGTGAATGTACGGTCCGCGGCCAAGCCGTGCACTAGGGGTTTTCCTGCACCAATTTGCAGCATTTTCGACACTGACGACGAACTGAAAAGCCTGAAAAACCCCAATGAATATTGGGCACGGCATGCCGATCCCGGGAGGGCGTTACGGCCTGCAGACAGCGCATTCGCACACCCGGGAGGACGGCCTGCGGAGGCCTGCGCCTTACGGCGCCTGTTTCCCGGTGGCGGGGAGACGGTGAGCGCCTCGCCGGGGGCGGCTCAGCGGTGGATCGCGGCCTGGTGCGGCCCGTCCCGGTCGAGGCCGTTGCCGCCCGGGACGTCCGGGCCGCCGGACGGCGGCTCGTCGCCGTGCAGCTGCCGGCGCAGGTCGCGCACCTCGCGTAGCGCGTCGTGCAGCGCCGACTGCAGCCCGTGATCGGTCGGCGCGGCGCCGGCGGTGTCCGGGCAGGCCTCGCAAGCTTCCACCAGCGCCCGCTCCAGCTCGACGAGCTCCCTGCACAGCGGCGACTCCCCGGCCGCGAGCGTGAAATCGCGCTTGGCCCGGGTGGCGGCCGCATGCAGCGAACGCACGCGCTCGCCGGCCACGCGCTCGATGCAGGGATCGGCGCGGCACAGCAGGTCGGCCCGCTCCATCGCGTGCTCGGTCTGCGTCAGGTGCTGGTAGATCTCGCAGTCCATGTCCATCGCGTCCCTCCTCCTGGGTGCAAGGGCTACAGGCTAGTATGAAAAAACTGCGGCGGGCGCATCCCCCTCAGTGTGGAGGGTGCGGCGCGGGCGGTGCGGGCGGCTCGGAGTCGCGCAGCGGCCAGGGTTGCAGCAGCGCCGGCACCGGCTGCGGGCCGCGCGCCGGCAGGCTCGCCAGCGGCGAGCTCGGCTCGGGCTCCTCGTCGATGTCGGGCGCCACGTCGGGGTCGCCCCAGCGCTCGTCCCTGTGCCGCAGCTCCGGCGGTGCGGCATGCGCGGCCGGCATCGACGGCGGCGCTGCGGCGCGCGCGGCCTGCAGCAGCTCGATCACGCTGTCGTCGGGCACCTGCGTGAAGTCGCCGTAGCAGGCGCCCACCGATGCGAAGTGCAGCGGCGAGTGCAGGCAGACCAGGTCGTCGCAGGACTCCTGGAGCGACTCCAGCAGCTCGCGCGGCGCCACCGGCAGCGCCAGCACCAGGTGCCGCACGCCGGCGCGCGCGAGCGCGCGCAGCGCCACCCGCGCGGTGCCGCCGGTGGCGACGCCGTCGTCGGTGAGGATCACGGTGCGCCCCTCGACCGGCGTCATCGGGCGGTCGCCGCGGTAGTGGCGGCGGCGGCGCTCGATCTCCTCGAGCTGGCGCGCGGTCTCCTCGTCGAGGTAGACGTCCGAGGGCTGCACCGCCTCCATCACGCGGTCGTTGAGCACGCGCTGCGGGTGGCGGCCCTCCACCACCGCGCCGATCCCCAGCTCCGGGAAGCCCGGCGCGCCGAGCTTGCGCACCAGCAGCACGTCGAGCGGCGCCTCCAGCGCGCGCGCGATCTCGTAGCCCACCGGCACGCCGCCGCGCGGCAGCGCCAGCACCACGGGGTGCGCGTCGCGGTAGCGGGTCAGCGCCCGCGCCAGCTGGCGGCCGGCGTCGCGCCGGTCGATGAAGTGGGCGATGTGCAGTTCATCCATAGCCCTTCACACGGGCAGATGGCGTGCCCGCCGACGCTCCCCGCCCGTTCCGGGCGGCCTGCGGTGCGAGGGTGCGTGCCGCCCCTGCCTGCTGCCGCGCGGCACGGGTCGCCCGTCCGGCTCCGTGCGCCACGCCGCGGTGCCGGCCGCTCCACCCCTCGTTACAAGTCGCCGGCCGCGCCTGCCGCAAGCCCGGGATGCCTTTCGCGCCACCCGGCGACGCCGCAAGACCCCTGTTCCGGACGGCGGCACGCCCCAGGGCGGCACACCGCTTGCCCTTCCTGAGCCGGTGTCGCCGCAGTGCAGCAAAAGGAGATCGGCTTTGAGCGAATTGAACGGAATGATGGCTCCCGAAGGGGCCGCAGCGCAGGCCGGAGCGGAGCAGGGCTTCGACTACCTGATCGTGGGCGCCGGGTTCGCCGGCAGCGTCCTTGCCGAGAGGCTCGCCACGCAGCTCGGCCTGCGAGTGTTGATCGTGGACAAGCGCAGTCATATTGGCGGCAATGCTTACGACCGCCACGACGACGCCGGCATCCTGATCCACCCCTACGGGCCGCACATCTTCCACACCAACTCGGCGGACGTGTTCGACTACCTGTCGCAGTTCACGCAGTGGCGGCCCTACCAGCACCGGGTGCTGGCCAACGTCGACGGGCAGCTGGTGCCGATGCCGATCAACCTCGACACCGTCAACAAGCTCTACGGCCTGAAGCTCACCAGCTTCGAGCTCGAGGCCTTCTTCGAGTCGGTGGCCGAGAAGCGCGAGCAGATCCGCACCTCCGAGGACGTGGTGGTCGCCAAGGTCGGCCGCGACCTCTACAACAAGTTCTTCCGCGGCTACACGCGCAAGCAGTGGGGGCTGGACCCCTCGGAGCTCGACGCCAGCGTCACCGCGCGCGTGCCCACCCGCACCAACCGCGACGACCGCTACTTCGCCGACACCTTCCAGGCGATGCCGCTGCACGGCTACACGCGCATGTTCGAGAAGATGCTCGCTCACCCGAACATCAAGATCATGCTCAACACCGACTACCGCGAGATCCAGCACTGCATCCCGTGGAAGCACATGGTCTACACCGGCCCGATCGACACCTTCTTCGACTGCAAGTACGGCAAGCTCCCCTACCGCAGCCTGGAGTTCCGCCACGAGACGCTGCCCCAGGAGCAGTTCCAGGAGGTCGGCACCGTCAACTACCCGAACGACTACGGCTACACGCGCATCAGCGAGTTCAAGCACATCACCGGGCAGAAGCACCCGCACACCTCGGTGGTCTACGAGTACCCGCGCGCCGAGGGCGATCCCTACTACCCGGTGCCGCAGCCGCAGAACGCCGAGCTCTACAAGCGCTACGAGGCCGAGGCCGAGCTGCTGCCGCACGTGACCTTCGTCGGGCGGCTCGCAACCTACCGCTACTACAACATGGACCAGGTGGTGGCGCAGTCGCTCGCCACCTTCAAGAAGCTGCGCCAGCGCCACGAGGCCGACGCCGCGGTGCCGGCCGGCCTCTTCAGCAGCGCCGGCGCGACGCGCGCGGCCGCAGGCGCCGGCCTCGCCAGCCCGAACGCGACGAGCGCCAGCACGACGGCATGAGCGCGGGGCCGGAACTCTGGGTCGGGATCGAACCGACCGTCAGCCGCGTCGGCGACGCGTACATGGACCAGATCGAGCTCAGCGGCTTTGCGCAGCGGCTCGACGACCTGGACCGGCTCGCCTCGCTGGGCGCGAAGCGCATGCGCTTTCCGCTGCTGTGGGAGCGCACCTCCCCGCAGCCCGGTCGCTACGACTGGGACTGGGCCGACGGCCGGCTCGCGCGCATGCGCGAGCTCGGCCTCGCGCCGATCGCCGGCCTGCTGCACCACGGCAGCGGTCCGCGCCACACCGACCTGCTCGATCCCGCCTTCCCTGAGAAGCTCGCCGAGTACGCCGCCGCGGTGGCGCGGCGCTACCCGTGGATCGACATGTGGACGCCGGTCAACGAGCCGCTGACTACCGCGCGCTTCGCCGCGCTCTACGGCGTCTGGTACCCGCATCGCCGCGACGACCGCAGCTTCGTGCGCGCGCTGCTCAACCAGGTGCGTGGCACCGTGCTCGCGATGCGCGCGATCCGCGCCGTCAACCCGGCGGCGCAGCTGGTGCAGACCGACGACCTCGGCCACACTAGCAGCACCGAGCCGCTGCGCTACCAGGCCGAGTTCGAGAACGAGCGCCGCTGGCTGTCCTACGACCTGCTGTGCGGCAGGGTGGGGCGCAGCCACCCGCTGTGGAAGTACCTGACCTCCTCCGGCGCGGGCCCCTCCGAGCTCGACGAGCTGCAGCGCGCGCCGTGCCCGCCCGACATCGTCGGCATCAACAGCTATCTGACCAGCGAGCGCTTCCTCGACCACCGCCTCGAGCGCTACCCGGCGCACCTGCACGGCGGCAACGGCCGCGACCGCTACGTCGACACCGAGGCGGTGCGCGTGCTCGGCCGCCACATCGGCGGCTTCGAGGCGCGGCTGCGCGAGGCCGCGGTGCGCTACGGCCGCCCGCTCGCGATCACCGAGGTGCACCTTGGCTGCACCCGCGAGGAGCAGCTGCGCTGGCTGCTCGAGGGCTGGCGCGCGGCGCAGACGCTGCGCGGCGAGGGCGTGGACATGCGCGCCGTCACCGTCTGGTCCGCGATGGGCGCCTTCGACTGGGACAGCCTGCTGACGCAGGCGCGCGGCCACTACGAGCCGGGGCTGTGGGACGTGCGCGGCCCCGAGCCGCGGCCCACGGCGCTGGCGCGCGTGGCGCGCCAGCTCGGCCACGGCATCCGGCCCAACCACCCGGTGCTGTCGGTGCCGGGCTGGTGGCGGCGCGAGCTGCGGCTGATCTACCCGGCGCACGGCGAGGTGCAGGCCCGCGAGGTGCAGGGCGGGCGGCCGATCCTGATCACCGGCGCCACCGGCACGCTCGGGCAGGCCTTCGCGCGGATGTGCGCAGTGCGCGGCCTGCCGTTCCGGCTGCTGACGCGCACCGAGCTCGACATCGGCGAGCCGGCCTCGGTGCAGGCCGTGCTCGACCGCTGGCAGCCCTGGGCGATCGTCAACACCGCCGGCTTCGTGCGCGTTGACGACGCGCAGAACGACCCGCGCCAGTGGCGCGAGAACGCGGAAGGGCCGGCGGTGCTGGCGCGCGCCTGCGCGCAGGCCGGCGTCGAGCTGCTGACCTTCTCGTCGGACCTCGTCTTTGACGGCCGCCAGGACCGGCCCTACGTCGAGAGCGACACCCCGCGCCCGCTCAACGCCTACGGCGAGGCGAAGCACGCCGCCGAGCAGTGCGTGCTCGACGCGATGCCGCATGCGCTGGTGGTGCGCACCTCGGCCTTCTTCGGGCCCTGGGACCGCCACAACTTCGTCACGCTGGCGCTCGAGGCGCTGCGCCGCGGCGAGCGCTGGACCGCGGCCGAGGACCAGATCGTGTCGCCGACCTACGTGCCCGACCTCGTCGGCGCCTGCCTCGACCTGCTCATCGACGGAGAGCAGGGCCTGTGGCACCTCGCGAACGACGGCGCGGTGAGCTGGGCCGGTTTCGCGCGGCTGGCGGCGCGCATGGCGGGGCTGCCGCAGGAGCTGGTGCAGGGCGTGCCCTGCGCGACGCTCGGGCTGCCGGCGCCGCGCCCGGCCTACGCGGTGCTGGGCACCGAGCGCGGCCGTCTGATGCCCTCGCTCGAGCACGCGATGGCGCGCTACCTCCGCGAGGTCGACACGGGACTCGGCGCCGCCGCCCCCGAGCGGGTGTTCGGCTGCCTCACCCGCGGCGAGGACGTGCACGACGTGCGTCCGGAGCTCGGTCCCCGCGAGGCCGCGAACCCGCCGCTGCAGCCACAGCGTGCGCAGCGCGCGCAGGGCGGCTGAGCGACAGTCCCGCGAAAAGGAGCGAACCATGGCCAGAGTCACCCGGTCTCCTGCCTCCGCGCACGCTGGCGACGATGCCGGCAAGCTGGTGCTGCGCCTCACGGTTGGCCTGCTGATGCTGCTGCACGGCGTCGCCAAGCTCACCGGCGGCGTGACCGGCATCTCGGGCATGCTGGCCAACGTCGGGCTGCCCGGCGTGCTGGCCTACGGCGTCTACATCGGCGAGGTGATCGCGCCGCTGCTGATGATCGTCGGGCTGTGGACCCGGGCGGCGGCGCTGGTGGTCGTCGCCAACATGATCGTCGCGGTGGCGCTGGTGCATGCCGGCGAGCTCTTCACGCTCGGCAAGCAGGGCGGCTGGGCGCTGGAGCTGCAGGGCCTGTTCCTGTTCGGCGCGCTCGCCGTCGCGCTGCTCGGCGCCGGCCGCTACAGCGTGGGGGGCGCCAACGGGCGCTGGAACTGAGGCGAGGAGCGCGGGCACGCCCGCCTGCGGTAGAACGGGAGCCCCACCCGATCCAGGAGTCCTCCCCTCATGAGCGATCCCGTCCGCATCCTCGGCATCCCCGGCAGCCTGCGCCAGGGCTCGTACAACCGCCTCGCGCTCGAGGCCGCCAAGTCGCTCGTGCCCGAGGGCGCGACGCTCGAGATCCACCCGATCGACGGACTGCCGGTCTACAACCAGGACCTGGAGGTCTCCGCGCCCGAGGCGGTGCTGCGCCTGAAGGACGCGGTGCGCGCCGCGGACGCGATCCTGTTCGCGACGCCCGAGCACAACTACTCGATCCCCGCCGCGCTGAAGAACGCGATCGACTGGGCCTCGCGCCCCTACGGGCAGGCGGCCTGGACGGCCAAGCCTGCGGCGATCATGGGCGCGTCCACCGGCCTGCTCGGCACCGCGCGGGCGCAGTACCACCTGCGCCAGGTGCTGGTCTTCTTCGACATGCCGGTGGTCGCGCAGCCGGAGGTGATGATCGGCAGCGCCGCGCAGCGCTTCGACGCGCAGGGCCGCCTCACCGACGACAAGACGCGCGAGAAGATCGCGCAGCTGCTCGCGAAGCTCGTCACGCTGACTCGGACGCTGCGATCCGGGGCCTGAGGGCGCCGGGCGACGCGGCCTCCACCGACAGCGGCAGCTGCGGCCGGGCCGCATCGGCCAGGATCCATTCCGCGGCGCGCTCGGCGATCATCAGCGTCGGCGAGTTGGTGTTGCCGCTGGTGATCGTCGGCATCACGCTCGCGTCCACGACGCGCAGGCCCCGCACGCCGCGCACCCGCAGCCGCGTGTCCACCACCGCCTGGTCGTCGGAGGCAGAGCCCATGCGGCAGGTGCCGACCGGGTGGAAGATCGTCGTCGCGATGTCGCCGGCGAGCCGCGCCAGCTCCTCGTCGCTCTGGTACTGCACGCCCGGGCGGAACTCCTCGGGGCGGTAAGCGCTCAGCGCCGGCTGCGCGGCGATGCGCCGCGTCAGGCGCAGCGAGTCGGCCGCGACCTTGCGGTCCTCGGGCGTCGAGAGGTAGTTCGCGAAGATGCGCGGCGCGTCCTGCCAGCGCGGCGATCTCAACCGCACGTGGCCGCGCGACGTGGGGTTCAGGTTGCACACGCTCGCGGTGAAGGCGTCGAAGCGGTGCAGCGGCTCGCCGAAGGCGTCGAGCGACAGCGGCTGCACGTGGTACTCGACGTTGGGCCACTCGAACTCGGGCGAGGAGCGCGTGAAGGCCCCGAGCTGCGAGGGCGCCATGCTCATCGGGCCGCTGCGCCGCAGCAGGTACTCGAGCCCGATCATCCCCTTGCCCCACAGCGAGTTGGCCATCGTGTTGAGTGTCTTGACGCCCTGCACCTTGAACACGGCGCGGATCTGCAGGTGGTCCTGCAGGTTCTCGCCGACGCCGGGCAGCTCGTGCTGCGGCACGATGCCGTGGTCGGCGAGCAGCGCGCCGCTGCCGATGCCCGACAGCTGCAGGATCTGCGGCGTGCCGATCGCGCCGGCGGCCATCACGACCTCGCGCGCGGCGCGCACCGTCAGCGCCTCGCCGCGCTCGTCGATCAGCTCGACGCCGCCGGCGCGCAGCACGCCGTCGCCGTCGCGCTCCAGCACGAGCTTCGTGACCTGCGCCCCCGTCATCAGCGTGAAGTTCGGCCGCGCGTGGCAGGTGGGCCTGAGAAACGCCTTGGCCGCGTTCCAGCGCCAGCCGGCCTTCTGGTTGACCTCGAAGTAGCCGACGCCCTCGTTGGTGCCGCGATTGAAGTCGTCGGTGGCCGGGATGCCGGCCTGCACCGCGGCGGCGGCGAAGGCGTCGAGCACGTCCCAGCGCAGCCGCTGCTTCTCGACGCGCCACTCGCCGCCGTGGCCGTGCAGCGCCTTGAACTCCTCGCTCGCCTGCGCCGCCTGCTGCGGGTCGAGCCGCCAGTGGTTCTCGTGCTTCCTGAAGTAGGGCAGGCACTGCGACCAGCCCCAGCCGGCGTCGCCGCTGAGCCGCGCCCACTGGTCGTAGTCGCGCGACTGGCCGCGCATGTAGATCATGCCGTTGATGCTCGAGCAGCCGCCGAGCACCTTGCCGCGCGGGTAGCGCAGCTGCCGGCCGTTGAGCCCCGGGTCGGCCTCGGTCTTGTAGAGCCAGTCGGTGCGCGGGTTGCCGATGCAGTAGAGGTAGCCGACCGGGATGTGCACCCAGTGGTAGTCGTCCTTGCGGCCGGCCTCGATCAGCAGCACCCGCACCGAGGGGTCGCGGCTGAGGCGGTTGGCGAGCAGGCAGCCGGCGGTGCCGGCGCCGACGATGACGTAGTCGAAGGTGGGTGCGTCGCTCATGGACCTGTCCTCGGGGCACGGCGGCCGGATGGTGCCGATCTGGCCGCAGCATAGGCGCATGCCGGCCCGCTGCACAGGCCGGGGTCGCGATCACATTGTTCAGCGCCGTGAACAATCGGGGCCGGGCACGGCAGACGGTGCGGCGCAGTGCGCCGCGGACTGCTCCCAGCGCCGGGACCGGGGTGCTGCCGGATGCAGCTGCGGCCGGCACGGGTTTTGCCCGGCCGCAAGCCGCGCCCGGCCGGTACGCGCGACAATAGCGGTCTTGTCGCCGCCCGCCCCGGCCCCTGCAGCCCGCGGGAGGCTCCTGTCCATGGGGGACCGGGCGGCGGGCAGCGGGATGCGTGCGACGTCCCGCATCGGCCCCCCCGGGGCGCCCCGTCGTGACAGCGTGCCGGCTTGAACCGGCGCCTGCCGTCCCCATCTGCAGCGATCGCGCGCTTGCGCGCCTCGCAGTGAACACAAGGCTGAAGATGAAGAAACCCGTCACCACCCAGGTCCGCGACGACGGCCTGCGTTATCGCTCCAAGCCCGGCGGCTCGCCCTTCTCGGTGGGCGCCACGACGCGTTCGTGCTTCAAGTGCGGCAAGCACCGCACTGCCGACCAACTCCAGTCCAAGCGCCTGCTGGGCAAGAACGAGATGGTCTGCAAGCCGTCCTGCAAGGAGCTGGCCGTGCAGCTCGGCGAGGTCGTGCCCAGCGCCCCGAGCGAGGCGTGAGATTGCTGCGGCGGGTCTGGGCACTGCCCGCGAGCCTGCCGGGCCTGCTGCTGGCGCTGCCGATGTGTGCCGGCGGTGCCAGTGTGCGGCTGAGTGAAGGCACCCTCGAAGTCTGCGGCGGCACCCTCGGCCGCCTCGCCGGCCGGCTGCCGCCGGCCTGCCGTTTCGATGCCATCACCCTCGGCCATGTGATCCTCGCGCGCGACGCCCGCGCGCTCGACGCCTGCCGCGCCCACGAGCGCGTGCACGTGCGCCAGTACGAGCGCTGGGGCCTGCTCTTCTACCCCCTCTATCTCGGCGCCAGCCTGTGGCTGTGGCTGCGCGGCGGCCGGCCCTATCTCGACAACCCCTTCGAGCGCGAGGCCCGCGCGCTGAGCTGACGCGGCCCTCGCCGCCCAAGGCACCGTGATTGCTCTCCCGGTGCCATGAAGAACAATCCGCCCCGCTCCCGAGGTGCCGCATGGTGACCTGGTTCATCCTGGTCGGCGCCGTGCTGGTCGTGATGGCGCTGTCGCGCCGCATCGTCGAACGCCTGCCGCTGTCGCCGGCGCTGATCTATCTCGCGATCGGCTGGGGCATCAGCCAGGAAGGCTCGGGGCTGCTCGCGCTCGATCCGGTGCGGCACGCGAAGGTGCTGGAGGTGATCACCGAGATCGCGGTGCTGATCACGCTGTTCGCGGTGGGCTTGCGCATGCGCATGCCGCTGTCGGCGCCCCGCTGGCGCGCGCCGATCCGGCTCGCTGGCGCCGGCATGGTGGCGACGACCTTTCTTGCGGCGCTGGCGGGCTACGCGCTGCTCGACCTGCCGGTGGCGGCGGCGGTGCTGCTGGCGGCCGTGCTGTCGCCCACCGACCCGGTGCTCGCCTCCGAGGTGCAGGTCCACTCGCCCGACGACCGCGACGCGGTGCGGCTGTCGCTGACGGCCGAGGGCGGCATCAACGACGGCACCGCCTTCCCGGCGGTGATGCTGGCGCTGGGCCTGTTCGGCGTGCACGAGATCGGCGACTGGGGCTGGCGCTGGTTCGCGGTGGACGTGCTGTGGGCGATCGCCGCCGGCATCGGCCTGGGCTGGCTGTGCGGCATCGGCGTCGGGCGCGCCGTGGTGGTGCTGCGCGCACGCGGCCTCGCGATCGAGTCCGAGGAGTTCCTGGTGCTCGGCGTGATCGCGCTGACCTACGGCCTCGCACTGCAGATCCACAGTTACGGCTTCCTCGCAGTGTTTGCTGCGGGTGCCGGAGTGTTTCACGTGGAACGTCAGAGCCTTGCTGGGGTGATCGCGGCCGCGCCGCCGAGCGAGACCGAGGCGACGCACTCGTCGCGCCTGGTGCGCTTCGCCGGGCAGTGCGAGCACCTCGTCGAGGTGACGGTCGTGCTGCTGATCGGCGCGCTGCTCGCCACCGTCGAGTGGTCGCTGCTGCTGCTGGCCTATGCGGCGGCGATGCTGCTGGTGGTGCGGCCGTTGACGGTGCTGCTGGTGCTGCCGCGGCAGCTGATGCCCCCGCACCAGCGCCGGCTGGTGGCCTGGTTCGGCATCCGCGGCGTCGGCTCGATCTACTACCTGAGCTATGCGATCGCGCACGGCGCGCCGGCCGACTGGGCCCGCGAGGTCGCCGACGCCGCGCTGGTCACGATCGCGGTGTCGATCATCGTGCACGGCGTGTCGGCGACGCCGCTGATGGAGCGCTACCGCAAGCGCCGCGAGCAGGAGCAGGGCGCCTGAGGGGCGCCTGCCGCGCAGGCCTCAGCCCGCCGTGCGGTCCCAGCCTGTCGCGAGTTCGCGCAGGATCTCTGCCGCGGGCCGTGCCCGCGCGAGCCCCACCGCCTGGCCGGCCCACAGGCTCAGCAGCCCGGCACGGCCCGCCTTCGCGGCCGCCTGGCGCATCGGCCGCGTCAGCGCGTTCGGAAGCGGGAAGTCCGGCAGCTCGCCGCGCTCGGCCGCGCCTTCGAAGGCGCGCGTGAACTCGTTGCCGAGCCCGCGCGCCCAGCGTCCCGAGAACGCGGCCGTCAGCACGGTGTCGGCGCCGTCGGCGCCGAGCAGCGCCTCGCGGTAGGGCGCCGACAGCGGGCATTCGTCGGCGACGAGGAAGGCGGTGCCGACCGCCGCCGCGGCGGCGCCGAGCGCCTGCACCGCGCGCACGCCCCGCGCGTCGGCGATGCCCCCGGCGGCGATCACCGGCACTGGCGCGCGGCCCTGCGACTGCGCCGCCTCGGCCAGCGCGTCGACGAGCTGCGGCACCAGCGCGATCGTGCCGATCAGGCCGGCGTCGCGCGGGCCGATGAAGCTGCCGCGGTGGCCGCCGGCTTCCGCGCCCTGCGCGATCACGGCGTCGACGCCGCTGGCCTGCAGCCGCAGCGCCTCGGCCGCGTGCGTGGCGGTGCCCCAGACCTGCGCGCCTGCGTCCTGCAGCGCGCGGATGCGCCCGGCGCCGGGATCGCCGAAGGTGAAGCTCACGACCGCCGGCCGGGCCTCGAGCACCGCGGCGAACTGCGCGTCGAAATCCTCCTCGACGCGCCCGGGCAGCGCCGGCGGCGGCAGGCCGAGCTCTGCGAACCAGCCGGCGAGCCGCGCGTTGAAGGCCTCGACGCGCGCGGCGTCCACCGAGTGGGGCAGGGGGCAGAACAGGTTCAGCGCGAAGGGCCGCGAGGTGAGCGTGCGCAGCTCGGCCGCGAGCGCCGTGATGCGCGCCGGCGCCAGGTAGGCGACGCCGACGCTGCCGAGCCCGCCGGCCTCGCTGACGGCCGCCGGCAGCGCCGCGCAGCTGGCCTCGCCGGCCATCGGCGCGAGGATGATGGGGTGCTCCAGCCGGAGCCGTTTCAGGAGGTCGTGCATCGGGGCCTCGTGTGCGGGAGGAAGTGGGCGGAACGCCGATTCTCCTCCCCGGCACGGGGCCGCCGGAACGATCCCCCGCGGCCCGCAGGCCCGGGGATCGTCGGCTTCCGCTCAGGCGGTGCCGTAGGGCCGCATCGCCTCGGGCGCGCGCATGTCGCGCGGGATCACCCCGTCGTTGGCCGCCGCGCCGCGCATCTCGGCGGCGGGCTTGGGCAGGCCGCTGCGGTCGCTGTAGTCGCGCCAGACGGCGTTGCGGCGCTGCTGCTCGGCGGCGAGGCGCCGCTCGCAGTACCAGTCGAGCGCGGCGATGCCGGCCACCGCGGTGATCGCGGAGGCGGCGGTGAGGCGGCGCGGATGCAGGCCGCGCACGAGCGGCAGCAGCGTCGCGAGGTCGAGCGCGTCGCCGGCCATGCGGCCGATCACCCACGGGCGCGGGTTGTGGCTCGCGAGCAGGCCGACGCCGGTGGCGATCTCGCGCAGCCCGTAGGCGCTCACGAGGCGCGAGCGGTCGCGGCGCGCGCCGAGCGTGCGCGAGATCGCGCGCGGGAACAGCAGCTCGGCGATGCCGAGCCCGATGCTGAACCAGCCCAGGCGCCGCGCGAACGCGCGCGGCGGCGAGTTCGGGTTCTTCACCGGGCGGTAGGCGGGGTGGGAGGTGTAGGAGGTTTCCATGGCTCGGTCTCTCCGGTTCAGGGCTTGAGCACGACCTTGATGCAGCCGTCGTGCTTGTCGCGGAAGGTCTTGTACATCTCGGGCCCCTGCTCGAGGCCGACGCTGTGCGTGATGACGAAGGACGGGTCGATCTGCCCCTCCTGGATGCGGCGCAGCAGGTCCTCGGTCCAGCGGTTCACGTGGGTCTGGCCCATGCGGAAGGTCAGGCCCTTGTTCATCGCCGCGCCGAAGGGGATCTTGTCGACGATGCCGCCGTAGACGCCGGGGATCGAGATCGTGCCGGCCGGGCGGCACACGTAGATCATCTCGCGCAGCACGTGCGGGCGGTCGCTCTCGCTCATCACCGCCTGCTTGGCGCGGTCCATCACCGAGTCGAGCGAGCGCGTCACGTGCGCCTCCATGCCGACGCAGTCGATGCACTTCTCCGGGCCCTTGCCCTGGGTCAGCTCCATCAGCCGCTCGACCACGCTCTCCTCCTCGAAGTTGATCGGGATCGCGCCGCCGGCCTGCGCCATGCTGAGCCGGTCGGGCAGCCGGTCGATCATCACCACCTGCCTGGCGCCCAGCAGCAGCGCACTGCGCGCGGCGAACTGGCCCACCGGCCCCGCGCCCCAGATCGCCACCGTGTCGGTGGGCTCGATGTCGCACTGCACCGCGGCCTGCCAGCCGGTGGGGAAGATGTCGCCGAGGAAGAGCACCTGCTCGTCGGTGAGGCCGTCGGGGATCTTCACGTGCGTCATGTCCGCGAAGGGCACGCGCACGTACTCGGCCTGCCCGCCGGCATAGCCGCCGGTGAGGTGCGTGTAGCCGAACAGGCCGGCCGTGGTGTGGCCGAACACCTTCGAGGCGAGGTCCTTGTTGCGGTTGCTGCGCTCGCAGACCGAGAAGTTGCCGCGGCGGCACTGCTCGCATTCGCCGCAGATGATCGTGAAGGGCACGACCACGCGGTCGCCGACCTTCAGCTTCTTGTTGTCCGCGCCGACCTCGACCACCTCGCCCATGAACTCGTGGCCGACGATGTCGCCCTCCTTCATGCCCGGCATGAAGCCGTCGAAGAGGTGCAGGTCGGAGCCGCAGATCGCGCAGCTCGAGACCTTGATGATCGCGTCACGCCCGTGCTCGATGCCGGGGTCGGGCACCGTGTCGCAGCGGATGTCGTGCTTGCCGTGCCATCTGAGTGCTCGCATTTGTCGGTTCTCCCTGGGGTGGTTGAGAAAAGGGGGCGATGCACGAGCGCGAGGCAAACGGCGCGCCGGCCGCGGGGCGGGAGGGGCTCAGGCGCCGGCCTCGGTCTCGATCTCGGCTTCCAGCCGCACCGGCCGGCCCACGCCCCAGCCCTGCGCGAAGTCGATGCCCAGGCGCCGCAGCACCTCGAGCGTGGCCTCGTCGGGCACGAACTCGGCGATGGTCTGGCGGCCCATCTCGTGGCTGATGTCGTTGATCGCGCGCACCATGCTCAGGTCGATCGCGCTGGTCGCGAGCGACGTCACGAAGGAGCCGTCGATCTTGATGTAGTCCACCGGCAGCTGCTTCAGGTAGGCGAAGGACGCCATGCCGGTGCCGAAGTCGTCGAGCGCGAAGCGGCAGCCGATCCAGCGCAGCCGCTCGACGAAGGCCTGCGCGCGCGGCAGGTCGGCGATCGCCGCGGTCTCGGTGATCTCGAAGCAGATCTTGGCCGCCGGCACGCCGGTCTCGCGCAGCAGCCGCTCGACGTGCGCGGCGTAGCCGGCGTCGCCGAGCGTGCGCGCCGACAGGTTGATCGTGCACAGCTTCAGCTGCTCGAGGCGCCGGGGCATGCGCGCGAGCGCACGCAGCGTCTTGTCGACCACGCGCCGGTCGAGCTCGGGCATCAGGTCGTAGCGCTCGGCGGCGGGCAGGAAGCTCGCGGGCGGCATCAGCGCGCCGTTCTCGTCGCGCAGCCGCAGCAGGATCTCGCAGTGCTCGCCCTGCTGGTGCTGGCGCGAGGCGTCGACCGCGACGATCGGCTGCGCGTGCAGCTCGAAGCGGTCCACGCGCAGCGCGTCGTCGAGCCGGTGCAGGATGTCGGAGTCGCGCTGGCGCTGCTCGATCAGCGCCTCGCCCGGCCCGTGCACCACGGCGCGGTTGCGGCCGGCCTGCTTGGCGGCGTAGGCGGCATGGTCGGCGCGGCGGATCAACTCCTCGGCGTCGTGCTGCTGCGACGTGAAGGGCACCACGCCGATGCTCGCCGCGACCTGGAAGGCGCGGCCGTGGCAGACGAAGCGCCAGTCGCGCAGCGCGGCGAGGATGTTGTCGGCCACGGTGCGCGCGTGCGGCAGCGAGCAGTGCTCGAGCAGCACCGCGAACTCGTCGCCCCCCATGCGCGCGAACGAGTCGCGCTCGCGCAGCCGACCCTCCACCAGCCGCGCGAGCTGGCGCAGCAACTCGTCGCCGGCGGCGTGGCCGCAGCTGTCGTTGACGACCTTGAAGCGGTCGAGGTCGAAGTACAGCAGCGCGTGCTGCGCGCTGCGGTCGGCCTGCGCCAGCACGCGCGCGAGCCGGCGGTCGAACTCGCGCCGGTTCAGCAGCCCGGTGAGCGCGTCGTGGCTCGCCTCCCAGGCCATGTCGCGCACCAGGCGCCGCGC
The DNA here is from genome assembly GCF_003569765.1 of Caldimonas tepidiphila. Taxonomy (GTDB): domain Bacteria; phylum Pseudomonadota; class Gammaproteobacteria; order Burkholderiales; family Burkholderiaceae_C; genus Caldimonas; species Caldimonas tepidiphila. Next base: position 35,768 of record NZ_QXMG01000019.1, on the reverse strand, counting down.
CTCGCTGACGTCGCGGAACACCAGCACCGCGCCGCGGCGCTCGCCGCCGATCTCGATCGACGCCACCGAGGTCTCCAGCGGGATCTCGCGGCCGTCGCGCGCGAGCAGCCGCGCCACGTGCGCGGCGTGCCCGGGCCCGCTTCCGCCCGGCTCCAGGCAGGCGCCGACCGGGTCGGGGAGGGCGCGGCCGCTGAGCTCGTCGACGAGCCGCAGCACCTCGCCCACCGGGCGGCCGCGCGCCTCGTCCTCGCTCCAGCCCGTCATCGCGCAGGCGCTCTGGTTCAGCTGCTCGACACGGCCCTGCCGGTCGGTGACGATCAGGCCCTCGCCGATCGAGTGCAGCGTCACGAGCGCCGCCTCGCGCTCGGCGGCGAGCCGCTGGTTGGCCTCGATCAGCGCGCTGATGTCCAGGTGCACGCCGAGCAGCTGCGCGCTGCCCGGCGCACCGGGCGGCGCGTACCACTCGCCGCGCGTCAGTGTCCACTGCCAGCTGCCGTCGCGCCGGCGCAGCCGGAAGGTGTTCTCGTAGCCGCCGCGGCGGTGCTCGCGCACCTCCCGCGCCATGTTCCAGGCCTGCTCGCGGTCGTCCGGGTGCAGCAGCGCGTCGAAGGTGGCGAAGGAGCTCCCGATCTCGTGCGGCATGTAGCCGAGCTGGGCCTTGAACGAGTCGGACCACCAGACCTCCTCGGTCTCGGGGTTCCAGCGCCACACGCCGATGCGCGCGGCCTGCTGCACGAACTCGTTCTGCGCCAGCGCCGCGCGCAGCCGCTCCTCGAGCTCGAAGCGCGCCGAGATGTCGTGGCAGACCTGCACGTAGCCGCGCACGCTGCCGTCGCCGGCATGCAGCGCCGAGAGGCTCATGCCGGCCCGGAAGCGCCGCCCGTCGGCGCGCAGCTGCCAGCAGTCCTCGGCATGGCGGCCCTGGCGCGCCGCCGCCTCGAGCATGCGGTGCGGCAGGCCGGCCTCGCGCTCGGCCGGCGCGAAGAACAGGTCGAAGGGCTCGCCGATCACCTGCGCCTCCTCGTGGCCGAGGATGTGGCGCGCGCCGGCGTTCCAGCTCGCGACGCGGCCCTCGCGGTCGAGCTGCACGATGGCGTGGTCGATGACCCCCTCGAGCGTCAGGCGCAGCTGCTCCTCGGAGCGCCGCAGCGCCTCGAGGACCTCGCGCGTGGCGCGGTGGCTCTCGCGACTGCCGTGCAGCAGGCCGCGATAGGTCCAGATCGCCAGCGCCGCCGAGGCGAGCAGCAGCGCCAGGCTGCTCCAGCCGAACCAGGTCGCGGCGCGGTCGAGCCGTGCGCTGCGCTCGCGTGCCGCATCGAAGCGATCCTGGTGCAGCGCGGCCTGCTCGGCCAGCCGCTGCTGGAAGCGTTCCTGTGCCGGCTGGATCTCGGTGCGCCACAGCCACATCGGGTCCCGCACCTCGGCCTCGGCGAGTGCGCCCTCGACGTAGCGGGCGATGCGGTCTGCGCTGGCCGCGTACTGCCGGAACGCGGCCTGCGCGGCGTCCGCGACGCGGCGCGACTCCTCGTCCTGCGGCCCCTGTCGCGACAGCGTGCGCTGCACCTCGTCGCGCGCGGCCTCGTACTGTTCACGGTAGCCGGAATCCCAGGACAGGAGGTAGGCGCGGCTCGCCGCCGCCATGCGCGAGGCCGCGCCCTGCAGTTGCAGCGCGAGCGCCAACTCGCGGGCCTCGTGGTCGAGCCCGGTGCGCGCCTCGCGCCCGGCCCCCTGCTGCAGCGACAGGGCCAGCAGCCCGCACAGCAGCATCAGCCCGAGCAGCGCCGCGAAGCTCAGCGTCTGCCGCCGCAGGCCCGCCAGTGCCCGTCCGGGAGGCGCGGGCGGGGCGGGGAGGCGGGACGCCGGCGGGCTCATGCGTCCCGCCGGGAAGGCGCGCGCCGGCCTCCCGCAGCGCCGCGGGAGGCGCCTTGCCGGGGTGCCGCGTCACCGCTTGGCATTTTCCCGGTTGAAGCCGCGCGTGGGCGCGACGGTGGAGGGCAGGCCGCGGTCGTCGGGACGGCACGGCGCCTGCCATTCGCGCAACTCCTGCGCGATCAGCGCGTTGCCGTCGCGCTCGGCGCGCTCGATCAGCGCGAAGACGTTGTCGTCGTTCACGTGCTCGTGACCGATGCCCCGCTTCAGCTGGCGGTAGATCTCGTCGAGGTCGCTCCCCGGGCCCGGCTGCTGGTCGATTTCCTGCATCTGCAAGCTCCTTTTTGAGTGAGGTTGGCGTCGGGCTTGCGGCAAGGCATGTGCCCGCAGGGCCGTCGTGTCGAATATTTCCTGTGCACGGCCCCCTTTGCGCTCAGGAAGGCCGGGGGCGAGTCGAAAACGCCGGAAGGCGAGTCCTGCGGGTGCGCCGGTCCTGCGGCGCGCCGCGCCGGGGACTGGTCGTTGAGGAGATGCATCGATGAAACCAATGGAAAAGTGGGTGGGCGACGGGAGCGGGACGGCAGGCACGGAGGCGGCGATGCGCCGGCTCGCCGACCGGGTGCGGCTGCTGGTCTGGACCACCGACGAGAACCTGGTCTGCATCCAGCTCAATCGCGAGGCGCGTGCCTACCTCGACCGCGCCGAGCAGTTCTCGACGCAGGTCTGGCGCCGGTTCATGCATCCCGAGGACCGGCCGCAGGTCGTCGACTTCGTGACACGCGCACGCAACGCGCGCGAGGACTACGAGGTCGAGTACCGCATCGTGCGCAGCGACGGCACGATCCGCTGGATGAAGAGCATCGGCGCGGCCTGCGTCGACGCCGCCGGGCGCTACATCGGCTACACCGGCACGATCTGCGACGTCACGCACTGGTACGAGCTGCAGGACCAGCTCGCGCGCAGCGAGGCCGAACATCGGCTGATCGCCGAGAGCGCGAGCGACCTGATCGCGCACTACGATGTCCACGGCCACCATGTCTATGTCTCGCCCTCGTGCCGGCAGCTGCTCGGCTACGAAGGCGTGGAGATGCTCGGCCGCAACGCCTACGAGATGATCCATCCCGCGGACGTGCCGACGGTGCTCGCCGAGGTCTCCGCGCAGGTGCGCACGCGGCGCGCGCCGGCGCCGCTCGAGCTGCGCGTGCAGCGCAGGGACGGCAGCCATGTCTGGGTCTCCACGCTCACCCGGGTGCTGTTCGACCCGCATGGCGGCGAGATGGTCGGCGCGATCGCGATCTCGCGCGACATCACCGAGGCGCGCGCCATCCGCCAGCAGCTGCTCGAGCGCGAGGAGCGCTACCGCCGCCTCACCCGCCTGTCCTCCGACTGGTACTGGGAGACCGATGCCGAGGGGCACTTCACGCTGGTAAGCGACGGCGCCGCCGGCTGGCTCGGCGGCAGCGCCGAGGTGCTGCTCGGCAGGACGCGCCAGGAGATCGCGGCGGACCCGCAGGACCCGGGCCTGCGCGCCTACCTCGACAGCTTCTCGCGGCGGGAACCCTTCCGCGACATCGTCTACGTCGCCCATCCGCACCGGGACCTGGGCGTGCGCCACGTCTCCATCATCGGCGAGCCGATGTGGCGCGACGGCGTCTTCGCCGGCTACCGCGGGCTCTCGCGCAACGTCACCGAGCAGCGCGAGATCGAGCAGCGGCTGCAGGCGCTGAACGACGAGAACCGCAAGCTGGTCGACAACTCGCTGGACCTGATCTGCACCGTGGACGGGGAAGGGCGCCTGCTGCGCGTCAACCCGGCGGGCTGCCGCATGACGGGCTTCGAGCCGCAGGAGCTGCTCGGACGCCGCTGGCACGAGCTCGTGCATCCCGAGGACCTGCAGCAGGCCCTCGCCGCGTGGCGCGGGCAGCTGGCGGACGGCCCGGGGGAGCTGCGCGACTTCGAGAACCGCTGGCTCAGGAAGGACGGCACGACGATCCACCTGTCCTGGTCGGCCAAGTGGGTGCCGCAGCAGGGCATGCTCTACGCGACCGCGCGCGACGTCACCGAGCAGCGCCGCGCGAAGCAGGCGCTGCAGCAGGCCAACGAGCGCCTGGAAACGGTGCTCGAGAGCATCGACGACGCCTTCTTCTCGTTCGACCGCGAGCTGCGCGTCACCTACTTCAACTCCGCCGCCCACCCCTGGACCGACATCCCGCCCGAGCGGCTGCTCGGCCGCCACCTCTTCGACGAGGTGGAGCCGGGACTGCGGGGCACGGTCTTCGAGCGCGAGTTCCTCGAGGTGGCGACGATGCGGCAGTCGGTGCAGTTCGAGGCCTTCTACGCGCCGCGCGGAGTCTGGTTGTGGGTGCGCGCCTATCCCTCGGGCGACGGCGGCCTGTCGGTCTTCTTCCACGACATCACCGAGCGCAAGGCGGCGGAGATCGCGCTCGCGAGGAGCGAGGCCCGCTTTGCGCGGCTGATCGACAGCACCACCGAGGGCTACTTCGTCGCCGCGGCCGACCTGAGCTTCGCCGAGGTCAACCCGGCGCTGTGCCGCATGACGGGTTACGCACAGGCCGAGCTCGTCGGGCAGCCGCTGTCGGTCCTGTTCAGCGACTGCCCGCTCGGCGGCGCCTTCCTGCCCGGGGACCGCAGCGGCCGCAACACCTTCGAGCTCGACGACGTGGCGCTGCGGCACCGCGACGGCAGCGAGGTGAGCGTGCTGATGAACGCCCACATCGAGCGCGACGCGCAGGGCGCGCCGCTCACGCTCACCGCCTTCCTCAACGACATCACCGAGCGCAAGCGCACCGAGCGCCGGCTCGAGCAGCTCGCCACGCACGACCTGCTCACCGACCTGCCCAACCGCAGCCTGCTCAACGAGCGCACCGACGCGATGATCGGCGCCGCGGCGCTGCGCGGCGAGTCGCTCGCGGTGCTGTTCATCGACCTCGACCACTTCAAGGAGGTCAACGACTCGATGGGGCACGAGGCCGGCGACCGGCTGCTCAAGGACGTCGCGCAGCGGCTGCGCGAGCACCTGCGCCCCGGCGACCTGGTGGCGCGCCTCGGCGGCGACGAGTTCGTCGTGGTGCTGCCCAGCAGCCAGGGCGCGAAGTCGGCGGTGGCGGTGGCCGAGAAGCTGCTCGAGCGGCTCGCCAGCCCGCTCGAGCTCGGCGCGCAGGAGGTCTTCGTGGGCGCCTCGATCGGCATCAGCCTCTACCCGCGCGACGGCTGCACGAAGGAGGCGCTGTTCCAGAACGCCGACGCGGCGATGTACCGCGCCAAGGCCGCGGGGCGCAACGGCTACCGCTTCTACACGCCGCAGATGCAGGAGGAGGCGCGCACGCGGCTCACGCTCGAGAGCGCGCTGCGCCGCGCGCTCGAGCGCGAGGAGTTCGAGGTGCACTACCAGCCGCGGCTCGACGTCGCCACGCTCGAGGTGGTCGGCAGCGAGGCGCTGCTGCGCTGGCGGCACCCGCAGCTCGGCAACGTGCCGCCGGCGCAGTTCATCCCGCTGGCCGAGGAGACCGGGCTGATCGGGCCGATCGGCACCTGGGTGCTGCAGCAGGCCTGCCGGCAGAACCAGCAGTGGGTGCGGGACTTCGGCCGGCCGCTGAGCGTGTCGGTGAACCTGTCGCCGCGCCAGCTGCACGACCGCGGGCTGGTGGCCAAGGTCGACGAGGCGCTGCGCAGCGCGGGCATGGCGGCGGCGCTGCTCGAGCTCGAGCTGACCGAGAGCTCGCTGATGCAGGATCCGGACAGCGCCGCGGGCACGCTCGGGCGGCTCAGGGCGTTGGGCCTGCGCCTCGCGGTGGACGACTTCGGCACCGGCCACTCCTCGCTCGCCTACCTGCGGCGCTTCCCGCTGGACGTGCTCAAGCTCGACCGCAGCTTCCTGAGCCAGCCCGCCGAGGAGGTCAGCGTGGGGCCCCTGGCGCAGGCCATCATCCACCTCGCCCACACGCTGAAGCTGCGCGTGGTCGCCGAGGGTGTCGAGACCGCCGAGGTGTTCGGCTTCCTGGCGGAGGCCGGCTGCGACGAGGCGCAGGGCTACCACCTCTGTCGCCCGGTGCCGCCTGCGGAGTTCGAGCGCTTCCTGCGGCAGCGCGGGGCGGGCTCGGCGGGCTGAGCGCCCTGCGGGCCGGGAACTCCGATTGCTGGAACTCCGGGAGCCGTCCGAATCGGATTTCGGACGCCCCGAACCTCACAGCAAAGGAGTTCAAAGATGCCCAATACCCGAATCGTCACCGGGCTGTTCCGCGACCGCGACAGCGCCGAGCGCGCCTACCAGTCCCTCACCGCGCGCGGTTACGGCAACAATGACGTCGACGTCGTCATGTCGGACGCGACCCGGCAGCAGCATTTCTCCGGCGCGGGCGCGCAGCAGCAGCAGACCGAGCTCGGCAACAAGGCGGCCGAGGGCGCCGGCATCGGCGGCGCGATCGGCGGCACGATCGGCGCGATTGCCGCGGCGGTGGCGGCGGTCGGCACCTCGATCGCGATTCCCGGCCTGGGCCTTGTGGTGGCCGGCCCGATCGCCGCGGCGCTCGCCGGCGCCGGGGCCGGTGCGGCCAGCGGCGGCCTGCTCGGCGCACTGATCGGCTGGGGCATCCCCGAGGAGCGCGTCAAGCACTACGAGGAAGGCGTCAAGAACGGCGGCATCCTGATGGGCGTGCGTCCGCGCTCCGAGGAGGATGCGGACTACTTCGAGCGCGAGTGGAAGTCCTACAACGGCGAGCACGTCCACCGCTGAGCCCCTGACCGGGCGGCGCGCCGCGCCGCCTGCCCCGTGAAGGACGCGCCCGCGCCCCGGGCGCGGGCGCGCCTCAGCGCTGCGTCCGGCGGGAGCGGAAACGAGCGAGCAGCTGCCGCAGCAGCGGCACCATCAGCATCAGCGCGGCCGAGGAGCCGAGCGCGAGCGGCAGCATCGAGCCGCTCTCCTCGGTGCCCCAGGCGCCGAGCAGGATCGCGACATGGCCGAGCAGGTACAGGCCGAGCCTGGGCTGGCGGCGCCAGACCTTCCAGATGAAATCCATGGGAACCTCGTGAACCGCGCGCCATCGGGCCGATCCCGGCGGGCGTGGGCACGAATTGTCCCGGCCGCCCCCGGCGCCGCGTCGCCGCTGTTTCACGTGAAACGCGCGCGGCGCGATTCCGTCACGGTCGCAGTTGGCGGCACGCCGACTTTCGTTCAGCGCCCTCCCGACACGTCGAGCAGCGCGCCGGTGGTGTAGCTCGCCGCGTCCGACAGCAGCCAGAGCACGGCCTGCGCGATCTCGTCGGCGCGGCCCGGGCGCCGCAGCGGGATCTGCGGCGCGAGCTCCCAGGCCCGGCCGGGCTGGCCGCCGCTGGCGTGGATCTCGGTGTCGGTGACGCCAGGGCGCACCGCGTTGACGCGCACGCCCTCGTCGGCCACCTCGCGCGCGAGCCCGACCGTGAAGGTGTCGATCGCGCCCTTGCTCGCCGCGTAGTCCACGTACTGCCCGGCGCCGCCGGTGCGCGCCGCGCTCGAGGACAGGTTCACGATGCTGCCGCCCGTGCCGCCGTGGCGCGTGCTCATGCGCCGCAGCGCCTCGCGCGCGCAGTGGAAGCTGCCGAACACGTTGACCGCGAACATGCGCTGCAGCCGTGCAGCGTCCATCGCGTCGACGCGCGCCGCGACGTCCACCACGCCGGCGTTGTTGACGAGGCCGCGCAGCCGCAGCCCGCGCGCGACGGCCTCGCGGTCGAGCGCGTCGAACAGGCGCCGCACCTGCGCGTCGTCGGCCACGTCGGCCTGCAGCGCGAAGGCGCGCCCGCCCTGCGCCTCGATCTCGCGCACCAGCGCCTGCGCCGCGTCGGCGCGGCTCGCGTAGTTCACTGCCACCGTCCAGCCGGCGGCTGCGGCGAGCCGCGCGCAGGCCGCGCCGATGCCGCGGCTCGCGCCGGTCACGAGCAGCAGGGGGGAGAGGGGTTCGGAAGTCGTCGTGTCCATGCGCCGATTCTGGCGCAGCGGGGCGCGCCCCTCGCGCAGCCCGGGCGCGCCGGGCAAGGGGCTTGCTGCCGGTCTTGCATCTCCGCCGTGCATCGGAGGCGCCCGCTCCGGAGGCGCCGTGCCGGCGTCGCGAGGATTCCCGATGAGCAGCACTCCCCAGAAATCCCAGATCCTCTCCCCCGAGGGCTACGACCTGCCGCCCGAGGCGGGCGACATCAACGACCCGCGCTTCGACCCACAGGACGGCTGGCTGCGCGATGCGCCGCCCGAGTTGCAGATCCGCGCGATGCGGCGCTGGTTCGCGATGCGCTACCAGGATCCGGCGATCTCGACGCCGCACGACGACAAGGGCGACTACCTGTACGTCGAGGACGGGCCCTACCGCCCGAAGAAGGTGCTGGGCAAGCGCTTCGGCGAGGTGGTCGACGAGGCGGTGATCGACGAACTCGCCGAGATGCTGCGCCAGGAGGTGGGCGACGAGTGGGCGCCGCGCAACGACGACCCGGGCATCTCTTCCTGAGGGCCTGAGGGGACGGCCCCGGCGCGCCGCCGCCGCGGGTCTCCCGATTGCTGACTCCCCCGAACGGGGGGCGGCGCCGGCGCGAGGGTCGGCGCCGCGCGCCTTCTGCACCACCTTTTCCGCTTCCCGGAGGTTCCGATGATCTTCTCCCTGCTCGACAACAAGGGCTGTCCGCTCGAGAGGCAGCGCTTCACGTGGCGCGACATGGTCCAGAAACCCATCAGCAAGCTCGACGACGACGCCTACACCCGCATCAACGTGATCCTGCTCAACGGCCTGGAGATGGAGGCGCTGCGCTTCTCGCACTCGGCCGCGCGCATGAACGCGGATCCGGCGCTGCGTGCCACGCTCGCGCGCGTGCGCCGCGTCGAGCAGCACCAGGCGACCACCGTCAACTGGCTGCTCGGCCCTGACCACTCGCCGCTGGAGACCACCATCGCCTACGAGCAGGTGGCGATCGACGTGACCGCGGGCGTGGCGCTGCGCGAGCCCGACGAGTACCTCGCGCAGGTCTACCGCTACGGGCTGCTCGAGGACTTCGACCACATGTACCGCTACTCGGCGCTGCTCGACCGGCTCGAGGGCAAGGATGCCAACAACATCCTGCAGAGCTACACCGACATCCTGCCGGGCCGCCCGACGATCGACGAGCACCGCCACCCGGAGGACGACCTGCGCGCCCACTACGACCGCACCAAGGCGCACCCGCTGTCGAAGATGCACGCGCTGACCATCATGGCCGCGGAGCAGCAGACCCACAACTACTACATGAACATCGGGCCGCTGTTCGCGGACCCGGTGGCGCGCCAGCTCTACGCCGAGATCGCCTCGATCGAGGAGCAGCACGTCACGCAGTACGAGTCGATCATCGACCCGAACGAGACCTGGCTCGAGAAGTGGGTGCTGCACGAGGCCAACGAGGTCTACAACTACTTCTCCTGCGCGCACGCCGAGACCAACCCGCGGCTGAAGGCGCTGTGGGAGCGCTTCCTCGACTACGAGCTCGGCCACCTGCACGTCGCGATCGAGATGTTCCAGAACATCGAGCGCCGCGACGCGGCCGAGATCCTGCCGGCCAACCTGCCCGAGCCGATGCCGATCAAGAGCCAGCGCGAGTTCGTGCGCCAGGTGCTCGCCAACGAGGTGGACCTGCGCGCCGACGGCTCGCAGTTCGTGAACAGGGCGCAGGAGCCGCAGCGCTCGCTCGACTACCGCGCCCAGCTCAACGCCGACGGCTCGCCGTCGCAGATGGTGGCCGCCGGCTACGTCTGGCGCCCGGGCACCGAACTCAACCGGCGCGCGGCCTGAGCCGTCGCCGACCGCGAAAGGAACATTCCATGGCCATGAAACCGCAGACCCACGTCGGCCGCAACCGCACCGGCATCCAGATGTCGCCGCTGGACATCCGCGAGATGCGCGAGGGCACCGACCACACCGTGCCCACCTCCCTCGGCGACAAGGAGGCGGTGTCCGAGATGCGCCAGCGCTACATCAGCGAGTCGGACACGATCGGCTCGGTGCCCGTGCCGGGCACGCTGACCGGCATGCTCGAGACCGGCAAGGGCTTCCTCACCGGGCGGCGCCCGCAGGTGCTGATCGACAAGCTCGGCGAGCGCCTCGCCTTCGAGCGCTCGGGCGTGCGCCTCTACGACGCGCTGCTCGCCAAGTGCGAGGCCGACCCGGCGAGCCTCGGCGCCGGCGCGGCGGACCGGCTGCGCCATTTCCGCATGGAGGAGGCGCAGCACTTCGCGATGGTCGCCGACGCGCTCGACTCGATCGGCGCCGACCCGACCGCCCAGACCCCCTGCGCCGACATGGTCGGCGTCGAGGGCATGGGCATGATGCAGGTGCTGACCGACCCGCGCACCTCGGTGTCGCAGTGCCTGCACGTGATCCTCGACGCCGAGCTGGTGGACAACGCCGGCTGGGAGCTGCTGATCACGCTCTCGCGCCAGTCGGGCCACCCGGAGCTCGCCGAGCGCTTCGCGCAGGCGCTGCACCAGGAGAACCAGCACCTCGTCGAGGTGCGCCGCATGTACGAGGCCTCGGTGCTCGCCGAGGCGACCGGCAGCCTTCCGGCTGACCGCGACCGGATCGCACCGGGCTCCGAGGCGATGCCCACCGCGGGCGGCGGCCTGTTCCACGATTCGAGCCCCGGCGAGGACAACCCGCCGATCAAGGGCACGGTCGGCGGCGGCTCGGCCAACGGGCTGGACCCGACCGCGCCGCGTGGCGCCCCGGGCTCCGAGGGCCAGCGGGACCAGGGCAGCAGCTGACCTCTCGGTCGCAGTGCCGTGATGCCCGGAATCCCGTCGGGCATCGCCTGCGGGCCCGGCGCGCCCGGCGCGAGAATGGGCTCGCGTTCCTTCTTTTCAGGTGCCGGTCGAGTTCCTTCTCGCCGGCACTTTTTTCATCGGCCTGCCTCGGCCACCGCCGCGGCGCGCGCCGCCTCCCAGCCCTGCAGCGCGAGCTTGCGCACCACGCCCCAGCGGTAGTCGCTGCAGTCGCCGCTGCCGCGGATCACGCGGTGGCAGGGGATCAGCACGCCGAGCGTGTTGGCCCCCACGGCGCTGCCGACTGCGCGCGGAGCGCGCGGCAGGCCGGCCATCGCGGCGAGCTGCGCGTAGGACAGCAGCTGGCCGGGCCGCGTGCGCAGCAGCGCCTCCCAGACCTGGATCTGGAAGTTCGTGCCGCGCAGCACCAGGTGCAGGCGGCGCGGTGCCGGCAGGCGCGGGAAGACCTGCCCGGCGAGCGCCGCGGCGCCCGCGTCGTCGCGGCGCAGCGTCGCGTGCGGCCACAGCGAGCGCAGCGCGGCGAGCAGCGCCTCGCGCGTGCCGTCGCGGAACTCGAGGTGGCACAGGCCGCGCGGCGTCCAGCCGAGCAGCGCCTCGCCGAAGGGCGTCGCCGCGAAGCCGTGGCCGATCTCGAGGCCGGCGCCGAGCGCCCTGACCTCGCCGGGCGTCATCGCCTCGCAGCTCACGATCAGGTCGTGCAGCCGGCCCGGCCCGGACAGGCCCGAGGCGAGCGCGGCGTCGAGCACGTCGGCCGAGGCGCGCAGCGCCGCGAGCGCGTGCGCCTTCGTGAGCGACTGCAGGAAGCGCTTCGGCGACACGCCCGCCCATTCGCTGAACACGCGCTGCAGATGGTGCTCGCTCAGCCCCACTGCGGCCGCCACCTCGACGAGCGGCGGCTGGCGCAGCGCGTTCGCCCGCAGGTAGCCGATCGCCTTCGCGACCTGCTCGTAGTGCCGGGCCTCGACCCCGGGCAGGGTGTCCTCATCCATGGGCGGTCTCCTTTCTGGCGAGCAGGCCGGCCGGCGAGAAGCCGGTGACGAGCGCGGTGCCGGCGAGCACCAGCGCGGCACCCGCCGCGGTGTGCCAGCCGAGCGGCTCGCCGAGGAAGAGGTGTCCGAACAGCATGCCGAACACCGGGATCAGGAAGGTGACGGTGAGCGAGCGCGTTGCGCCGATGTCGGCGATCAGCCGGAAGTACAGCAGGTAGGCGACCGCGGTGCACAGCACGCCGAGCGCGAGCACCGCGGCGAGCGCGCCGGGCGCGGCCGGCGCCGGAGCGGGGAAGAAGGGCAGGGCGGGCACGAGCAGCAGCGTCGCGGCCCACATGCTGCCGTGCGTGTTCGAGAAGGGGTCGACCCCCTGCGCACGCGGCGCGGTCCTCGCGTAGACCGAGGCGATGCCGTAGCAGCAGGTCGCCCCCAGGCAGGCCAGCACCGAAAGCGCCGCGCCGGGGTGCAGCACCGCGGTGTCGAGCCCGACCAGCAGCGCGACGCCCGAGATGCCGAGCGCCAGGCCGACGAGCGTGCGCGGCGACAGCGCGGTGCGCGTCCACAGCGCGCCGATCACCGCGCCCCAGATCGGCGCGGTGGCGTTGAGCACCGACAGCAGCGAGGCCGGCAGCGTGCGCGCCGCGAAGCCGTAGAGCAGGAAGGGCAGCGCGGAGTTGAAGAAGCCGAGCACCAGGTAGTGGGCGCGGCGCTCGCGCAGTCGCAGCGGCCGGCGCAGCGCGAGCGCGATGCCGGCGAGGAAGAGCGCGGCGAGGCCGACGCGCGCCTCCATCAGCCACGCGGGCCCGAAGGCCGGCGCGCCGATGCGCATGAACAGGAAGGACGCGCCCCACAGGGCGGCGAGGGCGAGGAGCCGGAGGGTGCTGGCGGTGTTCACGGGAGTGGGACCTGAGGTTCAGGAGCGCCAGTATCCCGGCGTCCGACCCGGCGGGCCACCCGATTCTTGCTCGCCCGGGCAGGCCGGGCCATGAAGAAAGGCCGGCGTCGGCCGGCCTCTCGGAGCTCAGCGTGCCGCGGCGCTCACTTCGCGGTCGGCATCACGAACTCGGCGCCCTTCGGGGTGCTCTCGGGCCAGCGCTGCATCACGCTCTTCTGGCGGGTGTAGAAGTGCACGCCTTCCTCGCCGTAGGCGTGGGTGTCGCCGAACAGGCTCTTCTTCCAGCCGCCGAAGCCATGCCAGGCCATCGGCACCGGGATCGGCACGTTGATGCCGACCATGCCGACCTCGATGCGGCGGCCGAACTCGCGCGCGATGTGCCCGTCGCGGGTGAAGCAGGCCACGCCGTTGCCGAACTCGTGCGCGTTGACGAGCTCGACCGCGCGGGCGAAGTCCGGCACGCGCACGCACGACAGCACCGGGCCGAAGATCTCCTCGCGGTAGATCGTCATCTCGGGGCTGACATGGTCGAACAGCGTGCCGCCGGTGAAGAAGCCGTTCTCGTGGCCGGGAACCTTCAGGCCGCGGCCGTCCACGACGAGCTGCGCGCCTTCCTCGACCCCCTTGGCGATGTAGCCCTCGATGCGCGCGAGCGCCTCGCGCGTGACGATGGGACCCATCTCGGCGTCGAGCTCCATGCCGTTCTTCACCTTCAGCGTCTTCGCGCGCTCGGCGAGCTTCGGGACGATCCTGTCGGCGACGTCGCCGACCAGCACCGCCACCGAGATCGCCATGCAGCGCTCGCCGGCCGAGCCGTAGGCCGCGCCGATCAGGGCGTCGACCGCCTGCTCGAGGTCGGCGTCGGGCATCACCACCATGTGGTTCTTGGCGCCGCCGAGCGCCTGCACGCGCTTGCCGTGGCGCGCGCCGGTCTCGTAGATGTACTGCGCGATCGGCGTCGAGCCGACGAAGCTCACCGCCTTGACGTCCGGGTGCGTCAGCAGCGTGTCCACCGCGAGCTTGTCGCCCTGCACGACGTTGAACACGCCGTCGGGCAGGCCGGCCTGCTTGAGCAGCTGCGCGATGAACAGGCTCGGGCTCGGGTCGCGCTCGCTGGGTTTCAGGATGAAGGTGTTGCCGCAGGCGATCGCCACCGGGAACATCCACATCGGCACCATCACGGGGAAGTTGAAGGGCGTGATGCCGGCGACGACGCCGAGCGGCTGGCGCATGGTCCAGTTGTCGATGCCGCTGCCGACCTGCTCGGTGTGGTCGCCCTTGAGCAGCTGCGGGATGCCGCAGGCGAACTCGACGATCTCGATGCCACGCGTGACCTCGCCCTGCGCGTCCGTGAAGACCTTGCCGTGCTCGGCGGTGATCATCGCCGCGAGCGTGTCGCGCTCCTGGTTGAGCAGCTCGAGGAAGCGGAACATCACGCGCGCACGGCGCAGCGGCGCGGTGTCGGCCCAGGCAGGGAAGGCGGCCTTCGCGGCGGCGACCGCCGCGTTCACCTCGTCGGCGCTCGCGAGCGCCACCTGCCGCGCCACCGCGCCGGTGGCGGGGTTGAACACGTCCTGCGTGCGGCCGCTCGCGCCCGCGACGGCCTGCCCGGCGATGAAGTGGCCGATGCCGGCGGTGGCGGTGAAGGCTTCGGGTGCGCCCATGGCAGTCTCTCCTGTTGCGTTGCTGCATCGAGCATAGGCGCGGGCGGGGCCGCTGCACAGCCCGCGGGCGTGACCACATTGTTCAGTTGCGTGAACAATCGCGGCATGACGACGCCACACGATACGCCGCCCGCGAGCCGGGCCGAGACCCTCTGGGCCCACCTGCACGCGCTCGGCGTGATCGCGCAGCAGGGCAGTTTCACGAAGGCGGCGCAGCGGCTCGGGCTGTCGAAGGCGGCGGTGAGCCAGCGCGTCGCGGAGCTCGAGCGCGCGGTCGGCCTGCCGCTGGTGCAGCGCACCACGCGCAGCGTGCGGCTCACCGACGCCGGCCAGCGGCTGGTGGACTCGACCGCGGCGAGCTTCGCGCAGATCGAGCAGGGCCTGCTCGGCGTGCGCGAGCTCGCCGGGCGGCCGCGCGGGCTCGTGCGGCTCACCGCGCCGGTGGCGCTCGGACGCCAGCATGTCGCGCCGCACCTCGAGGAGTTCCTGCGCCGCTGGCCCGAGATCCGCATCGAGCTCGACCTGTCGGACCGGCTCGTGAACCTGGCGCAGGAGGGGTTCGACCTCGCGGTGCGCCACACCAGCGCGCCGCCGGACAACCATGTGGCGTGGCGGCTGTGCGGCTCGCGCGCGCTGCTGGTGGCCTCGGCCGGCTACCTGCGCCGCCGCGGCGTGCCGCGGCATCCGTCGGAGCTCGCCGCGCACGACTGCCTGCCCTACCTGCGCGGCGGCCCGGCGCAGTGGATGTTCGAGCGCGGCGCGAGCGGCGAGGAGCCGGAGCGGGTGAGCGTGGCGGTGGGCGGGCCGCTGCGCGCGAACAACTCGGAGGTGCTGCGCGACGCGGTGCTCTCCGGCCTCGGCGTGGCGCTGCTGCCGGACTTCAGCGCCGCCGCCGCGCTGCGCGCGGGCCGACTGCGCGAGCTGCTGCCCGACTGGCGCCCGGTCGGCTTCTTCGGCGAGGGCGTCTACGCGATGCGGCCCTGGAGCCCGCAGGTGCCGCGCGCGGTGCAGGAGCTGGTCGCGCACCTGCGCGCGGCGCTCGCCGCCGGCTTCGCGCCTGCCAGCTGAAGCGTGGCCGGGCAGCCGCGCAAAAAAAAGCCCATCCGGAAGGCCGGATGGGCTGACGGAAGTCCTGAAAAGGACGTCGTTGGGAGCCTGTAGTGTTCGACAGCTTTGGCGAGGCCGGCTGGTTGGTATCGCTCTTGATGGCGCAGCTCGGCACCTGCCTCGCAAGATTCGATCCGGATCGGCTCTGACCCCGTGTGACAGCTACTGGGAACGACTGTACTGAGCGCCCTCTGACGCCCCCATCCCTCATCTGGGGGATGAAAAGAGATAAAGAGTGAAATAATTGTGAAGAAATGAGGCTGCCGCTGCCGACCGGCTGCGCCGGTCGCCTCTTCCTCGCTCCTGTGCAGGCCTTCAGCCCGCCATCGCCGACTCGGGATGCGTGCTGCCGCGGCCGCTGCCCGGCACCGCGCCGCAGAAGTCGAAGTCGAGCGCCGGGCGCCGCCCGCTCATCAGCTCGGCAAGCGCGCGGCCGGAGCCCGCACCGTGCGTCCAGCCGAGCGTGCCGTGGCCGGCATTGATCCACAGGTTCGCGATGCGGCTGCGGCCGATGTAGGGGATGTTGTCGGGCGTGCTCGGGCGCAGCCCGGCCCAGAACTGCGGCTGCGAGGTGTCGGCCACGCCGGGGAACAGCTCCTCGTAGCGGCGGATCAGCGCCTGGCAGCGCAGCTGCGCGGTGCGGCCGTGCAGCGAGGTGTCGTAGCCCGCCATCTCCGCGGTGCCGGCGATGCGGATGCGGTCGCCGAGCCGCGAGATCGCGATCTTGCGCGAGTCGTCGAGCAGGCTGACGGTGCTGGCGCGCTCCGGGTGGCGCAGCGCCATCGTCGCCGAGTAGCCCTTGGTCGGGTAGATGTCGAGCCGGATGCCGCAGGGGCGCAGCAGCGGCGCCGTCCAGGAGCCGAGCGCGGCGACCACCGCGTCGCCCTTGAGGCGCAGCGCCTCGCCCCCGCGGGGCGCGAGATGCACCGCCTCGACGCGGCCGCCCGCCACCTCGAGTGCATGCACGCGGTGCTCCCACAGGAAGCGCGCGCCGCGCTCGGCGCAGTGCCGCGCGAGCTCGCGCGTGAAGACATGTGCGTCGCCCGACTCGTCGCTCGGCGTGTGGATGCCGCCGTGCAGGCGCGGCGCGAAGGCGGCGAGCGCGGGCTCGACCGCCAGCACCTCGTCGCGCGTGAGCACGCGGCGGTCGACCCCGTACTCGCGCATCAGCGTCGCGGCGCGCACGCCGTGCTCGTAGTCCTCGCGCGTCGAGAAGAAGTGCAGGATGCCCTTCTGCAGCCGCTCGTAGCGGATGCCGGTGGCGTCCACCAGCGCCTTGAGCGACTCGTGGCTGTAGCGGCCGAGCGCGACCAGGTGGCGCACGTTGCGCGCGAAGGCCGCGTCGTTGCACTGCGCGAGGAAATGCAGCCCCCAGCGCCACTGCTGCGGGTCGAGCCGCGGGCGGAACAGCAGCGGCGAGTCCTCGTGCAGCAGCCACTTCGCCACCTTCAGCGGCGCGGTCGCGCTGGCCCACGGCTCGCAGAAGCTCACCGAGATCTGCGCGCCGTTGGCGAAGGTGGTCTCGAGCGCCGCGCCGGGCTGGCGGTCCACCACCGTCACCTCGTGGCCTTCCTCGAGCAGATACCAGGCGGTGCTGACGCCGATGATGCCGGCACCCAGGACGATGACCTTCATGTACGACTCCCGACCCGCACGGGGCTTGTGTGTCCATGGGACGGGATGCAAGTCCCGCGCCGACCGCGACGCCCCGCTCGCGGGGGGGCATGCGCCGATTGTTGAACGGCGCGCGGCGCAGCGGAAGCCGGGCGGCTGCGGGTGCGGCGCCGCCCAGGACCGATCCCGGTCAGGCAGGGGACCCCGGCGTGGGGAACTTGTCGCATGCGGCACCGCACAATGCAGCCATGCCCTCGATGCCCCGTCGCCAGACCCTGACCCTGCTCGGCCGCAGCGCCGCCGCGCTCGCGCTCGGCAGCCTGTTCGGCCCCGTCGCCGCGCCCGTCTCGGTGGCGCGGCCGCGCTACGGCAGCTATCCCTTCTCGCTGGGCGTGGCCAGCGGCATGCCGCGGCCCGACTCGGTGGTGCTGTGGACGCGGCTCGCGCCGCAGCCGCAGCTGCCCGGCCACGGCCTGCCCGACGCGCCGCTGCCGGTGCGCTGGGAGCTGGCCGACGACGAGGGCTTCGCGCAGCTGCGGGCGAGCGGCGAGCTGCTCGCGCTGCCGCAGCATGCGCACAGCGTGCATGTCGAGGTGCGCGAGCTGCCGCCCGGCCGCTCCTTCTTCTACCGCTTCATCAGCGGCGACGCGGTCAGCACGGTCGGGCGCACGCGCACCGCACCCGCGCCCGACGCGGCGGTGCAGCGCCTGCGCCTGGCGCTCGCGTCCTGCCAGCACTACGAGCACGGCCGCTACGCCGCGCACCGCGAGATCGCCGCGCGCGAGCTCGACTTCGTGCTCTTCGTCGGCGACTACATCTACGAGTCGAGCAGCCGGCAGCCGGTGCTGCGCCCGCACGACGGGCCCGAGCCGCTCACGCTCGAGGCCTATCGCCGCCGCCACGCGCACTACAAGCGCGACCCCGACCTGCAGGCCGCGCACGCCGCGCATCCCTGGTTGCTGACCTGGGACGACCACGAGGTGCAGAACGACTACGCCGACGCCTACTCGGCCGGACTCGTGCCGCCCGAGGACTTCCTGCGCCGCCGCGCGGCCGCCTACAAGGCCTACTTCGAGCACATGCCGGTGTCGCCGGCGATGGCGCCCGACGGGCCAGCGATGCGCATCCACGAGCGCTTCACCTGGGGCCGGCTCGCCGAGTTGTGGACGCTCGACGGGCGGCAGTTCCGCAGCCCGCAGGCCTGCGGCGACGGCCGGCGCGGCGGCGGGCGCGTGCTGATGCACTGCAGCGAGCTCGACGACGAGCGCCGCACCCTCCTCGGCACGGGGCAGGAGCGCTGGCTGCACGAGGGACTGCGCGCGAGCGCCAGGCGCTGGAAGCTGATCGGGCAGGGCTCGCAGATCAGCTCCTCGTCGGTGCAGACGCCCTTCGGCCGCGCCGTCTACTCCGACGCCTGGGACGGCTATCCGCGGGCGCGCGAGCGGCTGCTCGCGGCGATCGCCGAGGCGCGCGTGTCCGACGTGATCGCGCTCGGCGGCGACGTGCACCGCCACGTCGCCGCGCAGTTGCGGCTGCGACCGAACGACGCGCGCTCGCCGATCCTTGCCAGCGAGTTCGTGACGACCTCGCTCAGCAGCCGCGGCATCGCCGAGAACACGGTGGCGATGATGCAGCGCTCCAACCCCGACGTGGTGCACGCGCGCGGCGACCAGCGCGGCTATGCCTTCGTCGAGCTGACGCCCGGTGCGGCGCTGTGTGATTTCCGTGCCACCGACTTCCCGCTGCTCGAGAATGCGCCGCTCCACAGTCAGGCGCGCTACGTCGTGGAAGCCGGCCGCCCCGGCGTGCAGCACACGGGCTGAGGCGGGATGCCGGCCGCCGCCGGAGCTCCCGTCTGCCCGTTCGCGGGGACTGGCCTGGAAATCCCCCTCATTTCGGGGTGGTCGGTGTTTCAGGGCACCCTCAGACTGGTAACAACGCGCACCGGCACAGTGCATCGTGCGCAACAGTCCCGAAGCCGAGCGACGAGGTCTCACATGCTTGCCCTGAAACTCCCTGGCTGGCTCCATCTGCCGATGCGCCGTCGAAAGTCGGTGGCCGCGGCCACCGACGACCCGGCCGCGTTCGGCGCCGAACTGGGGCTGGATCTCAGCCTCGCGCCGCGGCCAGAGGCGCCGCCGCGCACCCTGCCGCGCAGCGCCGAGGAGTTGCGCGAACTGCGACGGCGCTGCGCGCGCTGAGCGGCGCAGCGGGCGCGTCGCGGACCGCCCCGTGGCGGGGCGGCGGGCCGCGTCAGCGCACCAGCAGCACCGGCGTCTTGCAGTGCGCCAGCACCTGGGTGGCGACCGAGCCCATCACGAGGTTGCCGAGCGCCGAGTGGCCGTGCGAGCCCATCACGACCAGGTCGTACTTGCCGCTGGTGGCGACCTTCGAGATCACCTCGGCGGGATGGCCGACCTTGTGCTGGCTCTTGATCTTGTAGCCCTGCTTCTCGAAGAAGGTGCGCACCGGCTTGAGCACCTTCTCGGCCTCGTCGACGTAGTACTCGGCCAGCGACTCCTTGCCGATCACCGCCGCGGCGCGCGGCGGCACCGCCGGCACCGCGGTCAGCACCGTGTACTCGTTGCCGGGGGTGAAGAGTTCGTCGTGGGCGGTGACGTAGCCGAGCATGCGCTTGGTGAAGGCGCTGCCATCCACGGCGATCAGGATCTTCATTCGGGGACTCCTTCCATCAGGGGGGTTCTTCGAGGGCCGGACGGGGCGCGCAGGCGCCCGGCGCTCCGGGCTGACCCGATCATAGGCGGCAATGCCCACGCCGCCGCTGAGGGCAATGCTTACATGGCACGGCCCCGCGCCCGCCTCAGACCTCGACCGTGAAGAGCCCGTCGTAGCCCTCGGCCTCGCCGCGCGGACTGTGGCCGCGGGCGTTGGAGACCACGCGGCTGCGGCCCTCGCGCCAGTCCTGGCGGCAGTGCAGGTGGCCGTGGATCCACAGCTCGGCGCGCGCGAGCAGGTCGTCGTCGGCATTGCAGAAGCTCGCGGTGCCGGGCTGCGCGCCGTAGCGCGGGTCGGCGCTGCGCAGGCTCGGGCCGTAGTGCGTGACGACGACGGTGCGGTCCCAGTCGCCGCGCGGCCGCCTCAGCTCCCCCTCCAGCCAGGCACGGCAGGCGAGCGCCTCCTCGCGCACCGCCGTCGCGTCGAAGGGCGCGCCGTCGCGCGTCGAGCGCATCACGTCGACGAAGTAGCGCGCGGCGCGCATCACCTTGTCGCGCCGCAGCGCACCGAACAGGTCGAAGTCGCTCCAGCGCACGGTGCCCAGGAAGCGCACGCGCTGCCCCTGCGCGTCGACGAGCGTCAGGCTCTGGCGCTCCAGCAGCACGAGGCCGAGCGCCTCGCAGCGCTCGCGCAGCGCCGGCCAGGCGCTGCGCAGCTCGCGCCGGTCGAACTCGTGGTTGCCGGCGACGAAGATCACCGGCACCGGCCAGCCGGCGAAGCGCGCCAAGCCCTCCCAGCCGCTGTCGATGTCGCCGGCGAGCACCAGCGCCTCGGCGCCCGGCGCCGGCTGCGGATCGAACTGCTCGGTCTCCAGGTGCAGGTCGGACAGGATCTGCAGTTTCATTTCGTGGCGTCTCCGCTGCGCTGGCCCGTGTCCACCTCTCGGGCGCTGTCGAGCACCCGGTCGAGCAGCCAGCGGTGTGCCGGCTGGCGTTCGTTGCGCTGGTGCCAAAGCACCTCGACATGCACGCTCTGCACCGTCAGCGGCAGCGGCCGCACGACGAGCTCGTCCTCGTAGCCGGTGGCGGGCAGGAAGTCCCGAGGCAGCACGGTCAGCAGGTCCGACTGCAGCACCACGCGCCCGGCGGTGAAGAACTGGTTGACGGTCAGCACGATGCGCCGCGTGCGCTTGAGCGACGACAGCGCCTGGTCGACGAAGCCGTGCGCGCGGCCCGAGAAGCTCACGAGCAGGTGGTGCGCCTCGCAGAATGCATCGAGCGTCAGCTCCCGCTCGGCGAGCGGATGGCCGGGGCGCATCGCGCAGACGTACTCGCTGTCCCACATGCGCTCGTGCCGCAGCGTGGCCTGCGGGCCCTGCGTCACGAGCGCCGCGACCGCGTCCGGGAAGTAGCCGACCGCGAAGTCCACCTCGCCGCGCTCGAGCAGCGGGCGCGGGTCGCGCGTGGCCAGCGGCTGCACGCGCAGGTTCACCAGCGCCTGCGCGCGCTCGATGCGGCCCACCAGCGCCGGCATCAGCTTCGCGGCGGTGGCGTCGGCCATCGCGAAGCGGAAGCTCACCTCCTCGCGGCGCGGGTCGAACTCGGCCGGCTCGATCGCATCGCGCAACTCCGCGAGCGCGCTGCGCACATGCGGCCACAGCGCCTCGGCACGCGGCGTGGGACGCACGCCGAAGGCGGTGCGCACCAGCAGCTCGTCGCCCAGGGCCTCGCGCAGCCGGCGCAGCGCGTTGCTGACCGCGGGCTGCGTCATCGCGAGCCGGTCGGCGGCGCGCGTCAGGTTCTGCTCGGCCATCACCTGGTCGAACACCCGCAGCAGGTTCAGGTCGAGGGTGCGGAAGGGCATCGGGCGTCTCCGTCAGGTCGAAGAAATACGAAACGTGAATGTCAAAGATTCCATCAATTCATTGGCTTCATATCAAGGGTTTACCCTAGACTGCGTTCCATGGTCGGTGTCCGACCGGAAAAAGGAAAGCAAGATGGCCTCCACCACTGTCAATCTCCACGTTGCCGCACGTCACGTCAGCCCCCGCGGTGCCCGCCCGCTCGGCGAGCTGGCCGCGCTGGTCTTCCGTGCGGTGGGCCGCTCGCTGACCCGCGCCGCCGAGCGTCGTGGTTCGCGGCTCGCGGCCGTCGAGTTGCGCCGCCTCGCCTGGAGCTTCGAGTCCTCGAAGCCCGAGCTCGCCGCCGACTTGCGCGCAGCCGCGAAGCACTGCGAGAGCGTGGCGCAGGCAGAACGCTGAAGCGGACCAAGAAATGCTTGGCGTGAATGTCTAGGATTCACGCAATTCATTGGAAAGATACCTAGGGTATACCCTAGAATTCATTCCACGGTCGACGAAGGACCGGAAAGGAAACAAAGATGGCTACCACTCTCACTCTTCACGTTGCCACCCGCGACATCAACCCCCGTGGCGCCAAGGCGCTGGGCGAGTTCGCCGCGCTCGTGTTCGGTGCTGTGGGCCGTTCGTTCAGGCGGGCGGCCGAGCGCCGCGCTGCGCTGCGTGCCGCGCAGGAAATGCGCTGGGTCGCGCGCAGCTTCGAGGCCTCGCAGCCCAACCTGGCGGCCGACCTCCGGGCCGCCGCGATGCGCTGCGAAGGCATGCTCGACGAACGGCGCTGAAGCGCCGAGAGGCGGCCCGAGGGCCGCCCGCTCCCGGAATCAGGGCCCGCGAGGGCCCTTTTTCATGCCTGCCGGACTGCCCGCGGCAGCGAAGGAGGCGGGCGGGCAAAAGAAAAGGCCCCGCGAGGGGCCTTGTCGCTGGTGCAGGCAGGAGGGCCGCAGCCGTCCTGCGAGGCACGGGGGGCTCAGCCCTGCAGCTGCGCCTCGATCTTCGCCTTCACGTCGCGCAGCGCCTGCGGCACCTTGGCGCCGAGCTGCGTGAACAGATCGTCGTGCAGCTTCATCTCCTGCTGCCACGCGGCGCGGTCGATGCCGATCACCTTGTCGAACTGCTCGGGGCCGAAGTCCAAGCCGCTCCAGTGCAGGTCGCCGTAGCTCGGCGACACGCCGAACACGTTCGCCTGGCCCTGGCCCCGGCCCTCGACGCGCTCGAGGATCCACTTCAGCACGCGCATGTTCTCGCCGTAGCCGGGCCAGACGAACTTGCCGTCCTCGCCCTTGCGGAACCAGTTGACGCAGAAGATGCCGGGCAGCTTCGCGCCCTGGGCCTGCAGCTTCTCGCCGACCTTGAGCCAGTGCGCGAAGTAGTCGGCCATGTGATAGCCCATGAAGGGCAGCATCGCGAACGGGTCGCGGCGCACCACGCCCTGCTGGCCGAAGGCGGCGGCGGTGGTCTCCGAGCCCATCGTGGCGGCCATGTAGACGCCCTCGGTCCAGTTGCGCGCCTCGGTCACGAGCGGCACGGTGGTCGAGCGGCGGCCGCCGAAGATGAAGGCGTCGATCGCCACACCTGCGGCGTTGTCGTACTCGGGGTCGAGCGCCGGGTTGTTGGTCGCGGCGACCGTGAAGCGCGCGTTCGGGTGCGCGGCCTTGGCGCCGGTCTCCTTGGCGATCTGCGGCGTCCAGTCCTTGCCCTGCCAGTCGATCAGGTGCGCCGGGGCCTCGTCGCTCATGCCTTCCCACCACACGTCGCCGTCGTCGGTCAGCGCCACGTTCGTGAAGATCACGTCGCGGTCGAGCGAGCGCATGCAGTTGGGGTTGGTCAGCATGTTGGTGCCCGGGGCGACGCCGAAGTAGCCCGCCTCGGGGTTGATCGCGTAGAGGCGGCCGTCCGCGCCGGGCTTGATCCAGGCGATGTCGTCGCCGATGGTCGTGACCTTCCAGCCCTCGAAGCCCGCGGGCGGGATCAGCATCGCGAAGTTGGTCTTGCCGCAGGCGCTCGGGAAGGCGGCCGCGACGTGGTACTTCCTGCCCTCGGGGTTGGTCACGCCCAGCACCAGCATATGCTCGGCGAGCCAGCCCTGGTCGCGGCCCATGGTGGACGCGATGCGCAGCGCGAAGCACTTCTTGCCCAGCAGCGCGTTGCCGCCGTAGCCCGAGCCGTAGGACCAGATCTCGCGCGTCTCGGGGTAGTGGACGATGTACTTGGTCTTGTTGCAGGGCCACTTCGCGTCGGCCTGGCCGGCCTCGAGCGGCGCGCCGACCGTGTGCACGCAGGGCACGAACTCGCCGTCCACGCCCAGCACGTCGTAGACGGCACGGCCCATGCGCGTCATCAGCCGCATGTTGACCGCGACGTAGGGGCTGTCGGAGAGCTCGATGCCGATGTGCGCGATCGGCGAGCCGAGCGGGCCCATGCTGAAGGGCACGACGTACATCGTGCGGCCCTTCATGCTGCCCTTGAAGAGCGCGTTGTTGCCGGTCTGCAGCAGCGCGCGCATCTCGGCCGGGGCCATCCAGTTGTTGGTCGGGCCGGCGTCGTCCTGGTTCTGCGAGCAGATGAAGGTACGGTCCTCGACGCGGGCGACGTCCGACGGGTCGGTGATCGCGAGGAAGCTGCCCGGGCGCTTGGCGGGGTTGAGCTTCTTGAAGGTGCCGGCGTCCACGAGTTGCTGGCACAGGCGCTCGTACTCTTCCTGGCTGCCGTCGCACCAATAGATGTCCTTGGGCTGCGTCAGCGCGGCGATCTCGGCCACCCAGGCGAGCAGCTTGGCGTTCTTGACATAGGTGGGCGCGTTGAGCTCGACGCCGCGCATCACGGGCTGGTTCATGGTCTCTCCGAACGTTGGAATCACGGGATTCGGGAAGCCTCGGGACGACGGGACGGGCGGTGGGCGCGGGCCGGAGGTGTGCGGGACTTGCCGAATGCCGCGAAGGCGGACGGGTTTCAAGCGGGTTACGTAAGAGCTCCCTAGGGTAGGGCCCGGATGCCGGAAGCCGGAACCGCTGCATCGGGTGGATGCACGGTGCGGCTCCCCGGCGCCGCAGGTGGTGGACTTGCGTGCGCGCGAGACGGGGGCAACCGGAGGGGCAGTGTAATCCTGAGGTAACGCGGCCGAACGCGCACCTTATGCAAATTCCTCATGGGAGGATGCAGGGAAGTTCTGGGCAGCGGCGGGGATCGGGGTCGTCGCCGGGAAGGGGCCGGGCTGTCCCCGCCGCGACATCTTCCGGGGGAGGGAGGGCGCCGCAGGCCGGCCCCCGCAGGCGGGGGGCCGAGCGTGAAGTCTGGCACGAAAGCCCGCTTCCCGGAAGCACGGGGGGCGGGCGCGACGCTCAGCGGTTCTCGAACAGCATCAGGCCAGCGGCCGTGTTCGAGATCGGGATGTGGTAGTTCTCGTGCAGCTTGCGCACCTCGCCGCGGAGCGCGGCGCGCGTCGTCAGCCACATCAGCAGCTCGATCCCCTGCGTGCCGGCGTGCTCGACCAGGTCCTCGGTGGAGAACCGTGTCGCCCACGTCGGGTCCTCGCTCATGCTGCGCATGAACTTCAGGTCGAATTCCTTGTTGATGAAGCCGGCGCGGCGGCCGTCGAGCTGGTGCGACAGCCCGCCGGTGCCGAGCACCAGCACCCGCTCGTCGGCCTGCCAGGACTGCACGGCGCGGCCGATCGCCTCGCCGAGCTTCCAGCAGCGCCGCGCCGAGGGCAGCGGCGCCTGCACCGTGTTGATGCACACCGGCACCACTTTCACCGGCCAGTCCTGCTGCGGCCACAGCAGCGCCATCGGCAGCGTGAAGGCGTGGTCGACCAGCATCTCCTGGCAGGTCACCGGGTCGAACTCCTCGTCGACCAGCGACTCGACCAGGTGCCAGGACAGGTCGAGCTGCCCGGGGAAGGGCGGCACCTGCGGGATGCCCCAGCCCTCGTCGGCATTGCGGTACTCGGGTGCGCAGCCCACCGCGAAGGTCGGCATGCTATCGAGGAAGAAGTTCAGGCCGTGGTCGTTGTAGACCACCACGACCGTGGTCGGCTTCACCTCGGCCAGCCACTGGCGCACCGGGATGAAGCCGTCGAAGAAGGGTTTCCAGTAGGGCTCGTGCTGCACCTTGCGCGCGATCGCGCTGCCGATCGCGGGCACGTGGGAGGTGGTGATGCCGCCGATGATCTTCGCCATGTTCACTGCCCCTGGGCCACGAGGTGGGCCTTGAATTCTTCCTTGCTCATGCCCGTCTGCTGGGCGCCGATGTCCTGCATGTCCAGCCCGAAGATGCCGGCGAACTTCGCGAGGTAGTAGGCGTTGCCGCCGGCCTCGATCAGCGCGAGCACGTCGCGCGAGCGGATCGCCTCGCGCTGCTGCGCGTTCAGGCCGTACTTCGCGCAGTACGCGTCCTCGTCGGCGACGAAGGCCTCGCGGTTTTCCTTGTCGTTGAACGAGAAGCACATCTTGTTGAGCGCGTAGCCCTTGCGGGCCTGCTCGCCGTCGAAGATCGTCGTGCCCTCAATCTCGCGCTTGGGCTTGCTCATGTCTCTCTCCTGGTTTGACCTGTGTCAACGCCGGGGCGGGAGGCGGTCCGGCTGCGCACCGCAGGGAGTATTCAGGGCGGCGAGCCAAAGATAAACGCATCGATACTGATGCGATCCATGAGCAAGTTCGATCATTTGGACCTCGACGGACGGCTGCTGCAACTGCTGCTGGCGGTGATCGAGGAGAAGTCGGTGACGCGCGCCGCGCAGCGGCTCGGCGTGACGCAGTCGGCGGTGAGCCACCTGCTCGACAAGCTGCGCGCGATCGTCGGCGACCCACTGTTCGTGAAGTGCGGCCGCGGCATCGTGCCGACGGCGCATGCCGAGGCGCTGGCACTGCGCGCGCGGCGGCTGCTCGACGAGATGCGCGGCTTCGCCACCGCCACCGGGTTCGATCCGGCGACGCTGTCGATGACGCTGACCGTCGCGGCCAACGACCTGCAGCGCGACCTGCTGCTGCCGGCGCTGCTGCGGCGGCTGCGCGCGCAGGCGCCGGGGCTCGTGCTGCGCGTGATCGCGTCGAACGCGCCGACCGCCGAGATGCTGCGCGAGGAGCACTGCCAGCTGATCGTCACGCCGCGCCCGCCCGACGGCAGCGACATGCTGCTCAAGCGCCTGTTCGAGGACCGCTACCGGGTGTTCTACGACGCTGGCTGCCGCGACGCGCCGCGCGACCTGGGGGAGTATCTGGAGGCCGAGCACGTCACCGTGCTCTACGAGCCGCGGCGCGCGCTCGACCTCGACCGGGTGCTCGCCGAGCGCGGGGTGAGGCGGCGCTTCGCGGTGCAGGTGCCCGGCTTCGCCGGCATCCGGCCCTTCCTCTGCGGCAGCCGCATGCTCGCGACGCTGCCCGGGCTGCTTGGACCTGCTGCGCGGCCTGGCGCATGCGGAGGTGCCGCTCGACTGCCCCGCGATGCCGATGTACATGGTCTGGCACCGGCGCCACCAGGCCGACCCGGTGCAGCGCTGGGTGCGCGGCGAGCTGGAGGCGGTGGCGGCCGCCGCGCCGAGCGCGGCGGCGCTGCCGGCCTGAGGCTCAGGCGGCGATCCACTCCCGCCCGGCGCCGGCGCCCACGCTGCCGGTGGCGGGCGCGGCCGGCGCGTGGCTGCCGCTGCCGGCGAGGCGGAACACCGCGACCGCCTGCACCAGCTGCCCCGCCTGCTGCTTCAGGCTCTCCGACGCGGCGGCCGACTGCTCGACCAGCGCCGCGTTCTGCTGCGTGGAGCGGTCCATCTGCGCCACCGCCTCGCCGACCTGCGCGACGCCGGCGCTCTGCTCGCTGCTCGCGGCGCTGATCTCGCCGACTACGTCGGTGACGCGGCGGATCGAGGCCACCACCTCGCCGATCGTCGCGCCGGCCTGGTCGACCTGCGCGGTGCCCTGCTCGACGCGCTCGACGCTGGACGTGATCAACGACTTGATCTCGCGCGCCGCCTCGGCGCTGCGTTGCGCGAGCGTGCGCACCTCGCCGGCGACCACCGCGAAGCCGCGGCCCTGCTCGCCGGCGCGCGCGGCCTCCACCGCCGCGTTGAGCGCGAGGATGTTGGTCTGGAAGGCGATGCCGTCGATCACGCCGATGATGTCGGCGATCTTGCGCGAGCTCTCGCTGATGCCGCGCATCGTCTCGACCACTTGGCCGACCGCCTCGCCGCCCTGCGCGGCCACCGACGACGCGGCCATCGCGAGCTGGTTGGCGAGCTGCGCGTTGTCGGCGTTGGCCTTCACGGTGCTCGCGAGCTGCTCCATCGACGCGGCGGTCTCCTCCAGCGCGCTCGCCTGCTGCTCGGTGCGCGCGGACAGGTCGCTGTTGCCCGACGCGATCTGCGCCGACGCGGTGGCCACGCCCTCGGCGCCGTCGCGCACCTCGCCGACGATCGCCGCGAGGCGGCTCTTCATCTCGTCGAGCGCGGCCAGTAGCTGCGCGGTCTCGTTGCGGCCCTCGGCGCGGATCTGCATCGACAGGTCGCCGGCGGCCACGCCTCGGGCGATCTCCACCGCGTGGTTCAGCGGCGCGACGGTGGCGCGCTGCACCGACCAGCCGATGAAGCCGGCGAGCGCCGCGGCCAGCGCCAGCAGCGCGGCGACGATGTTGCGCGTGTTGTTGACCTCGGCTTCTGCGGCCAGCGCGGCGTCCGCCATCAGCTTGTTGCCGATCTCGATCTGCAGGTCGAGCACGGCCATGTATTCCAGTTGGCGGGGTCGCATCTCCTCGAGCAGCAGGCGCCGCGCCTCGTCGACCTGGCCCGCCTTCAGCGTGGCGAGGAGCTTGTCGCGCGGCACGAGGTAGGCGTCGCGAGCCGCCTTGAGCTTCGCGAACCCTTCCTTGCCCTTCGGGGTGCTCATGATGCCCTCCAGCTTGGCGAGCAGCGCGTCGATTTCCTCGCCGTTCTTGCGGATCGAGGCGTACTCTCCCTCGATCTGCGCCGGGTCGGTCATGATGAAGAGGTTGCGCAACGAACGCGCCATCTCGTCGGCGTTGGCCTTGACCGCCTGGAACTGCTGGATCTTCGGGTAGCGGTCCTCGAGCGCGAGCTCGAACAGTGCGTCCACGCGGTTGACCTTCAGGATCGCGACCGCGCCGATCAGTGCGATCAGCGCGAACATCGCGGCGAAGCCCAGCGTGAGCCGGGTGGAGATTTTCATGTCGGCGAGTGCCATTTCCTAGACGCCTTCTTTCCTGTGGGGGAGCCGGGATGCAGCCGGTGGTGGGCGCGGCCCGCTTTTGCGCGCAAAGATTGATCTTCGTCAAAGACCGGTCGATCTGATTCGGCAAGGCGGACTCGTTTCTTGAGTCCTGCGTCGTGACTTATGTCCGGAAACCGGCACCGATCGCGCGATCGGCCTGCTTCGGCTTCGGGCTTGCGAGCCTGGCGGCGTGCTGGGGCCGCAACGCGTCGCTCAAAGAAGAAGGGGCCGCAAGCGCGGCCCCTTCCTCATGCTGCCCGGCGGGGCGGCTTCACTCCGGCTGGATCTTCGCCGCGGTGATGACCTCGCGCCAGCGCTTGATCTCGCTGGCGAGCAGGGCCTGCTGCTCGGCCGGCGTGCCGGTCTGGCCGCGCATGCCGAGCTCCTTCATGCGCTGCTGCACCGCGGGCGAAGCCACCGCCTCGCGCGCCGCGGCGTTGAGCTTGTCGATCACCGCCTTGGGCGTGCCGGCCGGGGCGGCCAGCGCGTTCCACGACGCGACGTCGTACTGCGGCACGCCCGCCTCCTGCACCGTCGGCACGTCCGGCAGCGTCGCGTTGCGCCTGGACGAGGTCACGGCCAGCGCGCGCACCGCGCCCCCGGTGATCTGCGGCAGCGTCGGCCCGAGGATCTCGAAGGCGACATCGATCTCGCCCGAGCGCAGCGCGGTCAGCACTGCCGGCGAGGCCTTGTAGGGCACCACCAGCGCATCGATGCCGGCGCGCGTCTTGAACAGCTCGGCCGAGAGGTGCTGCGTCGAGCCGATCGCGATCGTGCCGATCGTCAGCTTGCCGGGGTTGGCCTTGGCGTAGGCCACCAGGTCCTTCAGCGACTTGAAGCGCGAGTTGGCGTCCACCGCGAGCACCAGGTCGAAGAAGCCGAGCGTCGTGACCGGCACCACGTCCTTGGTGATGTCGTAGGGCAGCTTCTTGAACAGGCCTTCGCTGACGGCGTTGGCGTTGCTCATCAGCAGCAGCGTGTGGCCGTCGGGCTGCGCCTTCGCCACCGCCTGGGTCGCGACGATGCTGCCGGCGCTCGGCCGGTTGTCGATGACGATGGTCTGGCCCAGCGTCTTGCCCATCGCCTCGGCGACCGCCCGGGCCGTGATGTCGGCGATGCCGCCCGGCGCGAAGGGCACCATCAGCGTGATCGGCTTGCTCGGGAAGTTCGCCTGCGCGAGGGCGGCGCCCGGCAGCACGGCGAGTCCCGTGCCGGCGGCGGCCGCGCCGAGCAGCGCGCGCCGCGTCAGGCCGGAGGAGGAAGGAGACTTCTTCGCATGCATGGAATACCTCTCGTCGATCAAGCTGCGCCGGGGCGCAGCGGGGGCGGTTGTGGCCGTGCGCGGGGCGACGGGCCGGATCGGGGGCGGCGGTCGTGGGGGACGCCGCTTCGGTTCAGAACTCCTCGGTGTCGATCTCCTGCTGCGTGGCGGCCGGGTAGCGCGGCCCGGCCACCGTGTGCCGGTTGAGGAGCGCGCCCGCGCGCTCGAGCAGCGCCGCGTCGATGCGCAGCGACGCGGCGGCGAAGTTCTCCTCCAGGTGCGCGATGCGCGTCGTGCCCGGGATCGGCACGACGTGCTCCCCTTGCGCGAGCAGCCACGCGAGCGCGAGCTGCGCCGGGGTGCAGCCGGCCTCGCGCGCGAGCGCCTCGAAGCCGTCGAGCAGCTTCAGGTTCTGCGCATAGTTGTCGGGGAAGAAGCGCGGCATCGCGCGGCGGATGTCCTTCGCGTCGAAGCCCGACACGTCGCGCAGCGCGCCGCCGAGGAAGCCGCGCGCCAGCGGGCTGAAGGCGACGAAGGCGGCGCCGAGCTCGCGGCAGGCCTCGAGCACCGCGATCTCGGCATTGCGCGTCCACAGCGAGTACTCGGTCTGCACCGCGGCGATCGGGTGCACCGCGTGCGCGCGCCGCAGCGTCGCGGCCGAGACCTCGGACAGGCCGATCGCGCGGATCTTGCCCTCGCGCACCAGGTCGGCGAGCGCGCCGACGCTGTCCTCGATCGGCACCTGCCGGTCCCAGCGGTGCAGGTAATACAGGTCGATCACGTCCGTGCGCAGCCGCCGCAGCGCCTCTTCGCAGGTGTGCTTGAGCGTCTCGGGCCGACCGTCGATCACACGCTTGCCGTCCACGCCCGTCATGCCGCACTTGCTCGCCAGCACGAAGCGCGAGCGGTGGGGGCCGAGCACCCGGCCGACCAGCTCCTCGTTGGCGCCGAAGCCGTAGAGCGCGGCGGTGTCGAAGAAGTCGACGCCGAGCTCGAGCGCGCGCCGCAGCAGCGCCTCGCCCGCCTCGGGCGAGGGCGGCACGCCGTAGGCGTGGCTGAGGTTCATGCAGCCGAGGCCGATGGGCCGAACGCTGAAGGGGCCGACTTTGCGCGGGGTCATGGGGGGCGTTTCTCC
Source organism: Caldimonas tepidiphila (assembly GCF_003569765.1). Taxonomy (GTDB): domain Bacteria; phylum Pseudomonadota; class Gammaproteobacteria; order Burkholderiales; family Burkholderiaceae_C; genus Caldimonas; species Caldimonas tepidiphila. The sequence goes on along the minus strand of NZ_QXMG01000019.1, from coordinate 4,701 downwards.
GGTATCACGGGGACGCGGCCCGCCGTCCTCGCAGGGAAGAGGGCAGGCCGGCGGTGGATGGGGCGCGTGGCATCGGGGGAGGGGCGCTTTCGCGCGCCCGTCCCCGCGTCAGCCCGCGTCGAGCTGCTGCTCGAGCTGGTGCAGCACCTCGTAGCAGGGCAGTACCTTCGCGACGCTGGCGTTGGGCTCGCGGCCCTCCTTGATCGCGGCGAAGAACTCGCGGTCCTGCAGCTCGATGCCGTTCATCGACACGTCGACCTGGCTGACGTCGATCTTCTCCTCCTTGCCGTTGAAGAGATCGTCGTAGCGCGCGATGTAGGTGCCGGTGTCGCCGATGTAGCGGAAGAAGGTGCCCAGGGGCCCGTCGTTGTTGAAGGACAGCGACAGCGTGCAGATCGCGCCGTTGGCCGCCTTGAGCTGGATGCTCATGTCCATCGCGATGCCGAGCGTTGGGTGGATCGGGCCCTGGATCGCGTTGGCCTTCACGATGGGGCTGCCGCACTGGTAGGCGAACAGGTCCACCGTGTGCGCGGCGTGGTGCCACAGCAGGTGGTCCGTCCACGAGCGCGGCTGGCCCAGCGCGTTCATGTTGGTGCGGCGGAAGAAGTAGGTCTGCACATCCATCTGCTGGATGTTGAACTCGCCCGCCTCGATCTTCTTGTGCACCCACTGGTGGCTCGGGTTGAAGCGGCGCGTGTGGCCGCACATCGCGACGAGCCCCGTCTCCTGCTGCAGCCGCACCACTTCCTGCGCGTCGGCGAGCTTGTCGGCGAGCGGAATTTCCACCTGCACGTGCTTGCCGGCCTTCAGGCACTGGATGGCCTGCGCGGCGTGCATCTGCGTCGGCGTGCACAGGATCACCGCGTCCACTTCCGGCAGCGCCAGGCTGTCGGCGAGGTCGGTGGTGACGTGCCCGACGCCGTACTTGTCGGCGACCTCGCGGGTCTTCTCCAGGTCGCGGCTGATCAGCGACACGACCTCTACGCCGTCGATGTTCCTGATGCCGTCGAGGTGCTTGATGCCGAAGGCGCCGGCGCCGGCCAGCGCGACCTTGATCGTCTTGCTCATTGTTGGTTCTCCAGGATCAGATGGCCCACCGCGGTGTTGCTCGCGGGCACGTGATAGAAGCGGTGCGCGACCTTCGGCGGTGCACCGCCCGCGTCCACGTCGGACATCGCGCCACGCGCGATGAGCCACATGACGAGCTCGATGCCCTCGGAGCCCGCCTCGCGCACGTAATCGATGTGCGGGATCGACGCGGCGGCCTCGGGGTCGCTGATCAGCTTGTCGAGGAAGGCGTTGTCGAATTCCTTGTTGATGAGACCCGCGCGCGGGCCCTGCAGCTGGTGGCTCATGCCGCCGGTGCCCCAGATCTGCACCTTCAGCGGCTGCTCGAAGCTCTCCACCGCGCGGCGGATCGCGCGGCCGAGGTTGAAGCAGCGGCGGCCCGACGGCACCGGGTACTGCACCACGTTGACCGCGAAGGGGATCACCGGGCAGGGCCAAGCCTCGGGCTGGCCGCACATCAGCGACAGCGGCACCGTCAGGCCGTGGTCCACGTCCATCTTGTTGACGATGGTGAGGTCGAAGTCGTCCTGGATCACCGACTGAGCGATGTGCGCGGCGAGCTCCGGATGGCCGATCACCTTCGGCACCGGGCGCGGCCCCCAGCCCTCGTCGGCCGGGTTGTACTCCGCGGCGCAGCCGATCGCGAAGGTCGGGATCATGTCGAGGCTGAAGGCCGTCGCATGGTCGTTGTAGACGAGGAAGATCACGTCGGGCGTGTTCTCCTTCAGCCACTGCTTGGAGGGCTCGTAGCCGGCGAAGAGGGGCTGCCAGTAGGGGTCGCCGGTCTTGCCGAGGTCGAGCGCGGCGCCGATCGCCGGCACGTGCGAGGTGTAGACGCTGGCGGTGATCTTGGCCATCACTTGTTCTCCTGCGGTTTCTGTTCGCCGGCGTAGCGGTTGCCCTCGGGCGAGCGGCCGCCCTTGAGCATCATCTGCGCGTACTCTTCCTGGGTCACGCCGGTCATGCTGGCCGCCATGTACTGGAAGCTCTTGCCGTCGGTGGCGCCGATCTTGGCGAGGAAGTAGATGTTGCCGCCGAGCTCGATGCAGCGGTTGAGGTCGCGCGCGAGCACGGCCTGCTTCTGCTCCTCGCTCATCGGCCACTCGTCGAGGTAGGCCCGCTCGTTCGCCTTGAAGCGCTCGCGGTTCTCGGCCTTCATCAGCGACATGCAGAACTGGTTGAGGTGGTAGCCCTTGCGCGACTGATCCGCATCGAAGATCGTCGTGCCGGGCACGTCCTGGTAGGGCTTGTTCAGGGCCATGGATCTCTCCTTGAAAAGGCTCAGGCCTCTTCGGGCCAGTAGAGACGCATCGGGTTGTCCACCAGCAGCTTGCGTTGCAGCTCGGCGGTGGTCGCGATGTGCGGGATGAAGTCGACCAGCAGGCCGTCGTCGGGCATGTGGTCCTTCAGGTTCGGGTGCGGCCAGTCGGTGCCCCACAGCACGCGATCCGGGAATTCCTCGACGATGCGGCGCGCGAAGGGCACCACGTCGCGGTAGGCCGCCTGCTCGCCGTCGAGCGCCTTCGGGCCGGTGACGGACAGGCGCTCGGGGCAGCTGACCTTGCTCCAGACGTTCGGGTTGTCGCGCATGAACTTCACGAACAGCTCGAACTCGGGGCCGTCCACCGGCTTGCTCACGTCCGGGCGGCCCATGTGGTCGACGACCACGGTGGTGGGCAGTGCGGTGAAGAAGTCCCACAGCTCGGGCAGGTCCACCGCCTCGAAGTAGATCACCACGTGCCAGCCGAGCGGCGCGATGCGGTTGGCGATCTCGAGCAGCTCGTCCTTCGGGGTGAAGTCCACCAGGCGCTTGACGAAGTTGAAGCGCACGCCGCGCACGCCGGCGGCATGCATGTCCTGCAGCTCCTGGTCCGTCACGCTACGGCGCACGGTCGCGACGCCGCGGGCGCGGCCATTGCTGTTCACCAGCGCATCGACCATCGCGCGGTTGTCGGCGCCGTGGCAGGTGGCCTGCACGACCACGTTGCGCGCGAAGCCGAGGTGGTCGCGCAGCGCGTAGAGCTGCTCCTTGCTCGCGTCGCAGGGCGTGTACTTGCGCTCGGGCGCGTAGGGGAACTCGGCGCCGGGGCCGAAGACATGGCAGTGCGCGTCGACGGCGCCAGCCGGCACCTGGAAGCGCGGCTTGGACGGACCGGTGTACCAGTCCAGCCAGCCCGGGGTCTTGGTGAAGTCACCGGTGGTGGGTTTGCTCATGGATTCAGTCCTTGTTGGATGCGGGGGTGCGCACATGGCCCAGGATGCGGTCGGCCTCGGTGCGCCAGTCGGGGCTGCGCGCGAACTCCTGCGTGCCCTTCGGCCCGAACAGGCCCGCGTCGGCGAGATCGGCCACCCAGGCCTGGCGCTCGGCGGTGCCGGCGGCGGACCAGGGCTCGAGCCCGGCGTCGCGCACCGTCTCGGCGACCTCGCGCACCTCTTCGCTGCGTCGGCGGCCGTGCTCGATGACGCGCTGGAAGAAGTAGGCGGCCTGCTTCTCCCAGTCGATGCCGGGGAAGGTCTCCTGCAGCGACGCGATCACCGCGTCCTCGACGCCGTAGTGGCGCGCGGCGGTGAAACTCTCGATGACCATGGCCTCCAGGCCCTTGATCATCACGCTGCGGCACATCTTGGTCGCCGACGCGACGCCGAGCTTCTCGCTCGCGACCTTGGCGTCGAAGCCGAGCGTGTTCAGGAGCGGCGCGAGCTCCGCCGCCGAGGCGCCGCCGAGCAGCAGCGGCACCCTGATGCGGTAGGGCGGGATCGAGGTCATCACCGCGCCCTCGACGTAGCGGCCGCCGGCCGCGTCGATCAGCGCGGCCGCACGCTGCTTGGCGCCGGGCGAGGCCGAGTTGAAGTCGAGGAAGAAGGCCCCTTGCCGCACTGCCGGCGCGCAGGCCTCGGCCACCGGCACCGCCTGGCTCGCGGTCACCGCGCTGACGACGAAGTCGCTGCGTGCCGCAAGCTCGGCGTGCGAGCCTACGAGCCGCACGCAGTGGGCGGCTGCATGCTCGCGCAGCGCGCCCGCGGTCTCGTCGCGGTCGAGCTTCAGGTCGTAGGCCGAGACGCCGACGCCCTGCGCGCGCAGGTCCTCGGCCAGGATGCGGCCGACCTCGCCGTAGCCGACGAGGCCGACCTTCCATTGCAGGGGATTCATGGAGTGGCTTCCTTGCAGCGGAATCAGTCCAGCGCCACGTCGGCGCGCCGGATCACGTCCTTGTACTTGGCCGATTCGGCCGCGACGAAGGCGTTGAAGAGCTGCGGCGTGGTCGGGAAGCTGTCGTAGCCGAAGGCGGCGTAGCGCTCCTTGACGTCGGGCTCGGCCAGCGCAGCCTCCACGTCCTTCTGGATCTTGTCCGCCACCGCCTTGGGCACGCCCTTGGGCGCCGCGATCGTCGTCCAGCCCGTCAGCTCGTAGTTCGCCGGCCCGCCCGACTCGGCCACCGTCGGCACGTCGGGGAAGGCGGGGTGGCGCTTGGGCGCGGTGACGGCGAGGAACTTGATCTTGCCCGCGCGCATCATTGGGCCGGCGGTGGCGAGCGAGCCGAGCGCGAAGTTCAGCTCGCCGTTGGCCACGCCGGTGTAGAGCATCGACGTCTCCTTGTAGATGACGTGCTGCATCTGCGTGCCGGTCATGCT
>NZ_QXMG01000018.1 GCF_003569765.1 Caldimonas tepidiphila | reverse complement strand
GCCGCTGGCCGCCGCCGCGGCGGCCGGCGCGCCGCTCGCCGCGCTGCTGAACGCGCGGGCCGCCCAGGCCGGCGCCGCCTGGCCGCGGCTCGCCGCCGGCCCGCTGCGCTTCGTCGCGCAGGCCGCGCTGCCCGAAGGCGAGGCCTACGAGGCCTTCGTCGCGCGCACCGCGCAGGTGCCGACGCGCGACAACCTGCACGACTTCTTCAATGCGCTGGTGTGGCTGCAGCAGCCCGGGCTGAAGCGGCGGCTGCACGAGCTGCAGGCGAGGGAGATCGCGCGCGACGGCGTCGGTGCGCGGCGCGGCCCGCTGCGCGACGCGGTGACGCTGTTCGACGAGAACGGCGCGCTGCTGCAGGCGCCCCTGCCGCTGCTCGACGCGCTGCGCGGGCGGCGCTGGCGCGAGCTGTTCGTGACGCACCGCGCGCTGTGGCGCGAGGCGCGGCTCGCGCTCGTCGGCCACGCGCTGATGGAGAAGCTGGTGCAGCCCTACAAGGCGATCACTGCCCATGTGCTGGTCGTGGATGAGGGCGGGGATGTGCTGGCGCCGCTCGACGCGGTGGCGCCGGGGCCGCACCGGAAGCCCTTCCTGCCGCTGCCGCTGCTCGGCGTGCCGGGCTGGTGGGCGGAGAACGAGGCGAGCGGCTTCTACGACGACGCGGAGGTGTTCCGGCCGCCGCGCGCGCCGGCGCCGGCCTCGCCGAGCGCATGCATCAGCGCCGGCACCTCGGCGGCGAGCTCGCGCGGCAGGTAGCCGATCGGGCCCATCCGATCGGCGAGCCGCTCGCCGGCCCTCGCGTGCAGCGCGACGCCCCAGGCCAGCGCCTGCACCGGGTCCGCGCCGCGCGCGAGCAGCCCGGCGACCAGCCCGGCGAGCGTGTCGCCGGAACCGGAGATCGCGAGGCCCACGTTGCCGCGCTCGTGACGCCACAGCGTGCCGTCGGGCGTTGCGATGTGCGTCACCGCGCCCTTGAGCGCCACCACCGCCTGCCATTGCCGGGCCGCCTCGAGGACGGTGTCGACGGGCGAGGCGGCCACCGCCTCCTTGTCGCGGCCGAGCAGCCGCGCCATCTCGCCGGCATGCGGCGTCAGCAGCGCGCCGGCCGCGCGCAGCACCCCGGGCGCGGTGCGCGCAATGCCCATCGCCGCCGCGTCGAGCAGCACCGGCGTGCCGCGGCCGAGCCGCGGCAGCAGCGCCGCGACGAAGGCGCAGACCGAGGGCTCGTCCTGCATGCCGGGGCCGACCAGCAGCGCGTCGGCGCGCTGCGCCATCTCGGCGATCGCGTCGAGCTCCGACGGCCACAGGCCGTTCTCGTCGGTCTCGGGCAGGCCGATCACGCGCGCCTCCGGGAGCACGGTGGCGACCAGCGGCGCGATGCTGGCGCCGGTCGCCACCGTCACCTTGCCGGCGCCGGCGCGGAACGCCGCGGTGGCGGCTAGGCTCGCCGCGCCGGGCATCTCGCGCGAGCCGCCGATCACCAGCACGCGTCCGCGCGCCTCCTTGTCGCCGCCGTGCTCGGGTGAGGGCAGCGGCCAGCCGCGCAGCGCCTCGTCGTCAAGCAGCCGGGCGTCGCCCGCGGCCCCGTTCACGGCTCGGCCCCGGCCTGCATGTGCGGCTCGCGCGTCACCGGCGTGCCGGCCTCGCGCAGCGGCGCCACGTGGTTGACGTGGCGCAGCACCAGCTTGCCGTGGCGGCCCAGCGAGGGGTCGAAGGCGTAGGAAGTGATGCTGCAGTTGGGCACGTCGGCGCGGCGGTCGATCTCGAGGATCTGCTGCTCGTCGAGGCGCTCGAGCAGGTAGCGGAAGCAGTTGACGATCACCTGGTGGCCCACCACCAGCACGCGCTCGCGGCGGTACTCGCGCGAGATCGTCTCCAGCAGCAGCCGCAGCCGCAGGATCACGTCGCACCAGCTCTCGCCGCCGGGCGGGCGGAAGTAGAACTTGCCGACATGCGCGCGGTACTCGCTCAGCTCGGGGTATTTCTCGCGGATGCCGGCCTTGGTCAGCCGGTCGAGGACGCCGAACTCCTTCTCGCGCAGCCGCTCGTCGGTCGCGAAGGTGATCTCGTCGGGGTCAAGGCCCGCCGCCTCGCACACCAGCCGCGCGGTCTCGCGCGTGCGCACGTAGGGCGAGCACAGCACCACGTTGGGCCGCTCCTCGGGCGGCTGCTCGGCGAACCAGTGGCCGAGCGACTGCGCCTGCCGCTCGCCCAGCGGCGACAGCGGCACGTCCATGTCGCGCACGTCGATGTCGATCAGCGGCAGCCCGGCCGCCTCGGCGGCCTCGCGGGCGACGTTGCCGGCGCTCTGTCCGTGCCGGACCAGCCACAGGCGCTGCGGCCATTTCTGTTCCACTTGTCGGGTCCTCCTGCGGGGGTGGATCCCGCAGGTCGGCAAGCGGTGTACCCAGGGGAAGGCTTCTCCCCCGGGCGGGGGACGAGGGCTCAGCCCTCGGCGGGCAGGAAGCCCTCGATCGACAGGTAGCGCTCGCCGGTGTCGTAGTTGAAGCCGAGCACGCGGCTGCCCGCGGGCAGCTCGGGCAGCTTCTGCGCGATCGCCGCGAGCGTCGCGCCCGAGGAGATGCCCACCAGCAGCCCCTCCTCGCGCGCGCTGCGCCGCGCCATCTCCTTGGCCGCCTCGGCCTCGACCTGGATCACGCCGTCGAGCAGCCGGGTGTGCAGGTTCTTCGGCACGAAGCCCGCGCCGATGCCCTGGATCGGGTGGGGCGAGGGCTTGCCGCCGCTGATGACGGGCGAGGCCGACGGCTCGACCGCGAACACCTTGAGCTGCGGCCACTTCTCCTTAAGCACCTGCGCGCAGGCGGTGATGTGCCCGCCGGTGCCCACGCCCGTGATCAGCACGTCCAGGCCCTCGGGGAAGTCAGCGGCGATCTCCTGCGCGGTGGTGCGCGCGTGCACCTCGATGTTGGCCGGGTTCTCGAACTGCTGCGGCATCCAGGCGCCGGGCGTGGCCGCGACGATCTCCTGCGCGCGCTCGATCGCGCCCTTCATCCCCTTCTCGCGCGGCGTCAGGTCGAAGCTCGCGCCGTAGGCGAGCATCAGCCGGCGGCGCTCGATCGACATGCTCTCGGGCATCACGAGCACGAGCTTGTAGCCCTTGACCGCCGCGACCATCGCCAGCCCGATGCCGGTGTTGCCCGAGGTCGGCTCGACGATCGTGCCGCCGGGTGCGAGCGCGCCGCTCTTCTCCGCGTCCTCGATCATCGACAGCGCGATGCGGTCCTTGATCGAGCCGCCGGGGTTGGCGCGCTCGCACTTGATCCACACCTCGTGGCCGCTGCCGAACAGGCGCTGCACGCGCACGTGCGGCGTGTTGCCGATCGTCTCGAGAACTGATTGGGCCTTCATGTCGTTCCTCCTGGGGTCGATGGGGATGGCGGGTGGGCGGTCATTTTGGCGCGCGGGACTGCGCAGCGCGCTTCGCCGCGATAATGGCGGGGTGAAGCGGGCCAGACCGCCGCTGGCGCGAGACCCGAAAGGGTGCGCTGGAGGAAGGTCCGGACTGCACAGGGCAGCGTAGCAGGTAACACCTGTCCGCCGTGAGGCGAGGATCAGAGCAACAGAGACGAGTCCCCGGGGGCCGCGAGGCCGCCGGGGGGTGAAACGGGCAATCTCTACGCGCAGCAACACCAAGTAGGCCGGCGATGACGTGGCTCCGCGGAGCCGGCGGGTAGGTGGCACCGAGCCGCACCAGCGATGGGCGGCCCAGAGGAATGGCGGTCACGGCGGGGAAACCCGCCGCACAGAATCCGGCCTATCGGCCCGCTTCACGCAACCGATGCTCCCGGCAGGCGCGACTTCGCGCCTGCCGTTTTTTCTTTCAGGCCGCATGAACTCCGAACAAGCGCATTCCGTCTGGCGCGCGCCGCGCTGGGCCCTGGCGGTGCTGCTGGCCGCGCTCAGCATGCTCGGGCCGTTCTCGATCGACACCTACCTGCCGGCCTTCGGCGGCATCGCCGCCGCGCTCGGCGCGACGCCGGTGCAGATGCAGCAGACGCTGTCGGCCTACCTGTTCGGCTTCGCGTTCATGAACCTGTTCCACGGCGCGCTGGCCGACAGCTTCGGGCGCCGGCCGGTGCTGCTCGCGGGCAGCGCGGTGTTCACGCTCGCGAGCATCGGCTGCGCGCTGTCGGACAGCATCGGCGCGCTGGTGGCCTTCCGCGCGCTGCAGGGCCTGTCGGCCGGCGCCGGCATGGTCGTCTCGCGCGCGGTGGTGCGCGACCTGTTCGCGCCCGCCGATGCGCAGCGGATGCTGTCGCAGGTGACGATCTTCTTCGGCGTCGCGCCGGCGATCGCGCCGGTGATCGGCGCGCAGCTGCTCACGCATGCCGGCTGGGAGGCGATCTTCTGGTGCCTGGCGCTGATCGGCGCGGCGTTGTGGCTGGCCGGCTGGCGGCTGCTGCCCGAGACGCTGCCGCCCGCTCGCCGCCAGTCCTTCCGCGCCCGCCACCTGCTGCGCGGCTACCGCCAGCTCGGCTCCGACCCGCGCTTCCTGCTGCTCGCGCTCGCCTCGGGCGTGCCCTTCAACGGCATGTTCCTCTACGTGCTGGCGGCGCCCGTCTTCCTCGGCGAGCACCTCGGGCTCGCGCCGACGCAGTTCTTCTGGTTCTTCGTCAGCACGATCGCCGGCGTGATGGGCGGCGCATGGGTCAGCGGCCGCTCGGCCGGGCGGCTGTCGCCGCAGGCGCAGATCCGCCGCGGCTTCCTGATCATGGCGGCCGTCTCGCTCGCCAACCTCGCCGGCAACCTGCTGTGGGCGCCTGCGCTGCCCTGGGCGCTGCTGCCGATCGCGCTCTACGCCTTCGGCTGGGCGCAGATGGTGCCGGTGGTGACGCTGATGGTGCTCGACCTCTTTCCCGAGCGGCGCGGCATGGCCTCGTCGCTGCAGGCGGGCATCGGCAGCGCGGCCAACGGCCTCGTCGCCGGCGTGCTCGTGCCGCTGGTGATGCATTCGAGCGTCGCGCTCGCCGGGGCCTCGCTGGCGCTGATGGGGGTGGGGCTGGGCGCCTGGCTGTACGTGCGCCCGCGGCTCGGGTCGCCGCACTGAGCCTTCCCTTACCTTTCGTCACCCTCGATCCGGGGGGTGGCGGGGACCGGCTTTGAAAAGGTTACACGGCACTTTCATTGCCGGATGTAAGTCCTTTTCGCAACAGCGAAAAATCCCGCTGCGTCACATTTCGAAGCTTGTATAAGTGCTTGATTTTATTGGCGTTTCCGCTTTTTTCTTCCTTGACGCGATGCGGGGTGGAGGCTACAGTGGGAGAAGGTGCAATTTAGTGGGTGCGTGTGTGCGCTTTTGTCTTTCAGGGGGCCTCGGCCCTGGCGTTGGATGCGAAGGGACGTCTGACCGTCCCGGCGCGGCATCGCGACGTGCTGAAGGAGATGTGCGCCGGGCAGCTCACCCTGACCAAGCACCCCGAGGGCTGCCTGATCGTCTTCCCGCGCCCGGTGTGGGAGGGTTTTCGCGACAAGGTCGCCGCGCTGCCGATGTCGGCCGCCGGCTGGAAACGCATCTTTCTCGGCAATGCGATGGACGTCGAGATTGACGGCGCCTCGCGCGTGCTGGTGTCTCCGGAGCTGCGTGCGGCGGCCGGGCTGAGCCGCGACGTGATGCTGCTCGGCATGGGCAGCCATCTCGAGCTCTGGGACGCCGCGCGCTATGCCGCCCACGAGGCCGAGGTGATGCAGCAGCAGATGCCCGAGGCGCTGAAGGATTTCTCGTTCTGATGTCGACTCCCGGCACCCCCCCCGTCTTCATGCACCGCACCGTCCTGCTCGACGAGGCGGTCGATGCGCTCGTCGGCGATCCGGCCGGCACCTACATCGACGGCACCTTCGGCCGCGGCGGCCACAGCCGCCTGCTGCTGTCGCGCCTGGCGCCCGGAGGTCGCCTGCTCGCCTTCGACAAGGACCCCGAGGCGGTGGCCGAAGGGGCGCGGGTCGAGGACCCGCGTTTTTCCTTGGTGCACGACAGCTTCGCGACGATGGCCGAGGCCTGCCGCGAGCGCGGCGTCGGCGCGCTCGCCGGCGTGCTGCTCGACCTCGGCGTCTCGTCGCCCCAGATCGACAACCCCGAGCGCGGCTTCAGCTTCCGCTTCGACGGACCGCTGGACATGCGCATGGACCCGACCCGCGGCTTCAGCGCCGCCGAATTTCTCGCCGAAGCCGACGAGAAACGCATCGCGGAGGTGATTCGCAACTATGGCGAAGAACGGTTTTCTGGCCCGATTGCAAAGGCGCTTGTGGCTCGCCGCGCAAGCGGAAGTCCCGTGCGAACCACCGCCGAGCTTTCCCAGGTCGTGGCTCGTGCGGTCAAGACCCGCGAGCCGGGGCAGGACCCCGCAACCCGCACCTTTCAGGCTCTTCGGATTCTCGTCAATGCCGAGCTCGAGGAGCTTGAGCAGGGGCTGAGCGCGGCGCTGCGGCTGCTCGCCCCGGGCGGGCGGCTGGTCGTCATCAGCTTCCACTCGCTCGAGGACCGCATCGTCAAGCAGTTCATCGTGCGCCACAGCCGCGCCGAGGTGGACCGCCGCGCGCCGTTCGCCCAGCCGCCCGAGCCGCTGCTGTCGGCCGTCGCCCGCCGCCGCCCCGGCGAGGCCGAGGTGGCGGGCAACCCGCGCGCGCGTTCGGCGATCATGCGCATCGCCGAGCGCACCGCCGCGCCGCTGCCCGGGAGGGGCGCATGAGCCGCTTCAACCTGCTGCTGTTCGCGATCCTCGTGCTCAGCGGGCTGGGGCTGGTGCAGGTGTCCTACGAGGCCCGGCGCCTGTTCGTCGCCGTCGAGCGCGCGCAGAACGAGGAGCGCCGGCTCGAGACCGAGTACGGGCGGCTGCAGGTGGAGATGCGCGCCGAGGCCACGCCACTGCGCGTCGAGCGCCTGGCGCGCGAGAAGCTCGAGATGCGGGTGACGACGCCCGGCGTGACGCACTACGTCACGCTTCCCGGCGCGGCCGGCATCGCCGCGATGGCCGAGCTGCCGCAGGCGCCCGGCGAGGAGGCGGCCACGGCGTCGGCGCCCGGGGCGGTCCCGCAGGAGGGCGCGCGATGAAGCTGCTGTCCCGCTTCCCCCGCGGCCCCTTCGGCTCGCGCGACGCGGCCAAGGGCGGGGTGCGCAGCGTCAGCTACGCCAGCAGCCCGCTGCTGGCCTCGCGCACGCCGCCGGGCCGCTCCAAGTTCATGGTCGCCTGCATCGGCGCGATGTTCTGCGTGCTGCTCGGCCGCGCGTTCTACGTGCAGGTCTTCGGCAACGATTTCTTCCAGCGCCAGGGCGAGAACCGCTACGCGCGCACGCTCGAGCTGCAGGCCAACCGCGGCCGCATCGTCGACCGCAACGGCCTGCTGCTCGCCTCCAGCGTGCCGGCGACCTCGATCTGGGCGATCCCGAAGGAGATGGGCGAGGTCGAGGCCGCGGATCTCGCGCGGCTCGCCGCCGCGCTCGGCATGACGCCCGACGAGCTGCGGCGCCGTCTCGGCGACAACGCGAACTTCGTCTGGCTGCGCCGCCAGGTCGAGGACGAGCTCTGGCAGCAGGTCAAGGCGCTGGGCATCCAGGGCGTGCACCGCTCCACCGAGTACAAGCGCGTCTATCCCGAGGGCGAGGCGGCCGCGCACATCGTGGGCTTCACCAACGTCGAGAACCAGGGGCAGGAGGGGGTGGAGCTCGCCTTCCAGGCCGAGCTCTCCGGCCGCAACGGCAGCCGCCGCGTCATCAAGGACCGGCTCGGCCGCGTCGTGGACGACCTCGGCGAGAGCATCAACCCGCACGACGGCCACGACATCGAGCTGACGATCGACTCGAAGGTCCAGTACTTCGCCTACCAGCGCATCCGCGACGCGGTGCTGGCGCAGAAGGCCAAGGCCGGCTCGGTGGTGGTGCTCGACGTGCAGAGCGGCGAGGTGCTCGCGCTCGCCAACTACCCGAGCTACGTGCCGGGCGAGCGCCAGCGTCTCACCGGCGAGCAGCTGCGCAACCGCGCGCTCACCGACACCTTCGAGCCCGGCTCGACCATCAAGCCGCTGATCGCCGCCTGGGCGCTCGAGACCGGGCGGGTCAAGCCCGACACCCCGTTCCAGACCGCCCCCGGGCGCCTGACGATCGGCCGCTCGACCATCACCGACGCGCACCCGCACGGCGTGCTGACGGTGGCCGAGATCATCCAGAAGTCGAGCAACGTCGGCACCGTGAAGATGGCGATGGCGATGGAGCCGCGCGAGATGCACGAGCTCTTCACCTCGGTCGGCCTGGGCCAGAAGCCGCAGATCGACTTCCCCGGCGCGGTCTCCGGACGGCTGCGCCCCTACAAGACCTGGAAGCCGATCGAGCAGGCGACGATGAGCTACGGCTACGGCCTGTCGGCGAGCCTGTTCCAGCTCGCGCGCGCCTACACCGTGTTCGCCACCGACGGCCAGGTGCTGCCGGTGTCGCTCGCGCGCCGCGCCGCGCCCGGCCCGGGCCTGCCGGTGCTGTCGCCGCAGACGGCGCGCGAGGTGCGCGAGATGCTGCGCATGGCGGCCGCCCCCGGCGGCACCGCGCCGAAGGCGCAGACGATGGGCTACTCGGTCGGCGGCAAGAGCGGCACCGCGCACAAGCAGGAAGGCCGCGGCTACACCAACAAGTACCGCTCCTGGTTCGTCGGGCTCGCGCCCCTGGACAAGCCGCGCATCGTCGTCGCGGTGATGGTCGACGAGCCGAGCAACGGCATCTACTACGGCGGTGCGGTCGCGGCGCCGGTGTTCAGCGAGGTGGTGCAGCAGACGCTGCGCATGCTCGGCGTGCCGCCCGACCTGGAGGTCAAGCCGCAGATCTTCGCGAAGCGCCAGCAGGCGCCGGCCGTGGAAGAGAGCTTCTGATGGCGGCGACCCGACTGCTGCTCGCCGCCGATGCGGTGGACTGGCTGCGCCGCCAGGGCGCGCGCGGCCTCGCGACCGACAGCCGCCGCGTCGCGCCCGGCGACGCCTTCATCGCCTGGCCCGGCCACGCGAGCGACGGCCGCCGCCACGTCGCGGCCGCGCTGGAGGCCGGTGCCGTCGCCTGCCTCGTGGAGGCCGAGGGCGTCGAGGCCTACGGCTTCGACGACGCGCGCATCGCCGCGGTCGCGGGCCTCAAGGCCGCCACCGGCGCAATCGCCGACCGTTTCTACGGCGAGCCGAGCCGCGCGCTCGAGCTCGTCGCGACCACCGGCACCAACGGCAAGACCTCCACCGCCTGGTGGATGGCGCAGGCGCTGAGCCGGCTCGGGCGGCGCTGCGGCCTGGTCGGCACGCTCGGCATCGGCGAGCCGCCGCCCGCGGCCGGCTCGCGGGAGGATTCCACGCACGAGCCGATCCGCGCCACCGGCCTGACGACGCCCGACCCCGTCACGCTGCACGCCGCCTTCCGCCGCTTCGCCGACGCCGGCTTCGCCGCCTGCGCCATCGAGGCCTCGTCGATCGGCATCGTCGAGCACCGGCTCGACGCCGCCCGCATCGGGGTGGCGCTGTTCACGAACTTCACCCGCGACCACCTGGACTTCCACGGCACAATGGCCGCCTACTGGGAAGCCAAGCGGGCGCTGTTCCGCTGGCCCGGGCTGCGCGCCGCGGTGCTCAACCTCGACGACGAGAAGGGGGCCGAGCTCGCCTCAGAGCTCGCCGCCTCGCCGCTGCGGCTCATCGGCTACTCGCTGCACCAGCCGGCCTTCCTGCGGGGGGGCGCGCTGCGCTACGAGGACGGCGGCCTGGCGTTCACGGTGCACGAGGGCGAGGAGCGCGCCGAGCTGCGCACCCGCCTGATCGGCGACTACAACGCCTCCAACCTGCTGGCGGTGATCGGGGGGCTGCGCGCGCTCGGCGTGCCGCTGGCCGACGCGGCCGCGGTGTGCGGCGAGCTGTCGCCGGTGCCGGGGCGCATGCAGCAGGTCGGGTCCGGCGAGGCCGGGCCGGTCGCGGTGGTCGACTACGCCCACACGCCCGATGCGCTCGAGAAGGCGCTGCTCGCGCTGCGGCCGCTCGCGCAGCAGCGCGGCGGGCGGCTGTGGTGCGTGTTCGGCTGCGGTGGCAACCGCGATGCGAGCAAGCGGCCGATGATGGGCGCGCTCGCCGCGCGCTTCGCCGACCGCGTGGTGCTGACCAGCGACAACCCGCGCCACGAGGCGCCGGGCTTCATCCTGTCGCAGATCCTGGCCGGCGTGATCGGTCACGACGAGGTGGACGTGATGGAGGACCGGCGCGAGGCGATCCGCCATGCCCTCGCGAGCAGCGATGCCCGCGACGTGGTGCTGATCGCCGGCAAGGGCCATGAGGACTACCAGGAGATCGCGGGCGTGAAGCTGCCCTTCTCTGACGTGCTGGAAGCCGAAGCCGCGCTGCGGCAGCGGGAGCCGCGCGCATGACGACGAAGACGATGATGATGACGCTCGCCGAGGCGCAGGCGCTGCTGCCCGGCTCGACCCTCGTCGGCGACGGCGCGCTGCCGCTGGCGCGCGTGCACACCGACACGCGCAGCCTGCAGCCGGGCGACCTGTTCGTCGCGCTGCGCGGCGAGCGCTTCGACGCGCACGATTTTCTTTCGCAGGCGCGCGCGGCCGGCGCGGTCGCGGCTCTCGCCGAGCGGGGCCTGGCCGAGGCGGGGTTGCCCGGACTGCTGGTGCCCGACACCCGTGCCGCGCTCGGCGCGCTGGCCGCCGGCTGGCGCGCGCGCTGCACGCTGCCGCTGGTCGCGGTGACCGGCAGCAACGGCAAGACCACCGTGACGCAGATGATCGCGTCCATCCTGCGCGCGCAGTTCGGCGACGCCGCCTTCGCGACGCAGGGCAACCTGAACAACGACATCGGCGTGCCGCTGACGCTGCTGCGGCTGCGCCAGCAGTCGCACGGCACCTGGCACCGCGCCGGCGTGGTCGAGCTCGGCATGAACCACCCGGGCGAGATCGCCGGCTTGGCCCGCATGGCGGCGCCGACGGTCGCGCTCGTCAACAACGCGCAGCGCGAGCACCAGGAGTTCATGGCGAGCGTCGAGGCGGTCGCGCGCGAGAACGGCGCGGTGATCGAGGCGCTGCCCGCCGACGGCATCGCGGTCTTCCCCGCCGACGACGACTACGCGCCGCTGTGGCGCGAACTCGCGGGCCGCCGCGCGGTGCTGCGCTTCGCGCTCGACGGCGCGGCCGACGTGACGGGCGAGGGCCGCTGGACGGTGGACGCCGCGGGCGGCCACTGGGCCGTCACGCTGCGCACGCCGCAGGGCGTCGCCGAGACCGTGCTGCGCATCGCCGGCCGCCACAACGTGAAGAACGCGCTCGCGGCCACCGCCTGCGCGCTCGCCGCCGGCGTGCCGCTCGACGCCGTCGCGCGCGGCCTCGCCGCCTTCGAGCCGGTCAAGGGCCGCTCGCAGGTGCGCGCCTGGCGGCGCGGCGGCGAGGCGCTGACGCTGGTCGACGACAGCTACAACGCCAACCCCGACTCGGTGCGTGCGGCGATCGACGTGCTCGCCGCGCTCGACGCGCCGCGCTGGCTGGTGCTCGGCGACATGGGCGAGGTCGGCGACCAGGGCCCGGCCTTCCACGCCGAGGTCGGCGCCTACGCGCGCGAGCGCGGCGTGCAGCAACTGTGGACCGCGGGCGCGCTGTGCGCCCACGCGGCGCAGGCCTTCGGCCCCGCGGCACGCCATTTCGCCGGCACCGACGCGCTGATCGCGGCGCTGCCCGAGGCGCCGGCCGCACGCTGCGCGCTGGTCAAGGGCTCGCGCTTCATGAAGATGGACCGGGTGGTCGAGGCGCTGGTCGCGCCGGCCGCCGGGAACGAAGACGACAAGGTAGTACCCCGATGCTGATCAGCCTGGCCCAATGGCTGCAAACCCTCTCGCCCGAAGCCTGGAGTTTCCTGCGCGTCTTCCAGTACCTGACCTTCCGGGCGGTGATGGCGGCGATGACGGCGCTGCTGATCGGCATGATCGCGGGCCCCTACGTGATCCGCCGGCTCACCGAGCTCAAGATCGGCCAGCCGATCCGCGAGTACGGCGTGCAGGAGCACCTCGCCAAGCGCGGCACGCCGACGATGGGCGGCGCGCTGATCCTGCTGTCGATCGCGCTGTCCACGCTGCTGTGGTTCGACTGGAACAACCGCTTCGTCTGGGTGGTGCTGATCGTCACGCTCGGCTTCGGCGCGATCGGCTGGGTCGACGACTGGCGCAAGGTCGTCGACAAGAACCCCGAGGGCATGCCCTCGCGCGAGAAGTACTTCTGGCAGTCGCTGATCGGCCTGCTCGCCGCGATCTACCTCGCCTTCAACGTCTCGGGCACCAGCTCGCTCGGCGCCTTCGGCCTGTTCTACGACTGGGTGGCCTCCGGCTTCACGCAGGCCCTGCCGCCGCAGGCCGACCTGATCGTGCCCTTCTTCAAGAGCGTGAGCTACCCGCTCGGCGTGCTCGGCTTCATCTTCTTCACCTACGTCGTGATCGTCGGCGCGAGCAACGCGGTCAACCTCACCGACGGCCTCGACGGCCTGGCGATCATGCCGGTGGTGATGGTGGCCTCGGCGCTCGGCGTGTTCGCCTACGTGACCGGCAACGCGGTGTTCTCGCGCTACCTGCTGCTGCCCTACATCCCGGGCGCGGGCGAGCTGCTGATCTTCTGCGCCGCGATGGCCGGCGCGGGCCTCGCCTTCCTGTGGTTCAACGCCTACCCGGCGCAGGTCTTCATGGGCGACGTCGGCGCGCTCGCGCTCGGCGGCGCGCTCGGCACCATCGCCGTCATCACGCGCCAGGAGATCGTGCTCGCGATCATGGGCGGCGTGTTCGTGCTGGAGGCCCTGTCGGTGATGGCGCAGGTGAGCTGGTTCAAGTACACCAAGCACCGCTACGGCCAGGGCCGGCGCATCCTGCTGATGGCGCCGCTGCACCACCACTTCGAGAAGTCGGGCTGGAAGGAGACGCAGGTCGTGGTGCGCTTCTGGATCATCACGATGCTGCTGTGCCTGGCGGGGCTGTCCTCGCTGAAGCTGCGTTGAGGCGGAGATGAAGGACCTGAACCACACCACCGTCCTCGTGCTCGGGCTCGGCGACTCCGGCCTCGCAATGGCGCGCTGGAGCGCGCGTTGCGGCGCCACGGTGCGCGTCTGGGACTCGCGCGAGGCGCCGCCGCAGGCCGCCACGCTGCGCGGCGAGCTGCCGGACGTCGCGATCGCGAGCGGCGCGCTCGACGCCGGTGCGCTCGACGGCGTGCAGCGCGTGCTCAAGAGCCCGGGGCTGTCGCCGGCCGATGCGCGCCTCGCGCCGCTGCTGGCCGCGGCCGCCGCGCGCGGCATCCCGGTGCAGGGCGAGCTCGACCTGTTCGCCCGCGCGCTCGCCGACCTGAAGGCCGAGCGCGGCTACGCACCCAAGGTGCTCGCGATCACCGGCACCAACGGCAAGACCACCACCACGTCGCTGACTGCGCTGCTGGTCGAGCGCGCCGGGCGCCGCGTCGCGGTCGCCGGCAACATCGGCCCGACGCTGCTTGACACGCTCGCCGCCGCGCTCGACCTGGAGCCGTTCTCGGACGCGCAGGCGCCGCAGGACGGCGCGGACGAGGAGGACGCGCCCCCGCTGAGCGAGGAGCGCGGCGTCGCCGAGCAGGCCCTGGCCGCGGGCGCCGAGCCGCTCAACGCCGACGAGGCGCCGGCGCGGGACGCCGGAGTCGAGGAGGCCGCGGAGGGGAACGGCGTGACGGCAGGCGACGAGCAGGCCGCCCCGGCCGAGCATCCCGCACCGGCCGAGCCGGACGCCGCGCTCGAGATCGGTGGCGGCGGCCCGCCCCCGCACCTGATCCCGCCGCCGCCGCCCGGCCCGGTGTTCGCGCACCTGCCCGAGGTCTGGGTGCTCGAGCTCTCGAGCTTCCAGCTCGACGGCGTGCAGGGCTTCGAGCCGACCGCCGCGGCGGTGCTCAACCTGTCGCAGGACCACCTCGACTGGCACGGCTCGATGCCGGCCTACGCTGCGGCGAAGGCGCGCATCTTCGGCCGCGACGCGGTGATGGTGCTCAACCGCGACGATGCGGCGGTGATGGCGATGGCGCCCGAGCCGGCGGCGACCCAGCCGGCGCGGGGCCGCGCGCCGAAGCCGCAGCCGCAGCCGCGCCGCGTCGTGCGCTTCGGCCTGGACGCGCCGCGCCAGCCGGGCGACTTTGGCCTGCTGGTCGAGCACGGCATGGCCTGGCTCGTGCGCGCGCGCGAGTCCGAGGACGGGCCGCGCCGCCGCAAGGACGAGGGCGAGGAGCTCGTCGTGCAGCGGCTGATGCCGGCCGACGCGCTGCGCATCCGCGGCCGCCACAACGCAGCCAACGCGATGGCGGCGCTCGCCCTCGCGGGCGCCGCGGGCTGCCCGATGGCGCCGATGCTGCACGGCCTGCGCGAGTACCGCGGCGAGCCGCACCGCGTCGAGTACCTCGCGACGCTCGGCGGCGTGGACTTCTTCGACGACAGCAAGGGCACCAACGTCGGTGCGACGGTGGCGGCGCTGCTCGGCCTCGGCGCCGACCGCGCGCCGGCGCGCCTCGCGCTGATCCTCGGCGGCGACGGCAAGGGCCAGGACTTCGCGCCGCTGGCCGAGCCGCTGGCGCGCCACGGCCGCTTCGCGGCGCTGATCGGCCGCGACGCGCCGGCGCTCGAGGCGGCACTGGCCGCCACCGGCGTGCCGCTGGCGCGCTTCGACACGCTCGAGGCCGCCACGCGCGCGTGCGCCGAGGCCGCGCGGCCCGGCGACGCGGTGCTGCTGAGCCCGGCCTGCGCGAGCCTCGACATGTTCCGCAACTACGCGCACCGCGCCGAGGTCTTCGCCGCGACCGTGCAGGCGCTGCAGCAGGAGCACGGGGAGATCGCGCCGTGAGCCTGCTGGGGCGCTTCAACCCGTTCGCGCGGCTGGCCGCCGCCCGCGGTGCCCGCGACATGCCGGTGCGCGACTGGGTCAGCGTCTCCGGCTCGCAGCCGGTGCGGCTGCAGGGCTTCGATCAGCCGCTGCTGTGGGTGGTGGTGGCGCTGCTCGCGCTGAGCATGGTGATGGTCTATTCGGCCTCGATCGCGCTGCCCGACAGCCCCAAGTTCGCGCGCTACGCGCCGACCCACTTCCTGGTGCGCCACGTCGTGTCGATCGGGCTGGCCTTCTTCGCCGCGCTGCTGGCGGTGCAGGTGCCGATGCGGGTCTGGGAGAAGTGGGCCCCGCTGCTCTTCGTGGCGGCGCTCGTGCTGCTCGTGCTGGTGCTCGTGCCCTTCATCGGCAAGGGCGTCAACGGGGCGCGCCGCTGGATCCCGGTGCCCTTCTTCAACTTCCAGCCCTCGGAGTTCGCCAAGCTCGCGATGGCGCTCTACGCCGCCAACTACATGGTGCGCAAGATGGAGGTCAAGGAGCACTTCCTGAAGGCCGTGCTGCCGATGGTGATGGCGGTGGCCGTCGTCGGCGCGCTGCTGCTGGCCGAGCCCGACATGGGCGCCTTCATCGTGATCGCGCTGATCGCGATGGGCGTGCTGTTCATCGGCGGCGTCAACGGCCGCATGTTCCTGCTCATCACGCTGGTGCTGGTCGCGGCCTTCGCGCTGATGATCACGCTCAGCGAGTGGCGCCGCGAGCGCATCTTCGCCTACCTCGATCCCTGGGACGAGCGCTACGCGCTCGGCAAGGGCTACCAGCTCTCGCACTCGCTGATCGCCTTCGGCCGCGGCGAGCTGTTCGGCCAGGGCCTCGGCCAGAGCCTCGAGAAGCTGCACTACCTGCCCGAGGCGCACACCGACTTCCTGCTCGCGGTGATCGGCGAGGAGTTCGGCTTCCTCGGCGTCGCCGCGGTGATCGTTGCCTTCTTCTGGCTCACGCGCCGCATCGTGCACATCGGCCGCCAGGCGATCGCGCTCGACCGCGTGTTCTCGGGCCTGTTCGCGCAGGGCATCGGGCTGTGGATGGGCGGGCAGGCCTTCATCAACATGGGCGTGAATCTCGGCGTGCTGCCGACCAAGGGCCTGACGCTGCCGCTGATGAGCTACGGCGGCTCGGGCATCCTGATGAACTGCATCGCGCTCGCGATCGTGCTGAGAGTGGACATGGAAAACAGACAGCTCATGCGCGGAGGCCGCGCATGAGGGCCGCGTGGAGGCAAGGCCGCCGCGCGGCGGGAGCGCGCGAAGCGCGATCCCTGGGGCTGCTTGGGCGCAGCCAGAACAGACAGCTCATGCGCGGAGGCCGAGCATGAGCCGCCACCTCGTCGTCATGGCCGCCGGTACCGGCGGCCACATCATGCCGGGGCTGGCGGTGGCGCGCGAGATGCAGCGCCGCGGCTGGAGCGTGAGCTGGCTCGGCACCACGCAGGGCATGGAGAACCGGCTCGTGCCGCCGTCGGGCATCCCGCTCGACACCATCTCCTTCAGCGGCCTGCGCGGCAAGGGCCTCGTGCACACGCTCACCGGCGGCATGCGCATGCTCGGCGCCTTCGCCTCGTGCCTGTCGATCCTGCGCCGCCGCCGCGCCGACGCGGTGCTCGGCATGGGCGGCTACGTGTGCTTCCCCGGCGGCGTGATGGCCGCGGCGCTCGGCCGCCCGCTGGTGCTGGTCAACGCCGACGCGTCGCTGCTGATGAGCAACCGTGCGCTGCTGCCGGTGGCCGACCGCGTCGCCTTCGGCTTCGCCGGCGACGCGGCGCGCGCGACGCGCCAGGGCGTCGTCACGGGCAACCCGGTGCGCGCCGAGATCGAGGCGCTGCCCGTGCCCGACGAGCGCTTCGCCGGCCGCGAGGGCCCGCTGCGCGTGCTGGTGGTCGGCGGCAGCCTCGGCGCGAAGGTGCTCAACGAGACGCTGCCGCAGGCGCTGACGCTGCTGGCGCCGCACGAGCGCCCGCGCCTGGTGCACCAGACCGGCGAGGCGCATCTCGCCGCGGTGCGCGAGGCCTATCGCGCCTGCGGGCTCGACGCGGCGCGCGACGTCGAGCTGCTGCCCTTCATCGACGACATGCCGCGGCGGCTCGCCGACTGCGACCTGGTCGTCTGCCGCGCCGGCGCGATCACGGTGAGCGAGCTGTGCGCGGCGGGAATCCCGAGCGTGCTGGTGCCGCTGGTCGTGTCCACGACCTCGCATCAGCGCGACAATGCCGAGTTCATGGCGCGCGAGGGCGCGGCCGTCCATCTGCCGCAGCCGGAGCTGAGCCCGCAGCGGCTGGCCGGGCTGCTGCGCTCGCTTGCGCGGCCGCAGTTGCTGCAGATGGCGAACAAGGCCCGCGCGCTGGCGCGGGCGCATTCCGCGGCGCGCGTTGCCGACGAGATCGAGCACCTGGTCCACAAGAACAGCGAGAAGAGAAGAGGGAGGGCGGCCGCATCATGAAGCACGCCGTCAAGCACATCCATTTCGTCGGCATCGGTGGTGCCGGCATGAGCGGCATCGCCGAGATCCTGCACAACCTGGGCTACACCGTCTCCGGCTCCGACCAGAGCGACAGCGCGGTCACGCGCCGCCTCGCCACGCTCGGCATCCGCGTCGCGCTCGGCCACGATGCCGCGCACGTGGCGGGGGCCGACGCGATCGTCACGTCCACCGCGGTGCGGCACGACAACCCCGAGGTGATCGCCGCGCGCGCGCGCCGCGTGCCTGTGGTGCCGCGCGCGGTGATGCTCGCCGAGCTGATGCGGCTCAAGCAGGGCATCGCGATCGCCGGCACGCACGGCAAGACCACGACCACGAGCCTGGTGGCGAGCGCGCTCGGCGAGGCCGGGGTCGACCCCACCTTCGTGATCGGCGGCAAGCTCAACAGCGCCGGCGCGAACTCCTGGCTCGGCTCGGGCGACTACATCGTCGTCGAGGCCGACGAGTCGGACGCGTCCTTCCTGAACCTGATGCCGGTCATGGCGGTGGTCACGAACATCGACGCCGACCACATGGAGACCTACGGCCACGACTACGCGCGGCTCAAGCACGCCTTCATCGAGTTCCTGCACCGCATGCCCTTCTACGGCGCGGCGATCCTGTGCACCGACGACCCCGGCGTGCGCTCGATCCTGCCGATGATCTCGCGCCCGATCATCACCTACGGCTTCGACGAGGAGGCGCAGGTGAGGGCGGTGAACATGCGCGCGGAAGGGCCGCAGATGCAGTTCACCTGCGAGCGGCGCAACGGCGTGCGCATGCCCGACATCGACGTGGTGCTGAACCTGCCCGGGCGCCACAACGTGCTCAACGCGCTGGCCGCCATCGCGGTCGCCACCGAGCTCGAGCTGCCCGACGCGCCGGTGCTCAAGGCGCTGGCGAGCTTCGGCGGCGTCGGCCGGCGCTTCCAGCGCTACGGCGACCTCGCGGTGCCGGCGGCCAACGGCGGCGGGCGCTTCGCGCTGATCGACGACTACGGCCACCACCCGGTCGAGATGGCCGCGACGCTCGCCGCCGCGCGCGGTGCCTTCCCCGGCCGCCGCCTCGTGCTCGCCTTCCAGCCGCACCGCTACACCCGCACGCGCGACTGCTTCGAGGACTTCGTCAAGGTGCTCGGCAGCGCCGACTCGGTGCTACTGGCCGAGGTCTACTCGGCGGGCGAGGCGCCGATCGTCGCCGCCGACGGCCGCGCGATGGCGCGCGCGCTGCGCGTGGCCGGCAAGGTCGACCCGATCTTCGTCGACGCGATCGACGCGCTGCCGCAGGCGATCGCCGAGCACGTGCGCGACGGCGACGTCGTCATCACGATGGGCGCGGGCTCGATCGGCCAGGTGCCGGCGCGCGTGGCCGAACAGATGAAGGGGGGACTGGCATGAAACCGATCGATCCGAACGCGCTCGGCAAGGTGGCGGTGCTGATGGGCGGCAGCTCCGCCGAGCGCGAGGTCTCGCTGATGTCGGGCTCGGGCGTGCTCGCCGCGCTGCGCGCGCAAGGCGTCGACGCACACGCCTTCGACCCGGCCGAGCGGCCGCTCGACGCGCTCAAGCGCGAGGGCTTCGACCGCGCCTTCGTCGCGCTGCACGGGCGCTTCGGCGAGGACGGCACGGTGCAGGGCGCGCTCGAGCTGCTGCGCATCCCCTACACCGGCTCGGGCGTGATGGCCTGCTCGATCGCGCTCGACAAGATCATGACCAAGCGCATCTGGCGCTTCGAGGGCCTGCCGACCGCGGACTGGCGCACCGTGCACGGCGCGGGCGAGCTGCGCCAGGCGCTGGCCGAGCTCGGCGCGCCGGTGATGGTCAAGCCCGCGCACGAGGGCTCCTCGATCGGCATCACCAAGCTCAGCGACCCGGAGCAGTGCGAGGCCGCCTACGCGCTCGCGGCGAAGTACGACCCGAGCGTGCTGGTCGAGCAGTTCATCGACGGCGACGAGGTCACCTGCACGGTGCTCGGCAGCGGCGCGGACGCGCACGCGCTGCCGCTGGTGCGCATCGTCGCGCCCGGCGGCAACTACGACTACGAGCACAAGTACTTCAGCGACGACACGCAGTACTTCTGCCCGAGCGGGCTGCCCGCCGACGAGGAGGCGCTGATCCAGCGCCTCGTGGTGCAGGCCTACCGGGTGCTGAACTGCCAGGGCTGGGGCCGCGCCGAGGTGATGATCCGCCGCAGCGACCGCATGCCCTTCCTGCTCGAGATGAACACCAGCCCCGGCATGACCTCGCACTCGCTGGTGCCGATGTCCGCGCGCGCCGCCGGCATCAGCTACGAGCAGCTGTGCCTGCGGCTGCTCGCCGACGCGGCGCTGCACTCCTGACGACGGGACCATGGAAACCGCCACGCCGCTCGACGTCCGCCTGATGAACGCGACCTCCGCGCTGCTGTACGCGGTCGCCGCGCTCGCCTGCGCGGCGCTGCTGCTGGCGTGGCTGGTGCGCCTGCCGATGTTCTCGCTGCGCAGCATCACGGTCGAGGGCGAGGTGTCGCGCAACAGCGTCACCACCATCCGCGCCAACGCGCTGCCGCGCCTGGTGGGCAACTTCTTCACGCTCGACCTGCAGGACGCGCGCGTCGCCTTCGAGGCGGTGCCGTGGGTGCGCCGCGCGACGGTGCAGCGCGTGTGGCCCGACGGGCTGGAGGTGCGCCTGGAGGAGCACGAGCCGGTCGCGCAGTGGGGCGAGGACCGGCTCGTCAACGCGCAGGGCGAGGTCTTCACCGTCAACCTCGGCGACGTCGAGGACGAGGACCTGCCGATGCTGTCGGGCCCGACGGGCAGCGCGCCGCGCGTGCTCGAGGCGGCGCGTCGCATCAACGCCGCGCTCGATCCGATCGGGCGCGAGGTGAAGATGCTCGGGCTCACCGACCGAGGCTCCTGGCATCTCGAGCTCGACGACGGCGCGGTGATCGAGCTCGGCCGCGGCAGCTCCGACGCGGTGGTGGCCCGCATCGAGCGCTTCGCGAAGACGATCCAGGGCGTTACCTCCCGTTACCAGTCGCCCCTGATCTACGCCGACCTGCGGCACAACAGCGGCTACGCTGTACGGCTGAAGGGTGTGACGACCACCATCGCCCCAGTGGCCAAAGCGAAGAAGAACTGAGGAAACCATGGCCAAGGAATACAAGGACATCGTCGTCGGCCTCGACATCGGCACCGCCAAGGTGATGGCGGTGGTGGCCGAGGTGCTGCCGGGCGGCGACTTGCGCATCGCCGGCCTCGGCTTCGCGCCGTCGAGCGGCCTCAAGCGCGGCGTGGTGGTCAACATCGACGCCACCGTGCAGTCGATCCAGCAGGCCTTGAAGGAGGCCGAGATGATGGCCGACTGCAAGATCACGCGCGTCTACACCGGCATCACCGGCAGCCACATCCGCGGCCACAACTCCACCGGCATGGTGATCGTGCGCGACAAGGAGGTCACGCCGCTGGACGTCTCGCGCGTGGTCGACACCGCCAAGGCGATCAACATCCCCAACGACCAGAAGCTGCTGCTCGTCGAGCCGCAGGAGTTCGTCATCGACGGCCACGAGGTGCGCGAGCCGATCGGCATGAGCGGCGGGCGGCTGGAGGTCAAGGTGCACATCGTCACCGGCGCGCAGAGCGCCGCGGAGAACATCGTCAAGTGCGTGCGCCGCTGCGGGCTGGAGGTCGAGCAGCTGCTGCTGAACCCGTCGGCGTCGAGCCTCGCGGTGCTGACCGAGGACGAGAAGGACCTCGGGGTGGCGCTGGTGGACATCGGCGCGGGCACCACCGACGTCGCGATCTTCACCGACGGCGCGATCCGCCACACCGCGGTGATCCCGATCGCCGGCGACCTGATCACGAGCGACATCGCGATGGCGCTGCGCACCCCGACCAAGGACGCCGAGGAGATCAAGGTCGAGCACGGCGTGGCCAAGCAGCTGCTGGCCGCCCCCGACGAGCAGGTCGAGGTGCCGGGCCTCGGCGACCGGCCGCCGCGCATGCTCAGCCGCCAGGCGCTCGCCGGCGTGATCGAGCCGCGCGTCGAGGAGATCTTCTCGCTGGTGCACCAGGTGATCCGGGAGTCGGGCTACGAGGAGCTGCTGTCCTCGGGCATCGTGCTCACCGGCGGCGCGGCGGTGATGCCGGGCATGGTCGAGCTCGGCGAGGACATCTTCCTGAAACCCGTTCGCAAGGGCCTGCCGACGTACTCGGGCGCCTTGCACGACATGGTGGCGAATCCACGATCGGCCACCGTGATGGGACTGCTCGAGGAGGCGCGCCTGTCGCGCCTGCGCGGGCACAAGGCGTCGCAGCAGGCGGGGTCCGTGCAGGGCCTGTTCGGGCGCGTGAAGGACTGGTTCGTGGGTAACTTCTAAGTGCTAGGCGGGCGGTCCGGAGGGAGGGCCGTTGGCTGACTTTTCAACTGGCGAATGCTGACGACGAAGGAGAGCAACATGCCTATCGAAATGATCGAGGAATTCAATCAGGGCACGCAGATCAAGGTGATCGGCGTTGGCGGCGGCGGCAACAACGCCGTGCAGCACATGATGAGCAACGGGGTGCAGGGCGTCGAGTTCATCTCCGCGAACACCGACGCGCAGGCGCTGAACCGCTCCGCGGCTCACAAGCTGATCCAGCTCGGCAACACCGGCCTGGGCGCCGGCGCCAAGCCCGAGGCGGGCCGCGCCGCCGCCGAGGAGGCGGTCGACCGCATCCGCGCCGCGATCGACGGCGCGCACATGCTCTTCATCACCGCCGGCATGGGCGGCGGCACCGGCACCGGCGCCGCACCGGTGATCGCGCGTGTCGCCAAGGAGATGGGCATCCTGACGGTGGGCGTCGTCACCAAGCCCTTCGAGTTCGAGGGCAACCGCCGCATGAAGATCGCCGACGCGGGCTTGGCCGAGCTCGAGACCAACGTCGACTCGCTGATCGTCGTGCTCAACGAGAAGCTGCTGGAGGTGCTGGGCGAGGACGTGACGCAGGACGAGGCCTTCGCGCAGGCCAACGACGTGCTGCGCAACGCCGTCGGCGGCATCTCCGACATCATCCACGTGCCCGGCCTCGTCAACGTCGACTTCGAGGACGTCCGCACGGTGATGAGCGAGCCCGGCAAGGCGATGATGGGCACCGCGATCGCCTCCGGCCCGGACCGCGCCAACAAGGCCGCCGACGCGGCCGTGGCCTCGCCGCTGCTCGAGGGCGTGGACCTGTCGGGCGCCAAGGGCGTGCTGGTGCTGATCGCCGCGGCGCGCAGCACCTTCAAGCTCGCCGAGAGCAAGAACGCGATGAACACCATCCGCCGCTACGCCGCCGACGACGCGCACGTGATCTTCGGCACCGCCTACGACGAGAGCCTGGGCGACCAGCTGCGCGTGACGGTGATCGCCACCGGCCTGTCGGCGCAGAACAAGCAGCGCCAGCAGGCCTCGATCAGCATGGTGCACAACGCGGCGCAGCATGGCGCGGGCCTGCGCACCGGCACCGACAACATCCCGGTGCTCGGCACCCCGGTGTCCGGAGGGGGCGGCCACGACTACAACAACCTGAACACGCCGAGCGTCTGGCGCTCCGGCCGCATGCAGGCCGCGGCCAAGGTCGACGCGCTGGCGAGCAACGGGATGGACGAGATCGAGATCCCGGCCTTCCTGCGCAAGCAGGCCGACTGAGCCGTCGCCGGCTTGCCGCGCCCCCCGATCCGCGCGCCGCGGTCCTCCCCGTGCCCCGGTACGGCCGGGGACCTCGCGCGCGGCCCGGGCACCCGCGGCATCCATCGACCGGGCCGAGGTGATGGCCTCGCTCTATCGAGGCGATAGCCGGCGGCGTACCGCGCCGGCGAGGACTCCTTCCTACAATCCGGCCATGCTTCAACAACGCACCCTGAAATCGCTGACGCGAGCCGTCGGTGTCGGCCTGCACAGCGGGCAGCGCGTGGAACTCACGCTGCGCCCGGCCGCGCCCGACACCGGCATCGTGTTCCGGCGGGTCGACCTGGCGGTGCCGGTGGACATCCCGGTCAACAGCACCGCGGTCACCGACACGCGGCTGGCGACCACGATCTCCCCCGGCGGCGATCCGGGCGCGGCGCGGGTGCACACGATCGAGCACCTGATGTCGGCCTGCGCCGGCCTCGGCGTGGACAACCTGTACGTCGACATCAACGCCGAGGAGGTCCCGATCCTCGACGGCTCCGCAGCCTCCTTCGTCTTCCTGCTGCAGAGCGCCGGGATCGAGCTCCAGCGGGCTCCGAAGCGCTTCGTGCGCATCCTCAAGCCGGTCGAGGTGCGCGAAGGGGAGGGCCGCGGCCTGAAGTGGGCGCGGCTCGAGCCCTATCACGGCTACAAGCTCGGCTTCGAGATCGACTTCGGCCACCCGGCCGTGGACCAGACCGGCCAGCGCGTCGAGTTCGACTTCTCCACCGGCCGCTACAGCCGCGACATCGCGCGCGCGCGCACCTTCGGCTTCACGAAGGACGTCGAGATGATGCGCTCGCGCGGCCTCGGCCTCGGCGCGAGCATGGAGAACGCGATCGTCGTCGACGACTACCGCGTGCTCAATGCCGAGGGCCTGCGCTACGACGACGAGTTCGTCAAGCACAAGATCCTCGACGCGATCGGCGACCTGTACGTGATCGGCCACCCGCTGCTCGCCGCCTACAGCGCCTACAAGTCCGGCCACGGCCTCAACAACAAGCTGCTGCGCGCGGTGCTCGCCGACGAGAGCGCCTACGAGATCGTCAGCTTCGAGGATGCCGAGCGCGCGCCGCGCGGCTTCGCGCAACTCGTGCCGGCCTGGTAGGCCCGCGCGCATCCGGCCCCCCGCTTTCGCCATGTTCTCCGTCGTCCGCGTGCTCGTGATGCTGCTGCTGGTGGCCTCGGCCGCCTGCTTCGGGCTCTACCTCTTCACGCGCGAGCCGCGCTGGCTGCGCCTCGGCCTCGTCATCACGAAGTGGACCGTCATCGCCGGCCTGGTCTTCTTCGGCGTGCTGATCGTCGAGCAGTCGTTCTCCGGCGCCTGAGCGCCCCGGCCGGCCCCCCGCTCCCGGGGCCCGTCCCCCTTCTCCCTGCGCTCCCGTCTCCCTCGTATCGGCGAGGGGCAGGCGATATGGAGGCACGTCCCGTGCTACTTGGTTCACATTGGTGGCCAATTGCAATGCGGGGGTGTGCGCATGAAGAAGGTGGCGCTCTACAGCAGTTCCGGAAGGGCTGCGGCAGCCGGCGGGAAGGCCGGGCAGGCAAGGGGAAGCGGCGCCGCTGCGCCGCCGGGCTCCCCGGACCCGGCGGCCGGCGGCCGCGCGACGGCCGCCGCGACCGGCCGCGGTGACGGCGGGGGCGGCGGCGGTGGCGGTCCCGGTCGCCGGCCGCCGTCCTCCCCGCCCCCGGCCGGCGCGTCCGGGCGGCGCGAGCGGCTGTCGCTGGTGCTCGGCGGCGCGCTGCTGGGGCTGGTGCTGGGCGGCGGCTGGTTCCTCTCGCGGCCCGCGCCGGGCCTGACGCAGCAGGACATCGACGCCGCGGTGCTGCACACGCTGAGCACGCAGTCGCTGCCGTCCCCGGCCATCAAGGCCTACGAACGCATCCGTCCCTCGCTCGTGCGCGTGCGCGGCTTCGCGTCGCCCGACGCCCGCGGCCAGCAGGAGCAGCTCGGCGAGGGCAGCGGCGTGGTGATCGTCGAGGGCGGCCTGATCCTGACCAACCTGCACGTCGCGGCCGGCGCGCCGCGGCTGAAGGTGGTGTTCGCCGACGGCACCGAATCCGACGCCGACCTGGTGAGCTCGCAGCCCGAGAACGACCTTGCGGTGCTGAAGGCGCGCGTGGTGCCGGACGACCTGAAGCCCGCGACGATGGCCTCGACCGCCAAGCTCGCCGTAGGCACCGAGGTGGTGGCGGTGGGCTTTCCCTTCGGCATCGGCCCGACCGCGACCTCGGGCATCGTCTCCGGCCTCAAGCGCGAGTTCCGCTCGCCCGACGACCAGCAGGTGCTGAGCAACCTGATCCAGTTCGACGCGGCGGCGAACCCCGGCAGCTCGGGCGGCCCGCTCGTGACCAAGGAGGGCGAGGTGGTGGGCATCGTTACCGCGATCCTTAGCCCGGGCAACCACGGGGGGTTCGTGGGCATCGGGTTTGCCGTCCCGATCGAGAACGCGGCGTCCGGCGTCGGCATGTCGCCGTTCTAGCCCCCTCCCGATCACTGCCAACGCAAAGGACTGCCGGCATGATGGATTCCTCCCCCTTCTCCCATCCGACGGCGGTCGCCGAGCGGATGCAGCGCGTGCTCTACGAGGTCAAGCGCGTGGTGGTCGGCCAGGACCACTTCCTCGAGCGCGTGCTGGTGGCGATGCTCGCCCAGGGTCACCTGCTCGTCGAGGGCGTGCCGGGGCTCGCCAAGACGCTCACCGTGAAGACGCTCGCGCGCGTGATGCGCGGCAGCTTCAAGCGCGTGCAGTTCACGCCCGACCTGGTGCCGGCCGACCTCGTCGGCACCCGCATCTACAACCAGAAGAGCGGCGAGTTCTCGACCTCGCTCGGCCCGGTCTTCACCAACCTGCTGCTCGCCGACGAGATCAACCGCGCCCCGGCCAAGGTGCAGAGCGCGCTGCTCGAGGTGATGCAGGAGTACCAGGTCACGATCGCCGGCGACACGCACAAAGTGCCGACACCTTTTCTGGTCATGGCGACACAGAACCCGATCGAGACCGAGGGCACCTACCCGCTGCCCGAGGCGCAGGTCGACCGCTTCATGATGAAGGTGCTGGTCGGCTACCCGAACGAGGAAGAGGAGTTCGTGATCGTCGAGCGCGTCACCGGAGCGGCCCAGGAGGTCGCCCCGGTCGTCACGACCGAGGAGCTCGGCGCGCTGCAGCGCGAATGCCGCAAGGTCTACGTCGACCCGGCGCTGATGCAGTACGCGGTGCGGCTCGTCGCCGCGACGCGCTCGCCCGAGCGCTACGGCCTCGCCGACATCGGCCGCTACATCAGCTTCGGCGCGAGCCCGCGCGCGACGATCCACCTGATCGAGGGCGCGCGCGCGCTTGCGCTGCTGCGCGGCCGCTCCTACGTGCTGCCCGAGGACGTCACCGACCTCGTCCCCGACGTGATGCGCCACCGCCTGGTGCTGTCCTACGAGGCGCTGGCCGAGTCGCTGTCGGCCGACCACCTGGTGCGCCGCGTGATGGAGAAGGTGCCGGTGCCCGACAAGCCGCTGCAGACCCATGTCGGCACCGAAGCCACCGCGGGCTGAGGCCCCGCCCCCCGAAGGCGCCGCCGGCAGGACGCCCGCCGGCGATGCCGAGCGGCTGCTGCACCGGCTCGAGTGGACCGTGCTGCGCCGCCTCGACGGCCTCATCGGCGGCGACTACCGCACGCTGTTCCGCGGCGCCGGCATGGACCTCGCCGAGCTGCGCGAGTACCAGCTGCACGACGACGTGCGCCACATCGACTGGAACGTCACCGCGCGGCTCGAGGTCCCGCACGTGCGCGAGTTCCAGACCGAGCGCGAGGCCACCGCCTGGTTCCTGCTCGACATGAGCGGCTCGCTCGACTTCGGCGCGCACCGCGTCAGCAAGCGCGAGCTGCTGCTGTCCTTCGTCGCGGTGATGGCGCGGCTGCTGACGCGCCACGGCAACCGCCTCGGCGTGCTGGTCCACGACGGTCGCCAGATCAGCGCGGTCGTGCCGGCGCGCGGCGGGCGCGAGCAGGCCTTGCAAGTCTTGCACCGTTTGCAAAGCCTGCCTGCAGGACCGCCGGCGGGCTCCCGCCCGCAGCCCGGCGGCGCCGGCACCGACCTGACGGAGCTGTTCGCCCGCGCCGGCGCGCTGCTGCGCCGCCGCAGCATGGTGTTCCTCGTCTCGGACTTCCTGTGCGCGCCGGGCTGGAGCGCCTCGCTCGGCCAGCTCGCGCTGCGCCACGACGTGCTGGCGGTGCGGCTGTTCGACCCGCTGGAGCGCGAATTGCCCGACCTGGGCGTGCTGATGATGCAGGACGCCGAGACCGGGGAGCAGCTGCTCGTGGACACCCATTCCCCCGGCTTCAGGCGCCGCTTCGCCGAGGCGGCGCAGCGGCACGAGGCGCAGCTGCGCATCGCCTTCGGCGATGCCGGGGTCGACGTGCTGGAGCTGGCGACCGACGGCGACCTCGTCGACGCGCTCGTGCGCTTCATCGGACTGCGCAAGCTGCGCGCGCGCATGGCCGCCGGGGGTGGGGCGATCCAGGGTGCGCACGGCGTGCGCGAGCGAAATCAAGGAGCCGGCCATGTCCTTCCTCTGGCCTGAGATGCTGTGGTTGCTGTTGGCGCTGCCGCTGCTGGTGGTGCTCTACCTGGGCTTGCAGCGCCGGCGCAAACGGGCGGCGCTGCAGTACCCGGGCCTGGCGATCGTGCGCGACGCGATGGGGCGGGGGCCGGGGCTCAGGCGCCACCTGCCGCCCGTGCTGCTGCTGCTCGCGCTGGGGGCGCTGATCGTCGCGATGGCGCGCCCGCAGACGCAGATGATGCTGCCGCTGGACCAGCGCATGGTGGTGCTGGCGATGGACGTCTCGGGCAGCATGCGCGCCGCCGACGTCGAGCCGACCCGCATGGCCGCCGCGCAGGCCGCGGCGCGCGACTTCGTCACCGGGCTGCCCGACTCGACGCGCGTCGCGGTGGTGACCTTCGCCGGCGCGGCCGCGCTGGTGCAGCCGCCGACGCACTCGAAGCAGGACGTCTACGCCTCGATCGACCGCTTCACCTACCAGCGCGGCACCGCGGTGGGCGCGGGCATCGTCGCCTCGCTGCAGACCATCTTCCCGGACGTCGACTTCGAGTCGCGCCTGGCCGACCCGCGCCAGGGCGGCATGCCCGGCGCCGCGCCGCTGGGGATGCGCGACCGCGACGCGGCCGGCGGCGGCGCGCCGTCGCCGGTGCCGCCCGGCTCCTACAACTCCGCGGCGATCATCCTGCTGACCGACGGCCAGACCACCACCGGCCCCCCGCCGGCGGAGGCCGCGCGGCTGGCAGCCGAGCGCGGCGTGAAGGTGTTCACCGTCGGCGTCGGCACCGACCAGGGCGAGATCATGGTCGGCGACGGCTGGTCGATGCGCGTGAGCCTCGACGAGGAGGCGCTGCGCGACATCGCCAAGCAGACCGGCGGCGAGTACTTCTACGCCGGCAACGCGCCCGACTTGCGCCAGATCTACCAGAACCTGACCTCCAAGCTCGCGCTGGAGATGCGCGAGACCGAGGTGACGGCGCTGGTGGCCGCAGTGGGCGCGCTGCTGGTGGTGCTCGCCGGCGGCCTGTCGATGCTCTGGTTCAACCGCGTGCTGTAGCCGCGCGCGGCGAAGCGGGGCGAACGCGCCCCGGCTAGTAGGTGCGGCCGCCCTTGTACTGGGCGTGCGCGCGGCGCGACAGCGTGCCCGAGCGCGCGATCGCCTCGAACGAGGTGCTGGCGTGCGCATGGCAGATCGCGAGGCCGAGCGCGTCGGCCGCGTCGCGCCCGGGCGGCGAGGGCAGCTTCAGCAGCCGCGCCACCATCTCCTGGATCTGCTCCTTGTGCGCCAGGCCGTGGCCGGCGATCGCCTTCTTCATCTGCACCGCGGTGTACTCGCTGACCGGCAGCCCGCCGCTGACCAGCGCCGCGAGCAGCGCGCCGCGCGCCTGCCCGAGCAGCAGCGTCGACTGCGGGTTGACGTTGACGAACACGATCTCGACCGAGGCCACCGTCGGCTGGTAGCGCTCGGCGACCTCGCGCACCCCCTCGAACAGGATCTTCAGCCGCGCAGGCAGGTCGCCGCGCGCGGCCGCCGCGGTGCGGATCGTGCCGCTGGCGACGTAGTGCAGCTGCGGGCCCTCGACGTCGACGACGCCGAAGCCGGTGATCTGCAGGCCGGGGTCGATGCCGAGGACGCGCATGAGGGGCGGGGAGCTGGGTCGGGAGAGGGTGCAGAAGATGCGGCAGGAAGCGCGCCGGCCCGCAGGCCGGCGTCGTCCCACAGCAGTCTTCAGTGGCGGAAGTGCCGCACGCCGGTGAAGACCATCGCGATGCCGCGCTCGTTCGCCGCGGCGATCACCTCGTCGTCGCGCACGCTGCCGCCCGGCTGGATCACGCAGGAGGCGCCCGCGTCCACCACCACGTCGAGGCCGTCGCGGAACGGGAAGAAGGCGTCGCTCGCCACCGCCGATCCCTTGAGCGTCAGGCCCGCGTTCTCGGCCTTGATCGACGCGATGCGCGCGCTGTCGATGCGGCTCATCTGGCCGGCGCCGACGCCGAGCGTCATGCCGCCGGCGCAGAACACGATCGCGTTGCTCTTGACGTACTGCGCCACGGTCCACGCGAACATCAGGTCCTGCAGCTGCTCGGGGCTGGGCTGCAGCGTCGTCACGACCTTCAGGTCCGAGGCCTTGATCTGGTGGTTGTCGGCGGTCTGCAGCAGGATGCCGGAGCCCACGCGCTTCATGTCGACCGCGTTGCGGCCCTGCTCCCAGTCGGTCGCGCCGCCCGGCGGCAGCGCGATCTCGAGCAGGCGCACGTTGGCCTTGGCGGCGAACACCGCGCGCGCCTCGTCCGTGAAGGCGGGCGCCATCAGCACCTCGACGAACTGCTTCGACACGAGCTGCGCCGCCGCGCCGTCGAGCGGGCGGTTGAAGGCGATGATGCCGCCGAAGGCCGAGGTGGGGTCGGTCTTGAAGGCCTTGGAATACGCCTCGGCCGCGTCGGCGCCGAGCGCCACGCCGCAGGGGTTGGCGTGCTTGACGATCACGCAGGCCGGCGCCTGGAAGCTCTTGACCGCCTCCCAGGCCGCGTCGGCGTCGGCGATGTTGTTGTAGGACAGCTCCTTGCCCTGCAGCTGCTTCGCGGTCACGAGCGAGCCGGGCGCGGGGTAGAGGTCGCGGTAGAAGGCGGCCTGCTGGTGCGGGTTCTCGCCGTAGCGCAGGTCCTGCACCTTCACGAAGCGGCCGTTGCTCTGCGCCGGGAAGAGCGAGCGGCTGCCGTCCTCCTGCAGCGAGGACAGGTAGTCGCTGATCGCGGCGTCGTAGTTCGAGATGCGGTTGAAGGCCGCCACCGACAGCGCGAAGCGCGTCCTGTCGCTCGTCCTGCCGTCGCGCTTGAGCTCCTCGATCACGCCCGCGTACTGGCCCGCGTCGGTCAGCACCGCCACGTCCTTCCAGTTCTTCGCCGCCGAGCGCACCATGGCCGGGCCGCCGATGTCGATGTTCTCGATCGCGTCCTCGAGCGTGCAGCCGGGCCTGGCCACCGTCGCCTCGAAGGGATAGAGGTTGACCACCAGCAGGTCGATCGTGCCGATGCCGTGCTCCTTGAGCGCGGCCATGTGCTCCGGCAGGTCGCGGCGCGCGAGCAGCCCGCCGTGCACCTTCGGGTGCAGGGTCTTGACGCGGCCGTCGAGCATCTCGGGGAAGCCCGTCACCTCGGCGACCTCGGTCACCAGCAGGCCCTGGTCGGCCAGCAGCTTGGCGGTGCCGCCGGTGGACAGCAGCTTGACGCCGAGGCCGTGCAGGGCCTGGGCGAACTCGACGATGCCGGTCTTGTCGGACACGGACAGCAGGGCGGTCAGGGACATGGGACTTCTTTCTTCAGTTCAATGGATCCGGGGGCGACGGGGGCGCGACGTCTCACTTCGTGACCAGCTTGTGCTCGACCAGCTTGCGCCGCAGCGTGTTGCGGTTGATGCCGAGCCATTCCGCGGCGCGCGACTGGTTGCCGTCGGCGTGCTGCATCACGGTGTCGAGCAGCGGTTTCTCGACGATGCCGATGATCATGTCGTACATCGAATGCGGCTCCTCCCCTTCGAGGTCCTTGAAGTAGGCCTCGAGGCTGGAGCGGATGCACTCCTCGATCTGTTTCTTGCTCATGCTGCTTCTTGGTCCAGGGACCCTGCGGGCAGGGTCGGGTCGTTCGCGCCGGGCGTCTGGGCGGGCAGCCGCTCGCAGGTCGCGCCGAGGCGATCGAAATAGTCGGCGACGGCCGCGAGCTGCGCGCGCGGATCGTCGATGCCGTTGATGTGCTGGCGAAAGCGCTCGCCGCCGGGCAGCGTGCGCAGGTACCAGCCGATGTGCTTGCGCGCGGTGCGCACGCCGCTGAACTCGCCGTAGAGGCCGTGGTGCTCCTCGAGGTGCTCGAGCAGCAGCTGCCGCGCCTCGGCCACCGTCGGCGGGGCGTGCACCTCGCCGGTGGCGAGGAAGCGGCCGATCTCGCGGAAGATCCAGGGCCGGCCCTGCGCGGCGCGGCCGATCATCAGCGCGTCGGCGCCGGTTGCCCGCAGCACCTCGGCGGCCTTCCTCGGCGAGTCGATGTCGCCGTTGGCGACCACCGGCACGGCGACCGCGGCCTTGACCGCGGCGATCGTGTCGTACTCGGCAAAGCCCCGGTAGCCCTGCTCGCGCGTGCGGCCGTGCACCGTCAGCATCGCGACGCCGGCGGACTCCGCGGCGCGGGCGATGGAGACGGCATTGCGCTCCGCCTCGCACCAGCCGGTGCGCATCTTCAGCGTCACCGGCACGCCGTGGGGCGCGCAGGCCTGCACCACCGCCTCGACGATCGACAGCGCCAGCGCCTCGTCCTGCATCAGCGCCGAGCCCGCCCACTTGTTGCAGACCTTCTTGGCCGGGCAGCCCATGTTGATGTCGATGATCTGCGCGCCGCGGTCGATGTTGTAGGCCGCAGCCTCGGCCATCATCGAGGCGTCGGTGCCGGCGATCTGCACCGCGATCGGCGCCGTCTCGCCCTGGTGGTCGGCGCGGCGCGAGGTCTTGAGGCTGTTCCACAGTTCGCGCCGCGAGGTCACCATCTCGCTGACCGCGTAGCCCGCCCCGAGCCGCTTGCACAGGCGCCGGAACGGCCGGTCCGTCACCCCCGCCATCGGGGCGACGAACAGGTTGTTCGGCAGGACGAAGGGGCCGATGCGCATGGTCGGAGGGGGGCGGGAGGCGGGGGAGGGTGCTGAAAAAGGAGGCAGAGTATAGCCGCGCGGCCGGGCACGGGCCGCCGGCGGGGCGGCGCGGCGGCGGCGGCCGGCGGGTCGTGCAGGCCCCGGGCGCCGGAGCGGGGCCGCCCTCCATAATGCCCGCCCATGGAAGCCTGGCTCGAGCACCTGTTGTCGCTGTTGTCGCTGCCGCAATTCGGCCTGAGCACCGTGTTCGTGGTCTCCTTCGTGTCGGCCACGCTGCTGCCGATGGGCTCGGAGCCGGCGGTGTTCGGGCTCATCAAGCTCAATCCCGAGATGTTCTGGCCGGCGATCCTCGTCGCCACGGTCGGCAACACGCTCGGCGGTGGCCTGACCTGGTGGATGGGCTTCGGCGCCGAGAAGGCCTACGAGCGCGTGACGCACCATGCGCCCGAGGGCCGGGCGCTCGGCTGGCTCCGGCGCTTCGGCCCGAAGGCCTGCCTGCTGTCGTGGCTGCCGGTGGTGGGCGACCCGCTGTGCGGCGTGGCCGGCTGGCTGCGGCTGCCGTTCTGGCCCTGCCTGGCCTACATGGCGATCGGCAAGTTCCTGCGCTACCTGACGATGACCGCGGCGCTGCTGTGGGTGTGGCCGGCCTGAGCCGCCGCGCCCCTCAGCCGCGCGGCGGCGCCTTGGCCGCCTGCGCCAGCCCGCCGATCAGGTCGATCGGCAGCGGGAAGACGATGGTGTGGCTCTTCTCGCTCGCGAGCGTGCCGAGCGTCTGCAGGTAGCGCAGCTGCATCGCGCCGGGCTCCCTCGCGAGCATCTGCGCCGCCTGCATCAGTTTTTCCGACGCCTGCAACTCGCCCTCGGCGTGGATCACCTTGGCGCGCCGCTCGCGCTCGGCCTCGGCCTGGCGCGCGATCGCGCGCACCATCGACTCGTCGAGGTCCACGTGCTTGATCTCGACGTTGGCGACCTTGATGCCCCAGGCGTCGGTCTGAGAATCCAGCACCTGCTGGATGTCGACGTTGAGCTTCTCGCGCTCGGCCAGCATCTCGTCGAGCTCGTGCTTGCCGAGCACCGCGCGCAGCGTGGTCTGCGCCAGCTGGCTGGTGGCGACCATGAAGTTCTCGACCTGGATGATCGCCTTCTGCGGGTCGACCACGCGGAAGTAGACCACCGCGTTGACCTGCACCGAGACGTTGTCGCGGCTGATGACGTCCTGCTTGGGCACGTCGAGCACCAGCGTGCGCAGGTCCACCCGCACCACCTGCTGGATGCCCGGGACGATCAGCACCAGGCCCGGGCCCTTGACCTTCCAGAAGCGCCCGAGCTGGAACACCACGCCGCGCTCGTACTCGCGCAGGATGCGGACCGACGCGACGAGCAGCGCGAGCAGCAGCAACAGCAGCATGCCGCCGATACCGAACGGGAACATGGTTCATCCTCCATCGCTTGTTGGTGGGGAGTCGAGCGGGGCCACGTCGAGCACCAGCCCGCGGCGCGCGAGCACGCGCACCTTCTGGCCCGGGCGCAGCGGGCTCTCGCTGGCCGCCTGCCAGTGCTCGCCCTCGAAGCGTACCCACAGGCCCGGCGCGCCGCTGTCCAGCACCTCGGCGACGTGGCCGGCCAGGGCCTCGTCGCCGGTGAGGATGGCGCGGCGCCGCGAGCGCAGCGCCATCGCCGTCACCGCGCCGATCAGGAGCGCGCTCGTCAGCGCGAGCGCGACGACCAGGCCGAGCGGGATGCCGAAGCCCGGCACCTCGGTGTCGATCAGCATCAGCGCGCCGGCGCCGAAGGCCACCACGCCGCCGATGCCGAGGATGCCGAAGCTCGGCGCGAAGGCTTCGGCCGCCATGAAGGCCACGCCGAGGCCGATCAGCGCCAGGCCCGCGTAGTTCACCGGCAGCATCTGCAGCGCGTAGAGCCCGATCAGCAGGCAGATCGCGCCGAGCACGCCCGGCACGCCGACGCCCGGGTTCATGAACTCGAAGAACAGGCCGTAGACGCCGATCATCATCAGGATCAGCGCGACGCTCGGGTCGGTGAGGACCGCGAGCAGCCGCGCGCGCCAGTCCGGCTCCTCGGTGACGCGCGGCGCCGCGGCAGTGGCGAGCGTGCGCGGCAGGCCGGCGGCCTGCACGGTGCGGCCGTCGAGCTGCTTGAGCAGCGCGTCGAGGTCGCTCGCCACCAGGTCGATCACGCCGGCCTTGAGCGCCTCGTTCGCCGGCAGGCTGACCGCCTCGCGCACCGCCTGCTCCGCCCACTGGGCGTTGCGGCCGCGCAGCTGCGCGAGACCGCGGATGTAGGCGACGGCGTCGTTGAGCTGCTTCTTCTCGCTGGCGGAAGGGGAGGGCGGCGCGTCGCGCGAGCCGCCGGCATCGCCCGGCTTGCCGGTGGGGGCGTCGGCGGGCGGCCGCGGCGCGGGCGCGCCGCCCCCGCCGATCTGCACCGGCGTCGCGGCGCCGAGGTTGGTGCCCGGCGCCATCGCGGCGATGTGGCTGGCGTAGAGGATGTAGGTGCCGGCGCTGGCCGCGCGCGCGCCGCCGGGCGCGACGTAGCTCGCCACCGGCACCGGGGATGCGAGGATGGCCTTGATGATCTGGCGCATCGAGGTGTCGAGGCCGCCGGGCGTGTCCAGGCGCAGCACGACGAGCTGGCTGCCGCGGCGCTCGGCGCGCGCCAGCCCGCGCACCACGTGGTCGGCGCTGCCCGGGCTGACCGCGCCCTCCAGCCCGATCAGGGTGACCGGCGCGGCGGCGGCCCGGTCCGGCGCCGCGCCCTGCGCCGCGACGATGGCCGCGGCGAGCAGGCCGGCCAGCAGCAGGGCGAGCGCGGCGCGGCCCGGCCTCGCGATCCCCTGGAGAAAAAGCCCTCGCATGCGCATGGTCCTCGCCGCCCCTTGCCGCGCCCCCTCACCGCACCCGGGCGCTCGCCCGCCGCGGCCCATTAGGACACGCGCAGCCGCCCGCGTCCAGACCGCGACCCTTCAGGACGCAGGTCCCGCTGCCGCGTCCGGCCTGTCCGCGAAGCGCTCCACCTCGTCGGTGATCAGCCCGTCGAGGCCGAGCGCCGTCAGCCGCTGCACCTCGCGCGGGCCGTTGACGGTGTAGGCCAGCGCGCGCAGCCCGGCGGCGCGCGCCGCCGCGAGCGTCGCGCCGTTCCAGGCACGGTGCTGCAGCACCAGCGCCACCGCGCCCACCGAGCGGGCCTCGGGCAGCGTGTCCGCCCGCCACAGCGGGCTCAGCAGCGCGCGCGGCAGCTCGGGCGCCGCGTCGCGCGCCGCGCGCAGCGCCTCGGGCGAGAAGGAGCTCAGCAAGGGCGGGGGCAGGGCCGTGCCCTGCCACAGCGCGCGCACCGCCTGCGCGACCAGCGCGCCGGTGAGCGTGTCGCGGCCCGGGCAGGGCTTGATCTCGATGTTGAGCGCGAGGCCGCGCCCGGTCACGAAGCGCGCCACCGCCCCGAGCGTCGGCAGCGGCTCGCCGGCGAAGGCGGGACCGTGCCAGCGGCCCGCGTCGAGCTGGGCCAGCTCGTCCCAGGACCGCTCGGCCGCACGCCCGTGGCCGTCGGTGGTGCGCCCGAGCGTGTCGTCGTGCAGCAGGAAGGGGACGTGGTCGGCGCTGAGCTTCACGTCGCACTCGAACATGCGCCAGCCGAGCGCAGCGCCGGTGCGCAGGGCCGCCAGCGTGTTCTCCGGCGCGAGCCGGCCGGCGCCGCGGTGCGCGATCCAGAACGGATAGGGCCAGGGGGGCAGGGCGGTGTCCATCGTGAGATCCTGCGCGGATCGTGCATCAAAATGGGCTTCGGCGCCATGCGGGCTCGTCGCCGCCGGGGACGGCCGCGGGCCTCGCTGCTGTAGCATCGCCGCCTCAGCAAGCCACCCGTCAGCCTGCGCGGCCCTCCGTCGCGGGCTGCAGCCCATGAACGCACCGCTTTCCCTCGAGAACCTCGCCGCCGTGGCGGATTCGTCCCATGCGCCCGCCCGGCTGCGCGAGATTCCCTACAACTACACCTCCTTCTCGGACCGCGAGATCGTCTCGCGACTGCTGGGCTCGCGCGCCTGGGAGCTGCTCGGGCTGCTGCGCGAGGAGCGCCAGACCGGCCGCTCGGCGCGCATGCTCTACGAGGTGCTGGGCGACATCTGGGTGGTGCAGCGCAACCCCTACCTGCAGGACGACCTGCTCGACAACCCGAAGCGCCGCGCGGCCCTGATCGAGGCGCTGCACCACCGCCTCGGCGAGGTCGAGCGCCGCCGCACCCCCGAGGTCGAGCCGCAGCGCGACGCGCTGGTCGGCGAGCTGCAGAAGGCCGCGCGCGACGCGGTGCAGCGCTTCGCGGCGCAGTTCAACACCATGGCCGAGCTGCGCCACCGCACCGTCAAGACGCTCGGCCGCCAGACCGCGCGCGACAACATCAAGTTCGATGGCCTCTCCCGCGTCTCGCACGTGACGGACGCGACCGACTGGCGCGTCGAGTACCCCTTCGTCGTGCTGACGCCCGACAGCGAGGCCGAGATGGCGGCGCTGGTGAAGGGCTGCATCGAGCTGGGTCTGACCATCATCCCGCGCGGCGGCGGCACCGGCTACACCGGCGGCGCGGTGCCGCTGACCTGGAAGAGCGCGGTGATCAACACCGAGAAGCTCGAGACGATGACCGAGGTCGAGATGGTGCGGCTGCCGGGGCTCGACAAGCCGGTGGCGACGATCTGGACCGAGGCAGGCGTGGTCACGCAGCGCGTCGCCGACGCCGCCGAGCGCGGCGGCCACGTGTTCGCGGTCGATCCGACCTCCGCCGAGGCGAGCTGCATCGGCGGCAACATCGCGATGAACGCCGGCGGCAAGAAGGCGGTGCTGTGGGGCACCGCGCTCGACAACCTCGCCTCCTGGCGCATGGTGACGCCCGAGGCCAAGTGGCTGGAGGTGGTGCGCCTGAACCACAACCTCGGCAAGATCCACGACGTCGAGGTCGCGAGCTTCGAGCTGCGCCACTTCGAGGCGGACGGCAAGACCCCGGTGCGCACCGAGCGCCTGGACATCCCGGGCCGCGTCTTCCGCAAGGAGGGCCTCGGCAAGGACGTCACCGACAAGTTCCTCGCGGGCCTGCCCGGCATCCAGAAGGAGGGCTGCGACGGCCTGATCACCAGCGCGCGCTGGGTGGTGCACCGCATGCCGGCGCACACCCGCACCGTCTGCCTGGAGTTCTTCGGCAACCCGAAGGAGTGCGTGCCCTCGATCGTCGAGATCAAGGACTTCATGTTCGCCGAGGCGAAGCGGCCGAACGGCGCGATCCTCGCGGGCCTCGAGCACCTTGACGACCGCTACCTGAAGGCGGTGGGCTACGCGACCAAGAGCAAGCGCGGCGGCTTCCCGAAGATGGTGCTGATCGGCGACATCGTCGGCGACGACGAGGCGGCCGTGGCGCGCGCCACCAGCGAGGTCGTGCGCCTGGCCAACGGCCGCTCGGGCGAGGGCTTCGTCGCGGTGTCGGCGGATGCGCGCAAGAAGTTCTGGCTCGACCGCAAGCGCACCGCCGCGATCTCCAAGCACACCAACGCGTTCAAGGTGAACGAGGACGTGGTGATCCCGCTGGAGCGCATGGGCGAGTACACGCTCGGCATCGAGCGCATCAACATCGAGCTCTCGCTGCGCAACAAGCTCGCGCTCGTCGACCGGCTGGAGGACTTTTTCAGCTCCTCGCCGCTGCCGCTGGGCAAGACCGACGACGCCAACGAGATCCCGAGCGCCGAGCTGCTCGAGGACCGCGTGCAGCAGGCGCTGGCGCTGCTGCGCGAGGTGCGGGCGCTGTGGCAGGGCTGGATGGAGGGCCTCGACGTACCGCAGCAGGGCGCGCGCAGCTTCTTCGAGCAGCTGCAGGACGGCAGCCTGCGCGCCTCGTGGAAGACGCAGATCCTGAAGCCCCTGCAGCAGGTGTTCGCGGGCGCCGCCTTCGCGCCGATCGTCGAAACGGCCAAGAAGATTCACAAGGAGGTCCTGAAGGGCCGCGTGTGGGTCGCGCTGCACATGCACGCCGGCGACGGCAACGTGCACACCAACATCCCGGTGAACTCGGACAACTACGAGATGCTGCAGACCGCGCACGAGGCGGTGGCGCGCATCATGGTGCTGGCGAGAAGCCTCAACGGCGTGATCTCCGGCGAGCACGGCATCGGCATCACGAAGCTGGAGTTCCTCACCGACGAGGAGCTGAAGAACTTCGCCGACTACAAGGCGCGCATCGACCCCGAGGGCCGCTTCAACAAGGGGAAGCTGC
This sequence comes from Caldimonas tepidiphila, assembly GCF_003569765.1. Classification (GTDB taxonomy): domain Bacteria; phylum Pseudomonadota; class Gammaproteobacteria; order Burkholderiales; family Burkholderiaceae_C; genus Caldimonas; species Caldimonas tepidiphila. Next base: position 54,558 of record NZ_QXMG01000018.1, on the reverse strand, counting down.
TGCGGGCGCAGGACCGCGCCACGCTGCCGGGCGACGACACGCGCGCCGCCGACCTCAGCGAGGCCTACACGCCGAGCTTCGGCCTGATGGGGCACGAGTCGCTGATCATGCAGCAGAGCGACATCGGCGACATCGCGGCGTCGATCAAGGACTGCCTGCGCTGCGGCAAGTGCAAGCCGGTGTGCTCGACGCACGTGCCGCGCGCCAACCTGCTCTACAGCCCTCGCAACAAGATCCTCGCGACCTCGTTGCTGGTCGAGGCCTTCCTGTATGAAGAGCAGACCCGCCGCGGCGTGTCGATCAAGCACTGGGAGGAGTTCGAGGACGTCGGCGATCACTGCACCGTCTGCCACAAGTGCGCCACGCCCTGCCCGGTGAAGATCGACTTCGGCGACGTGTCGATGAACATGCGCAACCTGCTGCGCAAGATGGGCAAGAAGAGCTTCCGGCCGGGCAACAAGATGGCGATGATGATGCTCAACGCCACCAACCCGCAGACGATCAAGGTGCTGCGCAGCGCAATGGTGGACGTGGGCTTCAAGGCGCAGCGCATGGCGAGCGACGTGCTTGCGGCGGTGGCCAAGCGCCAGACCGCCAAGCCGCCGGCGACGGTGGGTTCCGCCCCGATCAAGGAGCAGGTGATCCACTTCGTCAACAAGAAGCTGCCGGGCGGCCTGCCCAAGCGCACCGCGCGCGCGCTGCTCGACATCGAGGACAAGAACTACGTCCCGATCATCCGCGACCCGAGGAAGACCAGCGCCGACAGCGAGGCCGTGTTCTATTTCCCCGGCTGCGGCTCGGAGCGGCTGTTCTCGCAGGTGGGTCTCGCGACGCAGGCGATGCTGTGGCATGCCGGCGTGCAGACGGTGCTGCCGCCCGGGTACCTGTGCTGCGGCTACCCGCAGCGCGGCTCGGGCCAGTTCGATGCGGCCGAGAAGATCATCACCGACAACCGGGTGCTGTTCCACCGCGTCGCCAACACGCTGAACTACCTCGACATCAAGACGGTGGTGGTGTCCTGCGGCACCTGCTACGACCAGCTGCAGGGGTATGAATTCGACAAGATCTTCCCCGGCTGCCGCATCGTCGACATCCACGAGTACCTGCTCGAGAAGGGCATCCGGCTCGAGGGCAAGGGCGCCTACCTCTACCACGAGCCCTGCCACAGCCCGATGAAGCAGCAGGAGTCGATGAAGACGGTCAAGGCGCTGGTCGGCGAGCAGGTGCTCAAGAGCGATCGCTGCTGCGGCGAGAGCGGCACCTTCGGCGTGACGCGTCCCGACATCGCGACGCAGGTGCGCTTCCGCAAGCAGGAGGAGATCCGCAAGGGCGAGGCGGCACTGCGCAAGAGCGGCGCGGTCGGCGAGGGCGACAACGTCAAGGTGCTGACCTCCTGCCCGAGCTGCCTGCAGGGCTTGAACCGCTACCAGGGCGACCTGAACAACGGGCTGCTGGAGGCGGACTACATCGTCGTCGAGATGGCGAAGCACATCCTCGGCGAGGACTGGATGCCGGCCTACGTCAAGCAGGCCAACGACGGCGGCATCGAGCGCGTGCTGGTCTGACACGCGGCGCGAGCGGGGCGGCCCGGCCGCCTCGCCCCCCGGGCGACTGGCGATCCGCTCAGGAAGCGGCGGGCTCGTTCAGGGGCGGCGTCTGCAGCGGGGGCGTCGAGCCGCCGGACGGCGGCTCGGGCCGCAGCACGTGCGCGACCGAGTCGCGACCGGCGCGGCACAGCCGGTTCTTGCCGGCGCGCTTGGCGCTGTAGAGCGCCTCGTCGGCGGCAGCGAGCAAGCCCTCGAGGCGCTCGCTGTCGGCGGGGAAGCAGGCCAGGCCGATCGACGCGCTGACCGTCGCCTGCGCGCCGCCGGGCAGCGCCACCGGCCGGCCGACCGCCTCCACCAGCCGCTGGCCGACGCGCAGCACCTCCGCGGCGCTCGCGCTGCCGTCGAGCAGCACGACGAACTCGTCGCCGCCGAGGCGCACCAGCAGGTCGCCCTCGCGCAGCGTCTCGCGCATCCGCGCCCCCACGTCGCGCAGCAGCGCGTCGCCGGCGGCATGGCCGTACGCGTCGTTGACCTGCTTGAAGCCGTCGAGGTCCACCAGCATCAGCGCCACCGCCTGCTGCTGGCGTCGCGCGCGGTGCAGCAGCAGCGCACCGCTCTCGGCGAGCATGCGGCGGTTCGGCAGCCCGGTCAGCGGGTCCTCCAGCGCCAGCGCCAGCACCGCCTGCTCGGCGTGCAGCCCCTCCTGCGCGATGCGCCGGCCCTGGCGGTGCAGCCACGCCGCCGTGGCGGCGGTGCCCAGCGTCATCAGGAACAGCGCCGCGAGCAGTCGCAGCGTCGTGTGCGAGGACTGCATCTGGCGTGCCGCGAGGGTCTGCACCTCGGACAAGGCGATCTCGTCGATCTTTCGGCGCAGTTGCGGCAATTCGACCTCGCGCGCGTGCGCGACGAGTGCCGCCACCTCCTCGGAGGCCACGCCGCGGTCCGCCGCCAGCAGCGCCTCGCGCAGCGAGGCGGCCAGCCGCGCGTCCCAGACCATCGCGCGCCGCACCGTCTCGTGCATCTCCGGCCGGTCGTCGACGTGACGCGCGAGCCGTGGCAGGTGCTCGCACAGCGCGCCGCAGGCGATGCGGGGCGCGAACAGCTCCGGGTTCTGCAGGTGCTCGAACATGATGACGGCCGCGAGCAGGTCGGACATGCGCATGCGCAGTTGCGTGATGTCGCCGAAGGCCTCGCGCGACTGCGCGATCCGCTCGGCCGCCTGCTGCTGCACCCGGAACTGGTGCGCCACCAGCACGCCGAGCAGCGCGGCGAACAGCCAGAACAGCGCCATGCCGCGGCGCATCAGCCGGCTGATGCGGGCGAAGGGGCTGTCGGCTGGGCCGCCGCCGGGCAGGCCGGCGGCGGAAATCGGGGACACGGGGTCGGGCATCGGGCCGGAGTCGATGGGGCGGCGCGCGCCGTCAGGGCTCGCGCTGCAAGCTTCGGGAAAGGTCGAGCCGGATTGTCGGATTCATGCCGGCCGCACGCCACGGGCCGGATGCCCGCGGCCGCGGCAGAGCGGCATTTTTTGGCGGCTTCAGTCGATGTTCAGCTGGCGCTCGCGGATCAGCCGCTGCCAGAAGGCGCTCTCGCGCTCGACGAAGCGCGCCAGCGCCTCGGGGCCGGACGGCGCGACCTGCAGGCCGAATTCCTCGAGCTTCGCGCGCACCTCCGGCACCGCGACCGCCTTCTGCATCTCGGCGCTCAGGCGGCCGACAATGTCGGGGGGCGTGCCGCGCGGCACGTAGAGGCCGAGCCAGGCGAACACCTCCAGGTCCTTCACGCCGGCCTCCTCCAGCGTCGGCACCTCGGGCAGCTGCGGCAGGCGCTGCCGGGACAGCACCGCCAGCGGCCGCACGCGCCCGGCGCGGATCTGCGCCAGGCCGCCGGCGGTGTCGACCACCATCATCGGCACCTGGCCGCCGATCACGTCCTGGATCGCCATCGCGGTGCCGCGGTAGGGCACGTGCACGATGAAGCTGCGGGTGCGGTCCTTCAGCAACTCCATCGCCAGGTGGTGCGGGCTGCCGGCGCCGGGCGAGGCGTAGCTGTACCTGCCGGGATTGCGCTTGACCTCGGCCAGCAGCTGCCGCGCCGACTCGAAGCCGCTGCCCGGATGGGCGACCAGGATCAGCGGGAAGCGCGCGATGAAGCCGACCGGCGCGAAGTCCTGCGGGCTGTAGGGCAGCTTGCGGTAGAGCGCCGGGTTGAAGACCATCGCGCCGTTGTCGCCGAGCACCCAGGTGTGGCCGTCGGCCGGCGCGCGGGCCGCGAGCTCGGTGCCGATGATGCCGGCGGCGCCCGGGCGGTTCTCGATCACCACCGTCTGGCCGAGCTGGCGGCCGAGCTGCGGCGCGAGCTGGCGCGCGAGGAAGTCCGAGCCGCCGCCGGCCGGGTAGGCGACGATCCAGCGGATCGGCCGCGCCGGGAAGCTCTCGGCGCGGGCGGCCGTCAGGCCGAGCGGTGCGAGGGGGAGGGCGGCGGCGCTGCCGAGCAGCGCGCGGCGCAGGCGGGAAGGGGGCATCGGGGGCGTCCTTGTCACGGCAGGTGGGGCGGGGCCGGCCAAGCAGGATCCGGGCCGCGCGGCCGCCGGCGGGCAATGATAGGCCCGCAGCGCCCGGGCGGCGGCAGATAATCGGCTCCCCCCACGCGACACCGAGAGGCCCCTCATGCCCGATCCCGCCGCCCCGTCGTCCCGCGCCGCTGCGGCCGCGGACTGCGAGCTCTGCCGCCAGCCGGGCGGGCTGCTCGTCGCCGAGACGCCGCTCTGGCGCGTGGTGCGCGTCGACGACGCCGACTTCCCGGCCTTCTACCGGCTGATCTGGCAGGCGCACGTCGCCGAGTTCTCGGACCTCGACGCCGAGGCGCGCGCCGCCTGCATGACGGCGGTGGCGGCGATCGAGCGCGCGCTGCGCGACGCGCTCGCGCCGACCAAGATCAACCTCGCGACGCTCGGCAACATGGTGCCGCACCTGCACTGGCACGTGATCGCGCGCTGGGACTGGGACAGCCACTTCCCGCAGCCGATCTGGGGCGTACGCCAGCGCGAGGTGCCCGGCGGCGCGCGCGCGCGCCTGGCGCTGGCGCCCGAGCAGCTCGACGCGCGGGTACGCGAGGCGCTGGCCGCGCTGCAGCCGCCCGCGTCCGCAGCCCCTCGGCCATAGGCCCTCGCGCGGCCGGGGCCGGCGGGTGCGCCGCTACACTGCCAGCCGGCTTCAATCTCCCTGCAAGGCAGCGCCATGGCGTCCAAGAACATCCCCGCACCGACCGCGATCACGGTCCACCAGCAGTCCCGCCAGTTCGAGATCGGCTTCGCCGACGGCGCCAGCTTCCGCATCCCCTTCGAGCTGATGCGGGTGTACTCGCCCTCGGCCGAGGTGCAGGGCCACGGCCCGGGCCAGGAGGTGCTGCAGACCGGCAAGCGCAACGTCGAGATCGTCGGCATCGAGCCGGTGGGCAACTACGGCGTGCAGCCCACCTTCAGCGACGGCCACGACTCCGGCATCTTCACCTGGGAATACCTGTACTTCCTCGGCGACCAGCAGCAGAAGCTGTGGGCCGAGTACGAGCAGCGGCTGGCCGAGGCGGGGGTCGACCGCGACGCGCCGATGCCCGAGAAGAGCGGCCATGCCTGCGGCCACTGAGGAGGATCCCCCGATGAGCACCACCCACTTCGGCTTCCAGACCGTCGACGAGCAGGAGAAGGCGCAGCGCGTGCGCGGCGTGTTCGACTCGGTCGCGGCCAAGTACGACGTGATGAACGACGTGATGTCGATGGGCCTGCACCGCGTCTGGAAGGCCTACACGATCGCGGTGGCGGGCGTGCGCGAGGGCCACCAGGTGCTCGACATCGCCGGCGGCACCGGCGACCTCGCGCGCGCCTTCGCCAAGAAGGTGGGTGCTTCCGGCTGCGTCGTGCACACCGACATCAACGAGTCGATGCTGCGCGTCGGCCGCGACCGCCTGCTCGACGAGGGGCTGGTGCTGCCGACCACGATCTGCGACGCCGAGACGCTGCCCTTCCCGTCGGGGCGCTTCGACCTCGTCAGCGTCGCCTTCGGGCTGCGCAACATGACGCACAAGGACCGGGCGCTGGCCGAGATGTGCCGCGTGCTCAAGCCCGGCGGCAAGCTGCTGGTGCTGGAGTTCTCGAAGGTCGCCAGGCCGCTGGAGAAGCTCTACGACTTCTATTCCTTCCAGGTCCTGCCGCGCATGGGCCAGCTGATCGCGCGCGACGCCGACAGCTACCGCTACCTCGCCGAGTCGATCCGCATGCACCCGGACCAGCAGACGCTCAAGGGCATGATGAAGACGGCCGGCTTCGGCCACGTGGACGTGCACAACCTCACCGGCGGCATCGTCGCGCTGCACGTCGGCATCAAGTGCTGAGCAGGCGGCGCGCGCCGCGCAGGCCGCCCGCGGGCGGCCCAAGGACAGCAGGGCCCGGGATTCCGGGCCCTTTTCGTTTCCGGCCGTAACTGCGGTCAATCCGTGTCTTTTCGTGTTCTTTTTCGCGCTTTATCCCCCCTCGTTTGAGGGTTAGTGGTGCGTTGACAAATCCCTAGACTGGCCTGCAGACCGGTCGGACAGCGAAGTCCTGCCCCGGGTCGCGCCTTCGCGCAACACCCCGACCCGGGGTTGCCGGACCCGCATCTTGATGCCCCGCCGGGGCGTAGGGAGCACTACAGAGATGAAGCCATCGCGTCGCGCGGGCGGTGCTGCCGCCCGCCTCGTCTCCGCCTGCAGCCTGCTCGCCGCGGCCGCGCTGCTTGCCGCCTGCGGCGAAGGGGACAAGCCCGCCTCCCAGGTGGCCGCCAAAGTCAACGATGAGGAGATCTCGGTCCACCAGATCAACTACGTGATGCAGCGCCAGCCCGGGCTCAAGCCCGAGCAGGCCGAGGTGCGCAGCCGCGAGATCCTCGAGCGCCTGATCGACCAGGAGCTCGCGGTGCAGAAGGCGCAGGAGCTCAAGCTCGACCGCGACCCGCGCGCGGTGCAGGCGATCGAGGCGGCGCGCCGCGAGATCCTCTCGCGCCTGTACTTCGAGCGCGCCTCCGAGGGCAGCGGCAAGCCGAGCCCCGAGGAGGTGCGCCGCTACTACGAGAGCAAGCCGGCGCTCTTTGCGCAGCGCCGCATCTACAACCTGCAGGAGGTCGCGGTCGACGTGCCGGCCGACGGCGTGCCCGCGCTGCGCGAGCGGCTCGAGAAGGCGCCGTCCTTCGACGCCTTCGTCGCGCAGCTCAAGGCCGAGAACGTGCGCCACACGGTGAACCAGGTCTCGCGCGCGGCCGAGCAGCTGCCGATGGAGCTGCTCGAGTCGATCCACGGCATGAAGCCCGGGCAGGCGATGCTGGTGCCGCTGCCCGGCGGCGGCGCGCAGGCGGTGATGCTCGCCGGCTTCCGCGACTCGCCGGTGGGCGAGGCGCAGGCGCGTCCCGCGATCGAGCAGTTCCTCGCCAACGACCGCCGCCGCCAGGTGGTCGAGCAGGACCTGAAGGCGATGCGCGAGCAGGCGAGCATCGAGTACGTCGGCAAGTTCGCGCAGGCCGGCGCCACGGCGGACGCCGCCGGGCAGCCCGCGCCCGCCGCATCGGCCGAGGCGCCGAAGAAGCCGGCCACGGACGACGCCGCGGTCATCCAGAAGGGCATCCAGGGGTTGAAGTGATGAGAGAAAGACATTCCGGGCTCCTCCACGGCCTTGCCGCGCTGCTGCTGCTCGCGTACACCACCCTCGCCGGCGCGCAGCAGGGCGCGGGCGGGGGCGGCGGCACGACGGGGGCCGCGCCGCAGGGCGCGGCGGCGGCGCAGCCGGGCCGCACGGTGCGCAACGAGTACGTGCTCGGCTCCGGCGACCTGATCCGCGTCAACGTGTTCCAGAGCCCGGAGCTGACGCTCGAGGCGCGCGTCTCCGAGGCCGGCGTCATCACCTACCCGCTGCTCGGCCAGGTGCGGCTCGGCGGCCTGACGGTCAACGCCGCCGAGAAGCGCATCGCCGAAGGGCTGCGCCAAGGCGGCTACGTGAAGTCGCCGCAGGTCTCGATCCTCGTGCTGCAGGTGCGCGGCAACCAGGTCTCGGTGCTCGGCCAGGTCAACCGTCCCGGGCGCTTCCCGCTCGAGATGGGCGGCTCGCGCGTGAGCGACCTGCTGGCGCAGGCCGGCGGCGTCGCGGCCAACGGCTCGGAGGTCATCACCGTCTCGGGCCACCGCAACGGCAAGCCCTTCCGCAGCGAGCTCGACCTCGTGACGCTGTTCACCACCGGCAGCCCCAACGAGGACATGGTGCTGCAGGACGGCGACGTGATCTACGTCGACCGCATGCCGATGATCTACATCTACGGCGAGGTGCAGCGCCCCGGCGCGCTGCGGCTCGAGCGCGGCATGACGGTGATGCAGGCGCTCGCCGCCGGCGGCGGCCTCAACCAGCGCGGCACCGAGCGCGGGCTGCGCGTGCACCGCCGGGGGCCCGACGGCAGCATCCAGGTGGTGCAGCCGACGATGGAGGACACGCTGCGTCCCGGCGACGTGGTCTACGTGCGCCAGAGCATCTTCTGAAGGGGAGGCCCGGATGTCGATCGGTCATTTCCTGTCGGTGATCCTCGCGCGCTGGAAGGCCGCGCTGCTGGTCTTCCTGCTGGTGGTCGGCGCGGCCGCCGCCTACCTCGCGATGCAGCCGCGCACCTACACCGCCCGCGCGGCGCTGGTGCTGGAGTCGAAGGCCGATCCGGTCTCCAACATCGTCTACCAGACCGCGACGCCGGCCTACATCGCCACGCAGATGGAGATCGTGCGCAGCGACCGCGTGGCGCTGCGCGTGGTGCGCGACCTGCGGCTCGCCGAGAACCCGGACACGCGCCAGCAGTGGGTCGAGGCCACCGGCGCGCAGGGCAACTTCGAGCACTGGCTCGCGCGCGCGCTGCTGGGCAACGTCGAGGTCTCGCCGGCGCGCCAGTCCAACGTGCTGCAGGTGTCCTACCAGTCGGTCGACCCGCGCTTCTCGGCGCTGATGGCCAACGCCTTCGCGAAGGCCTACATCGACACCACGCTCGACCTGCGCACCGACCCGGCGCGACAGTACTCGTCCTTCTTCGACGCGCATGCGCGCCAGCTGCGCGACGCGGTGCAGGCGGCGCAGAACAAGCTCTCGGCCTTCCAGCGCGAGTCGGGCATCACCGCCACCGCCGAGCACCTCGACATCGAGAACGCGCGGCTGGCCGAGCTGTCCTCGCAGCTCGTCGCGGTGCAGGCGCTCGCCGCCGAGTCGGGCAGCCGCCAGGCCGCGGCGCGCCGTTCGGCCGAGCAGATGCAGGACGTGCAGATGAGCCCGCTCGTGGCCGGGCTGCGCGGGGACATGCTGCGCCAGGAGGCGCAACTGCAGCAGCTCAACGAGCGCTACGGCCCGAACCACCCGCAGGTGCAGGAGGCCAAGGCCACCATCGCCGCGCTGCGCGAGCGCATCGCCGCCGAGACGCGGCGCGTGACCGGCGGCGTCGCGGTGAACGACAACATCAACCGCATGCGCGAGGCCGAGATCCGCGCCTCGCTCGAGGCGCAGCGCGCCAAGGTGCTGAAGCTCAAGGGCGAGCGCGACCAGATCGCGGTGCTGCAGCGCGACGTCGAGAACGCGCAGCGCGCCTACGACGCGGTGCTCACGCGCCTGAGCCAGACCAGCCTGGAGAGCAACAACACCATGACGAACGTCTCGATCCTCGACCCCGCCACCGAGCCCAGCTCGCCCTCGGGACCGCGGGTGCCGCTGGTGACGGCGCTCGCCGTGCTGATCGGCGGCTTCCTCGCGCTCGTGACGGCCTTCCTGCTCGAGCTGTTCGACCGCCGCGTGCGCTCGGCCGACGACGTGCTGCTGACCGTCGGGCTGCCGGTGCTCGGCGAGATGCCGCGGCCGATGCAGCGCCGCCTGTTCCGCCGCCGCGGCGAGCTGATGCCGCGCCGCGTGCTCGGCCAGCTGCCCTCGGCCCAGAACGGGGGGCTGTGATGTCGGTCTACCGCGACTCCTCCGCCGCCAGCTCCGCCGCGCCCTACCTGCACCCGGTCCCCGATCCCGCCGACGAGGAGCTCGCCGGCAGCGGCGGCGCGCCGGCCGCCGCGACGCTGCACGACCGCTCGATCGGCGAGATCATCCGCCGCACCAACGGACTGTCGCCCGAGCAGGTCGAGCAGATCGTGCGCCACCAGCGCCAGCACGGCATCCGCTTCGGCGAGGCCGCCATCGCGCTCGGCCTCGCCAGCGACGAGGACGTGCTGTTCGCGCTGTCGCAGCAGTTCCACTACCACTACGCCTCGGTCGAGCGGCGCCAGTTCAACGCCGAGCTGGTGATGGCCAACCAGCCCTTCTCGTTCCAGTCCGAGGCCTTCCGCGCGATGCGCAGCCAGCTGCTGATGCGCGTGTTCACCGGCGAGGAGCCGCGGCGCGCGCTCGCGGTGGTCAGTCCCGACACCGGCGACGGCAAGACCTTCTTCTCGGCCAACATGGCGGTGGCGCTGTCGCAGCTCGGCGGGCGCACGCTGCTGGTGGACGCCGACCTGCGCGGGCCGCGCCAGCACGAGGTCTTCGGGCTGGAGAACAGCGCCGGGCTGTCGGGGATCCTGTCCGGCCGTGCCGAGGCCAACGTGATCCTGCCGGTGCCGGACCTGCCGAGCCTGTTCCTGCTGCCGGTCGGCGTCACGCCGCCCAACCCGGTGGAGCTGGTCGAGCGCCCCGCCTTCGCGCTGCTGATGCGCGAGCTCGTCAACAAGTTCGACCATGTCGTGGTCGACACGCCGGCACTGGTCTACGGCGCCGACGCGAGCGTGATCGCCGCCAAGTGCGGCGCGGCCCTGGTCGTGGCGCGGCGCGGGCGCTCGCGCGTGCACCGGCTGCAGGACCTGGTGGCGCACCTCTCGGAGAGCCCGGCCAAGCTTGCCGGGGTGGTGATGAACGAGTTCTGAAGTTCCCCGCATGACGACCTCCGCACCGATGGCCGACCGCTCCCCGCCGCGTTCGTGGTCGATGCTGCTGGCGCCGCCCGCGCTCGGGCTCGCGGTGCTGTTCCTGCCCACGCTGTGGGAGCTGTCGCAGACGGTCTGGCAGAGCGAGGAGCAGGGCCACGGGCCGATCGTGCTCGCGGTGACGGCCTGGCTGCTGTGGCAGCAGCGTGCCGACCTCGTCGCCGCGGTGGGGCCGCGCGCCGGCGCGCTCGGCTGGGCGGTGCTCGGCTTCGGGCTGCTGCTGTACGTGCTCGGCCGCTCGCAGGACATCCTGCTGTTCGAGGTCGGCGCGATGATCCCGCTGCTGGCCGGCTCGCTGGCGCTGCTGTTCGGCTGGGCGCTGGTGCGGCGCGCCGCCTTCCCGCTGCTCTTCCTCGTCTTCATGGTGCCGCTGCCCGCGGCGATCATCGACGCGCTGACCGGCCCGCTCAAGCAGGTGGTGTCCTCGATCGCCGAGGAGATCCTCTACCGGGCCGGCTACCCGGTCGCGCGCACCGGTGTGATCCTCAGCGTCGGCCAGTACCAGCTGCTCGTGGCCGACGCCTGCTCGGGCCTCAACAGCATGTTCAGCCTGTCGGCGCTCGGGCTGCTCTACCTCTACCTCGTGCGCCACCGTCAGGTCTGGCGCAACGCGGTGCTGCTGCTGTCGATCCTGCCGATCGCCTTCTTCGCCAACGTCGTGCGCGTGATGATCCTGGTGCTCGTGACCTACCACTACGGCGACGAGGCCGGCCAGGGCTTCATCCACGGCGCCGCCGGCATGGTGCTCTTCATCGTCGCGCTCGCGCTGCTGACAGGGCTCGACTCGCTGCTCGGGCTCGGCGCCCGGCTCACCGGGAGGACGCGCGCATGAACGCCGCGATGCTGCGCTCGCTGCTGCTGATGGCGCTGATGCTGGCCGCCGCCGGCATGGCGGTGCTTGCCAAGCCCACGCAGCGGCTCGCCGAGTCCGGCCCGCGCGTCGAGCTCGAGACGCTGTTCCCCAAGCAGTTCGGCAGCTGGCGCATCGACGAGAGCGTGCCGGTGGTGCTGCCGCCGCCCGACCAGCAGGCGGTGCTCGACAAGATCTACAACCAGGTGCTCGCGCGCACCTACGTCGACGGCGAGGGCCAGCGCGTGATGCTGTCGGTCGCCTACGGCGGCGACCAGTCCGACAGCATGCAGGTGCACCGGCCCGAGGTCTGCTACCCGGCGCAGGGCTTCCAGGTGATGAGCACGCGCGCCGACGCGCTCGAGATCGCGGGACGCAACGTCGCGGTGACGCGCCTCGTCACCCGCATGGGCGGGCGCGTCGAGCCGCTGACCTACTGGATGGTGGTGGGCGACAAGGTGCCTGCGACGCGCACGCAGCAGAAGCTCGCGCAGCTTGCCTACGGCCTGACCGGCCGCATCCCGGACGGCATGCTGGTGCGCGCGTCGACCATCGACACGGACTCGCGGCGCGCCTGGGAGGTGCAGGACCGCTTCCTGCGCGAACTGGCTGCCCACGTCGACCCGGCGCGCCAGACACGCATCCTCGGCGCCGCCGCGTCCGCGCTCTGAGGCCGGTCCGCTCCTCCTCATGTCTTACCCAAGGCAGTCCCGCATGAGTTCCAGAATCGCACTGATCACCGGCGTCACCGGCCAGGACGGCGCCTACCTCGCCGAGTTCCTGCTGAAGAAGGGCTACGAGGTGCACGGCATCAAGCGCCGCAGCAGCCTGTTCAACACCGACCGCATCGACCACCTCTACCAGGACCCGCACGTCGAGCACCGCAACTTCGTGCTGCACTACGGCGACCTGACCGACTCGACCAGCCTGATCCGCGTCGTGCAGAAGGTGCAGCCCGACGAGATCTACAACCTCGCGGCCCAGAGCCACGTCGCGGTCAGCTTCGAGGAGCCGGAGTACACCGCCAACGCCGACGGCATCGGCGCGCTGCGGCTGCTGGAAGCCATCCGCATCCTCGGGCTGGAGAAGAAGACGCGCTTCTACCAGGCCAGCACCTCCGAGCTCTACGGCCTGGTGCAGCAGACGCCGCAGAAGGAGACCACGCCCTTCTACCCGAGGAGCCCCTACGCGGTGGCCAAGCTCTACGCCTACTGGATCACGGTGAACTACCGCGAGGCCTACGGCATGTACGCCTGCAACGGCATCCTGTTCAACCACGAGAGCCCGCTGCGCGGCGAGACCTTCGTGACGCGCAAGATCACGCGCGCCGTCGCGCGCATCGCGCTCGGGCTGCAGGACTGCCTCTACCTCGGCAACCTGTCGGCCCTGCGCGACTGGGGCCATGCGCGGGACTACATCGAGATGCAGTGGCTGATGCTGCAGCAGCAGCAGGCCGAGGACTTCGTGATCGCCACCGGGCGCCAGCACAGCGTGCGCCATTTCGTCGAGCGCGCCGCGGCCGAGCTCGGCATCACGGTGGCCTTCGAGGGCGAGGGCGAGCGCGAGGTCGGCATCGTCGCGAAGGTCGAGGGCCCGCGCGCCAAGTGCAAGGTCGGCGACGTGATCGTGCGCGTGGACCCGCGCTACTTCCGCCCGGCCGAGGTCGAGACGCTGCTCGGCGACCCGGCCAAGGCCAAGGAGAAGCTGGGCTGGACGCCGCGCACGAGCTTCGAGGAGCTGGTGCGCGAGATGGTCGAGTGCGACTACGCCACCGCACGGCGCGACTCGATCGTGCGGCTCGCCGGCTTCACCGCCTACGACCACCACGAATGAGGCCGGCCATGGACCGCAACGCGCGCATCTACGTCGCCGGCCACCGCGGCATGGTCGGCTCCGCGCTCGTGCGCCGGCTGCAGGCCGGCGGCTACACGAACCTGATCACGCGCAGCCGCGCCGAGCTCGACCTGCTCGAGCAGCGCGGGGTGCACGACTTCCTGCAGCAGGAAAAGCCCGACTACGTCTTCATCGCCGCGGCGAAGGTCGGCGGCATCCAGGCCAACAACCTCCGCCGCGCCGACTTCATCTACGAGAACCTCGTCATCGAGGCCAACCTGATCCACGGCGCGCACCTCGCCGGCGTGCAGCGGCTGATGTTCCTCGGCTCCTCGTGCATCTACCCGCGCGACTGCCCGCAGCCGATCCGCGAGGAGTACCTGCTCACCGGCCCGCTCGAGCCCACCAACGAGCCCTACGCGATCGCCAAGATCGCCGGCATCAAGCTCTGCGAGAGCTACAGGCGCCAGCACGGGCGGCAGTACGTGAGCGTGATGCCGACCAACCTCTACGGGCCCAACGACAACTACGACCTCGAGAGCAGCCACGTGCTGCCGGCGCTGATCCGCAAGGCGCACGAGGCGAAGCTGCGCGGCGACACCGAGTACGTGGTCTGGGGCACCGGCAGCCCGCGGCGCGAGTTCCTCTACGTGGACGACCTCGCCGACGCCTGCGTGCACCTGATGGAGCGCGGCTACGACGGGGATCTGGTGAATATCGGCACCGGGCAGGACGTGACGATCCGCGAGCTGGCCGAGACGGTGATGCGCGTGGTGGGCTTCGAGGGGCGCATCGTGTTCGATGCGACGAAGCCCGACGGCACGCCGCGCAAGCTGCTCGACGTCAGCCGCCTGAAGGCCCTGGGCTGGCAGGCCCGCACCGGACTGGAAGAGGGCGTGCGCGCCGCCTACCGGGCCTTCCTGTCCTGAGGCGAAGGGAAGGCCCCGCGCTGCCTGCCATGGACGCCGCGAGCCGCCCGAACATTTTCGACATGCACGACTTGCAGTTTCCGCCGCCCCGTGCGCTCGCCTTCCGGCGGGCGAGCGGGTGGCGGCGTGTCGCGGGGCGCGGTCGGGGCGGCATGGTCTCCCGTTTGCTGCTCGTGCTGCGACCGGGCGCGCGGCGCCGCAGCGCGCGTCCCGGCCTTGCCGAAACAGCGCCGGCCGCCCTGCGGCGGGCGCCCGCTGGGATGGACACACCATGAGCCTTGAGCTTCCCGTCATCGGCGTGCCGCCGAGCCGCACCGCGCCGGCCGGCGCCGCGCTGCTCGAGCGCCGCTCCGCCGAGCATCCCTCGCCGCCGCCGGCGCGGCCCGGGCGCGAGCCGCTGCGCGCCGACGCGGCCGGCCCGGTGGTGCTGGTCTCGCACGGCTTCCAGGCCCACTACGAGCTCGGCTTCGCCAACGGGCTGGCCTACAACCGGGTGCCGGTGACGCTGCTGGGCTCGTCCACCACGCTGGCCTCCCGGCTCAGCCCCGGCGTGACGCTGCTGAACATCCGCGGCTCGCAGGACCCGGGGCGCAGCCGCTGGCGCAAGCTCGCCGACATGGGCCGCTACCACCTGCGGCTGCTGCTGCAGGCCTGGCGGCTGCGGCGCTGCACCTTCATGGTCATCGGCATGCTGCGCCCCGAGTGGCTGCTCGGCATCGTCGAGGGCCTGCTGCTGCGCCTGACGGTGAGGCGGCTCACGCTCACCGTGCACAACATCCTGCCGCACGACCGCCACACCGTGCTGATGCGCGCCACCTACTGGCTGATCTACCGCATCCCGCACCGGCTCGTCGTGCACACCGAGGCGACGCGCCGCGCGCTCGTCGAGCGCTTCGGCATCCCGCCCGGCCGCATCGTGCTGATGGAGCACGGCCTCAACGACGCGGTCGACCGGCTCGCGATCGGCCGCGAGCAGGCGCGCCAGCAACTCGGCATCCCGCCGCAGCGCTGCACCGGGCTCTTCTTCGGCCATGTCTCGCAGTTCAAGGGGCTGGACCTGCTGCTCGACGCGCTGCCGCAGGTGCCGCACTTCACGCTGCTCGTCGCCGGCCGCTGCTCGGGTGACGACTACGGGCGGGCGATGCGCGCGCGGCTCGAGGCGCTGGTGCGCGAGGGGCGCGTGATCTGGCTCGACGGCTTCGTCGACGAGGACACCGTCGCGCGGGTGTTCGCCGCCGCCGACTGCACGGTGCTGCCCTACCGGCACATCGACCAGAGCGGCGTGCTGATGCTGTCGCTCGCGCAGGGCGTGCCGGTGCTCGCGACGCGCGTCGGCGGCTTCACCGAGGTGGTGCACTCGGGCAACGGGGCCTTCATCGACGAGCCGAGCGCGGACGCGATCGCGCGCGCGCTGCAGCGCTTCACCGGCGAGCGCGACCGCTACCGGCGCAGCGAGGTGATGCGCACCGTGGAGCGGCTGCAGTGGCGGCGCACCGTCGAGCCGCTGGTCGAATGGCTGCGCGAGGAGGGCGGCCGGCCCGCCTCGCCCGGCACCCCGGCGTCCTGAGCGCGGCGCAGAGCCCACCGGATGAGGATGAAACTGCCCCGCCTGCCCGCGCTGCGTCTTCCCGCACTGCGGCTTCCCGCGCCGCGACCGGTCCCGGTCCCCGGCGTCGTGCCGCTGCGGCGACCGGCCTCGGAGGCCCTCACGATCGAGTCGGCCTATGTCTGGTACTGCATGGCGATGATCTGGCTCGGCCTGATCGTCAACCCCTTCAAGCTCTTCTACTACGCGATCCCCGCGATCGGCGTGGTGGTCTGCCTCGCGCTGCGGCGCTTCGCGCTGCCGGAGATCACCTGGCCCTTCCTGGTGCTGATGGCGGTCGGCGTCGCGACCGCGCCGCTGGCGACGCTCGCCGGCTGGCAGGACCTCTACCTGATGCTGATCGGCGTGATGCCCTTCGCGCTCGGCAGCCGCTACCCGGTCACCTGGTGGCGCGTCTTCGTGTTCGCGCTGCTCGGCACCGGGCTGATGATCGCGATCGGGCGCAGCAGCCTCGGCGAGGTGCGCATCGACTTCATGAACTCCGAGTCGACCTTCGAGTCCCCGTTCTGCTTCGTCTTCGGCATGCTCGCAATCTGGGCGGGCCTGACGCGGCGCTGGAAGGAGCTGCTGCTCGCGATCGTGATAACGGTGTTCACGCTCAAGCGCATCGCGCTGATCGGGGTGGTGCTGACGCTGGTGCTGATAATGATGCCGCGCCGCCTCGCCGACCTGCTGCTGCGGCCGCTGCCGATGGTGCTGTTCAACGCGGCGGCGGTGTGGCTGGCGGTGCTGTACACGCGCGGCGAGTTCGACTTCCTGATCCACCAGTATCTCGGCCAGAGTGCGAACCAGGCCGGCATGGGCCGGCAGGCGCTCTACGGCTTCGTCGTGGACGAGCTCACCGCGCACCTCGGCCGCTACGCGGTGCTCGGCGGCGGCGCGGGCTGGGCCTACGAGCTGATGAAGGGCGGCTACGACTGGCAGGGCAAGGCCAACCTGCACGCGGACGTGATGAAGATCCTCGTCGAGTACGGCGGCATCGCCTTCGTCGCCTTCTTCTGGATGGCCTACCGCAGCCGCTCGCTGACGCTGCGCTTCTTCTGGTTCTACGCCAACGTCACGCTGCTGACCGACAACACGCTGATCTATCCCTTCTTCATCTTCGCGCTGTGCCTGTCGGCGCAGGCGGCGCGGCGCGAGCTCGATGCCGCGTCGGCCGGCGCCCCGCCGGCACGGCTCCCGCCGCGGACCAGGCCGCCGCTGGCGGCGCGGCCCTGGACGCCGCCGGCCTGAATGAAGGAGGGCCGCGGCGGGCGCGGCCGCGAGGAACCGGGCCGCTTGCGCAAAGGGGCCGAATTCAGGCCGAGGCGCTGCCGGCGAAGCGCTGCACCGCGGCGATCAGCGCCGAGGTCTGCAGCGGCTTGCTCAGGTGCGCCTGGAAGCCGGCGGCCAGCGCGCGCTCGCGGTCCTCGGGGCGCGTGAAGGCGGTGAGCGCGATCGCCGGCAGGGCCGCGGCGTCCAGCCCGAGCGGGCCGCGCACCTGCCGCACCAGCTCGTAGCCGTCCATGCCGGGCATGCCGATGTCGCTGAGCAGCACGTGCGGCCGCGCCTGCCTCAGCCGCTCGAGCGCGGCGCTGCCGCTCGCCGCGGTGTCCACGACGGCTCCGCACTCGCCGAGCAGGCGGCGCCCGAGCTCGAGCGCGTCGGGCTGGTCGTCCACCAGCAGCACGCGCACGCCCTGCAGGTCGACGTAGGGCTCCGCCTCGGGCCGCGGCACGGTACGCCGGGCGGCCGCTGCCGCGAGGCGCGCGCCGGGCTCGATGCCGGCCGACGCCGCAGCCGGGGCCACGGCCGCCGCCACCGGCAGCAGGATCTCGAAGCGCGAGCCGCGGCCGCTGCCTTCGCTGTGGGCAGTGATGCGCCCGCCGTGCAGCTCGACGAGCTGCCGCGCGATCGACAGCCCCAGGCCCAGCCCGCCGTGGCGGCGCGCGATCGAGCCGTCGGCCTGGCGGAAGCGCTCGAACAGGTGGGGCAGGAAGGCCGGATCGATCCCCTCGCCGCTGTCCTCGACGCACACGCGCACGCCCTCGGGCACCGCCTCGGCCGTCAGCGTCACGCTGCCGCCGGAGGGCGTGAACTTGATCGCGTTGCTCAGCAGGTTCCACAGCACCTGCTGCAGCCGCGCGGCGTCGCCGCGCAGCGTCGGCAGCGTCTCGTCGAGCCGCAGCGCGAGCCCCACGCCCTTGCTGTCGGCGGTGGGCCGCAGCGTGTCCGCGGCCGCCGCGGCGACGCGCGCGATGTCCACCGGGGCGGGCTCCATCTTCAGCTTGCCCGCGACGATGCGGTTCATGTCGAGCAGGTCGGCGATCAGCTGCGCCTGCGCCTGCGCGTTGCGCGCGATCACCTCCAGGCCCTGGCGGATCAGCGGGTTGTCGCTGCCCGCGCGCTGCAGCACGTGGGCCCAGCCGACGATCGCGTTGAGCGGCGTGCGCAGCTCGTGGCTGAGCGTGGCGAGGAACTCGTCCTTCAGGCGCGCGGCGCGCTCGACCTCGGCGCGCGCGGCCCGCTCGGCGCCGAGCAGCTGCTCGCGCTCCTGCTCGATGCGCCAGCGCTCGGTGACGTCGTGCGCGATGCCGAGCACATGCTCGACCTCGCCGCCGGCGCCGCGCTCGGCCACGAGCCGCGCGCTGAAGCGGCGGCGGGGCGCGTCGGGATCGGTGGAGGTGGCGATGAACTCGAGCGTCTCGGGCGCGCCGGTCTCGAACACCTGCCGGATCGCCTCCTCCCACATCGCGCAGGACGCCTCCGGCAGGCCGAGCTCGCGGTGGGTGCGGCCGATGAACCGCTCGCGCGGGCGGCCCGTCACGTGCACGATGGCGGCATTGACGAAGACGTGGCGCAGCGCACGGTCGAAGCGCAGCAGCACGTCCGGGGAGTTGTCGGCGAGGCTGCGCAGCTCGCGCTCGCGGCGGTCGAGCGCCGACTCGGCCTGCTTGCGGTGGCGGATGTCCTCGACCACCGAGATGAAGTAATCCGGCGTGCCGTCGCCGCGACGCACCAGCGAGACGGTCAGGTTCGCCGGCAGGGTCGAGCCGTCGGGGAGCAGGTAGCGCTTCTCCATCGCATAGCGGGGGATCTCGCCGGCGAGCAGCCCCCGCGCCTGCGCCCAGTCGGGCTCGATGTCCTCGGGGTGGGTGAGATCGGCGAAGGAGTTGTGCAGCAGTTCCTCGCGGGTGCGGCGCAGGATCGCGCAGAGCCGGTCGTTGACGCGCAGCCAGCGCCCGTCGGGCGCGACATGGGCGATGCCGACCGCCGCGTTGTCGAAGGTGGCGCGGAAGCGCTCCTCGCTGTCGCGCAGCGCGCGCTCGGCGCGCAGGCGCTGGTGGGCGAGCGCGACGTGGTGGCTGAGCGCGGCAATGAAGGCCAGCTCGTCGGGCGCGAAGCGGTCCTTGAGGCGCGACGCGAAGCTCAGCGTGCCGAGCAGCTCCCCGCCGGCGAGCAGCGGATGGCAGGCATAGGCGCGCACGCCGAAGCCGCGCACGAGGGCGGCGCGCGGATCCGCGCTGTGCTGCACGTCGTCCAGGCAGACCGGCACGCGCAGCAGCGCGCAGCTTCCGCACAGCGCCTCGCCGAGCGCAAGCCGCGTGCAGGCCTCGCGCAGCGCCTCGTCGAGACCGCCCGCGGCCTCGAGCACCAGCACGGGCATGCCGGCGCTGTCGTCGAGGCGGTAGTTGAAGAACAGGTCGGCGCCCAGTGCCGGGCCGACGCGCTCGAACAGTTCGGCGGCGAGCGGCTGCGCCTCGCGTGCCTGCAGCATCGCCGCGGCCGACTCGGCCAGCAGCGCCTGCCAGGTCTCGCGGCGCCGCAGTTCCCGCACCAGCACCTCGCGCTCCAGCGCGGTCGAGCAGCTGCCGACATGGCACTCCAGCGCCTCGAGCGGCGGCCATGGAACCGGCCGCCACGGCGCGTCGGTCACCGGGGGTCGCGGACCCTGCTCCACGTCTTCTCGCATGCCTGCCACTCCTCCTGCTCCTGCCCGGCGCTCCTCGTGAGCGTGCTCAAGGCCACACACTACCACCGTGCAACCCCTCATGCGACGAGGACGGCACGGCTTGCCGTGAGGCCGTCCTCGTGGCAGGGCGGTGGGGGCGCTACTTCAGCAGCACCGGCTCCAGCCCGATCGAGATCTGGCGGCTGGCCGGCAGCGCCGTCTCGCTGCCGTCGAGCGCGCGCAGCCGGCTCGCGCCCCAGGCGGCGGGCAGGTTCACGAGCGTGGCGCCCCGCGCGGCCCACAGCACCGTGTAGGTCTCGCTGCCGCGGTTCATGCGGAACACATGCACGTTGTCGTCGACGCGGAAGGCATCGGTGACGCGGGCGCCCTTCATCCAGCGGATCGCCTCGGCGTAGGCCTCGGCCGCCGGCGTCGGCGTGAGCCAGTCCGACTGCACCAGCCGCTTGATCGCGACGGTGTCCTCCCAGAAGTAGAAGTTGAAGTTCGCCACGCCCTTGGCCGCCATTGTCAGCAGCGCGCGCGCGTTGACCGAGCGCTGCTCCTCGAGCGTTGGCACCCAGGTGCTGCAGGTCTGCCACTCCGCGTTGCACAGCGGCGCGCCCTCGGTGTTCCACAGCGGGCGCTCGCCCACGCCGTGGTTGCGCATGATCTGGCGCACGTTCTCGATCTTCGTCGCGAGCGCCTCCGGTCGCACGTCGTAGTACCAGTGGAAGCCGATCGCGTCCACGTGCCGGCCGCCGCCGCCGCTCAGGAAGTTGTCGAGGAAGGCCGCGCCCTGGCTGGCGGTGAGGCCCGGCGAGACCAGCACGTTGGCGGGATCGGCGGCCTTGAGCTCCTCGTGCGCGATGCGCGTCATCGTCAGCATCTGGTCGATCGAGCCGGTCCAGTGGCCCTTGTAGTCGGGCTCGTTCCACAGCTCCCAGTGGCGGATGTGGCCGGCGTAGCGGCGCGCGATCGTGCGCACGTAGTCGCGCCAGTCCTCCATGTTCGCCGGGGCGGCTGCGGCGCCCGCGCCGTACATCGAGCCCTGGGTCGGGTTGCTCGAGGCCCATTGCGGCGTCATGCCCATCGTGTAGAGGATGGTGCCGTTCGGGTCGTTGCGGCGCGCGTAGTCCACCAGCAGGTCCAGGCGCCGCCAGTCCCAGGCGTTGTTGGCGGGCTCGACGTTCCTCCAGTGCGTGCCGGTGTTGTGCAGGCGCAGCACGCGCTGGCCGAGCCCGGGCCAGTTCTGGTGCGAGCCGAACTTGTTGACGTGCATGCCGAACAGCGTGTCGGGCAGCGTCTCGGTGCTGAAGGGCGCGAGGTCGTTGTGGTCGACCTGCGCGAGCGTCACGTCGTCCATCCAGACATTGGCGCCCGGCGTATGCGACTGCAGGCGCAGCGAGCCGCCGACGTCGGCCATGTAGGCGCCCTGGATCTCGACTTTCTGCCAGCCGGGGCCGAGCTCGAGCGTGCGCGTGGCGAAGGCGTCCCAGGGATGCGCGTCGCGGCGCATGAAGAAGGTGACGCGCGCCGGGACGTCCGAGCGCAGCCAGGCGGTGGCGCGGTAGGTGCGGCCCTTCACGAAGGCGTAGGAGTGGTAGAGGTGCACGTCGCCGCCGCCCTTCGTCACCATGCGGAAGCGCTGCGAGGAGCTGCCTTCCTGCACGTAGCCGGCGCGGCTCTCGCGCGAGAGCTCGAAGGTGGGGGTGGGGGTGCCCCAGTAGTTGGCGCGCCAGCCGGGCGCGGTGCTGGCGTAGCTGCCCTCCATCGTCGAGCGCAGCAGCGTCGTCACCGACACCGCGGGGTTGCCGGCGGCCGGCAGCGTCAGGCCGCCGCTGACGACCGGCTCCGTCGGCGCCGGCTCGGTGGCCGTGCCCGGGCTCGTCGGCTCGGTGGTCGGCGTGGTGGATGGCGTGGGGCTGGTGGTGGTGGTGGTGGTCGTCGCCGGCACGACCTCGGCGAGCGACATGTCGTCGATGTAGAAGGCGGCGCCCGGCGTGCGCGAGACGATGCGGATCGAGCCGGGATCGCTCCAGCGGAACGTGCCACCGAGCTCGACGCGGGTCCAGCCGCTGCCGAGCTTCACGACCTGGCGCGCGAAGACGTCCCAGGGATGGGCGTCGCGGCGCAGCTGCACCTCGACCTCGGCCGCGGTGTCGGTGCGCAGGTAGAGCGCGACGCGGTAGCTGCGGCCGTTGACGAAGCCGTAGGGATAGATCAGGTGGGCGTCGGCGCCCGAGGCGCGCTCGACGACGCGGAAGCGCTGCGCGGAGGCGCCGCTGTGGACGTGGGTGGCGCGCGTCTCGCGCGCGGTCTCGAACCTCACGCTGCCCCAGTAGTTCACGCGCCAGCCCGGCGCGGTGCTGGTGTAGCTGCCCTCGAAGTCGGAGCGGGTCAGCAACGTGCCCTCGGCGACGACGACGGTGTTCTTGATCTGTTCGGAGGGCGGGGGGTAGACCGCCTCGGCGCCGGGCAGGTCGGCCGCATCGACGAGCGGTTCGTCGCTCGCTTCGGCCGGCAGGTCGGCGCCCATGCCGCCGCTCGGATCGCCGGCGACGGGAGGGTTCGGCTCGCGTAGCGGGGCGAGGGGATCGCTGCCGCCGCCGCAGGCCGACAGCAGCACGAGGGACAGGCACAAAGCCCAGTTCGGAAGGGACTTGCTCATGAAACGTCCTGATCGGGGTGTTCTTCGACGGCCCGCGCCGGTCCTGGCCGCGCGCAAGGGCGGGCTCGACGGATCGGGGCGGGCTGCAAAAGGGGATCGCTTCATCGCGGCCGCGCACGGCCGTGGATTCCCCGCAGGCGTTGTCAGGCAGGCAGCCTGAGCGCTGGGCGCCTTGGCGATGCCGGGCTATCGGATGGGGCGGCGTCCCACTGAAGCCGCTTCAGGCACTTGCCGGGCGTTTCCGTGAGAAATTGAAAGTTTTCGGCCGTTCAGGCGTCCCGCTGCTTCGGCGAGAGGGGTGGCGGCCAGAAGAAAAGCCCGGTGCGCCTTGCGGCGACCGGGCCGGGCAGGCCGCGGCGGGGGCGCTACTGAAGCAGCATCGGTGCCTCGGTCACGACGACGCGGCCTCCCTCCAGCCGCGCCGCGCGGCCGTCGAGGCGGCGCAGCCGGGTGCTGCCCCATTCCCTCGGCAGCCGCACCTCGGTGGGCTCGGTGGCCCAGACGATCGAGAAACGCCGCTCGCCGCGCTGCATGCGCAGCACCCAGACCCGCTCGCCGACGTGGAAGGCGTCGAGCACGCGCGCGCCTCGCATCCAGCGCACCGCCTCGGCGCGGCCGCGGCCGGCGAGCGTGGGCGTGCGGAAGTCCCCCTCCAGCAGTGCCTCGCCGGGCCAGCGCCCTTCCCAGAAGTAGTAGTCGAACCGGGCGACGCCCGCGGACCACATCAGCAGCATCGCGCGCGCGTGCAGGCCGAGCTGCTCGTCCTCGCCCAGCCGCATCGGCGAGCAGTCGCGCAGCCGCTTGTTGCACACCAGACCGCCCTCGGTGTTCCACAGCGGCTTGTCCGCGACGCCGTGCTGCCGCATCAGCTGCCGCACGTTCGCGATCGCCGGCAGCAGCGACTCCGGCGCGCTGTCGTAGTACCAGTGGAAGGCGATCACGTCGACGTGGCGCCCGCCCCCGGCGGCGAGGAAGCGGTGCAGCCAGCGCAGCCCCTGGCCCATCGTCAGCCCCGGCGAGACGAGCACGTTGGCCGGGTCCGCCGCCTTCAGCTCCTCGCGCGCGACGCGGGCGAGCTCGACCATGCGCTCCACCGAGCCGCGGTAGAAGATCGAGTGGTCGGGCTCGTTCCACAGCTCCCAGTGGCGGATGCGGCCGGCGTAGCGCCGCGCGAGCGTGCGCACGTAGCGGCGCCAGTCCTCGGTGTCGCGCGGCGGCGCCGCGTGGCCGCGGCCGTAGGGGCTGTGCGAATCCGGCTCGGTCGAGGCCCAGCGCGGCGTCTGGCCGAGCACGAGGAGCGGCTGCGCGGCGCGGCCCACGCGCCGCACGTGGTTCACGTACAGGTCGAGCCGCCGCCACGCGGCGTTGCCGAAGTTCCAGCCGCCGGGCTCGGGCTGCAGGTCCTTCCAGGTGGTGCGCGTGTCCCACAGCCGCACGAAGCCGGGATCGAAGTCCGGCCAGTTCAGGTGCTGGCCGAGCCGCATCAGGTGCACGCCGAAGAAGGCATCGGGCACCGGCTGCGTCAGCGCCGGGCCGAAGGCGCCGCCCGGCGTCTCGCGCACCGCGGGCCGCCCGGCGAACACGTCCACGCCCTCGCCGAGCACGGCGACGCGCAGCGAGGCCGGCGCGTCCGACAGCGCCCAGCCCTCGAGCCGCACCGTCTGCGGCGTGCGCCCGAGGCGCAGCGTGCGGATCGCGTACGGGTCCCAGGGCGGCTCGTCGCGCCGCAGCATCACCTCCACGTCCACCGGCGCGGCGGCGCTCAGCGTCAGCTCGGCCTGGTAGGCCCGGCCCTTGCGGAAGGGCAGCGGCCAGAACAGGTGCGCGTCGCTGCCGCGGGCGCGTTCGACGATGCGCAACCGGTGGCGCGGCGTCGAGCCGCCTTCAGCGCGCAGCGTCTCGAACTCGTGGCGCGGCGCGGGCTGCCCCCAGGCGTTGATGCGCGGCCCGGGCAGCTCGAGCGGGCGGGCCGCCGCCATCGCGCGCTCGCGCCCGCCGCCGGCCGCCGCGCCCGAGCTCGCCGGCAGCTCGACCAGCGCGGCGGCCGGCCGCGCGATGCCGGCCAGCAGCGCCAGGCCCAGCAGCAGCGCGCGGCCGCACCGCAGCGCACTCCATCGACTCACGCTCCGCGCCTCCTTCGCCGGCCGGGGAACGGACTGCACGCGCAGGGCGGGCGCGGCCGGGAGGCGCCCGCCGTCGAGGGCGCGGATACCGCCGCAGATCATGTCGCGCCGCACGCGCACGCAGGGTTTGCAAATGTGAACGGGGGGTGACCGCCCCCCGGCTAGAGGGGGACCGGCAAGGAAAGCGCTCCCTAGACTGCCCCGCAGGAGAAACCCATGAGTGACTTGCCTGGGAACACGCCCTCGGCACGGCAGGGCGTTCATGTCGTGCGGCCCGTCGGTGCCGAAGCCTTGCCCCAGACCGGTGGCGGCCCGTCCGTGCGCGCGTCGTCGCGGGCGGTGCAGCGGCTCGCCGCGCGGTGGCGATGCAGGAACCGGTGAGTCTGGAGTTGCCCCGCAGCGCCGCGCGCCCGGCAGCCGCCTGGGAGGCCTCGTCCGCGGCCTCGGTGGTCTGCCTGGTGCTGGCGCTGCTGGCCTTCGCCACCGCCTTCGCGCTCGGCGAGCAGGCGCCGACGCGCCTGTTCGCGCCCGAGACGCTGCGTCCCGGCACCGAGGCCGGGGGCGGCTGGTTCGGCACCGAGCCGCTGCGCGCGCTCCTCGAGCTGAGCGACCCGGACGTGGCCCCGCGTCAACTGCAGCCGGCGCTGCCGCTGCTGGTGCAGCCGCTGGTCGGGCTGCTGCAGGCGCTGCTGTCGATCGACGCGCGCACCGCCGTCGCGCTGGGCTCGGGCGCGACTGCCGCCGGCACCGTGGCGCTGATGTTCCTGACGCTGCGGCGGCTCGGCCGCGACGTCGCCGAGGCGGCGCTCGCCTGCCTGCTGATGCCGGCCTCGGCCGCCTGGCTGTTCTTCCACACCGTGCCGTCGGCGGCGCCGCTCGGCGCCTTCACCGTCCTGCTGGTGCTGTTCGTCGCGGCCGGGCCGCCCCTGGCCTCGCCGCGCAGTGAGGCGCTGCGCCAGGGCCTGCTCGGCGCCGCGGTGCTGTCGGTCGAGGCGGCCAACGCGCTGCTCGCGGCACTGCTCGGCTTCGCGCGGCTGCGCCTGCCGCTGGCGCTGGCCGCGCTGGCCGGCGCGCTCGCGCTGGTGCTGGCGCTGGCGCTGGGGGGTCTGCAGTTGCAGCGCGCTGGCTCTCCCGCCGAGCCGGACGTGGCGCAAGCGGGGCGCGGCACGCCCTTCGTCGAGGGCGCGGGGCCGCTCTCGGTCGCCAAGGGCCTGGTGCTCGACCCGCTGCTCGCGCCGCAGCCGCGGCCGGCGGGTGCCAATCCCTACTGGCAGGGCCTGAGCATGCAGCATGCGCTGCCGGGCAGCGGCTCGCCGCTCGGCGCGCCGGCGCTGCTGCTGTGGGCCGTGCTGCTGGCGCTCGGGGCGATCGCGCTGCGCCGCAGCCCGGTGCCGCGCGCCGTCAAGCTCGTGCTCGTCGGCGGCCTCGCCGGCCAGGGCCTGCTGCAGCTGCTGCGCGGCGAGGAGACCTTCCTGCACGCGCCGCAGGTGCTGCCGCTGCTGGTGCTGCTCGCCTCCTTCGCCTTCGAGTGGGCGGCGATGCGCCGCGGCCTGCTGCTCGCCGCGCTCGCGCTCGTGGTGCTCGCCGGCCTGCACAACAGCCGCGTGCTCGCCGCGAGCCTCGAGCATGCCGCGGCGCAGGGCTCGACGCGCACCGCTCTGCTGGAGGAGATCGCGCGCCGCCCGCTCGGGCCCTGGCCGCGCGGGCAGGCGCACCTGCTGCTCGGCGCGCCGGGCGCCCCCCTGGCGAGCAAGGCCTACCTCGAGCCGGCCGGCGCCTTCTCGCCCTGGGTGGGCTCCTTCGGGCTGTCCTTCTGGCTCACCGACGAGGACGGCACGCTGCTGCAGCCGGCCGAGGCCATCCCGCTCGGCCGCACCCTGCAGCGCCTGCGGCTCGAGGCGGGACGCTGGCCGGGCGCGGACTTCGAGACGCCGCTGTACGCCGGGCGCTGGCAGCAGCAGCCCGGCGGCGACTGGCTGCTCGAGCTGCGCCCCGCGCCGCTGCAGCCGGGCCAGCGGCTGGAGCTGGTGCTGCGCTCGGTGGGGCCCGCCGGCGGCCCGGTGCACCGGCTGGAGGCGAGCGGCCGCACGCTGCGCGTCAACGGCCGCTGGGCGCTCGATCTGCCGGCCGGCGCCGCGTGGGGGCTCGGCGACGAGCAGCAGGGCTTGCGCGCCGGCTCGGACGGGCCCGGGATCGAGAGCGCCGCAGGCTGGGGCCATGCGCGCGCGGTGCTGCCGCCCAACGCGGGGACGGTGCGCGTGCGGGTGCGGCGGCTGCTGCCGCCGGTGCCGGCGGAGGACCTGGCGGCCCGCGTGCCGGTGTTGCGCCTGCCCGACCAGGACTTCGCCGCGAGCGTCGCCGCGCAGGTGCAGCACCTGGCGATGTCGCTCGAGGGCCGCGAGACCCGGCCCGGCGACCCGCTGCACCACGCCGGCGCCTCGCTGCGCGAGGGCGCCTTCGTCGTCGCGGCGCTGGCGCGCGCGGGCAACCTCGCGCTCGCGCGGCGCCTCGCCGCCGACCTTGCCGAGCGCGACTTCTTCGGCGCGCAGGGCAGCGAGGCCGACGCGCCGGGCCTGGCGCTGTGGGCGCTGGAGGAGGTGGCGACCCGGGTGGCGGATGCGGACTTCGACCGCGAGCTGTGGCCGCATGTGCGGCGCAAGGCCGGGTGGCTGCTCGACTGCGTCGGGGCGGGCTCGGCGCTGCTGGCCGAGCCGCAGGGCCCGATCGCCGCGCGCCGCGTGCGCGCCGCCGAGGCGCGGCTGCTGTGCCTGCCCGCGCAGCAGGGCCTCGTCGCCGGCCGCGTCGAGGGCGGGGTGCCGCGGCTCTACCTCGGCGCGCTGGCCTTCCGCGGGCTCGCCGACGCCGCCGCGCTCGCGCGCCGGCTCGGCCACGAGGCCGAGGCCGCGCGCTGGAGCGAGGCCGCCGGGCGGCTGCGCGCCGACTGGAACGAGCGGATGAAGGCCCCCGGCGCCGGCCAGCCCGGCCTCGCCGAGCTGGGCCGCTGGCTGCGCGCCGGCGCGGTGGCCCAGGGGCTCGACGGCGCGCGCCACGCCGCGGCCCTGTGGTCCGCCAGCCGCGCCGCCGGCGGCGACCTGCGCGACGTGCGCACGCAGGCGAGCGCGCTGTGGCCGGCGCGCGTCGTCGCGGACGAGGCCCGGGCGGAGTTCGCCGAGCGCCTGAAGGCACGCGGCTTGCCCGATGCGGGCGGCGACGGGCCGCCGCCGCGCCAACCGCATCTCGACATCGCGCTCGCGCACCAGTGGCTGCTGCTCGGCGAGCCGGCGCCGGCGCTCGCGACGCTGCGGCGGCTGTGGGCGCTGCAGGTCGCGCCCGGCGCCTACAGCTGGTGGGACGGCGAGGGCGAACCGCAGGGCGCCAACGGCTGGCAGGCGGTGCGCGGCTGGGTCGAGCCGCCGCACGTCACGCCGCACTACCGCACCGCGGCCGAGCTGCTGGCGCTGCAGCTCGACATGCTGACCCGCGAGGACGACGAGGAGGGCGTGCTGATCGGCGCCGGCGTGCCGCGCTCCTGGCTGGACCAGCCGCTCGCCGCAGGTGGCATCCACGTGCGCGGCGCGCGCGTCGACTGGCGCTGGCAGGACGGGCGCATGGAGGTCGAGGTGCGCGGGCGGCCGCTGCGCGTGCGGCTGGCCGCCGTCTTCCCCCCCGACACGCCGCTGGCGGTGCGCCACGTGGACGCGCCGCGCGGCTCCTGAAACCGAGAGAAAGACCCGGGAGGTCCCGACGATGAATGGCAAGGCCCTGATGTTGATCTGTGCGAGCGTGATGCTCTCGTCGCTGGCGCAGGTGGTGCTCAAGCTCGGCATGTCCCGCCCCGGCATGCGCGGCCCCTTCGAGAGCTTCGCCGCCACGCTG
Source organism: Caldimonas tepidiphila (assembly GCF_003569765.1). Lineage (GTDB taxonomy): Bacteria > Pseudomonadota > Gammaproteobacteria > Burkholderiales > Burkholderiaceae_C > Caldimonas > Caldimonas tepidiphila. Next base: position 26,192 of record NZ_QXMG01000018.1, on the reverse strand, counting down.
TGGGCCTTCGGCAGCAACCCGGTGCTGCTCGGCGGCATGGCGATGTACGGGCTCGGCGCGCTGGCCTGGCTCGGCGTGCTCGCGCGCATGGAGGTCAGCGCCGCCTATCCCTTCGCCGGGCTCGGCTTCGTCGTGACGATGGCGCTGGGCTTCCTGGTCTTCGGCGAGGCGCTGACCGCGCCGCGGGTGCTCGGCACCGCGATGATCGTCGCCGGCGTCGTGCTGGTGGCGCGCTCGGCATGAAGCCCCTGAGCCCCCCCACCGCCCCCCGCGCCGCGGCGGCCGTGCCGCAGGGCCCGCGCGTCGCGGTGTTCGACCAGGCGGTGAGCGCGCGCAGCCCGGCGGGCAGCTGCGTGATGGCGCAGGTCGCGGGCCTGGCCGCCCGGCACCGCGTCACGGTGTTCTCCGACCGCTGCGAGCTCGCGGGCGAGCCCGGCGTGGAATGGGTGCGCGTGCCGCTGCCGCGCGGCCCGGTCCTGCTGCGCTACCTGCTGTTCCAGGCGGCCGCCCCCTTCCTCTACGGCTTCTGGCGGCTGCGCGGCCACCGCGCCGACTGGGTGCAGACCACGCAGGGCCAGTTCGCGCGCGCCGACGTCGTCTACGCCCACTTCTGCCACCGCGCCTACCTAAAGGGGCCGTGGAAGAGCTCGCCGGTGCGCGGCCTGCGCCGCGCGGCGCGCTGGTGCAACCACGCCTTCAACGCCTTCTTCGAGCGCCGGGCGCTGGCGCGCGCGTCGCGCATCGTCGTGCCGTCGCTGGGGCTGGCGCGCGAGCTGGCGCGCGAGTACCCGGGCACCTCGGCGCGGCTCGTGACGATCCCGAACCCGGTCGACGCCGATCACTTCGCGATGCCGGCCGGATTCGACCGCGCCGCGCAGCGCCTCGATGCCGGCCTGCGCGAGGACGCGCTGGTGTTCGCCTTCATGGCGCTCGGCGACTTCGCGAGGAAGGGCCTGCCGCTGGTGCTCGAGGGCCTCGCCGGCCTGCCCGAGGCGCTGCGCGCGCAGGCGCAGGTGCTGGTGATCGGCGGCGGGCCGGACGAGATCGAGGAGTTCTCGCGCCGTGCCGAGGCGCTCGGCCTGGACGGCGCGGTGCGCTTCGCCGGGCTGCAGCAGGACGTGCGGCCGTGGCTGTGGTGCGCGGACGTGTTCGCCTTCCCGTCGGCCTACGAGGTCTTCTCGCTCGCGATCCTGCAGGCGGCGGCAGCCGGCCTGCCGGTGCTCACGAGCCAGGGCCTCTACGGCGCCGAGGAGTTCGTGCGCCCGGGCGTCAACGGCTGGCTGGTCGAGCGCAACGCGGGCGCCGTCGGCAGCGCGCTCGCCGAGGCCATCCTCGGCCGCGAGCGGCTGCCGGCGCTCGCGCAGGGCGCATGCGAGTCGGTGCGGCGCTATTCGCGCGAGGCCTTCGTCGCGCGCTGGTCGCGCGTCTACGCCGATCTCGGGCGCTGGTCGGTGCGCTGGGGGGAGGGCTGATGGCCGAGGTCGCGATCGTGCAGCGGCGCATGACGGGCTACCGGCTGCCGCTGTTCGAGCAGATGCGCGAGCGCCTGGCGCGCCGCGGCATCCGGCTGCGCGTGCTGCACGGCGACCCGACTCCCGAGGAGGCGCGCAAGCGCGACGGCGGCGAGCTGCCCTGGGCCGAGCGCTGCGCGACGCGCTACCTCGCCGGCGGGCGGCTGTGCTGGCAGGACTTCGGCGCGCTCACCCGGGCGTGCGAGCTGGTGATCGTCACGCAGGAGAACAAGCTCGCCTACAACCTGGTGTCGATGACGCTCGAGCGCCCGCGCCGGCTCGCCTTCTGGGGCCACGGGCGCAACCTGCAGAGCGACTCCCCCGAGGGCCTCAGGGAGCGCTTCAAGCGCTGGACCACGACGCGGGTGGACTGGTGGTTCGCCTACACCGGCCTGAGTCGCGAGCTGGTGCGCGCCGAGGGCTTCCCCGAGGAGCGCATCACGGTGCTCGACAACGCGGTCGACACCGCGGAGCTGCGCCGGCTGCATGCGGCGATCACCGCGGCCGACCGCGAGCGCGTGCGCCGCGAGCTCGCGCCCGGCGCGGGGCCGGTGGGCGTCTTCGTCGGCTCGCTCTACGCCGACAAGCGCCTGGGCTTCCTCGTCGAGGCCGCGCTGCGGCTGCGCGCGCGCTTTCCCGGCTTCACGCTGCTCGTGGCCGGCGACGGCCCGGACCGCGGCCTCGTCGAGGCGGCGGCGCGCGCCCACCCGTGGATCCGCGTGCTCGGGCCCCGCCACGCCCGGGACAAGATGGAACTGCTCGCGGTCTCGGACGTGATGCTCAACCCCGGCCTCGTCGGCCTCGGGCTGCTCGACGCCTTCGTCGCCGGGCTGCCGCTCGTGACCACCGACTGCCGGCTGCACTCGCCCGAGATCGCCTACCTCGAGTCGGGCCGCAACGGGCTGATGACGCCCGACCGCCTCGACGCCTACGTCGACGGCGTCGCCGCGCTGCTCGCGCAGCCGCAGCGGGCCGAGGCGCTGCGCGCCGGCGCGCGCGCGAGCGCGGCGCGCTACACGATCGAGAACATGAGCCAGCGCTTCTGCGAGGGCATCGAGCGCTGCCTGAAGGAGCTGCGCCGATGAGGATCGTCGTCGCTCACAACGCCTACCAGAAGCGTGGCGGCGAGGATGCGGTCGCGGAGGCCGAGATCGAGCTGCTGCGCGCGGGCGGCCACGAGGTGCGCGTGTTCGGCCGCCACAACGACGAGGTCGCGGGGCAGGGGCGCGTGACGCTGGCGGTGCAGACGCTGTGGTCGCGCCGCACCAGCGAGGAGCTGCGCCGTCTGCTCGAGGAGTTCCGCCCCGACGTCGTGCACGCGCACAACACCTTCCCGCTGATCTCGCCCTCGCTCTACTGGGCCGCCGACGCGGCGCGCGTGCCGGTGGTGCAGACGCTGCACAACTTCCGGCTGCTGTGCCCGCAGGCGATGTTCCTGCGCGAGGGGCGCGTCTGCGAGGACTGCCTCGGCAACGTGCCGTGGCGCGGCGTGCTGCGCGGCTGCTACCGCGGCTCGGTGGCGCAGAGCGCGGTGCTCGGCAGCAGCGTCGTGCTGCACCGCGCCGCCGGCACCTGGGCGCACAAGGTGGCGCGCTACATCGCGCTGAACAACTTCTGCCGCGACAAGTTCGTGCAGGGCGGGCTGCCCCCCGGGCGCATCCGCGTCAAGCCCAACTTCGTCGCGCTCGACGCGCGGCCGCAGTGGGAGCACCGCGAGGGCGGGCTGTTCGTCGGGCGGCTGTCGCCGGAGAAGGGCCTGGGCGTGCTCGCCGACGCGGCGGCCGAGCTGCCGCGGGTGGCGCTGACCGTGGTCGGCGACGGCAAGCTCGCGCCGCAGGCGAGGGCCGCCTTCGGTCCGCACTGGCTGGGCTTTCGCCCGCCCGCCGAGGTCATGGAGCGCATGCAGCGCGCGCTCTACCTGGTCGTGCCGAGCCTCTGGTACGAGAACTTCCCGCGCACGATCGTCGAGGCCTTCGCCTGCGGCCTGCCGGTGATCGCGAGCCGCATCGGCGCGCTCGCCGAGATCGTGCGGGACGGGCGCACCGGGCTGCTGTTCGACCCGGGGCAGCCGAGCGACCTCGCGAGCAAGCTCGCCTGGGCCGACGAGCACCCCGAGGCGATGAAGCGGATGGGGCGCGCCGCGCGCGCCGAGTACGAGGCGCGCTACACGCCGGCGCGCAACCTGGAGCAACTGCTGGAGATCTACCGTGATGCGATCGCAGACCTTCCGCTCGCAGCCTGAGCGGCGGCGCGAGTCGCGGCCCTGGGGCGGCCCGGAGCGCAGGCAGCGCGAGCGCCGCGACGGCCGCCGCCGCGGCGCGCCGGTGCTCGGCGCCTTCATCGACGCGCTGCCCTGGGACGGCGCGGTCGCGCGCCTGATCGAGTGGGGCGCGCGGCGCGAGTCGCGCTATGTCTGCATCTGCAACGTGCACTCGGTCGTCACCGCGACGCAGGACCCGGAGTTCGGCCGCGTCGTCAACGAGGCCGACCTCGCCACCGCCGACGGCGCGCCGGTGGCCTGGGCGCTGCGGCGCTTCGGCCACGCGACGCAGGAGCGCATCAACGGCCCGGACCTGATGTGGCGCTACCTGCGCGAGGCCGAGCGGCTCGGCCAGGGGGTCGCCTTCTACGGCGGCACGCCCGAGACGCTCGCGCGGCTGCGAGAATCGCTGCTGCGGGTCTTTCCGCGGCTGCGGATCGGCGCGCTGATCTCGCCGCCCTTCCGCGCGCTCACCGAGGCCGAGGACCGCGCCGACACCGAGCAGCTCAACGCCTCGGGCGCCGCGGTGGTGTTCGTCGGCATCGGCTGCCCGAAGCAGGAGAAGTGGATGGCGGCGCACCGCGGCCGCGTGCGGGCCGTGATGGTCGGCGTCGGCGCCGCCTTCGACTACCACGCCGGCACCGTGCGCCGCGCGCCGCCCTGGATGCAGCGCCACGGCCTGGAGTGGTTCTACCGCCTGCTGAGCGAGCCGCGCCGGCTGTGGAAGCGCTACCTCGTCACCAACAGCCTGTTCGTCGCGCGCATGCTGCCGAGCCTGCTGCGCGGCCGCCGCACGCCGCCGCGTGCCTGACCCCTTGCAAGACCCCGAAGGAAACCAACCATGAAAGTCACCGTCGTCGGCACCGGCTATGTCGGCCTCGTCACCGGCGCCTGTCTCTCCGAGATGGGCAACCACGTGATGTGCCTGGACCTCGACCCCGAGAAGATCCGCGTGCTCAAGGAGGGCAGCCTGCCGATCCACGAGCCCGGGCTGCTCGAGGTGGTGCAGCGCAACGTCGCGGGCGGCCGGCTCGAGTTCACCACCAGCGTCGAGGCTGCGGTCGCGCACGGCACGATCCAGTTCATCGCGGTCGGCACGCCGCCGGACGAGGACGGCTCGGCCGACCTGAAGTACGTGCTGGCGGCGGCGCGCAACATCGGCCGGCTGATGACCGACTTCAAGGTGATCGTCGACAAGAGCACGGTGCCGGTGGGCACCGGCGACCGCGTGCAGGCGGCGGTGCGCGAGGAGCTCGACAAGCGCGGCGTGAAGCTCGACTTCGCGGTCGCCTCCAATCCAGAGTTCCTGAAGGAGGGCGCCGCGGTGGCCGACTTCATGCGCCCCGACCGCGTCGTGGTCGGCGCCGACGACGAGCGCGCGGTGCTGCTGCTGCGCGCGCTCTACGCGCCCTTCATCCGCAACCGCGAGCGCATGATGGTGATGGACATGCGCAGCGCCGAGTTCACGAAGTACGCCGCCAACGCGATGCTCGCCACGCGCATCAGCTTCATGAACGAGCTCTCGCGCGTGGCCGAGAAGCTCGGCGCCGACATCGAGCTGGTGCGCCAGGGCATCGGCAGCGACCCGCGCATCGGCACGAGCTTCCTCTACGCCGGCTGCGGCTACGGCGGCTCCTGTTTCCCGAAGGACGTCAAGGCGCTGATCCGCACCGCGGCCGAGGCCGGCGAGCCGCTCGCGCTGCTGCAGGCGGTGGAGGAGGTCAACGAGCAGCAGAAGCAGGTGCTGGTGAGGAAGATCGTCGCGCGCTACGGCGAGGACCTCGCGGGCAGGACCTTCGCGCTGTGGGGCCTGGCCTTCAAGCCCAACACCGACGACATGCGCGATGCGCCCAGCCGCGTGCTGATCTCCGAGCTCGTCGCGCGCGGCGCCAAGGTGCAGGCCTACGACCCGGTGGCCGCCGACGAGGCGCGGCGCGTGCTCGCCGGCGTGCCCGGCGTGGCCCTCGCGGAATCGGCGCGCGAGGCGCTCGAGGGCGCCTGCGCGCTGGTGATCGTCACCGAGTGGAAGGAGTTCCGCACGCCGGACTTCGACGCGATCCGCGACGCGCTCGCCGACCACGCGGTGTTCGACGGCCGCAACCTCTACGAGCCGGAGCTGATGCGCACGCTCGGCATCGAGTACCACGGCATCGGCCGCGGCTGAGGAGCGGGGCAGGGCGGGGCGGCCGCCCCTTCAGTAGGCCGCCTCCGCCGACAGCAGCCGCATCATCTCGGCGTGGCGCAGCCGCCCGCCGAGGCGCTCGATCAGGTCCGACAGCACCATGTCCTCGTAGAGGCCGGTGCGGAAGTGCTCGCGGAAGTAGGTGTAGCCCCAGCCGGCGAGGCGCAGCGCCGGGCGGTTCAGGAAGTAGCCGGTGTGGCCGGTGGCCCACTGGCGCGCGCCGGGATAGCCGTAGGGCGCGCCGTTGACCGCCGGGTCGCTGCTCTTGCCGATGTGCCAGGCGCGGTTGTGCGCGCCGAGGTAGTCCGAGAAGTACAGGTGGCCGAGCTGCTCGGCCCGCGAGCCGCGGTCGAGCGAGCGGAAGCCGCGCATCAGCGCCGCGCCGTCGCGCAGCCGGTGGTCGTCGTCCACCTTCAGCACCGCCTCGACGCCCTCGACCAGCGACAGCGCGAACCAGGCCGCCGCCACCTTGCTCGGCAGGTGCTCGTAGGCGTCGCTCGCCGGCACCGTCAGCAGCTGCCGCGCGGCATCGAACTCGAAGAACTCGCCGAAGCCGCTGCCGACCACCGACAGCTGGCTCAGCTCGGCCCCGGCCAGCGGCGCGAAGCTCGCGCAGGAGGCGGCGGCGCGGTCGAGCCGCGGCGCGCAGCTGATGTGCGCGACCACGTAGCGGCGCAGGTGGCCGCGCAGCGCGGCGAGCATCCCGGCGTGCGCGACGCAGAACAGCGCGAGGTGGACGCGGTGCGCGGTGCGGTCGCTCGTGTCGAGCGCGGCGAGCTCGCGCGCCGTCGCGAGCGCCGTCGCGCTGACGCGCCCCGGCTGCGCCTGCAGCTCGGCGACGATGCGCCGCGCGCGCTCGCGCTTGAGCCCCGCCATGTCGGGCTGGCCCTTGGAGCCGATGCGCGTCGGCGGCGCATCGACGAGCGCCTGCAGGTCGGCGCGCACGGTGGGCAGCGGGTCCGCGCTCATCGCCTCCTGGAAATGCCGCCAGTGGCGCTCCATGCGGAGCCGGAAGCGCAGGTGCCGGGTGTAGCGGTAGACGAGTTTCTTCATGGCGACGCGACGGATGGAGGGCCCGAGGGGGCGCTGCGTTGGCTCGTTCCGCGTGGACGCGCGCGCCCGTCGAGCGGCGGGGTGGGGGGCGGGGCGCGCATCACGTGCGCAGCCGGTGGATCAGCAGTCTCAGCAGCGAGGCCAGGCTGCCCGGCGCGATGCCGAGGCGCAGGTAGGCGGAGATGTCGCCCGCGGTGATCGGGAAGCGGTAGTAGGCGCTGAGCGTCTGCAGGTAGAGGTTCTGCCGCGCGCGCGCCGGCAGCTGCGGCCACTTGGCGGCGATGCGCCGGTAGGCCTCCATGATGCGGTCCTTCTTCTTGCGCGAGATCCGGTCCGGGCGCTCGTCGTCGTGGAAGACGTAGTAGGGCGCGTCGAGCAGCAGCGCCGGGCCGAAGCGCCCGACGATGCGCAGGTTCAGGTCCAGGTCCTGCCACGCGGGCATCCCTTCGTCGTAGAGCCCGGCCTCGAGGAAGACCTCGCGCCGCGCGAAGACCTGGTTGCCGATGCAGTTGCGCAGCAGCAGGTCCTCGAACGCCGCGCGGCTCTGCTTGCGCGTGCAGCGCCGCCCCTGCGCACCGACCACCTCGTCCTGGCTGTAGAGCGCGGAGAACGCGAGGCCGTGGCGCTGCATCAGCCCCGCGAAGGCGACGAAGGCCTCGAGCCGGCCGGGGTGGAACTGGTCGTCGTCGTCGAGCCCGGTGACCCAGGTGCCGCGCGCCAGGCGCAGCGCCTCGTTGCGCGAGGCCGGCGCGCCGAGCGGCGCCTCGTGGTGGAGCGCGCGCACCCGGGCGTCCTGCGCGGCGAGCGCGTCGAGGTAGGCGGCGGTGCCGTCGCGCGAGCCGTCGTTCACGACGATCAGCTCGAAGTCCGCGAGGCTCTGCGCCAGCACCGAGTCGACCGCGGCCCGCAGCCGCGGCAGCCGGTCCTTGGTCGGCAGGTAGACCGAGACCAGCGGCGCGCAGTCCCCGGCCGCGCCCGTGCGCGCGTGCGGCGGACTCAGCGGCATGGAGCCCTCCCGGCGGGAGTCGGCGGTGGCGGCAGCGTGGCGGTGGAGGGCATGCGCGGGTCGGGCCTGCCGGCGCGGGCGCGACGGCGGCCCGCGCAGGGAAGTCGGGACACGGCTTCCGGGAGCAATCGAAGTGCCGCGCGGCGGCGGCGGCGCGCGCGGGCGGCCGCCGCCGCGGGCTGCCGGGACGGCCGTAAATCTTGCGGCAGCGCGCGCCGGCGCATTCAGCGCGCGCCCTTGCGCCGCCCTGGCATCAGCGACAGCACGATGCGCCCCTTGTCGGGCGCGAGCAGGAAGAACAGCGTGCCGTAGACGATGGCGCCCGCCACCGTGCAGAACACCAGCTCCGCCAGCGGCCCGGCGGTGGCGACGGCCGGAATGCCGCGCAGCAGCGCCAGGAAGGCCGCCATCAGGCCCGAGCACAGCAGCGGCGCCTGCAGCACGTCGAGCAGCGCCGAAGGCCGGGTGTCGAGCTGGCGCAGCGCCAGCGCCAGCACCGGCACCGCGTTGATCAGGTTGGCCGCGAAGTAGCACACCGCGACGCCGGCGATGCCCCAGTGCACGCCGAGCAGGAAGGCGCCCACCTGCAGCCCGGCGCCGAGCGCGCCCAGGCGCAGCAGCAGCCCGGTGCGGTCGCGCACCATGAACACCGGCCCGGTGGTGCTCGCGATCGACTGCACGAAGCCCACCGGCGCGAGCCACTTCAGCACGTCTGCCACCGCCAGCCACTTCTCGCCCATCATCACCAGCACGAAGGGCTCGCGCAGCACGAACACGCCGGTCATCAGCGGCGCGCTCACCGCGGCGATCACCGACAGCGAGCGCAGGTAGAGCGACGCGAGCGCGGGCAGGTCGTCCTGGCGGCGGCTCATCACCGGGTAGAGCGCGCGGTTGGCCGCCCAGGCCATGTTCTGCACCGGGAACAGCATGATCTTGTAGGCCGACGAGTAGATGCCGAGCGGCTCGGCGCCGAGCTGGCGGCCGACGATGAAGCCGTCGGCGTTGCGCGAGAAGTAGTTGATGAAGTTGAAGCCGGTGATGTTGCCGCTGAACCGCATGATGTGGCGCATGCCGGCGAGGTGCGGGCGGCCCGGCACCCAGCGCGAGGCGCGCCAGAACTGCAGCGTCGCGAGCAGCGCGGCCGCGAGCATGCCGATCACCCAGCTGTAGGCGCCGGCGCCCATCCACGCCGCGGCGACCGTGACGACCAGCGAGAAGACGCCGTTGCCGATCTCGATGCCCACCACGCTGCGGAAGGCCGACACGCGCTCGAGCAGCGCGCGGTGCACCGCGCCGAGGCTCGTGAGCAGGAAGACCGGCGCCAGCAGCTGCAGCAGCGGCTCCACCTCGGGCGTGCGGAAGGCCGCCGCGATCGGGCCGGCGAGCAGCAGCAGCGCCAGCATCAGCACCGTGCCGACGAGCACGTTGAACCAGAACACCGAGTCGGTGATCTCGTCGCTGAGCTCGGCCTTCTGCACCACCGCGGCGGAGGTGCCCATGTCGCGCAGCAGGTTGGCGAAGTTGGTCACCACCGAGATCATCGCCAGCAGCCCGTAGTCGGCGTGCGTCAGCAGCCGGGCGAGCACGACGACGCTGGCGAGCTGCAGCCCGATGCGCGTGGCCTGCGAAAGCGCGATCCAGCGCGCGTTACTGGCGGCGCTGTCCATCGGCGGGCAGGACGGGGGCCGCGGCGGCGCGGCGGTCGAAGGCGGGGCGCAAGGAATCTCCTTTCAGAACGGCTTCCGATCGGTTCCTCGCGCAGCCTTCGTGCCCGGGGCCCGCGCCCCGGGGAGGGCAGGGCGGCCGGGCGTGGGACGGTCCTCAGCCTGCGCGGCCGTAGGTGTCCTGGAAGCGCACGATGTCGTCCTCGCCGAGGTAGCTGCCCGACTGCACCTCGATGATCTCGAGCGGGATCGTGCCGGGGTTGGCGAGGCGGTGCACCTCGCCGAGCGGGATGTAGGTGCTCTGGTTCTCGGTCAGCAGCAGGGTCTTGTCGCCGCAGGTCACCTCGGCGGTGCCGGAGACGACGATCCAGTGCTCGGCGCGGTGGTGGTGCATCTGCAGGCTCAGCGTCGCCTTGGGCTTGACCATGATGCGCTTGACCTGGAAGCGCGGGCCCGCGTCGATGCTGTCGTACCAGCCCCAGGGACGGTGGACGAGGCGGTGCACGGTGCCCTCGTCGCGCGAGCGCTTCTCGAGCTGCTGCACGATCTTCTTGACGTCCTGGCTGCGCGAGCGGTCGGCCACCAGCACCGCGTCCGGCGTCTCGACGACGACGACGTCGTCGAGGCCGACCGTGCTGACCAAGCGGCTCGTCGCGTAGACCAGCGTGTTGCGGCTGTCCTCGATCACCGCGTCGCCGTGCGCGACGTTGCCCTGCGCGTCCTTGCCCGCGACCTGCCAGACCGCCTCCCAGGCGCCGAGGTCGGACCAGCCGGCGTCGAGCGCGACCATCCTGACCGCGAAGCCGGCCTTCGGGTTCGCCGGGCACTTCTCCATCACTGCGTAGTCGATCGACTCGGACGGAATCGCGGCGAAGGCCTCCTTGCCGGGACGCGTGAAGCCGTTGTCGGTGCTGCGCGCGGCCCAGGCGGCGCGCGTCGCGCCGGCGATGTCGGGGCGGAATTGCGCGAGCGCCTTCAGCCACACCGAGGCGCGCACGACGAACATGCCGCCGTTCCAGTAGTAGCCGCCCTGCGCGAGGTAGGCCTCGGCGGTGGCCGCGTCGGGCTTCTCGACGAAGGCCGCGACGGTGTGCACCGGCCCGGCGCCCTCGGTGCGGACGTAGCCGAAGCCGGTCTCGGGACGGTCCGGGGTGATGCCGAGGATCACGATGCTGCCGTCGGCCGCGGCGTGCACCGCCCGGCGCAGCGCGGCGGTGAAGGCGGCGGCGTCGGTGACGGTCTGGTCGGCGGGCGTGACGACGAGGATCGGGTCGGCCTCTGCCGGCTCGCTGACGTGCAGCGCGGCGAGCGTGAGCGCCGGCGCGGTGTTGCGCCCGACCGGCTCGAGCAGCACGGTGGAGGCCTTCTGCCCGATCTCGCGCAGCTGGTCGAGCACCAGGAAGCGGTGCTCCTCGTTGCCGACGATGCAGGGCGGCTGCACCTCGATCGTGTCGTCGGCCAGGTCCGCCAGGCGCAGCAGCGCCTGCTGGAACAGGGTCTGCGGCCCCGACAGCGCCAGGAACTGCTTGGGGTAGAGCTGGCGGCTGAGCGGCCAGAGGCGGGTGCCGCTGCCACCGGCCATCACGACGGGGACGATGCTGTGCTTCATGGGGAAAATCCGGAGAGACGGTCGAACGAAGGTCGGCAGCTTACTCGTTCCCGTAGCCCTGCGGATTCATCTGCTGCCAGCGCCAGGAGTCGGCGCACATCGCGTCGAGGCCGCGCCGGGCCTCCCATCCGAGCAGCTCGCGCGCGCTCGTGGGGTCGGCGTAGCAGGCGTCGATGTCGCCGGGGCGGCGCGGCGCGATGGTGTAGGGCACCGGGCGGCCACTGGCGCGCTCGTAGGCGCGCACCACGTCGAGCACGCTGTAGCCCTGGCCGGTGCCGAGGTTGACGGTGACCGACGCGTCCTTTTCGAACAGGTAGCGCAGCGCCGCCACGTGGCCCTCGGCGAGGTCGACGACGTGGATGTAGTCGCGCACGCCGGTGCCGTCGGGCGTGTCGTAGTCGTCGCCGAAGACCTGCAGCTTCTCGCGCTTGCCGACCGCGACCTGCGCCACGTAGGGCATCAGGTTGTTCGGGATGCCGCGCGGGTCCTCGCCGATGCGCCCGCTCGGGTGCGCGCCGACCGGGTTGAAGTAGCGCAGGCAGGCGATCCGCCACGCCGCGTCCGAGGCCTGCAGGTCGCGCAGGATCTGCTCGCTCATCAGCTTGGTCTGGCCGTAGGGGTTGGTGGCCGACAGCGCCGCGTCCTCGCGCAGCGGCAGGCTCTCGGGCTTGCCGTAGACGGTGGCCGAGGAGCTGAAGACGATGCGGCGCACGCCGTGCTCGCGCATCGTGCGGCAGACGTTGAGCAGGCTGCCGAGGTTGTTGGCGTAGTACTCCAGCGGCTTCTGGGTCGATTCGCCCACCGCCTTGAAGGCGGCGAAGTGCACCACCGCGTCGATCGCGTGCTTCCTGAACACGGCGTCGAGCGCCTGCGGGTCGCAGACGTCGAGGCGCTCGAAGACCGGCTCGCGGCCGCCGAGCTCGGCCAGGCGCTCGAGCACCTTCGGCGAGCTGTTGGAGAAGTCGTCGGCGCCGACGACCTCGAAGCCGGCCTCCTGCAGGCTCAGCCAGGTGTGGGAGGCGATGTAGCCGGTGGCTCCGGTCAGCAGGATCTTGGGCATGTCGTGGATGTGAAGAGGCTTATTGCAGGGTGAGCTGCGCCTGGCAGCTCGCGGTGGTGGCCCGGAAGGGCGCCGTGAGCGCGTTGGCCGTGTCGGCGGTGCGGCGCTCGCGGGCGATGCCGCAGCCAAGCTGCAGCGAACGGTTCACAGCGTAACTCGCGCCGAGGCTCGCCGCCGTGGTGCGGTCGCTGCCGGCGAGCAGCAGCGGGCCGCCGGCGCCGGGCGCGACCGCGTCCTCGAGCCGGCGGCGGCTCCAGCGCAGGCCGGCGTCAAGCATGATCTTGCCGGTGAGCGCGTAGCTGCCGTTGAGCCGCAGCGTGTTGCTCAGGCGCGAGTCGACCAGCGGAGTCTCCACCAGCGCGAGCTGCTGCGGCGCGTCCGGGTCGGGGCCGAGCGTGGTGACGACGATGCTCTCGTCGCTGGTCTCGCGGCTGAGCTGCAGCCCGAGGCGGCTGCGCCCGCTCGGGCGCCAGTCGACGCCGAGCCCGCCGGTGAGGCCGCTGAAGTCGCGTCCGCCCGCGAACTCGTGGTCGGTGGTGGTGCGGCTCAGCCGTCCGCTGAGCGCCGTGATGCCGCTCGGGCGCCAGTTGGCGGTAAGGCTCAGGTCCTGGCGCTCGTAGTCGTTGCTCTGCCCGGTGGCGGTGAAGTTCGGGTTGCGCCCGTCGGTGTGGCGCAGCGCGAGGCCGAGGTTCAGCAAATCGCTCGGGCGGTAGCGCACGCCGGCGCCGACGCTGGTCTGCTCGAGCTCGCGGCTGCGGTACTGCGGCGCCGAGAAGGACTGCTCGCGCCGCGCGACGTCGGCCTCGAGGCTCAGCAGCGACGCGCCGCCGAAACGCGCGCGCGCCGACAGGTCCTGCGCGGTGACGATGTTGCGCAGCCGCAGCGCGCCGAGCGCGCGGGTGTCGGCGTAGCTCGCGAGCTGGCGGCTGCGGCCGAAGCGCACGTCGCCCGACAGCCGCGCGATCGTCTCCCAGTCGAGCCGCAGGTCGAGCCGGTGCCCGTTGTTGTCGAGCTCGGAGAAGTTGCGGAAGCGGTTGAGCGCCACCGAGGCCTGCGCGCTGAGCCGCTGGCGGCCGAGCGGCTGCTCGAGGCCGGCCGCGAGGCCCGTCGAGGAGACGGTGTCGGAGGCGACGCCGGCGCCCTCGGGCGCGCGGAACAGGTTGCTGTCGTGCGTGAAGCTCTGCGTCCCCCTCAGGTAGTAGGGGCCGAGCTGGGCCTGCGCGGGCGCGGCGGCGCCGAGCAGCAGCGCGCCGGCCGCAGCGAGCGGCAGCAGTGCCGCTGTGCCGCGCGCGAGCGGGCGCGGACGGCGCAAGCACGGGAAAGAACTGTGACGAGGCATGCGGGATTCCCTCCGGTCAGTGCGGCCCGTCGTTGCGGGCGGTCGGTGCGGCGCGAGGCGCCGGCGGGGGGCGGCGGCCGTCGCGCCGCCGCGGAGCTGCTCAGTAGGCATGGCGGTCGAACAGCATCAGCCGGATGGTGCGCGCGATGATCAGCAGGTCCAGGCCCAGCGACCAGTTTCTCAGGTACTCGAGGTCGTACTCGATGCGTGCCTGCATCTTCTCCAGCGTATCGGTCTCGCCGCGGTGGCCGTTGACCTGCGCCCAGCCGGTGATGCCGGGGCGCACCTTGTGGCGCACCATATAGGCCTTGATGAGGCGCCGGTACTGCTCGTTGTGCGCCACCGCGTGGGGCCGGGGGCCGACGATGCTCATGCGGCCCTGCAGCACGTTGACGAGCTGCGGCAGCTCGTCGAGCGAGGTGCGGCGGATGAAGGCGCCGAAGGGCGTGACGCGCGGGTCGTTCTTCGTCGCCTGCGGCACCACCGGGCCGTTGTCGAGCGTGCGCATCGAGCGGAACTTGTAGACCACGATCTCCTCGCCGTCGAGCCCGTTGCGGCGCTGGCGGAACACCACCGGGCCCGGCGAGCTGAGCTTGACGCCGATCGCCACGAGCAGCAGCAGCGGCGAGACCAGCACCAGCAGCAGGCTCGCGAGCACGATGTCGCTCAGGCGCTTGACCATCTCGTTGACGCCGGTGAAGGGCGTCTCCAGCAGCCCGACCACCGGCACGCCGTTCACGTCCTGCAGCCGGCCCTGGATGATGCTGATGCCGAACACGTCGGGCGCGAAGAACAGCGACGCGGTCGTGCCCTGCAGCGACTCCATCAGCGCGGTGATGCGCGGCTGCGAGGTGAGCGGCAGCGTGATGTAGACCTCGTCGATGCCGTGCGCGGCGACGTAGGCGGGCGCGTCCTCGAGCCGGCCGAGCAGCTGGCCCGCGGCGTCGTCGTGCAGCCGGTCGGCGGTGCGGTCGTCGAAGTAGCCGAGGAAGTCGACGCCGAAGTCGCCGTGCTCGTCGAGCGCGCGCGCGAGCTTGGTGCCGAGCGCGTCGCCGCCGATGACGATCGCCGAGCGCCGCGCGGCGGGCGAGAGGGCGCGGATCTTGAGCACCGCGCGGCCGAGCATCACGCCGGACCACTGCACGAAGGGCGTCGCGACCGCCCAGGCGATCAGCACCTGGGCGGAGAACAGCTCCAGGCTGCGCGTGGCGTAGCCGCACAGCGCCAGGATCCCGAGCAGCGCCGCCCAGGAGCTGAAGAGGTCGACCAGCGTCGTCAGGTGCGGGTCCTTGAAGCGGTTGCGGCCCGGGAAGGTCAGCGCCAGCACCAGCAGGCACAGCGTGAGCTCGGGGCGGTCGATGCCCTCGCCGGCCATCACGCTGATGACGAAGAAGGTCAGCACCGTGAGCGCCGGCTCCATGAAGGCGGCGACGAAGGACGCCACCGACTGCGGCGCGTTGTAGAAGGTGCGCTTCAACCCCCTGTCCTGGAACATGGACGGCCCGCTCCCCTGGGGACGGCCGGCCTCGCTGCCGGGGCCGGCATGGTCTCTTGATGTGGCGATCGGCCGTCGGCGCGTCGCCTGGGGACGTCGCCCGCCTCGCTGTGCGAGCGCGGAAAAGGGCACTTCGGTACAGTGGATGGCGGGAGGAAAGCCCCCGGGTGTGAATGATTCTTACCGAACGGCAGAGTGCCTTTTCACCCTGAACGAGGGGGGCTCGCGCTGTCCCTACAATGCCCGCCATGCTTCTCCAAACCGCCAGCAGCCTGCTGTGGCCGGCGCTCGCCGAGCGCCTCACCCTCGCCTTCAACCACGTCCTCGCCGCCGAGCCGGCCGCCACCGACCGGCTGCGCCCGCACGCCGGTCGCGTGATCGGCGTGGTGGTCTCGGGCGGCCCGTCCTGGGCGCCGCGGCCCGGGCCGCTGGCGCTGCGCGTCACGCCCGCGGGGCTGCTGGAGTGGCAGCCGGTCGCCGAGGGCGTCGACACCGGGTTCGACCTGCGCATCGGCGTCGATGCCTCGCGCCCCGGCCAGTGGGCCGAGGCGCTGCTCGGCGGCGCGCGCCCGGCCGTCACGATCCAGGGCGACGCCGGGCTCGCGGCCGACGCCGCCTGGCTGATCGACAACGTGCGCTGGGACGTCGAGGAGGACCTCGCCCGCCTCGTCGGCGACGCGCCGGCGCGCCAGGCGGCCGAGCTGCTGCGGCGCATCGCCGGCGGCGCGCGCGACGCGCTGCACGCGCTGCGCGCGCGCATGCCGCAGCGCCCCGCCGACCCGGACCTGCGCCATCCCGCATGAGACGGCTGCTGCGGCTGTCCTTCATCGTCCTGATCGTCCTGCGCTACGGGCTGGACGAGCTGCTGCTGAGCAGCTTCCGCCCGCGCCCGATGCGGCTGCTGGCGCGCCTGGCGCGCGCCGGTCGCCGCCTCGACGCGCCGCCGGGCGTGCGGCTGCGCGAGGCGCTCGAACGGCTCGGGCCGATCTTCGTCAAGTTCGGCCAGGTGCTGTCGACGCGGCGCGACCTGCTGCCGCCCGACATCGCCGACGAGCTCACACGGCTGCAGGACCGCGTGCCGCCCTTCCCGGCGGAGCAGGCGCTGCGCCTGGTCGAGCGCGCCTACGGCCGCCCGGTGGACCGGGTGTTCGCGCGCTTCGAGCGCGAGCCGGTGGCCAGCGCCTCGATCGCGCAGGTGCACTTCGCGACGCTCTACGACGGCCGCGAGGTCGCGGTGAAGGTGCTGCGCCCGGGCATGCTCAAGGTCATCGACGAGGACCTGGGCCTGCTGCGCACGCTGGCGCGCTGGGTCGAGCGCCTCTCGGCCGACGCGCGCCGGCTCAAGCCGCGCGAGGTGGTGGCCGAGTTCGACAAGTACCTGCACGACGAGCTCGACCTGCTGCGCGAGGCGGCCAACGCCGCGCAGCTGCGCCGCAACATGGAGGACCTGAAGCTCGTGATGGTGCCGGAGATGGTCTGGGACCTGTGCACCGAGCAGGTGATCGTGATGGAGCGCATGTACGGCGTGCCGATCGGCCAGGTGCAGCGGCTCGCCGACGCGGGGGTGGACATCCCCAAGCTCGCGCGCGACGGCGTGACGATCTTCTTCACGCAGGTCTTCCGCGACGGCTTCTTCCACGCCGACATGCACCCGGGCAACATCCAGGTGAGCCTCGCGCCGGACACCTTCGGGCGCTACATCGCGCTCGACTTCGGCATCATCGGCACCCTCACCGAGGTCGACAAGGACTACCTGGCGCAGAACTTCGTCGCCTTCTTCCGCCGCGACTACAAGCGCGTCGCCGAGCTGCACGTCGAGAGCGGCTGGGTGCCGCGGCACACCCGCATCGACGAGCTCGAGAGCGCGATCCGCGCCTGCTGCGAGCCGCACTTCGACCGCCCGCTGAAGGACATCTCGCTGGGCCAGGTGCTGATGCGACTGTTCCAGGCCTCGCGGCGCTTCAACGTCGAGATCCAGCCGCAGCTCGTGCTGCTGCAGAAGACGCTGCTCAACATCGAGGGGCTCGGGCGCCAGCTCGACCCCGAGCTCGACCTGTGGAGCACTGCGCGGCCCTTCCTCGAGCGCTGGATGGACGAGCAGGTCGGCTGGCGCGCGCTGATCAACGAGCTGCGCGACGAGGCGCCGCGCTACGCCAAGCTGCTGCCCGAGATGCCGCGCCTGCTGCACCAGGCGCTGCTGCATCGCGCGGAGCGGCCGCTCGAGGGCGAGATGCAGGTGCTGGTGCACGAGCTGCGCCGCACCAACCGCATGCTGCAGGCGCTGATCTACGGCGGCCTCGGCTTCGTGCTCGGCATCGTCGCCGCCAAGTTCGCCGCCTACCTGCCGATCTTCTAGGCGCCGCGCGCGGGTACACTCGCGCCCGCGCCGCCCGATGCGGGCGGCGCGCTCCTCTGCCATCCCCAGCTTCCCCGCGCGCATGGACTCGACCCTGTTCATCTTCGTCGCCCTCTACCTGCTCGGCACGCTGGCCGTCGGCGCCTGGGCCGGCACGCGCGTGAAGAACACCACCGACTTCGCCGTCGCCGGCCGCAGCCTGCCGCTGATCATGGTGGTGACCACCACCTTCGCGACCTGGTTCGGCGCCGAGACGGTGATGGGCATCCCGGCGCGCTTCGTCGAGGGGGGGCTGGGCGCGGTGGTCGAGGACCCCTTCGGCGCCTCGATGTGCCTGGTGCTGGTCGGCGTCTTCTTCGCCGCCAGGCTCTACCGGATGAACCTGATCACGATCGGCGACTTCTACCGCCAGCGCTTCGGCAAGGGGGTCGAGATCTTCTGCTCGGTCGCGATCATCCTGAGCTACCTCGGCTGGGTGGCGGCGCAGATCACCGCGCTCGGCCTGGTGTTCTCGATCCTGTCGGGCGGCGCGATGTCGCCGGTGACGGGCATGGTGGTCGGCACCGTCGCGGTGCTGACCTACGTGATGCTCGGTGGCATGCTGGCGGTGGCGTGGACCGACTTCATCCAGATGATCGTGCTGGTGGTGGGCCTGAGCGTGATCGCGGTGATGGCGGCCGACCTCGCCGGCGGCGCCGACAAGGTGCTCGCCTACGCGCAGGCCAACGACTGGACGCACTTCTTCCCGGCGCCCGACCTGAACGCCTGGCTGTTCTTCGTCGCCGCCGCGATCACGATGATGTTCGGCTCGATCCCGCAGCAGGACGTGTTCCAGCGCGTGATGTCCGCCAAGGACGAGAAGTCGGCGTCGCGCGGCGCGGTGATCGGCGGCCTCGCCTACCTGGCGTTCGCCTTCATCCCGATGTTCATCATCGTCGCGGCACTGATCGTGATGCCCGAGGCCAAGGGAATGCTCGCCGACGATCCGCAGCACATCCTGCCGAACCTGATCCTGCAGCACATGCCGCTCGTGGCGCAGATCTTCTTCTTCGGCGCGCTGCTGTCGGCGATCATGTCCACCTCCTCGGCGACGCTGCTGGCGCCCTCGACCAGCTTCGTCGAGAACATCCTGCGCAACATCCGCCCCGGCATGAGCGACCGCCAGGTGCTGCTGGCGCTGCGCGTGTCGCTGCTCGTCTTCACCGCGTCGGTGCTCGTCTACGCGATCGTGATGCAGGGCACCTCGATCTACGAGCTGGTCTCCGCCGCCTACCAGGTGCCGCTGTGCGGTGCCTTCGTGCCGCTGGTCGCGGGCGTCTACTGGAAGCGGGCGACGACGCAGGGCGCAGTGCTGTCGATCGTGCTCGGCCTCGGCACCTGGCTGAGCTCGCTGCTGCTCGGCTGGGGCGAGGTCTTCCCCGGCCAACTCGCCGGCGTGCTGATGGCGGTGGCGGGCATGGCGATCGGCTCGCTCGCGCCACAGCTGCTGGCCAACCGCACCGAGATGCAGCATCACCTCGCATGACGCTCGGGGAGCCGCGCGGGGCCGGCTGACCCGCTGCGGGCCCACCTATAATTGAGGGTTTTGAACGATTCGAGGGCTCAAGAGCCATGCCGATCTACTCGTACCGCTGCGAGTCCTGCGGACATGCGCAGGACGTGCTCCAGAAGATTTCCGACCCGCTGCTGACCGACTGTCCGCAGTGCGGGCAGGCCAGCTTCAAGAAGCAACTCACCGCCGCCGGCTTCCAGCTCAAGGGCTCGGGCTGGTACGTGACCGACTTCCGCGGCGGCTCCTCCGGCGCGTCCGCCACGAGCACCGCGCCGGCGGTCAAGGCCGCCGGCGATGCGCCGTCCGCCAGCAGCAGTTCCACGGGCTCGTCCGACTCCGCGCCCGCGGCAGCAGGCTGCGGCGGTTCGTGTGCCTGCCACTGAGCCGCCGACCGACTCCGAACCCGCCGTCGCCGGACTCGCCGTGAAAAAGTACTTCATCACGGGCCTGCTCGTCTGGCTGCCGGCGGCGATCACCGTCTGGGTGCTGCTGTGGATCGTCGGCCTGCTCGACGGCGTCTACCACGCGCTGCTCGCCACCTTCGAGGCGGTGCTGCCGGCCACCGCGGTCGAGCCGCTGGCGCGCCTGGGCAAGGTGCGCGGCCTCGGCTTCGTCTTCGTCGGCCTCGCGATCTTCCTGACCGGGGTGTTCGTCGCGAACATCTTCGGCCAGTGGTGGGTGCGGCAGTGGGATCGGCTGATGTTCAACATCCCGATCGTCAAGAGCATCTACTCGAGCGTCAAGCAGGTCTCGGACACGCTGTTCTCGAGCAGCGGCAACGCCTTCCGCGAGGCGGTGCTGGTGCAGTACCCGCGCCAGGGCTCCTGGACGGTGGCCTTCGTCACCGGCCGCCCCGGCGGCGAGGTGGGCCACCACCTGGCGCCCGAGGACTTCCTGAGCCTGTACGTGCCGACCACGCCGAACCCGACCTCGGGCTTCTTCCTGATGGTGCCCAGGTCCGACGTGATCAAGCTGAACATGAGCGTCGACGAGGCGCTCAAGTACATCATCTCGATGGGCGTCGTCGCCCCGCCGGTCGAGGCCGCCGTGCTGCCCGTGCCGCTGCGAAACCGCACGGGTTGAGCGCATGACGGCCCGCGCTCAACCCTGAGGGCTGGAGACACAGCCCCTCCCGGCCTCCGCGGCGGCACCGCGCCGTTCCCGGCGATCGCCGGCGCCGCCCGCCTCCCGAACACCCGAATCTGCTGGAGCAATTCCGATGAGAACCACCTATGCCGGCCTGGTCAGCGAAGCGCTGATGGGCCAGACCGTGACCCTGATGGGCTGGGCCCACCGCCGCCGCGACCATGGCGGCGTGATCTTCATCGACCTGCGCGACCGCGAGGGCCTGGTGCAGATCGTCTGCGACCCGGACCGCCCGGAGATGTTCAAGGTCGCCGAGGGCGTGCGCAACGAGTTCTGCCTGAAGATCGTCGGCAAGGTGCGCCCGCGCCCGGCCGGCACCGAGAACGCCAACCTCACCAGCGGCAAGGTCGAAGTCCTCTGCCACGAGCTCGTGGTGCTGAACCCGAGCGTCACGCCGCCGTTCCAGCTAGACGACGACAACCTGTCGGAGACGACGCGCCTCACGCACCGCGTGCTGGACCTGCGCCGCCCCTACATGCAGAAGAACCTGATGTTGCGCTACCGCGTGGCGATGGAGGCGCGCAAGTTCCTCGACGAGAACGGCTTCGTCGACATCGAGACGCCGATGCTCACCAAGAGCACGCCCGAGGGCGCGCGCGACTACCTGGTGCCGAGCCGCGTGCACGACGGCCAGTTCTTCGCGCTGCCGCAGTCGCCCCAGCTCTTCAAGCAGCTCCTGATGGTCGCGGGCTTCGACCGCTACTACCAGATCACGAAGTGCTTCCGCGACGAGGACCTGCGCGCCGACCGCCAGCCCGAGTTCACGCAGATCGACATCGAGACCTCCTTCCTGACCGAGGAGGAGATCCGCTCGATGTTCGAGGGCATGATCCGCCATGTCTTCAGGAAGGCGCTGGACGTCGAGCTGGGCAACTACCCGGTGATGAGCTACGCCGACGCGATGCGCCTCTACGGCTCGGACAAGCCCGACCTGCGCGTGAAGCTCGAGTTCACCGAGCTCACCGACGTGATGGCCGACGTGGACTTCAAGGTCTTCAGCACGCCCGCGACGATGAAGGGCGGGCGCGTGGTCGCGCTGCGCATCCCCGGCGGCGCCGAGATGAGCCGCGGCGAGATCGACGGCTACACCGAGTTCGTGAAGATCTACGGCGCCAAGGGCCTGGCCTGGATCAAGGTCAACGACGTGAGCAAGGGCCGCGACGGCCTGCAGTCGCCGATCGTCAAGAACCTGCACGACGCGGCGCTGAACGCGGTGCTCGAGCGCACCGGCGCGCAGAACGGCGACCTGCTGTTCTTCGGCGCCGACAAGGCCAAGGTGGTCAACGACGCGATCGGCGCTTTACGCGTGAAGATCGGCCACAGCGACTTCGCGAAGAAGACCGGCATCTTCGAGGACCGCTGGGCGCCGCTGTGGGTGGTGGATTTCCCGATGTTCGAGTTCGACGAGGACGAGCAGCGCTGGAACGCGGTGCACCACCCGTTCACGGCGCCGAAGGACGGCCACGAGGACTACATGGACACCGATCCGGGCCGCTGCATCGCCAAGGCCTACGACATGGTGCTCAACGGCTGGGAGCTCGGCGGCGGCTCGGTGCGCATCCACCGCGCCGACATCCAGAGCAAGGTGTTCTCGGCGCTGAAGATCAGCCCGGAGGACGCGCAGCTGAAGTTCGGCTTCCTGCTCGACGCGCTGCAGTACGGCGCGCCGCCGCACGGGGGCCTGGCCTTCGGCCTCGACCGCCTGGTGACGCTGATGACCAAGGCCGACTCGATCCGCGACGTGATCGCCTTCCCGAAGACGCAGCGCGCCCAGTGCCTGCTGACGCACGCGCCCAGCCCCGTCGACGAGAAGCAGCTGCGCGAGCTGCACATCCGGCTGCGCAACACGCAGGCCGCCGAGAAGGCCTGAGCCCGGCGAGGACAGCGCCGCGGCCTTGCCGCAGAATCAGGGGCACCCGCGGGTGCCCCTTTTTTCTTCCGCCGCGCCCGCGCGTGCTTGCCGCAACTCCTGCCGCCGCCTCCCTGCCGAACCGATGACCGAGCCCGTCCGTCCCCCGAAGATCCCCGAATCCGTGCTGGTCGTGATCCACACGCGCGAGCTCGAGGTGCTGCTGCTCGAGCGCGCCGACCAGCCCGGCTTCTGGCAGAGCGTCACCGGCTCGAAGGACACGGCCGGGGAGTCGGCGCGCGAGACTGCGATCCGCGAGGTGGCCGAGGAGACCGGCATCCGCGTCGCGCGCACCGCACCGCCGGCACAGGGCTTGCAGGCAGCCGGGGAGCTGCCCGCGCAGGCCCTGAAGGACTGGGGCCTGCGCAACATCTACGAGATCTACCCGGTGTGGCGCCACCGCTACGCGCCGGGCGTGACGCACAACACCGAGCACGTGTTCGGGCTGCTGGTGCCGCGCGGCATCGAGGTGCGACTCGCGCCGCGCGAGCACCTCGCGCATGCCTGGCTGCCGTGGCGCGAGGCGGCCGATCGCTGCTTCTCGCCATCGAACGCCGAGGCGATCCTGCAGCTGCCGCGCCGCCTCGAGGCCTGCTGAAGCGATGTCCGGCCGCACCGCCATTCCCGAAGCCCGAAGGAGCGACCCCTCAGTGACGCCCCCCCTGAACCCGCTGCAATCGACTTCCCTGCCCCCGGCCGACCCCGCGCACGAACACCGCCGGCTGCGCGTGGCGACCTACAACATCCACAAGGGCGTGCGCGGCGTGGGCCCGGCCAAGCGCCTCGAGATCCACAACCTGCAGCTCGGCATCGAGGCGCTCGACGCCGACGTCGTGTGCCTGCAGGAGGTGCGCAACTTCTGCCACCGCGACTCCCGGCGCTTCGCGCGCACCCACTTCGGCTGGCCCGACTCACCGCAGGCCGAGTACCTGGCGCCCGACGGCTACGGCGTCGCCTACCGCACCAACTGCATCACCCGCACCGGCGAGCACGGCAACGCGCTGCTGTCGCGCTGGCCGATCGGCGACATCGGCCACCGCGACGTGTCCGACCACCGCTTCGAGCAGCGCGGGCTGCTGCACGTGCCGGTGAGCTGGCGCGACACCACGGTCCACGTCGTCGTGGCGCACTTCGGGCTGATCCACGCCAGCCGCGTGCGCCAGGTCGAGAAGCTCAGCGCCTTCCTGCGCGACCACGTGCCGGCGGGCGTGCCGCTGGTGGTCGCCGGCGACTTCAACGACTGGAGCGAGAAGCTCGACGGGCCGATGGGCGCGATCGGACTCGCGCGCGGCGGACCGCGCGTGCTGACCTTCCCGTCGCGCGTGCCGGTGTTCGGCCTCGACCGGGTCTACCTGCGCGGCCTGCGCTGCGTCTCGAGCTTCGTGCCGCGGGGGCCGGCCTGGACGCGCATGTCCGACCACCTGCCGCTGGTGACGGAGCTGGAGCTCGCGGGCTGACGCGATGGAGCGGCTGCCGCGGACCGAGGACCCCGCCGGCGATCGCCCGGCGCGGCGGCTCGCGCGGCTGGTGCGCGGCCCGGTGCGCCATCCCGGCAGCCACGCCGTCTACACCGGCAACAACCGCGTGCGGCTGCTGCGCGGCGGCGACGAGCTGTTCCCGGCGCTGTGCAACGCGCTCGAGCGCGCGCGCCGCGAGGTCTGGCTCGCGACCTACATCTTCCACGACGACGCGGCTGCGTCGACGGTGGCGCAGGCGCTGTGCCGCGCGGCGCGCCGCGGCGTGCGCGTGCGCGTCGTGATCGACGGCTTCGGCTCCTTCGCGACGATCGCCGCGCTGCTGCCGCTGCTGCGCCAGGCCGGCGCGCAGGCGGTGGTCTACCGGCCGCTGCACCGCTGGTGGAGCCTGCTGCAGCCGGGGCAGTTCCGCCGCCTGCACCAGAAGCTGTGCGTGGTCGACGAGCGCCTCGCCTTCGTCGGCGGCATCAACTTCCTCGACGACCGGCTCGACGTGCGCCATGGCTGGTGCGAGGCGCCGCGGCTGGACTACGCGGTGGAGCTGTCCGGGCCGGTGGTGCTGCCGATCGAGCAGACGGTGCGCGCGCTGTGGACGCGCGCCTCCTTCGGACGCGACTGGCGCGACGAGCTCGCCGCGTTCGCGCAGAGCGAGCACCCGGTGGCGATGGCGCGCCGCTTCCTGCGCCGCGCGCAGACCCAGCGCTGGAAGGGCATGGCGCAGGCGGCGGCGGACATGCGCCCGGTGCGCGTCGCCTTCGTCTCGCGCGACAACCTGCGCCGCCGCCGCACCATCGAGCACAGCTACATCGAGGCGATCTCGCGCGCGCGCGAACGCATCGACCTCGTCACGCCCTACTTCTATCCCGGCCAGTCCTTCCGCCGCGCGCTGTGCGACGCGGCCGAGCGCGGCGTGCGCGTGCGGCTGCTGCTGCAGGGTAAGGTGGACTACCGCATCGCGGCGCTCGCCGCGCGCGCGCTCTACGACGAGCTGCTGTCGCACGGCGTGCGCATCTACGAGTACACGCCCGCCTTCCTGCACGCGAAGGTCGCGGTGGTCGACGACGACTGGGCCACCGTCGGCAGCTCCAACATCGACCCGCTGTCGCTGCTGCTGAACCTGGAGGCCAACGTCGTGGTGCGCGACCACCGCTTCACCACCGAGCTCGCGCAGGAGCTCGACGCGGCCTTCGCGGTGTCGCACGAGGTGCGTCCGGAGGCGACCGGCGCCTCATGGTGGCGACCGCTGCGGCGCGGCATCGTCGCCTGGGGCGCCTACGTCTACCTGCGCGTGGCCGGCGTGACGGGGCGCTACTGAGCGGGCGGCAAGCGCGCCGATCGCGGCGGCGGCACCGGGCAGCGCGAGCGCCGCGGTACCCGGAAAAACAACGCTTTCATTCGTGCGGTCGTGCCGTCAATCGGGGTTCCGCCCGATTCCAGGGGCGGCCCGTGACGAATTGGGCAGCGCCCCGGAAATAGCCCCGTTTTCCACCCCATTTCCTCCGATCCGATACCGTTCGCCGCCGCCCGGAATTGAATGTGCGGTCGGCGGAGAGACGAAAATCCGTTCCGGAAAGGAGAATCGTCGGTCTTTCGGGTTTTTCTGGAAATGATGCGGCGTGAAGGGTGAGTGCCCCGCGGGGAAAAGCGGCGGCCATGCTGGCGTGATATTTTTCACTTGCGCCCCGTGCCGCACTGTCCATGGGAGAGTGGGGCAGAAGTTCGAAAGCGAACGAGCGTTCTGCGTGAATATTTCACGATATATGCGATGGTGCCCAGAATTGCGCCGCGCACGAGCCCGGAAATAATCCTCGGCTTTCCCGGCTTCATTGCGCCACTTGTGACAGGATGTTTTGCGTGCCTGCATGGGAAGCGGTTCCAGCATGTTTCATCTGTTTACGTTCGCTGCGGGTGAATTCCCAGAATTCAAATCCGCCGCAAGCCTTTTCATTCCAGGAAACGGGTTCCGGCCGGCGCCGAATCGAGGCGTCGAATACCAATAACCTCAATTCGCTGGATCTCCGATGTCTTCCAATCTTCCGCCTTTCCGGCGCGCGCATCTTCCCTTTGCCCTGTCGGCCCTCGCCCTGTCGGCGGTGCTGGCAGCCTGCGGCGGCGGCGAGGGCTCGCCTGCCGCCGCCGAGAACACGGCCCGGGTCGGCCCGGAGGCCGGCCAGCAGGGCAGCCCGTCTCCGTCGGAGACCCAGGCCTCCACCACGACGGGCTCGGCAGATTACGACCCGGCCCTGGCAGGCGCCGTGTCCCCGGCCACGGCGGACGGGGCGGCGATGGAGGGGACGGCGGTCGGCGCAAACCGCGACGCCGCGGCCTCGGTGGCCCTCGACCCCAACGCCACGCTGCCGGGCAGCGTCAGCGTGCCGTACCCGACGATCCACAACCTGAGCGTGCAGTGGGCGATCGACGGCGACGCCGACCTCGACGGCGTCGTCACGGTGCGCTACCGCGAGGTCGGCAGCGCCACCTGGCGCACCGGCATGGCGCTGCGCCGCGTGCCGGCGGGCAGCAACAGCGTCGGCTTCTCGTGGACCAACCGCCACTCGGGCAGCATCCTCGACCT
>NZ_QXMG01000017.1 GCF_003569765.1 Caldimonas tepidiphila | reverse complement strand
CTGTCTCCCTCACCTGTCTCCCTCACCTGTCTCCCTCACCTGTCTCCCTCACCTGTCTCGAACAAGTCTGCATTTGCTCCTTGTCGCTGCATCCGACCTTGCCGGCGACATCGAACGAACATGGGCGGCGGCCTTTCTCGCTCGGCAAGCGTGCGCTCCATCGCCGGGCCCGCAAGTCGCGGCCAAGGGCTACACAGTCCGGGATCGCGCGACTGATGAAGAAGGTTGCACCTGAGCCCCGTTCCTCGCGCCCGACAGGACCCTGCCGCCCAGACGAAAGCTGCCGCGCAGGCGCCGCCTTCCCGGGCCACGGCCAGCCCCGGATTCAATCTGCACCCGAACGGTGGCGGTGCGATGGGGCGCATGCGTCGACCCGGGACCGACCGCCCTGCCTGGAGCATGCACCCCGAGGCCAAGGAGCATGCCTACTCGGACCCAAACAGGGCCGCGATCCCGGCTGATCCGCGCCACTGACGACAGGCGCCCTCGGCATGCGAGCTGCAAGCCCAACTCCTTCGCCTCCGCAGAACGGCGCCTACCTGCCGCCCCCACCTCATCCGAACACCTCACGCCCGAGCCCCCTCGACCCGCGAGTCGCCCCCATGTTGCCCCGCGGTATGCCTTGACACCCACTGCCGAAGCCGAGGACCCGTCAACCTCCGCCACCCACCGGGAGAGCGTCGCCCCAAGCGACGTCGGCCCTCCCAAAGACGGTGCAGCAGCCAGACCCCCGAACTCGCTTGGCGATCGGGCAATGCGCTCGGACCAGCCCGGCATGCGGGGGCGCAAACGACCGTGACGAATCCGAACGGAACCCACCCCTCCGCGTCACTGTCAGGCGGAAAGTTCAACGCGTTGAACTCCCCCAATCCTCAAGACCTCCCTGTCAGAAGTCCGAAAAGCACCACGCGGGAATCTCCCACAAAAACAGCAATTCAATCGATATTTACTCGCAAGTCGACGTTGATATGTCATCCGGAATCAAAGATAATCCCTGTTTCATTCTTATCTAGGCAAGGCGAAGAACATCCTATGATCATCGTCGTCGGACACGAGAAAGGCGGGGTGGGCAAGTCCATGCTGGCCGTGAACCTCGCCTGGCGCATCCGCCAGGAGGGCGCGAGCGTGATGCTGGTGGACACCGACTCCACCGGCACCTCCTCCGGGTGGTACGCGATCCGTCAGGCCCACGGCGTCGAGCCGCAGATCCCGGTGATCAAGGCCCCGGACAATCCGGGCCCGGTGATCGTCGACCTGGCAGGAAAGTACGACGCGGTGATCATCGACGTCGGCGCACGCGACTACGGCAAGCTCGGGCAACTCGCGCGCGTGGTCGACTTCTGGCTCGCGCCGACCCAGGTCTCGCAGGGCGACCTCGACTCGACGCTCGGGCTGCACGCGGCGGTGCGCGCCACCGACAAGTTCCACAAGAACGGGCGCGTGCCCTTCTACGTGGTGCTCAACCGCACGCCGAGCGGCTGGAACTCCAGCGAGGACCAGGATGCGCGCGAGTACCTCGAGGAGCTCGCCCCCGGCATCGAGATCCTGCGCACCGGGCTGAAGGACCGCAAGAGCTGGCGCGACGTCGGCAAGACGGGCAAGAGCCTGTTCGAGCTGCCGCGACGCGACGCGGTCAAGGCCGTCGAGGAGTTCGAGGACGTCTACCAGGAAATCGTCGAGCGCCTCGAGGCGAAGGCGGCAGTGCAATGAGCAGCAAGGTCAAGCCCGCACGGGTCTTCCAGCGCACCGATGCGGCGGATGCCGACAAGCTCGCCCGCGCGCTGCTCGGCGCCGTCCCCGACGCCCGGCCGCCCGCGCCCGGCATGCCGACCGCAGCCGCGGCGGCCGCGCCCGCGATCGCCCCTTCGGCCCCCCCTTCCGAGAACGTCGCCGACTACCCGGTGGGCAGCACGGTGCAGGTGCCGCTGCACCTGATCGGCGAGAACCCCTTCAACGCGCGGGTGTTCTACGTCGCCTCCGAGATCGACGACATGGCGCTGAGCCTGCAGGCGCACGGCCAGGACGTCAGCGCCGAGGGCTGGGTCGAGGATGGCCGCGTGCTGCTGATCGACGGCGGCAAGCGGCTGCGCGGCGCCCGCGCCGCCGGCCTGCCGTCGCTGCGCGTGGAGATCAAGCGCAAGCCCGCGAACTCGCGCGACCTCTACCTCGCGTCGCGCCGCATCAACCTCGAGCGCAGCGCGCACACGGTGCTCGACGACGCGGTGCGCTTCCAGGCGCTGCTGAAGGCCGGGGTGTTCGAGAGCCAGGACGAGATCGCGCAGCGGCTGCAGATCTCGAAGTCGGCGGTGTCGCAGGTCATGGCGATCAACCTGATCCCCGAGCGGCTGCTCGCCCGCATGAAGGAGCATCCGCAGACCTCCTCGCACGGCGCCGCCTACGAGCTCAGCCGCATCTTCGTGGCCGAGCTCGCCAGGACCGACCCAGACCGCGCCGAGCAGCTCGCCGCCGAGGTGATCGACGAGGTGGTGCGCAAGGAGATGACGCGCCAGCAGGTGCGCGCGCTGATCGAATCGCGCCTGCAGGGCCCGCAGCGCCGCGTGCGCTCGGAGATCCGCGAGCTTCGGCTCGGCGCCGCGAAGGGCCAGCTCAAGGTGGTCGAGGAGCGGGGCCAGCTCGAGTTCTCGATCCGCGCGCTGCCCGCGGAAGACCTGCAGCGTCTGGTCGCGGCGGTCGAGCGCCTGTTCCACGCCGACGCCGCGCCGGCCAGCACCGAAAGGTGAGCCGCATTGGGAGAGCGGCCCGCCCGCCCTCCCGATCGCGGCCTGCCCGCCCCCCTGCCGCCTGTCCGCCCTCCCCCCCGGGACTCCCAATCGCCCTCACCTTTGCGCCCCCTGCAGGGGGAATTCCGGGCAGGAATCCCAAACCGGCTCACCGAAGCTCCCGTCCCACCCGGCAATGCGACCGGCGAGAGGCCCGGCGAGCGCCTGCCCGGCCCCCCACCTCCCAAAGCTCCTCACCTTTGCCCCCGCCCGGCCGTGCCCGACACCGTGCACGGCGCGCCACCGCACCACGACCCCTCCCAAAACCGCTCACCGATGCCCGCAGCGCGGCCACCGCGGCAAGGTGAGCCTCTCTGGGAAAGCCCGGGATGCCGGCCGACCGGCCTCGAGGTGAGCCCGATTGGGAGACTTTCGGTGAGCGCGATTGGGAAGCGGCAGGGTTCAGGTGAGCGGGATTGGGATTTCCCCCGGCCGCCCCGCCTGCGGTGAGCTTTCTTGGGAGAGCAGGGCCTCTTTTCCCGGCGGCGCGTCCCCAACTCGAGCCGCAAACGTGAGCCGGATTGGGAGAGGGAGGCGGCGCGGGCGGCAAAAGGTGAGCCCGGTTGGGAGACGGCGCGCCGAAATGCGCGGCAAACCGCTGCCGTAACACTCGGAAGCCCGTCCAGTCCGAGTCCCGCAGGCCCTCAGGTGAGACGAATTGGGAAAAGCAGGCCGGATCGCAGCGTCTTCGCCGGCCCCGCACCCGCTCCGGCGGGTGAGTTCTCCTGGGAAACCCCATATCCACTCACCCGGAATCCCAATCCCGCTCACCCCGAAATGGGTCGGCCTCCCATATCCACTCACCGCGCCTCCCAGCACCGCTCACCAACTGTCCCAAAAGCGCTCACGCAACCGATCGCAAGTCCTTGTCGCACAACGACTTTTCGGAGTGTTAATGTAATTCAAATGTTTTAAACAGCGTTCCTCAAACACTCTCAACGCGCACCCGAGAGCCGGCTGCAACAGCCTCCGCCCGCTTCGCTTCGAAGGTGAGCCGATATGGGAAACCCGGGTGAGAACCCGCTCGTTCGCCCCGAAACGGGCGGTGAGACCACGAAGGTGAGCTTCGATGGGAAAGGTGATTGCCAACGCTCACCTCAGCCCTTAGGATGGCGCCCGAATCATGCCTCCGACCTCGAAAAAGCCCGTCCGGAGCCTCGCCACCGTCCCCTCGGCCAAGGACAGCCAGGAGATGCGCAAGGCCGTGGAGGCCATCGCCGTCACGCCGCGCTCCGGCCGCATCACGCTGCTCGCGCGGCGGGTCTTCAACATCCTGCTCTACCACGCTCAGCTGCAGGGTGCGCACCGCGAGACCTACCGGCTGCCGCTGAGCCAGCTGCTCACCGACAGCCGCTTCGAGTCGAACAACACCGAGATCCTCAAGGAGCACCTGCGGCAGATGGTGGCGACCAACGTCGAGTGGCACAGCCCGGGCCGCAGCTGGGAGGTGGCCTCGCTGCTCGCGTCGGCGAAGCTCGAGAAGGGCGAGGACGGGCACAGCGTCTGGATCGAGTGGGCCTACGCGCCGACGATCCGCGACAAGCTGGTGAAACCCGAGGTCTACACGCGCATGACGCTCGAGATGATCACGCTGCTGCGGACCTACGCCGGCGCGGCGCTCTACGAGATCGCGCTGCGCTACCGCACCAGCCCGCAGGGCTACACGATGCGCGAGGACTGGCAGTGGTGGGTGCCGGTGCTCACCGGCAACCCGGACATCGACACCGACCGCCTCGAGTACAAGTACTTCAAGCGCGACATCATCAACCCCGCGATCAGCGAGGTGAACACGCTGCAGGACGAGCTCAAGGTCACCCTGCTCGAGCACAAGGAAGGCCGCCGCGTCAAGCAGCTGCAGTTCCACATCGCCGCGAACTCGCAGCCCTCGCTCGCGCTCGGCGCGGGCGGCCCAGTCGACGACCTGATCGACATGCAGCTGCTCGGCCGCATGATGAAGCTCGGGCTGCCGCAGGAGGACGCCCAGCAGCTCTACGTCAAGCACGACGAGAACCTGCTGCGCAGCGCGCTCGACCACGTCGAGCAGCGCATGGCCGACGGCTCGCTGCAGCCGCTGAACAACCCGGTCGCCTACTTCCGCGACGCGCTGCGCAAGGGCTACGCGCGCAAGCCCGCGGCCGCGAAGAAGCCGGCGCTCGCCGCGGCGCCGCCGGTCTCGGCCAAGGACCACATGCAGCGCATCCGCGACGCCTACGCCGACCACCAGCTCGCGATGGCGCGCGATCTGTTCAACGAGCAGGACGCCGCGGCGCGCGAGCGCGACGTGCGCCGCTTCGAGGAAGGCCCCTTCCGCGAGCTCGCGCCGGCGATCGCCAAGCACTGGCGCGCCAAGCGCCTGGACAGCAAGCCGGCCGCGACGGTGTTCTTCCGCTGGCTCGCGAGCGAGACCTGGCCGGAGCCGCCGACCGACGCGGAGCTGCTGACCTTCGCGCTCGAGAAGGGCCTGCTGAAGGCCGGCTGAACCGCCACGGGCAGGCGGCAGCCCCGCGGCCCGTCCCTGCGGTTCGCAGCGACGCCGCGCCGGGCGCGGCCTCAGCGCATCGTGCCGCCTTCCGTTCCCGTCGTCTCGTCCACGAGCGGCATCGTCACCACCGCGTCCAGCCCGGCGACGCGCCCCCCGTCGTCGAGTCTGTCGAGCAGCTCGAGCCTCGCGCCGAGCCTCTCGCAGGCCTCGCGGCAGATCGCCAGGCCGAGCCCGGTGCCCGAGCTGGGGTGCCCGGTGTGGAAGGGCTCGAACAGGCGCTCGCGCTGCGCCGGGGCCAGCCCCGGGCCGCTGTCGCGCACGAGCAGGCGCGCCAGCGGCGCGCTGCCTGCGCCTTGCGGCAGGACATCGACCGCGAGCGTCAGCGGTGCGCCGGCCGGCGTCTCGCGCACCGCGTTGTGCAGCAGGTTGCGCGTCACCTCGCGCAGCATCCAGTCGTGACCGAGCACGCGCACCGGCGTGTCCGCGACGAGCTCGAAGTCGATGCCCTTGTCGGCGATCAGCGGCGCGAGGTCGAGCGCGACCTCGCGGGTCAGCCCGGCGAGGTCCAGCGGCTGCGGCTCGTCCTGGTGGTGCACCTGCTCGAGCTTGGCGAGCGCGAGCATCTGGTTCGCGAGGCGCACCGCGCGCTCGATCGTGTCGTGCATCCGCTCGAGCGTCTCGCGCGGCGGCGCATGCCCCGACAGGCCGTTCTGCGCCTGCGTCTTCAGCACCGCCAGCGGCGTGCGCAACTGGTGCGAGGCGTCGCGCACGAACTGGCGCTGGTGGCCGATCAGGTGCCCGAGGCGCTGCATCAGCTCGTTGACCGCGGCCTCGACCGGCTGCAGCTCCGCCGGCAGCCCCGGCGTCGCCACCGGCGACAGGTCGCGCTCGTTGCGCGCCGACAGCGCGCTGCGCAGGCCCTCGAGCGGCCGCAGCGCATGCGCCACCACCACGGTGACGACGAGCAGCACCACGCCGAGCATCGCGGCGCGGCGCAGCAGCATCTCGACGAGCAGCCGCCGCGTGTGCCGCTCGCGGATCCCGAGCGTCTCTGCGACCTGGATCAGCGCGACGCCGCGCACCTGCGCTCCCGCCACCGGCTGGTAGAGCGCCGCCATGCGCACGCGCTCGCCGCGGTACTCGCCGTCGTAGAAGTCCACCAGCGCCGCGTAGTCGCTACGCCGCGGCAGGGCCCGCGTGTAGGCCGGCAGGTCCTCGTAGCCCGACAGGAACTCGCCGTCGAAGCCGTTGATGCGGTAGTAGATGCGGCCCTCGTTGCCGGCATCGAAGACCTCGAGCGCGGCGTAGGGCACCTCCACCCGCAGCCGCCCGCCCGCGGGCTGCAGCAGCTCGCCGATCGAGCGCGCGGAGGCCAGCAGCGAGCGGTCGTAAGCGGTGTTGATCGACGCGAGCGCGCTGCGGTAGGTGCTCGCCGCGTCGAAGGCGACGAACAGCGCGATCGGCAGCACGATGCCCGCGACCAGCCGCCAGCGCAGCGAGCGCGGTGCCGGCAGCCCGGGCGCCGCGCGGCTCACGGCAACGGCGCCGTGTCGGCGCGCAGCAGGTAGCCGAGCCCGCGCAGCGTGATCAGCGACACGCCGGCGCCGGCGAGCTTCTTGCGCAGCCGGTAGGCGACCACCTCGATCGCCTCGAACTGGATGTGCTCCTCCATCGGGAACACGACGCGGAACAGCTTCTCCTTCGGCACCGCGTGGCCGGGTCGCGCGATCAGCGCCTTGAGCAGCGCGTGCTCGCGCGGCGGCAGCTCGAGCAGCGCGTCGCCGAGCTGGAAGGCGCCCGACTCGCGGTCGAGCCGCAGCGGCCCGCAGGCGATCGGCGCCTCGGCCTCGCGGCCGTGGCGGCGGCGCAGCAGCGCGCGCACCCGCGCCTCGAGCTCGTCGAGATCGAAGGGCTTGGACAGGTAGTCGTCCGCGCCAGCGTTGAGCCCCAGCACCCGGTCGCCGACCGCGCCTCGCGCGGTCAGCACCAGCACCGGCACCGCGATGTGCTCCGCGCGCAGCCGGTGCAGCACCTGCAGCCCGTCCATGCCCGGCAGCGTCAGGTCCAGCAGCGCGGCGTCCGGCGGCGTGTGCCGCAGCCGCGCCAGCGCCTGCGCGCCGTCGCCGCAGTGATCCACCTCGAAGCCGCGACGCTCCAGCGCCAGGCGCAGCGCCTGCGCCATCGCCGCGTCGTCTTCCACCAACAGCAGTTTCATGAGGCCGCAGTGTGCACCCCGGCGCGCACCCCTCGGGTCCCGGGGGGACCCGCCCCGACAGCCGTCTGACAGCCTCGCGAGCCGCGTTGACAGCAGATTGACAGCTTCGGCGCACCGATCAGGGTTGCCCCCCAGGCCGGGCGCCGGCTCGCGGCGGCACCATCGCGCACCTTGATTCAAGTCATTCGAAGGAGACCTCCCATGCGTCGTCAAGCCCTCAAGCTGCTGGCCCTGCCCGTGCTGCTCGCCGCCCTCGGCACCGGGCCCGTCCAGGCCGCGGAGAACTTCAAGATCATGGCGCCGGCCAACCCGGGCGGCGGCTACGACCAGGCCGCGCGGGCGCTCGGCAAGGCGCTGCAGGAGGCGGGCATCGCGGGCAACGTCAACTACGAGAACAAGGGCGGCGCCGGCGGCACGATCGGCCTCGCGCAGTTCGTCAACTCGTCCAAGGGCGACCCGAACGCGCTGATCGTCGTCGGCGGCGTGATGATCGGCGCGATCGTGCAGAACAAGCCCCCGGTGACGCTCGCGAACGCGACGCCGGTGGCGCGCCTGATGGCCGAGTACAACGTCTTCGTGGTGCCGGCCGCCTCGCCGATCAAGACCTTCAAGGACGTGGTCGCGCAGATGAAGAGGGACCCCGGGAGCGTCAAGTGGGGCGGCGGCTCCAAGGGCTCGATCGACCACATCAGCGTCGCGATGATCGCGCGCGAGACGGGCGTGGACGTCGCCAAGGTCAACTACGTGCCCTTCAAGGGCGGCGGCGAGGCCACCGCCGCGGTGCTCGGCGGCCATGTCACGGTCGGCACCAGCGGCTGGGGCGAGCTGCAGGAGTTCGTGACGAGCGGCAAGCTGCGCGCGATCGCGATCACGGCGCCCTCGCGCGTGCCGGGCGTCAACGTGCCGACGCTGAAGGAGGAGGGCGTGGCGGTGGACATCGGCAACTGGCGCGGCGTCTACGGGGCGCCCGGCATCTCGCCCGAGCAGCGCAAGGCGCTGGCCGACGCGGTGGTGAAGGCGACCAAGACCAAGAGCTGGGCCGAGACGCTGCAGAAGAACAACTGGACCGGCAGCGTGCTCACCGGCGCCGAGTTCGAGCGCTTCGTCGAGGACGACCTCGCCCGCACCCGCGCGCTGATGGTCAAGCTCGGGATGCTGTGATGGCGGCGCGGCTCCGTGCGCTCGAATCGTCCCGGGAGGCCGCGCCGGGTGCGGCCCCCGCCGCGGAGGGCCAGTCCATGAAGAACCGCGGCTTCGCGGCGATCGGTGCCGGCGTGCTGGCGATCGCCGCCCTGATGGCGCTCGGCGCCGCGCAGATCGGCGGTGATGCCGGCTACGGCGGCGTCGGCCCCGCCTTCCTGCCCTGGCTGGTGTCGGGGGCGCTCGCCGTGCTCGGCGCGGCGCTGATCGTCTCGGCACTGCGCCACGCGGCGCCGCTGGTGGAGGCGCCCGCGTTCCCGCCGCGCTGGCGCGCGATGGCCTGGGTCTCGCTCGGGCTGCTGGCCAACGCGGCGCTGATCGAGCACGTCGGCTTCGTCGCCTCCTGCGCGCTGCTGTTTGCGCTCGGCGCGCGGGGCTTCCGCATCGGGCAGGACCAGACGCCGTCCCGGACCGTGACGCTGCGCGACGCGGCGCTCGGCGCGGCGATCAGCGCGCCGGTGTTCTGGATATTCACCAAGGTCCTCGGCCTGACGCTGCCCGCGCTCACGCGCGGCGGCTGGATCTGACAGAAGACGGATAGAGAAGAAAAGGAGCCGGGACGATGGATGTCTGGCAATCCCTGATGGGCGGCTTCGCCGCCGCCCTCACGCCGATGAACCTGCTGTGGGCGCTGCTCGGCTGCACGATCGGCACCGCGGTCGGCGTGCTGCCCGGCATCGGCCCGGCGCTGACGGTGGCGATGCTGCTGCCGCTGACCACGCAGGTCGACGTGACCGCGTCGATGATCCTCTTCTCGGGCATCTACTACGGCGCGATGTACGGCGGCTCGACCACCTCGATCCTGCTGAACACGCCCGGCGAGACCGCGACGATGGTCACCGCGATGGAGGGCAACCTGATGGCCAAGAACGGCCGCGCCGGTGCGGCGCTGGCCACCGCGGCGATCGGCTCCTTCGTCGCCGGCACCATCGCCACCGTGCTGCTGACGCTGTTCGCGCCCTGGCTCGCGGACGTGGCGCTGCAGTTCGGCCCGCCCGAGTACTTCGCGCTGATGGTGCTGGCCTTCATCACGGTGGCCGCGGTGCTCGGCAGCAGCGTGCTGCGCGGGCTCACGGCGCTGTTCATCGGCCTGGCGATCGGCCTGATCGGCATGGACGAGATCTCGGGCCAGGCGCGCTACACGCTCGGCGTGCCGGAGCTGGTCGACCGCATCGAGGTGACGCTGATCGCGGTGGGCCTGTTCGCGGTCGGCGAGGCGCTCTTCTACGCGCTCTACGAGGGCCGCGTGAAGGAGACGGCCAACAGGATGAGCAGCACGCACATGACGCGCCTGGAGTGGAAGCGCTCCTGGCCGGCGTGGCTGCGCGGCACCTTCCTCGGCTTCCCCTTCGGCACCGTGCCGGCCGGCGGCACCGAGGTCCCGACCTTCCTGTCCTACGCGATGGAGAAGCGGCTGTCCAAGCACAAGGAGGAGTTCGGCACCACCGGCGCGATCGAGGGCGTCGCCGGCCCCGAGGCCGCCAACAACGCCACCGCCTCGGGCGTGCTCGTGCCGCTGCTCACGCTCGGCATCCCGACCTCGACCACCGCCGCGGTGCTGCTGTCGGCCTTCCAGAACTACGGCATCACCACCGGCCCGCAGCTGTTCCAGAGCTCGGGGCCGATGGTGTGGGCGCTGATCGCCTCGCTCTACATCGGCAACGTGATGCTGCTGGTGCTGAACCTGCCGCTGGTGGGCCTGTGGGTGAAGCTGCTGAAGGTGCCCCGCCACTGGCTCTACGCCGGCATCCTGGTGTTCTCGACCGTCGGCGTCTACGGCATGCGCCAGTCGAGCTTCGACCTGTTCCTGCTCTACGGCATCGGCCTGATGGGCATGCTGATGCGCCGCTACGACTTCCCGACCGCGCCGGTGATCGTCGGCATGATCCTCGGGCCGATGGCCGAGGCGCAGTTCCGCAACGCGATGTCGATCGGCGAGGGCAATCCGGCCGTGTTCTTCGAGCGCCCGCTCGCGGCCGCGGTGCTCGCGGTCTGCGCGCTCGCGGTGATCGTGCCGCCGCTGCTGAGGCGGCGCGGCCGGCCGGCCGCCGCGTAAGCGAAGCGAGCCTCCCGCCGGGAGGCTTTCTTTCGCCTTCGCCGGCCGCGGCTGGCTAGCGCTCGTCTGCCTTCCGGCGGTACCACGCCGCGAACTCCTGCGGCGGCAGCGGGCGGCTGAACAGGTAGCCCTGGCCCTGCTCGCAGCCGTGCTCGCACAGGTAGGCGCGCGCGCTGTCCGACTCGATCCCCTCGCCCACCACCTCCATGTCGAGCGTGCGGCCGAGCGCGATCACCGCGTCGGTGATCGCGCGGCTGGCACGGTCGTGCTCGAGGCGCCTGACGAAGGACTGGTCGACCTTGAGCTTGTCCAGCGGCAGCTGGCTCAGGTGGCTCAGGCTCGAGTAACCGGTGCCGAAGTCGTCGAGCGCGACGCGGATGCCGGCGGACTTCAGCGCCTGCAGCGTCTCGATCGCCTCGGGCACGCTGTCCATCACCGTGCTCTCGGTCACCTCGACCTGGAAGCAGGCCGGGTCGATGCCGTGCTCGCGCACGATCGCCACCAGCCGCTGCGCGAAGGCGCGCTGGCGGAACTGCAGCGGCGAGACGTTGATCGCGATCGTGACCGGCGGCAGCCCCTCGGCGCGCCAGGCCGCGTGCTGCCGGCAGGCCTCGGCCGCCACCCACTCGCCGAGCGGGCCGATCAGGCCTGCCGCCTCGGCCACCGGGATGAAGCGGTCCGGCCCAACGGGTGCCGAGTCCCCGTCGGCGATGCGCAGCAGCGCCTCGGCGCCGGTGGGCCGACCGCTCCTCATGTTCACCACCGGCTGGTAGTGCAGCACCAGCTCGCGGCGCTGCAGTGCCCGCTTGAGCCTCGCCTCGAGCGAGGACATGCGGTCCGCCTGCAGCGCGAGCTCGGGCGTGTAGATCTCGTAGCTGCCGGCACCCCCCTGCTTGGCACGGTACATCGCCAGGTCGGCGGCATGGACCAGCGCATCGGCATCCAGCCCGTGCTGCGGGAAGCAGCTGATGCCCACCGAGGGCGTGACCGACACGCTCAGCTCGCGGATGCGTACCGGCTGCGAGATCCGGTCGATCACGTGGTGCGCGACGGCGGCGGCGTGGTGCGCCGCGTCGAGGTGCGGCAGCACGATCAGGAACTCGTCGCCGCCGAGCCGCCCGACCAGGTCCTCGTGGCGCACGCAGCCGAGCAGGCGGCGCGCGACCTCCTCGAGCAGCCGGTCGCCGACCTCGTGGCCGTAGAGGTCGTTGATCGGCTTGAAGCGGTCGAGGTCGATGAACAGGAAGGCGCCCTGGCGGTGGTGGCGCGAGGCTGCGGCGAGCACGTGCTCGGCGTACTCGAACACCAGGCGGCGGTTCGGCAGCCGCGTCAGCGGGTCGTGCAGCGCGGCGTCGCGGGCGCGCTGCTCGGCCTCGCGGTGGGCGGTGATGTCCTCGACGATCGAGACGTTGTACTTGAAGCAGCCGGTGTGCGGGTCGGACACCGCCGACGCGGTGATGCGCACCCAGATGAGCGCCTGGTCGCGCCGCCGGTAGCGCTTCTCGGCGGTGAAGGCCGCGATCTCGCCGGCCACCATGAGGCGGAAGTCCTCGAGGCCCGCGTCGCGGTCCGTCTCCGGCGTCAGGTCGAGGAAGCGCATCGCGCGCAGCTCCTGCGCCGAGTAGCCGGTCATCTCGCAGAACTTGCTGTTGGCACGCAGGAAGCGGCCGTCGGCGCCGACGTGGACGATGCCGACCGCGGCCTGCTCGAAGGTCGCGCGCAGGCTGGCCTCGCTGTCGCGCAGCGCGGTCTCGACCTGCTTCTGCATCGTCACGTCGCTGAAGAGCGCGATCACCTCGCCGCGCTTGGGGCTGTAGGCGTAGATCGACAGCCACTGACGCGTCGGCGGGTAGTAGACCTCGAAGCTGCCCTCGCCGGTCTCGAGCGCGACGCGGCCGAACTCGGCGATGAAGTCGAACTCGAGCTCGCGGATGCCCGCGAACACCTCGGTGACGCGCCGGCCCTCGACGCGGTCGCGGCGCACGCCGGCCATGCGCTCGTAGGTCTGGTTGACCTTCTCGATCACGTAGTCGACGGGCCTTCCCTGCGCGTCGCAGAGGATGCGGTGGTGGGCGATCGCCGTGGTCTGGTTCGCGAACAACGCCTCGTAGTGCTGCTGGCTGTCGCGCAGCGCGAGCTCGGCCTGCTTGCGCTCGGTGATGTCCTGCACGATGCCGAAGCCCGAGCGCAGCCGCCCTTGCGCGTCGAACTCCAGCTCCGCCTTCTCGCGCACCCACTTGACCCCGTCGCCCACCAGGATGCGGTGCTCGATGTCGTAGGCCGGGCCGCCTGCCAGCGCCGCCTGCCAGCGCCGCTCCACCTCGGCGCGGTCCTGCGGATGCACGCAGGCCAGGAACGCCTCGTAGTCGATGACGGCGCCCGGGAGCCGCCCGAAGATCCGGTACACCTCCTCCGACCACGCCAGGCTCTGCCGCTGCAGGTCCAGGCGCCAGCTGCCCACTCGCGACATCGCCTGCGCGCGCTTCATGTCCTCGGCGGCCTCGTGCAGCGCCTGCTCGATGCGCTTGCGCTCGGTGATGTCGGCCGTGGTACCCACACACACCCGCCGCGGCCCGGCGTCGCCCGACTCGAGGAAGACCTTGGCCTCGATCGACAGCCAGCGCACGCTGCCGTCCGGGTGGATCACGCGGTACTCGATGCCGCGGACCTGCTCGCCGGGCTGCATCCGGTTCACCACCGCGATCTCCGCCTCCAGGCGGGGGATGTCCTCCGGGTGGACCCGGTCGACCTGCGCCTGCGAGGGCACGCTCTCGGTGTCGAAGCCGAAATGGGCCTGCGCACGCAGGTCCATGTGGAACTCGTCGGTCTCGAGGTCGCGCCGCCAGGTGCCGAGCCGCCCGGCGTCGAGCGCGAGACGGTGCTGCTCCTCGCGCCGGCGCAGCGCCCGCTCGGTGCGCAGCCGCTCCCAGGCGAGCGCGATGAAATGGCTCAGCATCTGCAGCAGCCGGACGTCCTCCGGCGTGAAGTCGCTGCGCCGTGTGCTGGCGAGCGAGAAGGTGCCGAGCAGCTGCCCCTCCCCGTTCAGCAAGGGATGGCTGGCATAGGCACGTAT
Organism: Caldimonas tepidiphila; assembly: GCF_003569765.1. Classification (GTDB taxonomy): domain Bacteria; phylum Pseudomonadota; class Gammaproteobacteria; order Burkholderiales; family Burkholderiaceae_C; genus Caldimonas; species Caldimonas tepidiphila. The sequence goes on along the minus strand of NZ_QXMG01000017.1, from coordinate 81,250 downwards.
CCCGAGCAGGTGCATCGGCGAGTCCGGCGCCTCCGCGGCAATCTGCACCGCGTCTGCCACGAGGCGCTTGCGGCTCGCCGCCACGAGACCGCAGTAGGCCTGGCCGGGCACGAGCCGCTGGACCGCCTGCCGGTGCTCCGCAGGGATGCCGAAGCCTGCCAGCAGGCTCAGCTCGCCGGTCTGCGGGTCGGCCCGGTAGTTGAAGCAGAGGTCGGCGTCGAGGTAGGGGCCGACCTTCTCGAACGCCAGCCGCGCGAGCGTCTGCTCGTCCTGCCCGTCCTGCATCAGGCTGCGCGTGAGGTCGAGCAGCACGGCCTGGTGCCCGGCATGGCGTGGTAGCGGATCCGATCGGTCCGCATCGTGCCGCAAGCCTGACGGCATGCCGTTCATGGTGTCCTGAGGGCGAGAGAGGATCCCGCGGGCGCTGCAAGCGGCGTGCCTCCCGGGCGGCGCACAAACCCCCGGGCGCGGCGGGCGCCCGCCCGCGGCCCTATGCTCCCGGTCCCTGCCTGCCGCCGTCTCGCCCCCCATGGACCTGCCCCTCACCGACCGCGCCTCCGCCCACGCCCTCTTCAGCCGGCTGCAGCAGCGCGCGCTCGAGCAGGGCGTGGAGCTGCGGCCGCCGCCGCCCGATCCGGTGGGCTGCTGTGGCCGGGGCTGCAACGGCTGCGTCTGGGAAGGCTGGTTCGCCGCGGTGGCCTACTGGCGCGACGAGGCGCTGCTGCGGCTGGCGGACTGAAAGCGAAAGCGCCGCGGGGCGGGGCCCGCCGAACAGGACCCGCCCCGCGGCAGGCAAGGCCGGCGGACCGCGACGGTCCGCGCGGGTCTCGCGGCCTCAGCCGAGCTGCACCTGGATGCGGCGCGGCTGCGCGTGCTCCTGCTTCGGGATGCGCAGGCTCAGCACGCCGTCCCTCAGCTGCGCGTCGATGCGCTCGGCGTCGAGCTCGCGGCTGAGCGTGAAGGCGCGGCGGTAGCGCGGCACGCGCACCTCGGCATAGACCGGCTCGAGCTGCCCGGGCGTCAGCGGCGCGATCGTGCCCTCGATCGTCAGCGTGTCGCCCTCGACGCGCAACTCCAGCGCATCCCGGGGCACGCCCGGCAGGTCGGCCAGCAGCGTGATGCCGGTCTCGTCCTCCAGCACGTCGACGCGCGGCAGCAGCGCGCGCTGGCTGTCCTGCGTCTGGGCCTGGGCCGGCTGCGAGCCCTTGGCCTGCAGCTCCTGGCGGCGGCCGTCCTGCGGGGTGGTCTGGACCTGTTGCCTGTCGTTCATGATGTCGTCCTCCTTTGCGTCGTCCGTGGACTTCACTGGATCGCGATGCGGCGCGGCTGGGCCGAGGCGCGGCGCGGGATGCTCACCCGCAGCACGCCGTCGCGGTAGCTCGCCTGCACCTGCGCCGTGTCGAGGTCCTCGGGCAGGCTCACCGCGCGCCGGAAGCTGCCGCCGCTGCGCTCGCGGCTGTAGACATTGACCTTGCCGTCCTGGCCGTCCTTGTCGTTCGGCAGCACCGAGGGCCGCTCGCCGGCGATCGTCAGCACGCCGCGGTCGACCGTGACGTCGATCTTCGACGGGTCGAGCCCCGGCGCGAAGGCGTAGATCTCGACGCTCGACGGGGTGTTGCCGATGTTGAGCGCGGGGAAGGTGCCCGGTGCCACCGAGCGGATGCTCGCCGGCAGGCCGGCCTGGCCGAAGAAGTCGTCGAATTCGCGGCGCAGGCGCTCGAGGTCGCCGAACACGCTGTCCGGAAAGTTCAGCAGGGATCCGTACATGGCTGTTCCTCCTGGTTCGATTCCGGGCCCTCCGCCACCCCGCCTTGCACCGGGCGGCGCTCGGGCCCTCAGACCCGAGATAGTGGCCGGCGCGAGCGAGTTCAAGAGGCGCGCGCGCCTGGGCCGCGCGCGGATTTCGCCGCCCGGCCTGCGCCCGGCCCCCCCGCGGGCTACGATGCGCGGCTTCGCCTCCGCGCCCCGCCATGTCCGACGACTACCAGATCCACATCCCGCCCTCGTTCTTCGCGCTCTACACCGACGCGCGGCAGCGGCTGACCGAGCCGCTGGCGCTGGTGCGGCAGCGCTACGAGGTCTGCGAGGACCTCGCGAACCACCTCGTGGATCACGTGATGAACCGCACCTTCCACGTGCAGGGCTCCGAGCCCGACCTGCTGTGGCGCTACCACCAGGGGCTGCGCTCGCCCGACTCCGGCGTGTCGCCGGCGGAGGCCACCTGGGTGGTGCGGCGCCTGGCCGAGCTGCTCGGCTGGGACTGCCCGGCGCTCGACGAGGGCGAGTAGCGGGCCGCGCCGGCGGCCGCGCGCCGCGCCCGCCGGCGGGCACCCGGATTGCCGCGTCCCTAGCGAAAGCGGCGGGCCCTGCGTTGCGCCGTACACGATGGCAAACCTTCGAAAGGACGCACGATGATCTGGTCGCTGTTTCACTCGCTCAGGCGGTACGACCGCAGCCGCCGCGGCTTTGCCGGGGAGCACCTCGGCACCGCCGGGCTCGGGCTGACGCTGTTGCGCTCGGCGGGGCGCCGCCGCTCGATGTTCGGCCGCCTGCTCTCGATGCTCGCCGGCGGGGCGCTGCTCTACCGCGCGGCGAGCGGCCGCAAGGGCGTGCGGCGCTTCATGCGCTGAGCCGCCCGGGCGCGCCCGTCCCCGGCCTGCCCCCGCCGGGGCGGCCGCCTCAGCGCCGCCGCCCCCGGCCCTCCGCCGGGTCCGCCGCCGCCTCGATCGGCAGCCGCACCTCGGCCTTGACCTCCTTGAGCACCACGCTCGAGCGCACGTGCGTCACGCCCGGCAGCCGGAAGGCGGTCTCGTGCAGGAACTGCTCGTAGCCCTTGATGTCGGGCACCAGCACCTTGATCACGTAGTCGGCCTGGCCGGTGGTGGCCCAGCAGCTGACGATCTGCGGCGCGTCCATCACCGCCTGCTCGAAGCGCCCGACGTCGTCGCCGCTGTGGCGCGTCAGGTTCAGTTCCGCGATCACGCACAACTGCAGCCCCACCTTCTCGCGGTCGACCAGCGCGGTGTAGCCGCGGATCACGCCCGCCGCCTCCATCTCCTTGACCCGCTTCCAGCAGGGCGTGCCCGAGAGCCCGACGCGCTCGGCGAGCTGCTGCACGGTCTGGCGGGCGTCGCGCTGGAGCTCGTTGAGCAGCGCGACATCGTGTCGATCGAGCGATTCCATTCGCGTTGTCTCCTGTTTGCTAGAACAGTTTTCTGTTGGACTGTTTGATGTGGAGAAAAGAAGAAGCACATTCTCGCACTGCAGGCGTACGATTTCCCGCATACCAGAGCAGCCCGACCAGGAGCGCGCCATGCAAGAGACAAGCACTTCCTCCCCGGTGGTCCGCCCGGACTACCGCCTCTCCGACAGCCTGTGGGCCCGCGACGGCCAGGTCTTCCTGACCGGCACGCAGGCGCTGGTGCGACTGCTCGTGATGCAGCGCCAGCGCGACGCGGCCGCGGGCCTCGACACCCGCGGCTTCATCAGCGGCTACCGCGGCTCGCCGCTCGGCATGGTCGACCAGGCGCTGTGGAAGGCCGGCAAGAAGCTGGACGAGTCAGGCATCCGCTTCCTGCCCGCGATCAACGAGGAGCTGGGTGCGACCGCGGTGCTCGGCACGCAGCGCGTCGAGGCCGACCCGGAACGCACCACGCAGGGCGTGTTCGCGATGTGGTACGGCAAGGGCCCCGGCGTGGACCGCGCCGGCGACGCGCTCAAGCACGGCAACGCCTATGGCGCCTCGCCGCACGGCGGCGTGCTGATGGTCGCGGGCGACGACCACGGCTGCGTGTCCTCGTCGATGCCGCACCAGAGCGACCAGGCGTTTCAATCGTGGCACGCGCCGGTCGTCTCGCCGGCGAGCGTCGCCGAGTACCTGGAGTTCGGGCTCTACGGCTGGGCGCTGTCGCGCTTCTCGGGCAACTGGGTCGGCTTCACCGCGCTGTCCGAGGTGGTCGAGAGCGGCTCGACGGTCGACCTCGACCTCGTCAACGCGCGCGTCGCGGCCTGGGCAGACGCCGACACCGTGCGCCGCATCACTGGCTACGAGCCGCCGCCCGACGGCCTGCACTACCGCTGGCCGGACCTGCCCTCGCTGAAGATCGAGGAGCGGCTGCACGCCAAGCTCGAGGCGGTGCGCGCTTTTGCGCGCGTCAACAGCATCGACCGGCACGTGGTCGAGAGCCCGCAGGCGACGATCGGCATCGTCACCGCCGGCAAGGCCCACCTCGACTTCATGGAGGTGCTGCGGCGCCTGGACGTCTCGCCGGAGACGCTGGCGCGGCACGGCGTGCGCATCTACAAGCTCGGGCTGACCTATCCCCTGGAGCCGACGCGCATGGCCGAGTTCGCGCGCGGCCTGAAGGAAATCCTCGTCATCGAGGAGAAGGGGCCGGTGGTCGAGCAGCAGATGCGCGACCTGTTCTACAACGCCGCCGAGCGTCCCGCGATCGTCGGCAAGCGCGACGCGGCAGGCGTGCCGCTCGTGAGCGAGCTCGGCGAGCTGCGGCCCTCGCGGCTGATCGCGCTCGTCGCCGACTGGCTGGCGAATCACTTCCCCGACCTCGACCGGCGCCACCTGGTGCGCGATTTCACGCCGCCGGAGCTGCTGAGCAATGCCGCCGACGCGGTGAAGCGCCTGCCCTACTTCTGCGCCGGCTGCCCGCACAACACCAGCACCAAGGTGCCCGAGGGCTCGCACGCGCAGGCGGGCATCGGCTGCCACTTCATGGCGAGCTGGATGAACCGCGACACCGAGGGCCTGATCCAGATGGGCGGCGAGGGCGTGGACTGGGTCTCGCACGCGATGTTCACCAACGTGCCGCACGTGTTCCAGAACCTCGGCGACGGCACCTACTACCACTCGGGCTACCTCGCGATCCGCCAGGCCGTGGCCGCGAAGGCGACGCTCACCTACAAGATCCTCTTCAACGACGCGGTGGCGATGACGGGCGGCCAGCCGGTCGACGGCATCATCACGGTGGACGCGATCGCGCGCCAGGTCGAGGCCGAGGGGGTGAAGCAGGTGGTGGTGCTGAGCGACGACATCGCCAAGTACGACGCGATCAGGAACCGCTTTCCCGCCGGCACCGAGTTCCACGACCGCGACGCGCTCGACGCGGTGCAGCGCCGCCTGCGCGAGATGCCGGGCGTGACCGTGCTGATCTACGAGCAGACCTGTGCTGCTGAAAAACGGCGTCGCCGCAAGAAGGGCGAGATGGCGGACCCGGCGCGGCGGCTCTTCATCAACGAGGCGGTCTGCGAAGGCTGCGGCGACTGCACCGTGCAGTCCAACTGCGTCGCGGTGCAGCCGCTCGAGACGCCGCTCGGGCGCAAGAGGAAGATCGACCAGAGCAGCTGCAACAAGGACTACTCCTGCGCCAAGGGCTTCTGCCCGAGCTTCGTCGGCGTCGTCGGCGGCAAGCCGCGCAAGCAGGCCGGCGCGCTCGCGGGCGGAGCCGGGGACTTCATGCGCCGTGTCGACGCCCTGCCCGCACCGGCGCTGCACCACTGGAGCGGCCCCTACGACCTGCTCGTCACCGGCGTCGGCGGCACCGGCGTGGTCACGGTCGGCGCGCTCGTCGCGATGGCCGCGCACCTGGAGGGCAAGTCCGCGAGCGTGCTGGACTTCATGGGCTTCGCGCAGAAGGGCGGCGCAGTGCTCAGCCACGTGCGCCTGGCCGACATCCCGGCTCGGCTGAACCAGGTGCGCATCGACACGCAGCAGGCCGACGTGCTGCTCGCCTGCGACCTCGTCGTCGGCGCCTCGCCGGACGCGCTGCAGACGGTGCGGCACGGGCGCACGCGGGTGCTGGCCAACACGCACCAGGTGCCGGTGGCCGAGTCGCTGCGCAACCCGGACGCGAGCCTGAAGGTGCCGCAGCTGCTCGAGAAGCTGCGCTTCGCGGCCGGCGCGGAGCGCGTCGCGACGCTCGACGCGCAGGCGCTCGGCGAGGGCTTCCTCGGCGACTCGATCGTCTCGAACATCGTGGCGCTCGGCTGCGCCTGGCAGCATGGGCTGGTGCCGCTGAGCCTCGCGGCGATGCTGCGCGCGATCGAGCTCAACGGCGTCGCGGTCGACGACAACAAGCTCGCCTTCGCCATCGGGCGGCTCGCCGCCGCGGAGCCGGCGACGATCGCGAGGCTGCTCGCCGAGCACGAGGGCGGCGCGACGACCGGGGCGGACGACTCGCTCGACGCGCTCGTCGCGCGCGGCACGGAGTTCCTCACCGCCTACCAGGACGCGGCCTATGCGGCGCGCTACGCCGCGGTGGTCGATGCGGCGCGGCGGCGCGAGGCCTCGCTCGGCGCCGACCCGGCACTGCCCTTCAGCCGCGCGGTGGCGCGCAGCCTGCTGAAGCTGATGGCCTACAAGGACGAGTACGAGGTCGCGCGGCTCTACACCGACGGCCGCTTCGCCGAGAGATTGAAGCAGCAGTTCGACGGCGACTTCGCGCTCGAGTTCTACATGGCGCCGCCGCTGCTGTCGCGCGCGAAGGACGGCGCCGCGCCGCGCAAGCTGCGCCTGGGAGCCTGGATGCTGCCGGCGATGCGCCTGCTCGCGAAGGGCCGCATGCTGCGCGGCACCGCCCTCGACCGGTTCGGGCGCACCGCCGAGCGGCGCATGGAGCGCGAGCTGGTCGAGCGCTACGTGCAGCGCATCGAGTCGCTGCTGCCGGAGCTCGATGTCGCGCGGCTCGCGCTCGCAACCGAGATCGCGGCGCTGCCGCTGTCGATGCGCGGCTTCGGTCACGTGAAGATCGCCAACGTGGCGCTGGCCCGTGCCCGCGAGGCCGAGCTGCTGCACCGCTTCGACCCGGCGCGCCATCCGCGCCCGCCCGTGTCGCGCGAGGCCGGCCAGATCCGCGGCATCCGCGTCAGCGCCGTCTCGCGCTGAGCCCGGCGGCGCCGTCCTCCCTGCCCGTCCGGGCAAGGACCCGGCCCGCTTCGCGGGCAGGGCGTCACATTCGCGTACCCGTGCCCCCCGGATGGGGGTCGCGAGACGCCCGCATCCGCGGGGGGTGCTGCCGCCCGTTTCTCATTTCAAGTTCTTACACTGTTTCCACTGGTACAACTTCCGTACGGGTGGACACAAGTGCGACGCTTGAGCGAGTTCGTGGGCCGGAATGTGCAGCCCTTCGTCGCGCAGGCGCCTGCTGCACCGCCGGGAGTGATCGGCGAGCAGCGCTCCGGCCTCTATCTCCCCGTGCGCTGGAAGTTCGGCATCGCCACGACGGCCGGCCTGCTGTGGGCCGCCTTCGCGCTGCTCGGCGCCCGGCTCTGGATCGAGGAGCTGTCGGGCGTCACGGGACCGGTGCTCGCTCACATCGTGATCTTCGGCATCGCGGTGATGCCGGGCTTCATGAACGCCTTCCTGATCGTCAGCCTCGCGCTCGACCGCCGCCCGGGCCTGAGATCGACGGCCCAGTCGCTGCCGGGCCTCACGATCCTCGTGGCCGCCTACAACGAGCAGGACAGCATCGCCTCCACGGTGGAGAGCATCGCGCGGCAGAACTACCCGGGCGCGCTGCAGGTCGTCGTGATCAACGACGGCTCCACCGACGCCACCGCCGCGCGGCTCGCGGCGCTGGACTACCCGTGGCTGGAGGTGCTGAACCTCGAGCGCAACGGCGGCAAGGCGCGCGCGCTCAACCTAGGCCTCGAGCGGGCGCGCTTTCGCCTCACGCTCACCGTCGACGGCGACTCCTGCCTCTACCGCAACGCGCTGCGCAACCTTGTGGGCCGCTACCTGAGCGACCCCGGCTCGACCAAGGCGGTGGCCGGTGCGGTGCTGGTGCGCAACTCGCGCAGCAAGCTGCTGACGCGCGCGCAGGAGTGGGACTACTTCCACGGCATCGCGGCGATCAAGCGCGTGCAGAGCCTCTACCACGGCACGCTCGTCGCGCAGGGCGCCTTCTCGCTGTACGAGACCGAGCTGTTGCGCCGACTCGGTGGCTGGCCGGAGACGGTCGGCGAGGACATCGTGCTGACCTGGAGGATCCTCGAGCAGGGCCACCGCGTCGGCTATGCCGAGAACGCCTGCCTGTTCACCAATGCGCCGGACACCTGGCGCCAGTTCATCCGCCAGCGCCAGCGCTGGTCGCGCGGACTGATCGAGGCCTTCAAGGCGCACTGGCGGCTGCTGTTCCGGCTCGAGATGCGGACCATGTTCATCTGGTGGAACCTGTTCTTTCCCTACCTCGACCTCGTCTACACCTTCGCATTCCTGCCGGGGCTGCTGCTCGCCTGCTTCGGCATCTACTGGATCGCCGGGCCGATGACGCTGCTGGTGCTGCCGCTGGCGATGGTGGTCAACGCAGTGATGTACCGGGTCCAGTCGCGCATGTTCGAGCAGCAGGGGCTCAAGGTGCGGCGCAACCGCGTCGGCTTCGTCTTCTACGCGCTGTTCTACAGCCTCGTGCTGCAGCCGGCCTGCGTGGTGGGCTACATGGAGGAGATCCTCAACCGTCGCAAGCGCTGGGGCACCAAATGACGCGAAACAGGCACTTCCGCACCGGCGCGCTGCTGCTCGGGCTCTGCGGCGCGGCGCACGCGACGCTCGACGCCGAGTTACGCGTCACCCGCGACTCGGACGACTTCTCCGAGCGCATGCAAGCGCTCGAGTGGCGGGCCGCGGACAGCGGCTTCGGCCTGCGCGTCGGCGCCCTCCGCTACGAGGCCCCGGGCTGGCGCGCCGACGGGCGGCTGCTCGCGGGCGTCCTCGAGCGGCGCGGCGAGCGCTCCCGGCTGCGCGCGAGCGCCGGCGTCCTCGATCTCGAGGGCCGCACGCATGGCGTCGGGGCCCTCGACTACCTGTGGCAGGTATCGGAGGGCAGCGCGCTCGGCGTGAGCGCGGAGCGCAGCCACGTCGGCGCGGTCAGAAGCATCGAGCGCGGCATCACTTTCGATCATCTCGCGCTCGTCGGCGAGCACCGCTTCGGCCCGCGCTTCGAGGTCGGCGTGGCGGCCGGCGTGGCGCGCTTCTCGAACGACAACACCCGGCGGCAGTTGCGCACGCGCTGGACCCGCGCGCTCGCCGGGGACGGCGGCCTGCATCTCTACCTCAAGACCCGCAACCACTGGAACTCCGATCCCTACCGGCCCGAGTACTTCTCGCCCGATCGCCTGCACGAGGCCTCGCTCGGGCTGTCCTCGCGCCTGCGGCTCGGACCCTCGGTGGTGTTCTCGGCCGAGGCGGACGCGGGGCGGCAGCGCACCGAGCTCAGCTCGAAGCCGCTCTGGGGCTACTCGGTCGGACTGGCCTCGCCGCACACGAGCCGCGTGAGCTGGCGCGTCGCGCTGCAGGCCACCAACGCCGCCGCCTCCTCGTCCGCCAGCGCCGACGGCTACCGCCATGCGGGGCTGACGGCGCGGCTGAGCCTGCCCTTCTGAACCCGGCGGCAGGCCGTTTCGCCGCGGCCCCGCGCAGGGCGCCACGATTGCAGCGCAGCATCCCGATGGCGGGAATGCGTCGTGCAGGTTAGAGTTTTCTTCTGGAAACATTTCTAACCGTCAGGACAGAGTGCATGATCGCTGAGCACCGTGAGCCGGCCGAGCCGATCGCCAAGGGGGAGGGGGGCCCGGGCCGGGGGCTTTCGCGCGCTGCCGGACTGCAGGCGCTGCTGCTCGATGTCGGCCGCCGCCTGCTGCGCGCCGCGCCCGACGAGGCCGCGAGTGCGCTCGGGATCCTCGAGCGGCTGGCCGAGCCGCTCGGCGTCGATCTCTGCCTGCACTACCGTCACGAGCCGGCGTCGGGACGGCTCGAGCAGGTGGCCGCCGTCGGCGTGCCGCCGGCGCTCGCCGGGGGACTGCGGCGGCTGGACAGCGGCAGCGCCCGCGGCGCGCAGGCGCTCGTGGACGCGCAGCAGGCGGCGCTGGCCGGGCTCGGCCTGCTCGGTCCCGGGGGCCTGCTGCAGGGCTGGGCCTGCCATGCGCTCGAGGACGCCGAAGGACGCGTGACCGGCACCTTCGCGCTCGGTCGCCGCCATGGCGGCGCGTTCGCCGAGGACGAGGCCGGGTTCATCCGCTCGCTGTGCGAGTGGGTCGCGCTCGAGTGGGAGCGGGCCGGCGCCGAGCGGGCGCTGGCACGGCGCGAGGCGCAGTTGCGCGTCGCGCTCGACGCCGGGCGGCTCGGCACCTGGTGGCGCGACCTGGAGACCGGCGAGTTCCACATGGACGAGCGCGCGCGGCTGCATTTCGGCTTCGACGTCGCGTCAGTGAGCCTGCAAGAGCAGCTCGCCCGCGTGCACCCGCTCGATGCGCCCCGGCTCGAGGCCGAGGTCGCCGCGGTCGAGCGCATGGCGCCCGGTGCACAGCTGCGCGGCATCGAGTACCGGGTGCTGCGGCCCGACGGCGGCGTGCGCTGGCTGTCGGTCGAGGCCAAGGTCTTCCTGCAGCCCGGCAGCGGCAGCCGGCGGATGTGCGTCGGCACCAGCGCCGACATCACCGGGCGCAAGCGCATCGAGCGGGCGCTGCGGGAGACCGCCGACGACCTGGAGCGGGCCCAGGCGGTGGCGAGCATCGGCAGCTGGCGCTTCTATGCGCCGAGCGGCCGGCTCTACTGGACCACCGAGGTCTACCGCATCTTCGGCCTGCCCCTGGGCACGGAGGTCGATTACGAGCGTTTCCTGGCTGCCGTGCACCCGGAGGACCGGGCGATGATCGACGAGCACTGGCAGGCGGCGCTCGCCAGCGGCGGGCCCTACGAGGTGGAGCACCGCATCGTCGTCGGCAGCGAGGTGAAATGGGTCAGCGAGCGGGCCGAGCTCGAGTTCGGCCCCGAGGGGCAGTTCCTGTCCGGTTTCGGCACCGTGCAGGACATCACCGCCCGCAAGGCGCAGGAGGCGGCGCTGCGCCGCATCGCCGAGGAGCTCGCCGAGGCCGACCGGCGCAAGGACGAGTTCCTCGCCACGCTCGCGCACGAGTTGCGCAACCCGCTCGGGCCGCTGCGCAACGCGGCGCAGCTGCTGCGCATGGAGGCCGGCGACCCGGCGCTGCTGCAGCGCACCGGCGCGGTCGTCGAGCGGCAGGTGAGTCATCTCGCACGGCTGATCGACGACCTGCTCGACGTCAGCCGCATCACCCGCGGCAAGCTCGAGCTGCGCTGCCAGGGCGTCACGTTGCGCGAGATCGTCGACGGCGCGCTCGAGGGCAGCCTGGCGCTGATCGAGAGCCACCGGCACGCGCTGACGGTCCACCTGCCCGCGGAGGAGCTGCCGCTCGAGGGCGACCCGGTGCGGCTGGTGCAGGTGTTCCAGAACCTGCTGGACAACGCCGCGAAGTACACCCCGGCGGGCGGGCGCATCGTGCTGTCGGCCCGCGTCGACGGCACCTGCGTGGAAGTGAGCGTGCGCGACAACGGCATCGGCATCCCGCTGGCGAGCATCGGGCGGCTCTTCGAGCTGTTCTACCAGGTCGACCGCTCGATCGAGCGCGCGCGTAGCGGCCTGGGCATCGGCCTGACGCTGGTGGAGCGGCTGGTGCGCATGCACGGCGGCACGGTCGAGGCGCGCAGCGCGGGCAGCGAGCTGGGCAGCGAATTCCTCGTGCGGCTGCCGCTCGCGGAGCCGCCTTCCGCAACACGGACCGCGCAGCCGGGCGCAATGGCGGCGCCGGCATCGGCTCACCGCATCCTGGTGGCCGACGACAACGTCGACTCCGCCGAGAGCATGGCGCTGCTGCTGCAGCTCTCCGGCCACGAGGTGCATGTCGCCTACGACGGGCAGCAGGCGCTGCAGATGGCCGAGCGGCTGCGGCCGACGATGCTGCTGGTCGACATCGGCATGCCCCGGCTCAACGGCTACGAGGTCGCCCGGCGCATCCGCGCGAGCGACTGGGGCCGCTCGGCGCGGCTCGTCGCGCAGACCGGCTGGGGCCAGCAGGAGGACATGCGGCGCTCGCGCGAGGCGGGATTCGACGCGCACCTGACCAAACCCGTGGACATCGACGCGCTGATGCGGCTGCTGGCGCAGGCACCCGCGCCCGGCCCGCTCGCCACGCAGGCCCTGCCTGCGAGCGAGCCCTGAGGCGGGCTCAGGCCTTCGGCAGCCGCCCGAGCAGGTAGAACTCCTCGTTCGGCGCGAGGCCCGTCAGGTTCGCGAGCCGGTTGCTCATCGCGAAGAAGGCGGTGATCGCGCCGATGTCCCAGATCTCCTCGTCGCCGAAGCCCTGCGCGCGCAGGGCCGCGAGCTCGGCCTCGTCCACCTCGGCGGGGCGCTGCGCGAGCTTCAGCGCGAAGTCGAGCATCGCGCGCTGGCGCGGCGTGATCTCGGCGCGGCGGAGGTTGGTGGCGAGCTGGTCGGCCAGGCGCGGGTTCTTCGCGCGGATGCGCAGGATCGCGCCGTGCGCGACCACGCAGTACAGGCAGCCGTTGGCCGCGGAGGTGGCAACGACGATCATCTCGCGCTCGGCCTTCGTCAGCCCGCCTTCCTTCTCCATCAGCGCATGGTGGTAGGCGAAGAAGGCGCGGAACTCGTCGGGCCGGCGCGCGAGCAGCAGGAACACGTTCGGCACGAAGCCGGACTTCTCCTGCACCGCGAGGATGCGCTCGCGGATGTCCGCGGGCAGGTCCTGCAGCGCAGGCAGCGGGAAGCGGGCGAGCGGGCGCTGCGCGGCGTCGCCGGCCTTCGGGGTCTCCATCGTCGTTCTCCTCGTCGCGGGAATCGCCCGATTGTGGGTGCGCGGCGCTGCCTGCGGACCCGGGAAAGGCCGGATCGTGCCAGGCGAGCGGGGCCACCGGGAGCTCCCGCCCGCGTCCCCGGGGATCGACGCGCCCCTGCGGTGCCTCCCGAACGCGAAGCGGCGCGCGCTGCGCGAGCAGGGAGCCGGCTCCCCGCGGACAGGGGGGGACGGTCATCCCCGCGCAGACCGAGTTATCCACCGAAGTGGTGGGCAAGCTTGTGGACAACTTGGGCGCAAGCAGGGCAAGTCCTTGTCCCGCGGGGAAAAACACCCGCTGCTGCATCTCCGCACGATATTGCCGTGAAGACGCGCACCGGGCACCGGCGTGGTGCGCCTGCGGCACGGCAGCTGCTCAGGCGCCCGGGGCCTCGCGGACCAGCAGTTCGGGCGCCAGCTCGCGGATGCGCGGCTCGACGTAGTAGCCACCGTACTCGGTGTAGCGCAGGAAGGCGCGTGCGCATTGCACGCACTGCCAGACTTCGCAGCGGTTGTACGGGAAATGCCGGGGGGCGATCGGTGCGTCGGGCGACCAGAAGCGGGTGCCTGCGGGGTGGTATTCGTCGAGCGTCGGCTCGTCGTCGCCTTCGGCCTGCAGCGTGCCGAGCGGCCGCAGCCGGGAGGCGTCGAAGCTGCTCGGCAGCGCCTCCCAGCCGCGGCAGGCGAGGCCGGCGCAGGAGGGGCAGGGGGCACGGGCCGCCGACTCGAGGGCGAGCCGTTCGAGCTCGTCATCGGACAGGCGGGGCAGGGGGGATGCGTTCATCCCCCGAGTGTGTCACGGCGCCGCGCGGAAGGCGGCGCACCCTCGGGGAGGTTTCAGTCGCCGCGGAAGCCGCTGGCCTTGACGATCGCGGCCCAGCGCGGCGCCTCCGCCTTCACCATCCGCTCGGCGTCGGCGCGGGAGCTGCCGAGCACCGTGAAGCCGGCGTCCTGGAGCTTCTGCTTCACGTCGCTCGACTGCATCGCGGCGACAACGTGGCGGTTGAGCGTGTCGAGCGCCGCGGCCGGCGTGCCGGCCGGCGCGAACACCCCGAACCAGGCCGAGAAGTCCACCTTCGGCCAGCCGGCCTCGGCGAAGGTCGGCACGTCGGGCAGCAGCGGCGAGCGCGTCTGCGCGGTGGTCGCGAGCGCGCGCATCTTGCCGCTCTTGAGCTGCGGCACGGCGAGCGCGGTCGAGACGAAGGCCCCGTGCATGTCGCCCGCGATCAGCGCGGTGATCGCGTCGCCGGTGGCGCGGTAGTGCACCGGCTCGACCTTGAAGCCGGCCTGCTCGGCGAACACCTCGGCGCCGAAGTGGCCGGGCGTGCCGGCGCCGAAGGTCGCGAAGTTCAGCCGGTCGCGCTGCGCGCGGGCGTGTTCGACGAAGCCCTTCACGTCGCGCGCGGGCGAGGTGGCGGGCACGACCAGCACGAAGTCCGAGCGCACCACCTCCGACACCGGCACCAGCTCCTTGGCCGGGTCGTAGGGCAGGCGGCTGTAGGCGGCCGGCGCGATGCTGATCGAGCCGACCTCGCCGAGCAGCAGCGAGTAGCCGTCGGCCGGGCTCTTGGCCACGGTCTGCGCGGCGATCTGGCCGCCAGCGCCGGCGCGGTTGTCGACCACCACCGACTGCTTCGCGAGCTGCTCGATCTTCTGCCCGAGCACGCGCGCGACGATGTCGGGGCCGGTGCCGGGCGGAAAGCCCACCGTGAGCTTCAGGGGCCGGTCGGGATAGGACTGGGCCAGCGCGAGGAGCGGGGCGGCGAGCAGCGTGGCGGCGAGCAGCGTGCGGCGAAGCATGTCGGTGTCTCCGGAAAGGATGGTTATGGCGCCGAGTGTCTGCGCCGCGGCGTGGCGCCGCTGTCATCCGAGAGGTGGACAGCGTCCGCCGGCGTGGCGACGAAGCTCGCGAACAGCTCGCTCTTGAAATGGATGCCGAGCCGCTCGAAGGCGCGGCCGCGGTAGGTCTTCACGGTCGCCACGCTCAGGCCCATGTCCGCGGCGATGCCGTCGTAGCTCATGCCCCGCAGCAGCCGCTCGAGCACGTCGAGCTCGCGGCTTGTCAGCGCCGGGCAGCGCCGGCGCAGCGCCGCGCGGTGGTCGGGCGCGGGCGGGGGCTCGCCCGACTGCCATTCGAGGTGGCGCGCGACGCCGGCGAGCAGCAGCGGCGCGAGCTCGGCGAAGTGCGCGAGCTCGCCCTCGCCGAAGCGGCCCTGGTGCGCATGGTGGTAGAGGTTCACCGCGAGCAGCGAGCCGTCCGCCTCGAGCCGCGCCACCGACAGCCGCTCGAGCACGCCGTGGCGCAGGTAGATCGCCTCGCGATGGTCGGCGTTCGGCGCCTCGCTCGCGCTCATGCGCAGCATCACCGCGTGGCCCGGGCGCGGCAGCGCGCGCACCGCGTCGAAGCTGTGGTCGCGCCGGTACAGGCCGCGGTCGCGGTAGGCGGCGAAGCAGTCCGAGGTGGTGTCGGGAACGCCGTGGCTCGCCGATAGGTGCAGCACCGGCGGTCGGTCGTGCCAAAGCCGGTAGACCGACCAGGAGCCGGCGGCCAGCGCCCCGTTGAGGTGGCCGAGCGCCCGCGCGGCGAAGCCCGGGCGGCCGACGGCGTCGATCACGCCCGCGAGGCTGCCTTGCGTGGCGCGCTCTCCGGGCGACTGCAAAGCCCAGGTGTCCATGCTTGTCTCCTGTGCACCGGCGCGTCATCCTCTGGGATGACGCCGGCGCCTGCCTTGTCGGACTAATGTGGACGGATCGTAGCGGCGGCTGCTCCGCCGCGCAGCCCGTGGATGCCATGACCCAGCAGAACGACACCTTCTCCCTGCCCCCGCCGCCCGCGCTCGTGCCGATGACGCGCGTCGTCTGCGAGGTGGGTGCCCTCGTCACCCTCGGCCTGGCCAAGCACGGCGAGCGGCGCTACGTGCCGCTCGGCGGCGGCACCGTGCAGGGGCCCGAGCTCAACGGCCGCATCGTCGAGGGCGGCGTGGACTGGCAGGTCCAGCGCAGCGACGGCGTGCTCGAGATCGCGGCGCACTACGTGATCCGCGCCGACGACGGCGCGCTGATCGAGGTGCAGAGCGAGGGCCTGCGCCACGGGCCGGCAGAGGTGATGGCGCGACTCGCACGCGGCGAGGCGGTGCCGCGCGAGGCCTATTTCTTCCGCACGCTGATGCGTTTCACGACCGGCGCCGAGGCCTGGCTGCACCTGAACAAGGTGATGGCGATCGCCTGCGGCACGAGGGAGGCGGGCCGCGTGCTGCTCGACGTCTACCGGTTGACCTGAGGCGGCCGCGGCCCGCGTCAGGCCGGCGTCACGAGCTTGAGCCCGACCACGCCGGCGAGGATCAGCCCGACGCAGGCGAGCCGCGCCGCAGTGGCCGGCTCGCCGAACAGCGCGATGCCGAGCAGCACGGTGCCGGCCGCGCCGATGCCGACCCACACCGCGTAGGCGGTGCCGACCGGCAGGCTGCGCATCGCGATGCCGAGCAGCAGCACGCTGGCGACCATCGCCGCGACGGTGGCGACGGTGGGCAGCGGGCGGGTGAATCCTTCGGTGTACTTCAGGCCGATCGCCCAACCAATCTCGAGCAGGCCGGCGAGCACGAGCAGCAGCCAGGGCATTGCCGCATCTCCAGGGCAGTGCGGGGCCGTCCCCGCATCGACAAGGCGCCGGTCGCAGTCGTCTGCGCCGCGCGCACCGCGCCTCGTGTCGATGGGGCGGGTGCGGGCGGCAGTCTAGGCCATGGAGGTGCGCGCCGGCAGGCGCCGGCGCGCAGGCCCGCCGCGGCATGCGGTCATCGCCCCGCCGCGCCGCGCTGCGGCTTCAGGCCGCCTTGCGCAGCAGGTCGTGCGGGTCGAGCACGAACTTGCGCGGCGCGCCGGCGTCGAACTCGGCGTAGCCCTGCGCCGCGTCGGCGAGCGGGATCACCTCGACGCCGACGATCTCGGCGACGTTGATGCGGTCCCACAGGATCGCCTGCATCAGCTGGCGGTTGTACTTCATCACCGGGGTCTGGCCGGTGAAGAAGCTGTGCGACTTGGCCCAGCCGAGGCCGAAGCGGATGCTGAGGCTGCCGCGCTTGGCCGCGGCATCGACCGCGCCCGGGTCCTCGGTCACGTAGAGGCCGGGGATGCCGATCCTGCCGGCCGCCCGGGTGATCTCCATCAGCGAGTTCAGCACGGTGGCCGGCGCCTCGTGCTGCGCGCCCTCGTGGCCGTGGCCGCGCGCCTCGAAGCCCACCGCGTCGACCGCGCAGTCCACCTCGGGCGTGCCCAGCGTCTGCGCGATCTGCTCGGCGAGGCTCGCGTCGAGCGACAGGTCGGCGGTGTGGAAGCCGACCTTGCGCGCGTGCTCGAGCCGCTTCGGGTTGACGTCGCCGACGATCATGACCGCGGCGCCGAGCAGCCGCGCCGAGGCCGCGGCGGCGAGGCCGACCGGGCCGGCGCCGGCGATGTAGACGGTGCTGCCGGGCCCGACGCCCGCGGTGACGGCGCCGTGGTAGCCGGTGGGCAGGATGTCGGACAGGCAGGTCAGGTCCCGGATCTTCTCCATCGCCTGCGCCTTGTCCGGGAACTTCAGCAGGTTGAAGTCGGCGTAGGGGACCATCACGTACTCGGCCTGCCCGCCGATCCAGCCGCCCATGTCGACGTAGCCGTAGGCGCCGCCGGCGCGCGAGGGGTTGACGTTCAGGCACACGCCGGTGTGCTGCTCCTTGCAGGTGCGGCAGCGCCCGCAGGCGACATTGAAGGGCACCGACACCAGGTCGCCGACCGCGAGCGTCTCGACGTCGGCGCCGGCCTCGATCACCTCGCCGGTGATCTCGTGGCCGAGCACGAGGCCCGCCGGGGCGGTGGTGCGGCCACGCACCATGTGCTGGTCCGAACCGCAGATGTTGGTCGAGACGACCTTGAGGATCACGCCGTGCTCGATCTTGCGGCCGCGCGGGTCGACCATCCCCGGCGCGTCGATCGCCTGCACCTCCACCTTGCCCGGACCGATGTACACCACGCCTCGATTGCTCGCCATGCCGTGTCTCCTGTCTTTCAGTGAGGGAAGGGCGCCGTGCGGGCGCCCCGCGGAATAGCCCTTCACGTTAGAACGAAGCCTGGCGCCTGGAAAGCGGGGTCGCGGCGATTCGCGCGACGCAGATGTAAGGGACTGTGCCGGCGCGGCCCGGGTGCCGCGCCGCGACGAGCAGGGCCGGCGCCGCGCCGCTAGAGTGGGGATGGGGCCGCGCGCAGGCGCGGCGACACGAAGGAGCGAGATGAGCGAGAGAACCTTGCGCCGGCTGCACCCGGCATTGCGCGACGACATCGGCGACCTGCAGACGCGCCGCCCGCTGCCCGGGCCGCAGCTCGAGCTGCTGGGGCCCTTCCTGTTCCTGAACCGCCACGGCCCGCAGGTCTATCCCCCCGGCAACCGCGGCCTGCCCTTCGGGCCGCACCCGCACCGCGGCTTCGAGACCGTCACCTTCATCCTGGACGGCGAGCTCGCGCACCGCGACACCGGCGGCCACGAGAGCGTGATCCGCGCCGGCGGCGTGCAGTGGATGACGGCCGGGCGGGGCTTGGTCCATGCGGAGCTGTCGCCCGAGGACTTCAAGCGCCGCGGCGGGCCGCTCGAGATCCTGCAGCTCTGGGTCAACCTGCCGTCGCGGCTGAAGATGAGCGAGCCGCGCTACGTCGGGCTGCAGCGCGAGCAGATTCCGGAGATCGCCACCGCCGACGGGCGCGGCCGCGTGCAGCTGATCGCGGGCCGCTGGCAGGGCCGGGACGGGCCGGTCGACTCGCTCACCGGGGCGTTCATGTCCGTCGTGACGCTGTCCGCGGGCGGGCGGGTCGGCTTCGACGGGCTGGGCGGCCGGGTGGTGTTCCTCTACGTGGTGCGCGGTGCGATCCGCGCCGGCGGCGGCGAGGTGCCGGCCTTCACGCTGGCCGAGCTCGGCGACGAGGGCGACGCGCTGCAGATCGAGGCGAGCGAGGACGCGGTGCTGCTGTTCGGCCACGGCGAGCCGATCGACGAGCCGGTGGTCGCGCACGGGCCCTTCGTGATGACGACGCGCGACGAGATCGTGCAGGCGATCCGCGACTACCAGTCCGGGGCCTTCGGCGCGATGCCCGATTGACGGAGCAGCCGCCCGCCGGCGCGCTTTCACGCTGCTGTCACGGCCGCTCCCTACGCTGCGCGGATCGTGTTTTTACGAACGCAGCGAGGTTCTCACATGGTCACGACGGGCAACATTGCGGAGATCAGCCGTTGCGCCGGGCGCGTCGGCGTGCGGCTCAGCGGCGGGCGCTACGCGGTATGCCGGCTGCTCGACGGCCGGCGCGGCGAGATCCGGCTCGGCGAGCCGGTGGCAGGGGCGCTCGAGCGCACTGGCGCCGGCATGATGGAGACGCCCAGCTCCGGCGCCCGCTCCCGGGTGCTGGTGCTTGCGCTCTACGACAGCGCGGAGGCGGTGCGCGAGATGGTGCACAACTGAGGCCGACCGCGGACGCTGCCGGGGCGTGGCCGACCTGCCGATGCCGCTGCGCGCCGCGACCCCGTCCGGGCGCCGGTGACCCGGCCCTCCGCCCGCCGGGGCAGGGCTGAGTCCCGGCACCGCCCGGGGCTCAGCGCGTGCCTGCGTCCGCCTCCCACGGGGGTGTGCGGAAGACCTGGCTCAGGTAGTCGACGAAGGCGCGCACGCGCGGCACCAGCCGGCGTTCGGGCATGAACAGCACATGGATCGCGGTGTCGTCGGTCGCCTGATCGTCGACCAGCAGCGGCACGAGCACCTCGCTGCGGATCGCCGGCAAGGCCAGGTGCTCCGCCAGTCGCATGATGCCGACGCCGGCCACGCACATCTGGAACAGCGAGGTGCGGTCGCTGCTGCAAAAGCCGCCGCGCACCAGGATGTCCTGCCGCTGGCCGCCGATCATGAAGGGCCAGCGGTTCAGGTGATCCATCGGCGGCTGCCACAGCAGGCAGTCGTGGCGGTCCAGCCCCTGCAGCGTGACCGGCACCCCGTGCCGTTCGATGTACTTCGGTGCCGCGACGACGATGCGCTGCAGGTTGCAGAGCTTGCGGCTCATCAGCGAGGAGTCCTGCAGCCGCACCTCCAGGCGCCGCTCCAGGTTGGTCAGCGTCTGGCTGACAAGGACTGGCTCACGCCCAGCTGGTGCGCCGCCGCGGTGAAGCCGCCGGCCTCGGCCACCGCGCGGAACACGCGCATCTCGAGCAGTCGGTTGTCCTTCATCGGGCGCGGCGCAGCGGCTGCCGGGACGGGGGGCCGGACTCGTCGGGACGCCGCGCGGGAGGCGTCAGCCCGGCGCCGGCGAACCGCCGCCGATCGCGTCGACGCAGTCGGGACGGGATCTCGGCGAGGGATGCAGGCATGAGAGCGACTTCGTGGGTGGCCCGGCGACCCGCGCGTCGCGGTCGGTCCCGGCATCCGTTGGCGAAGGCGGGTGCCGCCATCGCCGGGCAGCACCGGCAGGCCGGGACGCGCTCCGCGCCGTCCCCGGGGCGGACACCGGAGGACACGGGTGTCTTGCGGCACTCGCGGGACCTCTCCTGCCAGGGGGCGGGAGACTTCGCCATGGTGAATTCATTGAATCCACCGCACAGCCTGCCGAATGCGGCCCCGGCTCGTGCGGGCCGCTGCCGGTTTATGGGCACCTCGTGAAGGTGGGGGATGAGACCGGAGGTGGCTGCCGGGATCGAGACGGCGGTTCAGCCGCGACGTCAAGCGTGAGGCGGTCGCGTCGGTGAAGGGGCAGGGCGTGGCAGTCGCGCGAGCGGCCCGCGACCCGGGCGTGCACGCGGGCAGTCCGTTTCGGCGGCGGCTTTCTCAACCCTTAGACGGCCCCTGTTCGTCTGCCGCTCCGGATGGCGAAGGATTGGCGGAGAGGGGGCGCGCCGCACGCGTGACGCTCTGATGCGCCTGCCACCGGCCGAAGTCGAGCTGGCGGCGCATCTGACCGGCCTGGTAATCGTAGCGCAGTGCCGGCGCGGAGTCGATGAACTCGAACAGTACGCGCCCGCCGTCCACGCGCACCTTGGGAGTCATGCGGCAGTTGCCGAGGTCCCAGAGCGCGGGCTGGGAGCCTTGGACCGCGAGCACGAGCGTCCGGTGAGGGCACAGCCGGGTCCCGGCATCCAGCACGGCGATCGTGCGGCCCTGGACCTGGCGCGTCTCCTGGATGCGCACGCGGGTCAGGTTGCCGAGATCAATGATCCTGCCGGTGTTGTGCAGCTTGACCGAGTGGCGACCGTTGTGGAATCGCAGGCTGGCGGAGGAGCCGTCGGCCAGGGGGAAGTTGCCGAGTTGAACGCCCTGGATCGCCCCCCAGTCGAGGAGGGGGCCGCGGGAATCGTTCTGGGTTGCGCATCCGGCAAGCAGCGCCAGCGTGACTGCGGCGGTGACTGGGGCGTGATGCAAGGCATGGAGTTTGGGCATGGGACTGCTGATGACTCGACTCGACGACCAAGCAAAGGCCAATCTACGCGCAGGCAGTGGGAGGCGAGCCTTGTGCCAGCAACTTCTCGCTCCCGCAGTCAGGGGTGTTTTCGCGCACGCCTTGTCTCGCGCACCGGTCGCACGCACGAAAAAAACCGCCCGGCACGCCGCGGTGTCGGCCACCGCCGAGCCGGAGAGCGCCGCCATCAGGCAGGCCGCTAGGACAGCACCCCGGCACCGTAGAGCACCGCGACCGGAAAGCCGGTGACCGGCGACTTCACCTGCAGGTTGATGAGGGCCTGGTGCCAGCTCTCCTGCAGGAACAGCAGGGTGGCGCCGAGCATCAGCAGGTGGCCTGCGACGAAGCAGGCCTTGCGGGCGGCGTGCGGCAGGCGCCGCACCACCATATCGGTGCCCAGGTGCAGGCGCTCGCGCATCGCTACGATCGCGCCGCAGAAGCTCAGGTAGACGAAGAACAGGCGGGCCAGCTCCTCGGAGACCGTGATGCCGGAGTTGAAGCCGTAGCGCAGCAAGACCTTGCCGAACACCAGCACCACCAAGGCGGCGAGGCACAGCACCGTGACGATCTTCAGCGCACGGAAATAGGCTTGCGCGATTCTCTTCAAGCTTTTCTCCTCCGCACAGGTCGCCGCCCTGCCGGGAGGCGCCCGCGTCTGTCGGGGTTCGGGCCGCGGGGCCGGCCAGAGGGGCGTTTGCCCACCCGGACGACGGGGGGCGGCGGGCCGGACGCCGGCCGTCGGCCGTGCCCGGCGGGCGTCGCTTCAGGGCAGGCGGCGGCGCAGCAGGTCGCCGAAATGTTCGGCCGCGGGCGTCAGCGGCAGGTCGGGGCGGCGGATCATCACGATGCCGGGGGCGGCCAGCACCTCCTTCACCGGGATCTCCTGCAGCGCCTCGCGCATCAGCGCGAGGTCGCGCCACTGCACCGGCAGCAGCGCCAGCAGATCGGTGTGGGTCAGCGCGACGATCAGCGACATCGCCGAGCGCACCTTCAGCATCACGCGCGGCGCGTCGAGGCCCTGGCGCCCGAACAGCCGCCCCAGGTCCTCCTCGCTGTTGTAGTCCACCGAGGTGGTGGCCCATTCCGCGTCGGCGAGCTCCTTCAGCGAGCCGGCCCGCCCGAGCGGGTGGCCGCGGCGGGCGACCACCGCGCGGGTGTTCTCGAACAGCGGCTCGACGACCAGGCCCGGCGCCGGCGGCGCCGATGGCGAGGCGCCGAGGTAGAAGTCGATCTCGCCGCTGCGCAGCGCGCCCTCGACGTCGGGGAACAGGCCCTCGATGATCTGCAGCCGCACCTTCGGGTAGCGGCGCCGGAAGGCCGGCAGCGCGTAGGGCAGCATGCCCACGTGCGGCATGATCGACAGCGCCACGGCCACCGTGCCGCTGCCGTCCCCCGCGCTCTGCGCGATGTCGTCGTGCGCGCGCCGGATCTCGTTGACCACCGCGCAGGCGCGCTGGTGGAAGAGCCTTCCCGCCGCGGTCAGCGTCATGCCCCGCGCGTCGCGCTCGAACAGCGGCACGCCCAGCTCCTTCTCCAGAGTGCGCACGCTGCGCGTGAGCAGCGGCTGCGCCACGTCGAGGTGGCGCGCGGCGGCGCGCAGGCTGCCGTGCTCCACGATCGCCACCAGGTCCCTGAGTTGGTTCAGCTTCATAGGGGGATATCAAAAGCGTATCGCTTCGACGATTCTGGCATCTTCTGCGAATCACTTCACCTCTCTACATTGGTCCACGTCCGCCCCCTGCGGGCGCACACCACCGGGTCCCACGAGGCCCATCGAGAGGAGACAACGATGCAGATCCTGTTCCGCCGCCGCCCGGCGCGGCCCTTCTTGCCGCTCCTGCAACTGCTGGCCGCGCTGCTCGCGCTGCTCGCGCTGCTGGCCCTGCTGCCCTCCCCACTGCGCGCCGCATCCCCCTGGCCGGCGCAGCCGGTGAAGATGGTGGTGCCCTTCCCGCCCGGCGCCGCGCCCGACGTGGTGGCGCGCCTGGTGGCCGAACGGCTCCAGAAAGCCTGGGGGCAGACCGTCCTGGTCGAGAACCGGCCCGGCGCCGGCGGCATCGTCGGCATGTCGGCGCTGACGCGCGCCACCGCCGACGGCCACACCATCGGCTTCGTGCCGGCGGCGGTCGCGACGCTCACGCCCCACCTCTACAAGAACCCGCAGTTCAACCTCGACACCGACGTCGTGCCGGTCGCCGCGATCGGCACCAGCCCGATGATGGTGGTCGTCAACGCGAAGTCCGACATCCGCTCGCTCGCCGACCTGGTGCGCCATGCGAAGGCCAATCCCGGCAAGGCCAACTTCGCCGCCGCGCAGCCGAACTCGGTGCCGCACCTGACCGGCGAGATGCTCAGCCGCGCCGCCGGCCTCGGCCTCTTCGTCGTGCCCTACTCGGGCTCGCAGACGGCGGTGACCGCGGTGCTGTCCGGCGACGCGCTGCTGACGGTCGACGGCCTGCCGGCGCTGGTCGAGCACGTGAAGGCCGGCAAGCTGCGCGCGCTCGCCGTCACTTCCGACAAGCGCCTGCCCGGCTTCGAGGACGTGCCCACCGTGGCCGAGAGCTATCCCGGCTTCGAGTCGATCGGCTGGTTCGCGGTCTTCGTGCCCAAGGGCGTGCCGCCGGCGGTGGTCGAGCAGCTCAACCGCGACGTCAACAGGATGCTGCAGGAGCCGGCGCTGGTCGCGCGCCTGGCCGAGCTCGGCGTCTACCCGCGCACCGGCTCCCCCGCCGCGATGAACGACTTCCTGCAGCAGCAGCGCGCGGCCTTCAGGAAGGTCGTCAACGAGCTCGGGCTGCAGCCCCAGTGAACCCGCGGCCCGCGCCGCCGCGGGCCGCCCCCTCATCACGACATCCCATTCCATCAGGAGACAGCAAATGACGGATCGAAAGAAGGCCCTGGTCACCGGCGGCGCCACCGGCATCGGCCGTAGCGCGGTGCTCGCGCTGGCGAAGGCCGGCTACGACGTGGCGATCAACTACGGCTCGAGCGCCCAGGCGGCGCAGGCCACCGCCGAGGAGGCGCAGGCGCTCGGTGCGCGCACGCTGCTGGTGCAGTGCGACGTCAGCGACGATGCGGCGGTGCGCGCGATGATGCGCCAGGTCGACGAGGCCTTCGGCCGGCTCGACGCGCTGGTCAACAACGCCGGCACCACCGCGACCTGGAAGGTCAAGGATCTCGAGAGCCTCGACATGGCCGAGTGGGACCGCACCTTCGCGGTCAACGTGCGCGGCACCTTCCAGGTGACGCGCGCGGCCGTGCCGCTGCTGAGGAAGGGCCAGGCGCCCGCGATCGTCAACACTGCGAGCATCGTCGGCCTGCGCCCCGGGCCGCAGCCGCTGCCCTATGCGGCGAGCAAGGCCGCGGTCGTGAACCTCACCAAGACGCTGGCCTGGAACCTCGGGCCCGACATCCGCGTCAACGCGGTCGCGCCGGGCTGGATGGAGGGCGACTGGATGGAGCGCATGCTCGGCGACAGGTACGAGGACCTGATGGGCAAGCGCGCGAAGCAGACGCCGCTGCGCCGCTGCGTCACGGCCGACGACGTGGCCGAGACGATGCTGAACCTGCTGCAGTCCAACCGTTTCGTGACCGGCGAGATCGTCGTGATCGACGGCGGCTTCACGAGCTCGACCTGAGGCGGGGGAGGACCATCATGCTCGAAGGCTTCGTCCCCTTTCCCCCCGAGTTCGCGCAGCGCTACCGCGAGCGCGGCTACTGGCAGGACCGCTCGCTGGCGCAGGAGTTCTCCGTCGTGTTCGAGCGCTTCGCCGAGCGCGTGGCGCTCGTCGACGGCGAGCGCAGCTACACCTATGCCGAGGTCGACCGGCTGAGCGACAACCTCGCGCTCAACCTGCTGGACCTCGGGCTGCGACCGCTGGACCGCGTCGTGCCGACGCTGCCCAACGTCGCCGAGTTCGTGCTGCTGTACTTCGCGCTGCAGAAGATCGGCTGCATCCCGATCGCGGCGCTGGTCACGCACCGCTACCAGGAGATCCGCCAGTTCGTCGCGCTGTCGCAGGCGCGGGCCTGCGTCTACCCGGCGAAGTCGGGCGATTTTCGTTTTGCACCGGTGATCGAACGCATCCAGGCCGAGCAGCCGAGCCTGACGCTGCGTCTGGTGCTCGGCGAGGCGGGCCCCGGCGAGCACTCGCTGCAGGCGCTGATCGAGCGCCCGGCGCGCCAGAGCCGCGCGGCGCTCGACGCGATCCGCATCGAGCCCACCGACCCCTGCATCTTCCAGCTCTCGGGCGGCACCACCGGCATCCCCAAGCTGATCCCGCGCACCAACAACGACTACGCCTACAACTCCAAGGTCGCGGCCGACGTCGCGCAGGTGGACGCCGACTCGGTGCTGCTGCTGGTGCTGCCGATCGCGCACAACCTGCCGCTGGCCTGCCCCGGCATCCAGGGCTTCATGGTCCGCGGCGCCAAGGTGGTGCTGCACGCCAACACCCGGCCGGCCGAGATGTTCGCGCTGATCCAGAAGCACCGCGTCACGCACCTGAAGGTCGTGCCGGCGCTGCTGATCCGCCTGATCAACGACCCGGCGGTGCGAGACTTCGACCTGGGCTCGATCCGCCAGATCCAGAGCGGCGGCCAGCGCATGCAGCCCGAGGTGCGGCTGAGGACGCGCGAGCTGTTCACCTCGGCCTTCGTGCAGGAGAACTTCGGCATGTCCGAGGGCCTGCTGATGTTCGTGCGCCACGGCGACCCGGAGGAGGTGCAACTGGAAACCTGCGGCCGCCCGGTGTGCGCGGACGACGAGGTGCGGCTGATCGACGACGAGGGCCGCGAGGTGCCCGACGGCGAGGTCGGCGAGCTGGCCTGCCGCGGCCCCTACACGCTGCGCGGCTACTTCGGCGTGCCCGAGTACAACGCGCGCCAGTTCACGCCCGACGGCTTCTACCGCTCCGGCGACCTGATGCGCCGCCACCCCTCGGGCAACTACATCGTCGAGGGCCGCAAGAAGGACCTGATCAACCGCGGTGGCGAGAAGATCAGCGCCGAGGAGGTCGAGAACCTGATCCTGATGCACCCGGCGGTGCAGAACGTCGCCTGCGTGCCGATGCCCGACGCGGCGATGGGCGAGAAGATGTGCGCCTGCGTGGTGCTCAAGCCCGGGCGCGCGCTGACGCTCGCGGAGCTCGTCGCCTTCCTGCACACGCACGAGATCGCCAAGTTCAAGCTGCCCGAGCGGCTCGAGCTGCTGCCGGACTTCCCGGTCTCGACCTTCGGCAAGGTCTCCAAGAAGGCGCTCGGCGAGATGGTCGCCGCCCGACTCCCGGCCGCCGCCTGAGCGCGGCCTGCCTCCCGACTCTCCCAAGGAATCTCACCATGCGCATCATCGACCTGCACTGCTACCCCGGCACCCAGACCTGGATCGACGCCCAGGGCCCCTATCCCGCGGAACTCGCCCGCTACTGGAAGCGCGACTGGGTCGCGAAGAGCGAGGAGGACGTGATCAAGGAGTTCGAGGGCGCCGGCGTCGAGGCCTGCCTCGTCGCGCTGGACCTCGAGACCACCGTCGCAACGCCCCCCTGCACCAACGAATACGTGCACGCCATGTGGAAGCGCCACCCGGACCGCATCCTGCAGTGCTGGGGCGCGGTGGAGCCGGCCAAGGGCGAGATCGCGATCCGCCAGGTGAAGAAGGCGGTACAGGAGCTGGGCTTCATCGGCTTCCACTTCCACCCGATCATGCAGCACTTCGCCGTCAACGACCGGCGCTACTACCCGCTGTTCGAGGAGATCGACGCCTTGGGCGCGGCGGTGATGATCGACGTCGGCACCACCGGCATGGGCGCCGGGATGCCGGGCGGCAACGGCGCGCGCATCCGCCATGCGCACCCCGGCGCGATCGACGACCTCGCGGCCGATTTCCCGAACCTGAAGATCATCATGGCCCACCCCGGCTGGCCCTGGGTGGACGAGACCACCGCGGTCGCGCTGCACAAGGGCAACGTCTACTGGGAGATGTCGGGCTGGGCGCCCAAGCACTTCCCCGGCAACCTGAAGGTGGACATCCGCGGGCGGCTGCAGGACAAGATCATGTTCGGCAGCGACTATCCGAGCCTGCCCTACGAGCGCATCCTTCGCGAGTGGAGCGAGCTCGGCTACTCGGATGCCGTGATGGAGAAGGTCATGCACGGCAACGCCGAGCGCGTGCTGGGACTGTGAGGCTCGCGCGATGAACCACGCATTCATCTGCGACGGCGTGCGCACGCCGATCGGCCGCTACGGCGGCGCGCTCTCCGGCGTGCGCGCCGACGACCTCGGCGCCGTGCCGCTGCAGGCCCTGATGGCGCGCCATCCCGGCCTGGACTGGGAGCGCGTCGAGGAGGTCTATTACGGCTGCGTCAACCAGGCCGGCGAGGACAACCGCAACGTCGCGCGCATGTCGGCGCTGCTCGCGGGCCTGCCGGTGACGGTTGCTGCGGCGACCGTGAACCGGCTGTGCGGCTCGGGGCTGGAGGCGCTGGCCAGCGCGGCGCGCGGCCTCGGTCTCGGCCAGCTCGACCTCGCCATCGCCGGGGGCGTCGAGAGCATGAGCCGCGCGCCGCTGGTGATGCCCAAGGCGACCAGCGCCTTCTCACGCCACGCCGAGATCCACGACTCGACCATCGGCTGGCGCTTCGTCAACCCGCGCATGGCGGAGCTGCACGGCGTCGACACGATGGGCGAGACCGCCGAGAACGTCGCCGCCGAGCACGGCATCTCGCGCGCCGACCAGGACGCCTTCGCCTGGCGCAGCCAGCAGCGCGCGGCGCGTGCGCAAGGGGAAGGCTTGTTCGCCGAGGAGATCGTGCCGGTCAGGGTCACCGGAGCGAAGAAGGGCGCCGTGGTCGAGGTGGCGATGGACGAGCATCCGCGCGCCGACACGACGCTGGAGTCGCTCGCGCGGCTGAAACCGAGCTTTCGCGCCGGCGGCAGCGTCACCGCGGGCAACTCCTCGGGCGTCAACGACGGCGCCGCGGCGCTGCTGCTCGCGAGCGAGGCGGGCGCGGCGCGACACGGGCTCGTGCCGCTGGCGCGCGTGATCGGCGTCGCCACCGCCGGCGTCGCGCCGCGCGTGATGGGCATCGGGCCGGTGCCCGCGGTGCGCAAGCTCCTCGCGCAGACGGGCCTCACGATCGGCGACTTCGACGTGATCGAGCTCAACGAGGCCTTCGCCGCGCAGGGACTCGCGGTGCTGCGCGCGCTCGGGCTGCCCGACGACGGCGAGCACGTCAACCCGAACGGCGGCGCGATCGCGCTCGGCCATCCGCTCGGCATGTCGGGCGCGCGGCTCGCGCTGACCGCGATCCGCCAACTGCACCGCACCGGCGGCCGGCGCGCGCTGTGCACGATGTGCGTCGGCGTGGGGCAGGGCATCGCGGTGGCAATCGAGCGGGTTTGAGGACAGCAGAGGAAACCATGCAAGAGGAAGCGATCCTGTTCGAGCGCCGCGGCCCCGTCGCGGTGCTGACGCTCAACCGGCCGGAGACGCGCAACGCGCTGTCGGGCGAGGACATGTTCTCCGCCTTCGAGACGCTGTTCGCGCGGCTGAACGACGACGCCACGGTGCGCGCCGCCGTGCTGACCGGCGCCGGCAGCGCCTTCTGCTCCGGCGGCAACATCGCCGAGATGCGCTCGCGCAGCGGCATGTTCGCCGGCAGCGCCGCCGAGATCACCGAGCGCTACCGGCAGGGCATCCAGCGCATCCCGCGCGCCTTCCAGAAGCTGCAGGTGCCGATCGTCGCGGCGGTCAACGGAGCGGCCATCGGCGCGGGCTGCGACCTCGCGTCGATGTGCGACATCCGCATCGCCTCGCGCAGCGCGCGCTTCGCCGAGAGCTTCGTCAAGGTCGGCATCGTGCCGGGCGACGGCGGCTGCTGGCTGCTGCCGCGCATCGTCGGCCCCTCGCGCGCCGCAGAGCTCGCGCTCACCGGCGACACGATCGATGCCGCGGAGGCCGAACGCATCGGGCTGGTGTCGCGGGTGGTCGAGCCCGAGGCGCTGATGGACGAGGCGCTCGCGCTCGCGCAGCGCATCGCCGCCAACCCGCCGCAGGTGCTGCGCTGGACCAAGCAGCTGCTGCGCCAGGCACAGACCGGCACGCTCGACGAGGCGCTCGAGCAGGCCGGCCGGCTGCAGGGCCTCGCGCACCACACCGCGGACCATGCCGAGGCAGTGGCGGCCTTCTTCGAGAAGCGCGCGCCGGTGTTCGGCAAGAACCTGGGGGAGGGCGGGGCGTGAGCGACGAGATCCTGATCGAGGAGCGCCCGCAGCCCGGCGTCGCCCTGCTGCGGCTGAACCGGCCCGCGGTGCTCAACGCGCTGAACCTCGAGCTGCGCCGCCGGCTCGCGGAGGCGATGACGCGGCTCGACGCCGACGACGCGGTGCGCGTCGTCGTGCTCGCGGGGGGCGAGCGCGCCTTCTGCGCCGGCGCCGACCTGCACGAGTACGTCGACGCGACGCCGACCGAGATCGTCGGCCGCGAGATGGACCGGCTCTGGGGCGCCGTCGGCGGCTGCCGCAAGCCGGTGATCGCCGCGGTGCGCGGCCACGCGCTCGGCGGCGGTTGCGAGCTGGCGATGCATGCGGACGTCATCGTTGCCAGTGAAACGGCGCGCTTCGGCCAGCCCGAGGTGCTGATCGGGCTGATGCCCGGCGGCGGCGCGACGCAGCGGCTCACGCGCGCGGTCGGCAAGTTCCGCGCGATGAAGCTGCTGCTGACCGGCCGCCCGATCGGCGCGGCCGAGGCGCTCGCATCCGGCCTCGTCAGCGAGGTGGTGGCCGACGCCGAGGTCGAAGCCCGTGCGCTGGCGCTGGCCGGTGAAATGGCGGCGCTGCCGGTGCTGGCGCTGCGCTTCGTCAAGGAGGCGGTGCTCGAGAGCATGAACGTCCCGCTCGACCGCGGCCTGCAGTTCGAGCGCAAGTCGTTTCAACTGCTGTTCGACACCGCGGACAAGCGCGAGGGCATCCGCGCGCGGCTGGAGAAGCGCGCGCCGCGTTTCGGCGCGACGGTCGAGGGAGCGCCCGGGCCGCTCGCAGGGGACTGACCCGCGGGCAGCGTGAGGAAATCACGCCGGGGGGCAGGGAACGGCCGCTAGCATGGCGGTCCCCGCAACACCGCTGCCGCGGCCTCCGCCCGTTCCCCCCATGTCCTCTTCCGACACCTTCGCCAGCCTCGCCGCGCTGCAGCCGATCCTCGACGCGCTGGCCTCCCCGGTGGTGGTGGAGGACAGCCGGCACCGCTGCGTGCTGATGAACCGGGCCTTCCGCCAATTCATGCACTTGCCGCCTCATGCGCCGCTCGGCCTGCGCGTGAGCGATGTGCTTCCCCAGGCGCAGGCGCGGCGGATCCTGGCCGCCAACGAACGCGTGCTGGCGAGCGGCGAGGACTGCCGCAACGAGGAGGAGATCACCGATCCCGGAGGCCGCCTGCGCTGGCTGCTGACGCACAAGCGGCGCATCGAGATCGGCGGCGAGCCGATGGTCGTGTCCGTGGTCACCGACATCACCGCGCTGCGCGAGGCCGAGGCGCACAGCCGCTACCTCGCGCTGCACGACCCGCTGACGGGGCTGCCGAACCGCGCGCTCTTCGCCGACCGGCTCGACCAGGCGCTCGCGCGGCTGCAGCGCAAGCGCACGGCCCACGCGCTGCTGTCCCTCGACCTCGACCGCTTCAAGCAGGTCAACGACACGCTCGGGCACCATGCCGGCGACGAGCTGCTGCGCGAGTTCGGCCGCCGCGTCGCGGCGCTGCTGCGCCCGGGCGACACCTTTGCCCGCTTCGGCGGCGACGAGTTCGCGTTCCTGCTGGGCGAGCTGTCGCCGGACTTCGGGCTCGACCGCTTCTGCGCCCGCATCCTGGACGCGGCCGCGGAGCCCTTCAGCATCGGCGGCCATCCCGTCTTCGTCGGCGCGTCGATCGGCGTGGTGTGCTTCGAGGATGCGAACGCGGGCCGCGGCGAGCTGCTGCGCCGCGCCGACATCGCCCTCTACCAGGCCAAGCTCGAGGGCCGCGGGCGCTACAGCATCTTCCACGAGGCGCTCGACGAAGGGCGGCGCCACCGCGCGCGGCTCGAGGCCGAGCTGCGAGAGACCCTCGCCGGCGGCGGCCGGGGGCTGGAGCTGCGCTACCAGCCCTTCGTCGGCAAGGCCGAGGGCCAGGTGGTGGGCGTGGAGGCCCTGGTGCGCTGGATGCACCCGCGGCTCGGGCTGCTCGGGCCGGCGCAGTTCCTCGGCGTGGCGGAGGAGAGCGGCCTGATCGCGGCGCTGCAGGACTGGGTGCTCGCCACCGCCTGCACGACGCTGGCCCGCTGGCCCGCGCTGCGCCTCGCCGTCAACGTGTCGCGCGCCTACCTGCGCGACCCGCAGCTCGCCAACCGCGTCGTCACGCTCCTCGCCAAGACGGACTTCGCGCCGCAGCGGCTCGAGCTGGAGCTCAGCGAGACCACGCTCGCCGCCGCCGACGCGACGGTGCTCGGGCAGCTGCGCGCGCTGCGGCAGCAGGGCATCCGCATCTCGCTCGACAACTTCGGCACCGGCTACTCGACGCTCGCGCACATCCGCTCGCTCGAGATCGACAAGATCAAGATCGACCGCTCCTTCATCCACCAGATCGAGCGCTCGGAGGACTCCGGCGCGATGGTGCGCGCGATCTCGCACATCGGGCAGGCGATGCACGTCGAGGTGGCCGCCGAGGGCGTGGAGACGCTCGCGCAGCGCCGCTTCCTCGAGACGGTGGGCTGCAGCGAGCTGCAGGGCTTCTACTTCTTCGAGCCGGTGAGCGAGGCCGACCTGGCGCAGGCGATCGGATCGGCGCCCCGGTGAGGCGGCCGCAGCGCCCGGCTCAGGGCCGCGGCACCGCCCCGGCCAGCCACAGCAGCGCCGGCGACAGCAGCACGAGCGCGAGCGTCGACACGAGCACGCCGCCGGCGGCCACCTCGCCGTGCGGGGTCAGGCGGTCGGCGTAGAGATAGCTCGCCACCGCCACCGGCATCGCCAGCTGCAGCAGCATCACGCCCGCGGTCAGCGGCGCGAGGCCGGGCAGCTGGCCCACCGCCAGCCCGGCCAGCGTGCCGACGCCGAGGCGGATCGCCCCCAGCCGCGCGCCCTGCCTCAGCCCGCCGTGCGACACGGTGACGAGCGCGTAGCCGAGGCTCAGCAGCATCAGCGGCACCGTGAGCGATCCCGCCAGCCGGGCGCTCTCGAGCACCGGCGCCGGCACGCTCGCCTCGCTCCAGCGCAGCAGCAGCGCCGCGCCGCAGGCCAGCACCACGCCGTAGGGCATGCGGGTGCGCTGCGGCGAGCTGCGGCTGAGGATCCACACCGCCACCGTGTGCTGCGTCACCGAGGTGACGGCGAAGGCGGCCACCGCGAGCGCCAGCCCGTGCTCGCCGAAGGCCAGCTGCGCCATCGGCAGCCCGAGGTTGCCCGCGTTGGGCAGCACCGCCGCCGGCAGCAGCGCCAGCACCGGCAGCCCCGAGAGCCGCAGCGCCAGCGCCGCGAGGAGGCCGCTGAGCACGAAGCCGGCCACCGTCGCCAGCCCGGCCTGCGCCAGCTCGAGCCCGCCGAGCGGCGTGGTCAGCAGCGTGTGGAACACCAGCGCGGGCGTCGTGAACGAGGTCGCCAGCGTCGAGACGAACTCGCCCGGGAAGCTGCGGCGGCGCAGGCCCCAGTAGGCACCGATCGAGGCGCAGGCCACGATGGGCAGCAGCAGTGCCGCGATGCGCAGGTAGAGCGCCAGGCCGTCCGTGAGGTTCATGCGCGGGTGTCGGGAAAGGGGAGCGGAGGCGGGGGCGAAACGAAAACGGCTCCCGCGAGGGAGCCGGCCGGGAGGCGGCAAGCCGATGCCCGCGAGGGCGCCGGACTGCAGCCTAGGGCGCTGAAGTATCCCCGTTTCAGGCAACCCGTGCCCGCACGGGCATCGAACGGAGCATCGGCGGTGATCCTTCAACGGAAAACGGGCGGTCAGGGCGCGGGCCGCCCCGCCGGGCCGCTTTCTTCATCGTGCCCAGCGCAGCACCAGCGGATCGAGCCGTCGGGCGATGTCGATCAGGCCGGCTCGGGTCGACGGATGCATCGGGGGCCAGGGATGGCGCGGCGCGTCGCAGGCGATGACGCCGCCTTCCTTCATCAGCGCCTTCGCGGCCAGGAAGCCGGCCTGCCGGTTCTCCCAGTTGATCAGCGGCAGCCAGCGCTGGTACAGGCTGAAGGCCTCGTCGCGCTGCCCGGCCGCGTAGGCGTCGACGATGGCACGCATCCCGTCCGGGAAGCCGCCGCCGGTCATCGCGCCGGTGGCGCCGGCCTCGAGGTCCGCCCACAGCGTGATGCCCTCCTCGCCGTCCCACGGCCCCTCGACCGCCTCGCCGCCGAGCGCGATCAGCTCCTGCAGCTTCACGGCTGCCTGCGGCGTCTCGATCTTGAAGTAGGACACCTGCTCGATCTCGCGCGCCATCCTCGCGAGGAAGGCTGCCGGCAGCGGCGTGCCGGCCACCGGCGCGTCCTGGATCATGATCGGGATCGAGATCGCGTCCGACACAGCGGAGAAGAAGCGGAAGATCTCCTCCTGCGGCACGCGCAGCGTCGCGCCGTGGTAGGGCGGCATCGCCATCACCATCGCCGCGCCCATGTCCTGCGCGCGGCGGCTGCGCTCGGCGCACAGCCGGGTGCCGAAGTGCGTGGTCGTGACGATCACCGGCACGCGGCCGGCCACGTGCTCGAGGATGGTGCGCGTCAGGACCTCTCGCTCCTCGTCGGCGAGCAGGAACTGCTCGGAGAAGTTGGCGAGGATGCACAGGCCGTTCGAGCCCGCGTCGATCATGAAGTCGACGCAGCGCTTCTGGCTCGCGAGGTCGAGCTCGCCGGTCTCGGTGAAGGTGGTGGGCACCACCGGGAACACGCCTCGGTAGGGTCGCTTCATGTGAGCCTCCTCACTCGATGATGTGGAACTGGTCCAGGAACTCGGTCTTGAGCGACAGGCCCAGGCCCGGCACGTCGTCGCGCAGCTGCAGGAAGCCGTTCTCGGCCACCGGCTCGCCGTCGAAGATGTAGTAGAACAGCTCGTTGCCGACCTCGACGTCGAACATCGGGAAGTACTCGCTCATCGGGCAGTTCAGGCTGCTCATCGTCAGGTGGTAGTTGTGCATCTGCCCGGCGTGCGGGATCACCGGCACGCTGTAGGCCTCGCACAGCGCGTTGATCTTGTGCGCCATCGTGATGCCGCCGACGCGGTTGGTGTCGTACTGCACCACTGAGACCGCCTTGCGGTCGAGCAGCTGCTTGAAGCCGTAGAGCGAGAACTCGTGCTCGCCGCCGGAGATCGGGACGATGTTCATCGCGTTGAGCTCGGCGTAGCCGTCGATGTCGTCGGCGATCACCGGCTCCTCCAGCCAGCGCGGCTGGAACTTCGCGAGCTTCGGGAGCATCCGCTTGGCGTACTCCAGGTTCCAGCCCATGTAGCACTCGAGCATCAGGTCGTTGTCGTAGCCGATCACCTCGCGCACCGCCTCGACCGCCTTGAGGTTCTCGACCACGCCCTGCTGGCCGTGCGCCGGGCCGTGGCCGAAGCGCATCTTGAAGGCGCGGAAACCCTGTTTCAGGAAGGTCTCGGCCTCGGCCTGCAGCTCCTTCAGCTCCGTGCGGTAGAGCTTGCTGTAGTAGCAGGGGATCTTCTCCTTGGTGCGCCCGCCGAGCAGCTTGAAAACCGGCTTGTTCACCGACTTGCCGAGGATGTCCCAGATCGCGATGTCGACCGCCGAGATCGCCGCCATCCCGACGCCCTTGCGGCCCCAGGCGTGCGTGGCGCGGTACATGCGCTGGTTCAGGTACTCGTAGTCCCAGGGATCCTGGCCGAGCAGCAGCGGCGTGAGGTACTCGTCGATGACGGCCTTGGCGATCTTCGGCGCCAGCGCCACGTTGCCGTAGCCGACGATGCCGTCGTCGGTCTCGATCTCCACCACCGTCCAGCCGTGGAAGCGGAAGGTGTTCATCGTGTCCTGGCCGGACGCGTGCCGGTTGGCCTTGTTGTCGTAGACCAGGTCCATCGCGTTGGAGCAGAAGTTGCCCTGCGGCGGGACGGTCTTGCCCTTCCATTCGAAGACGCGGGCGCGGACGTGTTTGATCTTCATGGTGTGCTTTCGTGCAGGACTGCGGTTGAGTGGGTCGTCGGGGTGTGGCGGGCAGGGCTCCGCCGGGCCGGGGTCCTCTGCGGCCCCGGCATCGTCGTGGAGGGAAACGGGCAGGCGCCGCCGGTCGTCGTCAGGTGGCGGGGGGGCGGGCCTCGCGGCCCGCGAGGCCCATGCGGCAGGCGATCGCGAAGGCGTTGGCGGTCGCGCCGACGTTCGCCCGGCCGAGGCCGGCGATGTCGTAGGCGGTGCCGTGCGCGGGCGTGGTGATCGGGATCGGCAGCCCGCCCTGCACCGTCACGCCCTGGCTGAAGCCGAGCAGCTTGAGCGCGATCTGGCCCTGGTCGTGGTACATCGTGACGATGGCCTGGAACTCGCCGGCGCGCGCCTTCAGGAAGATCGTGTCGGCCGGGAAGGGACCCTCGACCGGCAGGCCCTCGGCCTGGAGCTGGCGCACCGCCGGCTCGATGATGTCGATCTCCTCGCGGCCGCAGGTGCCGCCGTCGCCGTTGTGCGGGTTGAAGCCCGCCACCGCCACCTTCGGCTGCGCGACGCCCGCGGCCTGCAGCGAGCGGTGGATCAGCCGCGCGGCCTCGGCGATGCGCTCGCGGCTCAGGTAGCCCGCGGCATCCTTCAGCGGGATGTGCGAGGACACGCGCGAGGTCCACAGCCCGTCGAGCGTGTTGAACTCGCAGAAGTAGCCGTCCACGCCGAGGTGCTCGGCGAAGTGGTGCAGCTCGTCCTCGTGCTTCAGGCCGCCGAGCTTCATCGCGTGCTTGTTCAGCGGCGCGAAGCAGATCGCGTCGATCTCGCCGGCGCGCGCCGCGTCCATGCAGCGGTCCAGCACCGCGAGCACCGAGGCGCCGCCCGCCGCGCCGACCTGCCCGCGCTGCACCTGCTCGCGCCGCACCGTGTCCATGCGCAGGAAGGCCGGGCGGGAGGTGTCGGCGCGGCCGCGCACCTCGGCGAAGGAGGCGACGGGGTCGCACGCGACCGCGGTGCCGGCGATCGTCTGCCCGTCGTCCCAGAGCCAGGGATCGCCGACCAGCACGACGTTGGCGCCGCGGGTCGTCTCGGGAAGCGCCAGCAGGCGGGCGATCAGCTCGGCGCCGATGCCGGCGGGGTCGCCGAGCGTCAGCGCGACGACTGGCAGGGGGCTTGCATTCACTTCGGGTCCTTTCGTGGGGCTGCGGCGGCGGGAAGGGCGCGTGCCTCAGTCGATCCTGATGTTGCGGCGCTTGATCAGCTCGCCGTAGCGCTGGTTCTCGGCCGTGTGGAAGGCCTGGAACTGCGCCTGGGTCATCGGCGTGACCTCCATGCCGACCGATTCGAGCCGCGACTTCGTGTCGGGCAGCTGGACCAGTTTCTGCACCTCGTCGTGCACGCGTTCCTGCACCGCCTTCGGCGTGCTCGCCGGCATGTAGATGCCGTACCAGGCGCTCATCTCGACGCCCTTCACGCCGGCCTCGGCCATCGTCGGCACGTTCGGCAGCTGCGGGCTGCGCTTGGCGCTCGCGACCGCGAGCGCCTGCACCTTGCCACTCTTGATGTGGGGCAGCACCGACGCCATCGTGTCGAAGCTCATCTCGACGTTGCCGGCCATCAGGTCGATCAGCGCTGGCGAGCTGCCGCGATAGGGCACATGGGTGATGGTGGTGCCGGTCGCCTCCTTGAACATCTCGGCAGCGATGTGCTGGGTGCTTCCCGCGCCGCTGGAGGCGAAGTTCATCTTGCCAGGCTGCTTGCGCAGGAGCTCGAGCAGGCCGCCGACGCTGTTGACGCCGAGCTGCTGGCCGACCACGAGCACGTTGGGCACCGCGCCGACGAAGGCCACCGGGACCAGGTCCTTGTTGTTGTCGTAGCTCAGCCGGATCAGGTGCGGCGCGATCGCGTGAGCGGTCGACACGCCCATCACCAGCGTGTGGCCGTCGTTCGAGCGGGCGGCCTCCGCCGCCGCCAACGTGTTCGAGGCGCCGGGCTTGTTCTCGACCATCGTGGTCGTCTTCAGGGCTGGCCCCAGCTTGTCGGCCACCGCGCGCGCCGCGGCGTCGGTGCCGCCGCCGGGCGAGGAGCCGACCAGGATGCGGATCGGCTTCGTGGGCCACTCCTGCGCATGTGCGGCGGAGGCCAGGCCCAGCACCAGGGCGGGCAGCACGGTCCAGCGGATCTTCATCGTTGTCTCCTTGTATTGGGATGCTCGTCGTGCTTCGCATCCTAGGGCTGCCGATCATTAACCGTAAAATTAAAAGTCGTGATCAACTGATACACCAGGCTTATACATGGCGCAGACCCTCTCGGCCGAGACGCTGCTGAACCGGCTCCGGCTGCGGCAGGTCGCGCTGCTGCTCGAGCTGCAGGCCCGGGGCACGCTGCGGGCCGCCGCCGCGGAGCTGGGCATGACGCAGCCTGCGGCGACGAACATGCTCAAGGAGCTGGAGTCCTCGCTCGACCTGCGGCTGTTCGAGCGGGACGGGCGCAGGCTGCGGCCCACTGCCGCGGGCACCGCGGTGCTGGACCACTTCGGCGGACTGAAGGGGTCCCTCGCGGCGCTGGCGCGCGACCTCGAGGACCTTAGGGCGGGGGAAGGGGGGACGCTCGCGATCGGCAGCATCCTCGCGCCGTCGCCGACCTACCTGACGCGCGCCGTCGCGCGGCTCAAGGGCGAGCAGCCCCGCCTGCGCATCAGCGTGCTGACCGAGACGAGCGATCACCTGCTCGACCTGCTGGACCAGGGCAAGCTCGACGTGATGGTCGGGCGCGTCACGGACGGCCATGCGCCCCAGGACTACCTCACGCGCGTGCTGGAGGACGAGCCGCTGAGCGTGGTCGTCGGGCCCGCGCACCCGCTCGCGCGGGTCCGCCGCCTGTCGCTCGCCGACCTGGTCGGGCAGCCCTGGGTGCTGCAGCCGCGCGAGTCGCCGATGCGCGAGGCGCTCGAGCAGGAGTTCCGGCTCCAGGGCGTGGAGCGGCCGCAGAACCTGGTCGAGACCGCGTCGATCCTCACCACGCTGTTCCTGATCGCCGAGGCGCCGATGGTGGCGGTGGTGCCGGCCTCGCTGGCCGGCAGCTATGCGGCCCGGCACCTGCTGCGGGTGCTGCCGGTGCGCTTGAGCAGCCAGCTCGAGCCCTACGGCTCGATCGTGCGGCGCGGCCGCCCGCTCAGCCCGTCCGCGCGGCGCTTCCTGGACCTGCTTCACGCGCAGACGGCGGCGCTCGTCCCGCAGGAGCCCGCGACGCCGCCGGCGGCCGCGCCGGTGCGCGGACGCCGGCCTCGCACGGCCTGAGACCCGCCTCGTCCGGGCGCCCGAGCGCCCGGACCGAGGGGCGGCGACCGGCGCACCCCGCCGCGCGACCGCCATGACCGTCGCCCGCAGGCTCGACCCGGTCGCCCCGGCGAGCGCAATCCCGAGGTGCCCGGCCCAGGGCTCGTGAAGCGAGGGACCGGTTCAGGTCCGCACCCACGAAATCCATTTTGTGGATTTCATGTATCCATCGAATCGTCTAGATGGATATCAAGGCGCTCCCTAGACTTTGTGCCAGATCAAAGAACAGCCCCGCCACTGCGGCGGGCGCAATGGAGACGAGATCATGGCCTCACTGACCCTGGCACAAGCCAACACCATCCTTCAGGCGGCGCTCACCGCATCCCGGCAGGCAGGCTACAGGCCGATGGCGGTCGTCGTGCTCGACGAGGCCGGCCATCTGAAGGCGGCGCAGCGCGAGGACGGGGCGAGCATGTTCCGCATCGACGTCGCGACCGGCAAGGCCTGGGCGGCGGTCGGCATGGGCGCGTCGAGCCGCGTGCTCGGCGAGCGCGCCCAGGGCAATCCCAACTTCTTCGTGAGCCTGGCCGCCACCGCGCAGGGCCGCTTCCTGCCGCAGACCGGCGCGGTGCTGATCAAGGACGCGCAGGGCCGGGTGCTCGGCGCGGTCGGCGCTTCCGGGGGCACCGGTGACGAGGACGAGGCGATCTGCATCGCCGGCGTCGAGGCCGCCGGCCTGCAGCACGGCTGAACCCCGGGGGTTTCCATGTCCGTGATGTCGTGCCGCTGCTGCGGCATCGACGTGCATGCGCACGTCGTGCCGGAGCACTTCCCCGCCTGCCTCGGGCGCCGCATGCCGGCGCTCTGGCCCTCGACGGCGCCGGCGCATGAGTGCCACCGGCACGTGATGATCGCGGACAGGGTCTACCGCACCGTCTCCGACAAGTGCTGGAGCCCGTCGCGGCGCCTCGCCGACCTGCCGGCGATGGGCCTGTCGCACCAGGTGCTCTCGCCGATGCCCGAGCTGCTGTCCTACTGGTTCGAGCCGGCCGACGGGCAGCAGCTCTCGCGCTACCTCAACGAGCAGATCGCGGCGATGGTGGCCGAAGGAAACGGCGCGCTGATCGGGCTGGGCACGGTGCCGCTGCAGGACACGGACCTCGCGATCGCCGAGCTGGAGTTCGTGGTGAAAACGCTGGGTTTCCCCGGCGTCGAGATCGGCAGCAACGTCAACGGCCTGCCGATCGGCCACGAGCGTTTCGAGCCCTTCTTCGCGGCCTGCGAGGCGCTCGGCGCCGCGGTCTTCGTGCATGCATTGAAACCCGCCGGCATGGAGCGCCTGGTCGGCCCGGCGCCGCTGCAGCAGGTGCTGGCCTATCCCGGCGAGGTGGGGCTGGCGGCCGCCTCCGTCATCACCAGCAACCTGCTCGTGCGCCACCCGCGGCTGCGCATCGCCTTCAGCCACGGCGGCGGCACGCTCGGCCTGCTGCTGCCGCGCCTGCAGCAGGGCTGGCAGGTGTTCCCGGCGCTGAAGGAGCAGCTGCAGGCCTCGCCCGTCGAGCAGGCGCGCCGGCTCTACTTCGACACGCTGGTCTTCGACACCCCGACGCTGCGCCACCTCGTCGACACCTTCGGCGCGGACCGGCTGATGCTCGGCACCGACCACCCCTTCAACTTCCACGACCGCACCCCGGTCGCGCGCGTCGAGGCCGCCGGCTTCGACGCGGCGGTGGTGCGGCAGCTCCTCGACGGCAACGCCCGGCGCTTCCTGGCGCTGGACGCCGCCACGACCTGAACTTTCCCAAAGAGGCTCACCCTATGAGTTCCCCCTGGATTGCCGGCCTGCGCAGCGTGGCGCTGAACGTGCCCGACCTGGCACGGGCCGAGGACTTCTACACCCGCGTCTGGCACCTCGACGTGGTCGCGCGCACCGACGGCGCGATCTACCTGCGCGGCACCGGAGCCGACCACCACCTGCTGGCGCTCCATCAGGGCAGCCCGCGCGCCGAGATCCGCCACGTGACCTTCCGCGCCCGCAGCGCGCAGGCGCTGCACGACATCGCGGCCGCCACCGAGCGCGCGGGCGGCCGGCTGCAGGTTCCGCCGGGCCCGCTCGACGAGCCGGGCGGCGGCACCGGCCTGACGATCCGCGACCCGCACGGGCGGCTGCTGCAGGTGGTGCACGGGGACGCGCGGCACGCCGACGCGCACGAGGCCAGGGACCGAC
Organism: Caldimonas tepidiphila; assembly: GCF_003569765.1. Taxonomy (GTDB): domain Bacteria; phylum Pseudomonadota; class Gammaproteobacteria; order Burkholderiales; family Burkholderiaceae_C; genus Caldimonas; species Caldimonas tepidiphila. The sequence goes on along the minus strand of NZ_QXMG01000017.1, from coordinate 40,529 downwards.
CGCAGCGCCTCGCGCACGTCGTGCTCAACAGCCACGACGTCGCGGCCACGCAGCGCTTCCTCGAGCAGGCGCTGGCTTTCAGGCTCTCGGACCGCACCCGGATCATGGCCTTCATGAACTGCGACCGCGACCACCACAGCGTGGCGCTCGGCGACGCGGACAACGATGCGCTCAACCACATCGCGTTCGTGATGCCGGAGCTCGACTCGGTGATGCGCGGGGGCGGGCGCATGCGCGACGCCGGCCACGCCATCGAGTGGGGCCCGGGCCGCCACGGCCCTGGCAACAACGCCTTCAACTACTTCATCGACCCCTTCGGCGTGGTCATCGAATACACGGCCGAGGTCGAGCAGATCGACGAGAGCTACCGCGTCGGCGGCCCCGAGGACTGGAAGTGGCCGGCCGGGCGGGTGGACCAGTGGGGCATCTCGCAGCCGCCCTCGGCGCGGCTCAAGGAAGCCCAGCGCGCCGTGTTCTTCATGCCGACGTCCGACTGACACACCGTCCCCTTTCTTCTCTCTTCGAGCATCGATCCCATGAAATTCACCACCTTTCTGCAAGCCGGCCAGCCCCGCCTCGGACTCGTCGACGGCGACGCCGTCATCGACCTCAACGCCGCGCAGCCCCAGGTGCCGGCCGACCTGCGCGCCGCGCTTGCCGCGGGCGTGGACCTCGACAGCGCAGCGCGTGCCGCGCTGGCCTCGGACGCGCCCCGCCTGCCGCTGGCCGACCTGCCGCGCGCGCCGCTGGTGCCGCAGCCGGGCAAGATCGTCTGCCTGGGCCTGAACTACTTCGACCACGCGAAGGAAGGCGGCCGCGACAAGCCCGAGTACCCCTGGTTCTTCCTGCGCGGCGCGAGCTCGCTGATCGGCCACGGCGACGCGGGCCAGGTGCCGCGCGTGTCGTCGAAGTTCGACTACGAGGCCGAGCTCGCCGTCGTGATCGGACGTCGCGTGCCGCGCCATGTGTCGCAGGACGAGGCGCTGCAGTACGTGTTCGGCTACAGCTGCTTCAACGACATGTCGGTGCGCGACTACCAGAAGCGCACGCCGCAGTGGACCATCGGCAAGAACTTCGACGCCACCGGCAGCTTCGGCCCGGTGCTCGTCACCGCCGACGAGCTGCCCGCTGGCGCCACCGACCTGCGCATCCAGTGCCGCCTCAACGGGCAGGTGATGCAGGACGCCAACACGAGCGACATGATCTGGGGCGTGGCCGAGACCATCACGCTGCTGAGCGACTGCCTGACGCTCGAGCCCGGCGACGTGATCGCGATGGGCACGCCCGCGGGCGTGGGCCAGGCCCGCACGCCGCCGGTGTGGATGAAGGAGGGCGATGCCGTCGAGATCGAGATCGAGCGCATCGGCACCCTGTTCAACCCGATCCGCAACGAGATCGCGTGAGAAGCGGCGCGAGGTCCCCGATGGCACAGAACCACGACACCCTCTACGACGTCGCGATCGTCGGCTTCGGCCCCTCGGGGGCGGTGGCCGCCGCGCTGCTCGGCCAGGCGGGCCTGCGCGTGCACGTCTGCGACCGCATGCACGGCGTCTACGAGATCCCGCGCGCCATCGCGCTGGATCACGAGATCATGCGCGTGTTCCAGCAGATCGGCATCAACGACGCCATCGCGCCTTACTTCGAGCCCTTCACGCCCTCGGAGTACTTCGGCGCGGACGGCCGGCTGATCAAGCGCATGACGATGATCGAGCCGCCCTACCCGCAGGGCTACACGCCTTCGCTCGTGTTCACGCAGCCGCCGGTGGAGCGCGCGCTGCGCGAGCGCGTGGCGCAGATGCCCAACGTCACCGTGGCGCTGGGTACCGAGATGCGCGCGCTGGCGCAGGACGGGGAGGGCGTGACGCTGTCGCTGCAGGCCGACGACGGGGCCGGGAGCACCGTGCGGGCCCGCTACGTGATCGCCTGCGACGGCGGCTCGAGCCCGACCCGCGCGATGGTCGGCATCGAGCTGGAGGACCTGGACTTCGACGAGCCCTGGCTGGTGGTGGACGTGCTGGCCAATGAAAAGGGCCTCGCGAAGCTGCCGAAGACCAGCGTGCAGTACTGCGAGCCGGACCGGCCCTGCACCTACGTGATCGGCCCGAAGAATCACCGCCGCTGGGAGATCTCGCTCAAGGAGGGGGAGGATCCGAAGCAGGCCGCCACGCCCGAGGCGACCTGGAAGCTGCTCGCGCGCTGGATCGGGCCCGAGGACGGCGAGCTGTGGCGCCAGGCGAGCTACCGCTTCCATGCGCTGGTCGCCTCCGAGTGGCGGCGCGGGCGCGTCTTCGTCGCGGGCGACGCCGCGCACATGCAGCCGCCCTTCCTGGGCCAGGGCATGTGCCAGGGCGTGCGCGACGTGAGCAACCTGAGCTGGAAGCTCGCCGCGGTGCTCAAGGGCGAGGTGGCGGGCGAGGCCGCCGAGCGGCTGCTCGACAGCTACGGGGTCGAGCGCAAGGCGCATGTGCGCGAGCTCACGAGCCGCATCAAGGCCGTCGGCGCGGTGATCTGCGAGCGCGACCCGGCCCGGGCGCGCGAGCGCGACGCGCGGCTGCTCGCCGAGTGCGGCGGCACGGTGCGGGACACGCCGCGCCAGGACGTGCTGCCGCGCCTGGAGCAGGGCCTGCTGCAGCGCGAGCCGAACAGCGCGCGCGGCACGCTCTTCCCGCAGCCCTGGGTGCTGCAGGGCGGCGAGAAGCAGCGGCTCGACGCGGTCGCCGGCCACGGCTGGCGCCTGGTGCTCGACGAGCGGCTGGCGTCCTTGGAGCCGCGGCAGCCCGCACCGGGCTGCGTGCGCATTGGGTCGGCGGCAGGTTCGCTCGCGGAAGCCGAGGGCGTGCTGGCCGCCTGGTTCCGGCGCCACGAGTGCCATGCCGCGCTGGTGCGGCCGGACCACTACGTGTGGGGCGTCGCGGCCGATGCCGGGGCATTGCAGCGCTTGCTCGACGAGTGGATGGGGCAGCTGGGCTGAACGCCGCCCGGCCACGACACGCGGCAAGAACAGGAGGCGGCTCGTGCACCGGCGGATTCCCGCGGGGGCGCGCGAGACCGGCCCGGTCCATTTCCCCCAAGAGGAGACAGAGTGATGAATCGACGCAGCTTCAATGCATTCCTGGGCCTGGGCCTGCCGCTCGGCCTGCTGAGCGCGGCCCCCGGCGTGCGCGCCCAGGGCTGGCCGGACAGGCCGGTGCGGCTGGTGCTGTCGCAGCCGGCAGGTTCCGGCCCCGACAACGTGGCCCGGATCCTGAGCGACCACCTCACGAAGGGCTGGGGCCAGGCCGTGGTCATCGAGAACAGGCCGGGCGGCCAGAACACGATCGGCGCACAGGCCGCGGCCCGCTCGCCCGCCGACGGCCACAGCTTCTACTTCGCCACCACCGCGGCGCTCGTCACCAACCGCTTCCTGTTCAAGCAGCTGCCCTACGACCCGGTCAAGGACTTCACGCCGGTGGCCTTCGTCGGCCGCAGTCCCTTCGGCATCCTGGTCGCGGCCCAGTCGCCGGTGCGCACCCTCGACGACCTGATCGCGCGCTCCAGGGCGGAGCCGGGCAAGCTGGCGCTCGGCAACGAGGGGCCGCGCACCTTCAGCGGCATGATCGCCCGTCTGCTGAACGCACGGGCCGACATGAAGGCCAACCTCGTGTCCTATGCGTCGGTGGGCGTGTCGATGCAGGACCTCATCGGCGGGCATGTCGATGCGGTGGTGGGCGATCTCGCCTCCTCGGCGCAGCTGATCCGCCAGGGGCGGCTGCGCCTGCTGGCCACGACCTCGGCGGAGCGGATTCCGGGATGGGAGAACGTGCCGGCCCTGGCCGAGCGGCTGCCGGGCTTCGAGATGGTCGGCTGGTTCGCCGTGGTGGCGCCCGCCGGCACCCCGCCCGCGGCCGTCGCGCGCTTCAGCGCCGATCTGCGCAAGCTGCTGGCCGAGCGCGATGTGGCCGAACGCATCGCGACCATCGGCCCGATCGCCGATCCCGGCATGGACGCCGAGCAGCTGGGCAGCTTCCTGCGAGCCGAGCATTCGCGCTGGGCCCAGATCACCCGGGAGATCGGGGTGCTGCCGGAATGAGCGACAGGTCCGATCCGGGTGCTTTGCTCACCCTGTACTTCTCCCCGGGCGCCTGCTCCCGGGTGAGCCTGATCGCGCTGGAGGAGGCGGGCGCGACCTACCGCGCGCAGCCGGTCGTGCTCGCCCGCGGCGAGCACAGCACGGCCGAGTTCCGCAGCCTCAATCCCAAGGGCCGGGTGCCGGTGCTCGTGACGGGCGAGGGCGTGCTGACCGAGACGGTGGCAATCCTCGCCTGGCTGGCGCAGCGCTTCCCGGCGGCCGCCCTGCTGCCGGCGTCCGACCCCTGGGCGCAGGCCCAGGCGCTGTCGCTGCTGTCCTGGTGCGCCTCGGGGCTGCACCCGCTGATCTTCCGCGCCCGCATGCCGCAGCGCGTCTGCGACCTGCCGGACGCGGCCGGGCGCGTGCAGGCGCTGGCCTGCGCGGAGCTGGCCGCGCAGCTGCAGGTCGCCGAGGACCGGCTGGAGTGCGGGCCCTGGCTCGCGGGCGCGCGGTGGTCGGTCGCCGACGCCTACCTGTTCTGGGCCTGGGGGCGGGCGTGCGACGCCGGCATCGCCCCCGAGGCCTTCCCGCGACTCCGCGAGCATGCCGGTCGCATGGCGCTTCGCCCGTCTGTGCAGCGTGCGCTGCTGCGCGAGGCGACGCCGGACTGAGCCCGCCCGCCCCTCCATTCCATCCAGGGTTTCCGAGGACACATCGATGAGTCCCACCGTGTTCACCAACGTGCGCGTCTTCGACGGCAGCGGCGCCGAGCCCTTCGAGGGCGAGGTCCGCGTCGAGGCCGAGCGCATCGTGCAGCTCGCCCGCGACGGCGAGCGCGTCTCGCGCGAGGGCGCGCTCGTCATCGACGGCCGCGGCGGCACGCTGATGCCCGGCCTGGTCGAGGCGCATGCCCACCTGACCTGGCCGAGCAGCGTCGAGAAGTTCGTGCCCGGCATGCACCTGCCGCCCGAGGAGCTGGCCCTCACGGCCGCGCGCAACGCCCGCATCCTGCTCGACCACGGCTTCACCAGCGCCTACTCGGCCGGCGCGCTGAGCAAGAAGCTGGAGATCGTGCTCAAGCGGCACATCGACGACGGCGGCTTGCCCGGGCCGCGCCTGGTGGCCTCGTCGGTCGAGCGCGTGCCGCCGGTGGACGACGCGCAGCTCGACCCCGGCGAGATCGACGAGCACGGGCGCGGTGCCGACAGCGTGCGTGCCTTCGTCAAGGGCTGCGCCGCGATCGGCGCGAAGTCGGTGAAGTTCCTGATCTCGGGCGAGAGCGCGCTGCAGCCCGGCGCCTCCCACCGGCTGCTCTACACCGAGGACGAGCTGCGCGCCGCGGGCGAGCAGGCGCGCGAGAGCGGGGTGTGGCTCACGGGCCACGCCCACGCGGCCGAGGCCGTGAAGCTGGGCGTGCGCCACGGCTTTCGCGTGCTCTACCACTGCACCTATGCCGACGACGAGGCGCTGGAGCTGCTGGAGCAGGCGCGCGAGCGCATCTTCGTCGCCCCCACCATCGGCATCGTGCAGGCCACGCTCGACGCCAGTCCGCCGCCGCACTTCGACATGCGCCACATGAAGGAGGACGCCGCGATCGTGCTGGAGCGCCAGCGCGCGCTCGTGCCGGAGTTGCGCCGCCGCGGCGTGAAGCTGCTGCCGGGCGGCGACTACGGCTTTCCCTTCAACCCCAACGGTCGCAACGCCCGGGACCTGGAGCTGTGGGTGCGGCACTTCGGCTACACGCCGGCGGAGGCGCTGCACGCGGCGACGCAGCTCGGCGGCGAGCTGATGGGGATGGAGCTCGGGCAGGTCCGCCCCGGCTTCCTCGCCGACCTGCTGCTCGTCGAGGGCGATCCCTGCCGCGACATCGCCGTGCTGCAAGACAAGAACAAGCTGAAGGCCATCATGAAGAACGGCCGCTTCCACAAGCAACCTGGAGATCTGCAATGAATCGTGCCTGGCGACGCTGGTGGCGCACTCTCGCCTGCGGCATGCTGCCGCTCGGCATGGGTGCCGCGATGGCGACCCCGAACGGCGTGCCGCCCGGGATCGAGGCCCGGGTGCGGGCGCAGGGACCGGTGATCGACGTGCCCGGCACGAAGACGCTCTACGAGCCACTGCTCGCGAAGCAGCCGCGCGAGGGCGTGCGCCGCACCACGGGCCTTGCCTACGGCAGCGACGAGCGCCACCGCCTGGACGTCTATGCGCCCGAGGCCGCCGCCCCCGGCCCCCGGCCGGTGCTGGTCTTCGTGCACGGGGGCGGCTTCGTGCGCGGCGACAAGGCCGATCGCGACAACGCCGGCTACTTCTTCGCCCGCGAGGGCTTCGTGACGGCGGTGCCGAACTACCGGCTCGGGCCCAAGCACCGCTGGCCCGCCGGGGCCGAGGACATCGCCTCGGTGCTGCGCTGGCTGCGCCAGAACGCCGCGGAGTTCGGCGGCGATCCGCAGCGCATCGTGCTGATGGGCGAGTCCGCCGGTGCGGCGCACGTGGCGGCGGCGACGCTGGTGAAGCGCTTCCATCCGCCCGAGGGCCTGGAAATCGTCGGCGCGGTGCTGGTCTCCGGCGTCTACAACGCCCGGCTGGAGGCGCTGGCGCGCCGGCAGTTCGGCATCGCCACGCCCGACCCGCGCAACGAGGCCTACTTCGGCCCGGACACCTCGGCCTGGGGCGCGATGTCCACGGTGGACCTCGTCGACGCGGCCCCTTTCCCAATCCTTCTCACCTATGCCGAGATGGACCCGATGCAGATGCAGGTGCAGGCCGGCGAGCTGTTCGCGCGGCTCGTGTCCAGGCACGGCTTCTCGCCGGATCTCCATGTCGTGCGCGGCCACAACCACCTGACCCAGGTCTACTCGATCAACACCGGCGACGAGTCGCTCACCCGGCCGGTGCTGGAGTTCCTGCGGGGACGCACGAGGCCGGCCGAATAAGCCCCGGCTCCTCTCGCGCAGCGAGGCTAGGGCCGCGCCCCTGTCCCGGCCTCGCCGCCATCCTGGGAGAACAGCGAGCGCACCACGCCGCGCAGCCAGGCGTTGGCCGGATCCTTGTGGAAGCGCGAATGCCAGAACTGGTGCACCGCGATCACGGGCACCTCGAGCGGGATGTCGAGGATGTGGAGGTCCGCGTAGCGGCTGCAGACGTCGGCCAGGTCGCGCGGCACCGCGGCCACCAGGTCCGAACTCTCGATGACCGGCAGCAGGCTCATGAAGTGAGACATCTCCACCAGCACCTTGCGCCGCAGCCCCCGCTCCTGGAGGAACTGCTCGAAGACATGTTCCCGGCCGTCCGGGTGGACCACGGCATGCGAGGCGGCGAGGTATTCGTCGAGCGTCATGCCCGGCCCCACCGTCGGATGCCCCCGCCGCACGATGCAGACGTGGGGGTTGTCGAAGAGCTTCTGCTGGTAGAAGCCCGCCTTCTGCAGGTCGGGGAAGTAGCCGATGGCCAGCGAGGCCGCGCCCGACTCCAGCGCCTCGGCCGCCGCCAGCCTGGGTTTCGCGATCGTGCGCAGATGCGCCGAGGGCGCTTCCCGTGCGAAGTGCTCGAGCAGCCGGGGCAGGAAATGGATCTCGCCGATGTCGGGCGTGAGGATGGTGAAGATCCGGTCGGTGGTCGCGGGCACGAAGCCGGAGCGCTGCAGGACCTCGCAGCGGATCATCTCCGTCACCCGCTTGATCGGCTCGGCCAGCTCCAGCGCCCGTGGCGTGGGCTTCATCTCCGCCCCGGACCGCACGAACAAGGGGTCGTCGAACAGGGCGCGCAGCCGGGCCACCGCGGCACTCATGGCCGGCTGGCTCAGGCCCACCATCTCCCCGGCGCGCGTGACGCTGCGGCAATCCATCATCGCGTCGAAGACCACCAGCAGGTTCAGATCGATCGTTCTCAGATCCATCTGATGGATTGTATTTGTCCAGGAAATCTACTGAATGGATAGGGGCGGCTTGCCTGGACCTCGCGACATGTCGAACAAGGGGCTGCGACATGCCGGACCCCGAAGGAGGCAAGCTCGTGGTCACGCGAACAGGGACCCGGGACCGGTCCCCTCGTCCTGCCCGAGGGCCGAATGCTCCGTCCTCGGGGCACGTCCCCCGAAGGCCCGCACCGGCGGTCCGGGCGGAAGCGTCGCGAAGCAGCCCTCTTCCGGCGGCCGTCCGGTTCGGCATCGGCGGTGTCGCCCGCAGGGTGCGGGTGCAGACGGCGGCACCGGCGCTGACCCAATCGGTGACGCCGGTGCCGTTCGCGGCCTCCGCCGCCGTCCTCAGGCGCGGCAGTCCCGGCGGGGAAGGGCGGCAGCGGCGGGCGCGGCTGCCTCGGCGGCTCAGTAGGTCTTGTAGGGCAGGAACTTGCCCGACATGACGATGCTGACCCGGTCGCCGGCCGGGTGGGGCTCGCGCTGCAGGTCCATCCTGAAGTCGATCGCGCTCATGATGCCGTCGCCGAACTCCTCGTGGATCAGCTCCTTGAAGGTGGTGCCGTACACGCTCACGAGCTCGTAGAAGCGGTAGATCAGCGGGTCGGTCGGCACGCTGGTCGGCAGCGAGCCCTTGTAGGGCACCACCATCAGCCACTTCTTCTCCTCGTCGGTGAGCCCGAAGATCTCGGCGAGCACGCCCGCCTGCTCGGCGTCGAGCGTCATCTGGCCCAGGCAGGCGGCCGTGACCCATTCCTTGCTCAGGCCGACCTTCGCGGCGACATCGGCCCACTTCAGGCCCTTGGCCACCTTGGTGGCGACGATCTTCTCGGTGACTTCCAGACGGCTCATGCGATTTTCCTCAGAGGGATGGTGGGGAGGGGGGAGGAGGCATCGGCCTCGGGCTGGGCCTCCAGCCCGGGGCAGACCTCGGGGGGCACCTGGGGCGCGCGGCCATGCGACAGCGTCTTGCTGCGCGTGACCAGGAAGTCCACTAGGTGGTTGCGGATGCGGTAGTACTGCGGGTCGTGGTGCAGCGTGGCGCGCTGGCGCTCGCGCGGCATCGTGTTCCTGACGATCTCGGCCACGCGTGCCTGCGGTCCGTTGCTCATCAGGAGGATGCGGTCGGCCAGCAGGATGGCCTCGTCCACGTCGTGCGTGATCATGAAGACGGTCTGGCGCGTCTCGGCGCAGATGCGCAGCAGCTCGTCCTGGATCGTGCCGCGTGTGAGCGCGTCCAGCGCGCCGAAGGGCTCGTCGAGCAGCAGCATGCGCGGCTCGATCGCGAAGGCCCGCGCGATGCCCACGCGCTGCTTCATGCCGCCCGACAGCGCCTGCGGCTTCTTGTCGATCGCGTGCGCCAGGCCCACCAGCGCGACGTACTTCTCGACGTGCTCGTTCACCTGCGCGGCAGGCCAGTGCGGCCACTTGCTGCGCACCGCGAAGGCGATGTTGGCGCGCACCGTCAGCCACGGCATCAGCGCGTGACCCTGGAACACGACGCCGCGCTCCAGGCCCGGGCCGCGCACCTCGCGCCCGTCCATGAAGACGTAGCCCGAGCTCGCGCTCTCCAGGCCCGCGAGCACGTTGAGGATGGTCGTCTTGCCGCAGCCGCTGTGGCCGATGATGCAGACGAACTCGCCTTCCCCGATGCCGAAGTTGACGTCCTCGAACACCGGCTCGGGGAAGCCGGGATAGGCCTTGGTGAGTGCCTCGACCTTCAGGAATTCAGTCGACATAGGTGACCGCCTTTTGCAGCTTGGCGAAGGCCAGGTCCAGCAGCATGCCGACCAGGCCGATGACCAGGATCGCGAAGATCACGTTGGGCAGCGAGAGGTTGTTCCACTCGTTCCAGACGAAGTAGCCGATGCCGGTGCCGCCCACGAGCATCTCGGCCGCGACGATCACGAGCCAGGCGATGCCCATGCTGATGCGCATGCCGGTGAGGATGGTCGGGGCCGCCGCGGGCAGGATCACCTGCAGCGCGCGCCGCACCGGCCGGACCTCGAGCGTGCGCGCCACGTTGAGCCATTCGCGCCGCACGCCGGCCACGCCGAAGGCGGTGTTGATCAGCATCGGCCAGACCGAGCAGATGAAGATCACGAAGATGCCGCTGATCGACGAGTCCTTGATCGTGTAGAGCGCCAGCGGCATCCACGCCAGCGGCGAGATCGGCTTGAGCACCTGGATGAAGGGGTCCAGCGCACGGTGGAGCAGCGGGCTCATGCCGATCACGAAGCCCAGCGGGATCGCCACCAGCGCCGCGAGCAGGTAGCCGAGCCCGACGCGCCCGAGCGAGTGGGCCAGCTGCAGCCCGATGCCCTTGTCGTTGGGGCCCTTGTCGTAGAAGGGCGAGGACAGGTGGTGCACCACCGCCGCGCCCATCTGCGCCGGCGTCGGGAAGCCCGACTTGGCGGCCTGCGCCGCACCGGCCTCGGCGCCCGGGTCCTTGCCCATCAGCTTCGCGTACTCGAGCTGCTCGGCCGTCAGTGCGGGTGCCGCCGGGGCCGTGGCGCCGCCCGCGGGCCGCGTGGCCACGTGCCACACCATCAGCAACCCGAGCAGCAGCGCCATCGACAGCAGCCCGGCGCGAAAGCCCTGGGCCTGCATCGCGGTGTTCATCGCTCAGGCCCTCCGGATCGCGAAGCTCGAGGCGTAGGCCTCGGCCTTCTCGGGATCGAACACCTTGCCCATGATCGTGAACTTCGGGTAGGCGCCGTCGGGCACCTTCATGTCCAGCGCCTTCATGTGCTTCTTCGCGTCGGTAAGCAGGAACACCTGCTCCGCGATCTGGCGGTAGTTCACGTCGCCCTTGACGTAGCCCCAGCGCTTCATCTGCGTGAGCATCCACACCGCCATGCTCTGCCACGGGATCGGGTTGAAGTCGGCGCGGTCGGGCACCGTCCTGACGTTGCCGAGCCCGTCGGCGAAGCGGCCCGTGAGCACCTGGCTCAGTACCGTCTCGGGCTGGTTGAGGTAGGCCTGCGGCGCGACGACCTTGGCGATCAGCTCGCGGTTCTTCGGCTCGCGCGCCATCGCGGCCGCGGTCAGCACCGCGCGGTACAGCGCCGCGAAGGTGTTGGGATGGGCGCGGATGAACTCGGCGCTGGTGCCGAAGGCGCAGCAGGGGTGGCCTTCCCACAGCTCCTTGGTCAGCAGGTGCAGGAAGCCCACCTCCTCGAACACCGCGCGCTGGTTGAAGGGGTCGGGGCCGAGGTAGCCGTCGATGTTGCCCGCGCGCAGGTTGGCCACCATCTCGGGCGGGGGCACGACGCGGATCTGGATGTCGCGGTCCGGGTCCAGCCCTGCCTCGGCCACGTAGTAGCGCAGCAGGAAGTTGTGCATGCTGTACTCGAAGGGCACCGCAAACCTGAAGCCCTTCCACTGCCGCGGGTCGCGCTTGTCCTTGTGCTTGAGCGCGAGCGTGATGGCCTGGCCGTTGGTGTTCTGGATCGTCGCGACCCGCATCGGCTGCGGGTTGGAGCCCGCGCCGAGCGTGATCGCCAGCGGCATCGGCGACAGGAAGTGCGTGGCGTCGTACTCCCGGTTGATCATCTTGTCGCGGATCAGCGCCCAGCCCGCGGTCTTGACCACCTCGACGTCCAGGCCCTGCTTCGAGTAGAAGCCCAGCGGGTGGGCCATGATCAGCGGCGTCGCGCAGGTGATCGGGATGAAGCCGATCTTCAGCTCCTTCTTCTCCAGCGTGCCGGGCTTGCCGGCCTCCTGCGCCAGGGCCTGCAGCGGGGCCACCGGCAGCACGCTGCCGATCGCGGCCATCGCGGTGCCGCGCCCCACGGCGCGCAGGAAGCGCCGGCGCAGCGCGTCCTGCGGGAACAGCGCCTTGACGAGCGTGGCCTCGACGAAGGCGTTCGAGTAGGCCTCGAACTCGGCGCTCTCGCTGCGGCGGCGCAGCTCGGCGGCGGCGCCTTGCGCCGACAGCTCGGCATCGTGCTCGGCCGCCGAGGCGTGGCGGCCGCAGCTGCAGCGCATCAGCAGCGGGCGGTCGGCGTCGTAGGGGTCGAAATGGCGGTCGGCTGGCATCGGCGGTCCCTCAGGTTCGATGGGACCGATGCTAGGCAGGGGGTGCCGCGCGCGGAATCGCGGATGCCGTGGATCTCGTGTAGGGCTGGAACTACACGGCTGTAGGGAAGGCAGGCTTCGCCCGCTCGCGCCCCGGGGCGGCCCGGCGAGGCAGCCTCAGGCCTGCAGCCCATCCTGCCGCACCGCGTAGAGCGCGAGCTCGACGTCGTTGCGCACGCCGGTCTTCTCGAGGATGCGCGCGCGGTAGGTGCTGACGGTGTTGGGCGACAGCGCGAGCTGCTCCGCGATCTCGCCGACGCTGCGCCCGGTGGCGAGCAGGCGGAACACCTGGTACTCGCGGCGCGAGAGCCGCTCGTGCAGCGGCAGGGCCTCGTCGGCCGGGCCGCCGCCGGCGCCCATCGCGCTGGCGAGCTGCTCCGCGACGCTCGGCGTGATGAACAGCCCGCCGCCGGCGACCTTGCGGACCGCGTCGATCATCTGCTCGCTGTCGGCGCTCTTGTTGAGGTAGCCGGCGGCGCCGAGCTTGAGGCTGCGCACCGCGTACTGCCGGTCGGGGTAGGTGCTGAGCATCAGCACCGGCAGCTTCGGGAACTCGCCCTTGAGCTGCTTGAGCACGTCGAGCCCGTCGCGCAGCGGCATCGCGATATCCATCAGCACCACGTGCGGCGGCGTGCCGGCGGCCGCCGCCGCGCGCACCTGCGCGACCGCCTCCGGCCCGCTGCCGGCCTCGCCCGTGACCGCGATGTCGCCGGCGTCGGCCAGGATCTGCCGGATGCCCTGGCGCACGATGAGATGGTCGTCGCAGACCAGCACGCGGATCCTCATGTCTTCCCTCCCTCCTGCGCGATCGGCATCACCAGCCGCACCTGTGTTCCCCGTCCCGGCGCGCTGTCGATGCCCAGGCGCCCGCCGAAATGCGCGGCGCGCTCGCGCATGCCCAGCACCCCATAGCTCGTCGGCGCATGCAGCGCCCCGGCGCTCGTGCCGACGCCGTCGTCCCGCACGTGCAGGTAGAGCGTGGGGTTCGGGGGCGCGTCCACGTCGATGCGGATCCACAAGTGGCGCGCGCGCGCATGGCGGGCGACGTTGGAGAGGATCTCCTGGAAGATGCGGAACACCGCGATCGACAGGCCGCCCCCGGGCGGCTCGACGCCGGCCTCGATGAACATCTTGAAGTCCACGCGCAGCTCCTCGGCGCTGCGCTGCCACTCCTGCGCCTGCCACTCCAGCGCCGCCCACAGGCCCTGGTGGTCGAGGATGCTCGGGCGCAGGTCGGTGATGATGCGCCCGACGTTGTCCACCGCGGCGTCCACCAGGGCGCCCATGCGCTGGCACTTGGCGGTGAGCTCCGGGCGGGCCGGGTCCACCCGGCGCTCGAGCCAGTTGACGTCCATCTTCAGCGCCACGAGCAGGCTGCCGAGCTCGTCGTGGATCTCGCGCGCGATGCGCTTGCGCTCGGCCTCGCGCACGCCCTCGAGGTGGGCGGCGAGCTCGCGCAGCTCGCGCGTGCGCTCGGCCACGCGCGTCTCCAGCATCTCGTGGCTGCGCCGCAGCAGCTCCTCGGCGCGCTTGCGCTCGGTGATGTCCACCAGCGTCACCACCGCGCCCTGCACCACGCCGTTCTCGAGCACCGGGTGGCTGGAGTACTCGGCCGCGAAGGCGCTGCCGTCGGCGCGCCAGAACACCTCGTCGGCGTGGCGGCAGGGCAGCCCGCGGCGGAAGGCATGGAAGATCGGGCAGTCGCACTCCGGGTAGGGGCGCCCGTCGGCGTGCGAGTGGTGGATCAGATCGTGCATGTTGCGCCCGAGCACCTGCTCCGCCGGCCAGCCCAGCATCTGCGCCGCGGCCCGGTTGATGAAGGTGCAGCAGCCGTCCATGTCGATGCCGAAGATGCCCTCGCCGGTCGATTCGAGCAGCAGGGTCAGGCGGTCGGTGGAGGTGTTCGTCACGGCGGCAGGCGGCGGCATGGACGGATTGATGCCGAGGATCACCCCGCCTCGCAGGGGCGCGGATGCGGCGATGCCGACGCAGGGAGAGGCCCGCGGCGAGGGGCGGGAGGCCTTCCCCGAAGCCGCGACGGCCGTTCGCACTGTCCGAGTGCGCATGCACCAAGTCGCGACTCCGCGATGGCGCATGACACCCGGCCTTGGTGCATTCGCCGGCCTTCCGGCACGAAACGCGGCGGTCCGGGGCTGGCACGGTCGTTGCGTCTGATCTGCATCAACCGGTCGCCTGCTGGCAGGCCGGTATCGAGCGATGAGCTCCGGGCGCGTCTCCCGAGAGGCGCGCTGCGACGGCTCATCCTGCCCGGTTCACCGGGGCGACAACGAGGTCGCCCATGGAGGCTGAAGTCTGCCTCCGCGTGAACCCCGGTCTGCATCCCGGTGGTGCCGCGTCGCGGCGGCATCAATGCCGCGCCTCGTGAAGCTCACGGGGCCGGCGCGGACCCGCGACAACCCGTTTTCCTGTTGACGAGCCGGCCGGCGCGCCGGCAACCCGGGGTGGCAGCGTGCGCTGTCCACCCGAGGCTGCCGCATGCCTGCCGCCGCACGGCACAGACCCCCGACCTCATCCGACCTCACTGAACCGGAGCAGCTATGAAGATCGTCCTTATCGGCCACGGCATGGTGGGCCAGAAATTCCTGGAGAGCCTGGACGCGGCCGGCATGCGCGACGCGGAAGTCACGGTGCTGTGCGAGGAGCCGCGCCCCGCCTACGACCGGGTGCACCTGTCCGAGTTCTTCTCAGGCAAGTCGGCGCACGAGCTGTCGCTGGTGCCGCCGGGCTTCTTCGAGCGCGACAATCTGCTGCTCAAGCTCGATACCCGAGCCACCGCAATCGACCGCGCGGCCAAGACCGTCACCACCTCCGCCGGCGAGGTGCTGCCCTACGACAAGCTCGTGATCGCCACCGGCTCCTATCCCTTCGTGCCGCCGGTGCCGGGCAAGGACCGCCCGGACTGCTTCGTCTACCGCACCATCGAGGACCTCGAGGCGATGCTCGAGTGCGGCGAGCGCTCGAGCAGCGGCGTGGTCGTCGGCGGCGGCCTGCTCGGCCTGGAATGCGCCAAGGCGCTGCGCGACATGAAGCTGCAGACGCACGTGGTCGAGTTCGCGCCGCGCCTGATGGCGGTGCAGGTCGACGAGGCGGGCGGGCGCGTGCTGCGCACCAAGATCGAGGAACTGGGCGTGAGCGTGCACACCCAGAAGAACACGCTCGAGATCGTTGACGGCACCGAGGCCCGCCACCGCATGGTGTTCGCCGACGGCAGCCATCTCGAGACCGACATGATCGTGTTCTCGGCCGGCATCCGCCCGCGCGACGAGCTCGCGCGCCAGTGCGGCCTGGAGACCGGTGCCCGGGGCGGCATCGCCATCGACGAGCGCTGCCTCACGAGCGACCCCGACATCCACGCGATCGGCGAATGCGCGGCCTGGAACGGGCAGGTCTTCGGCCTGGTCGCGCCGGGCTACGAGATGGCGCGCGTCGTCGCGCGGCACCTGGCCGGCGAGGCGGCGGCGTTCGGCGGCGCCGACATGAGCACCAAGCTCAAGCTGATGGGCGTGGACGTGGCGAGCATCGGCGACGCGATGGGCAAGACCCCCGGCAGCCGCTCCTACCAGTTCACCGACGAGCGCAAGCAGGTCTACAAGAAGATCGTCGTCTCGGAGTGCGGCAAGAAGCTGCTGGGCGCGGTACTGGTCGGCGACGCGGCGGAGTACGGGACGCTGCTGCAGATGGCGCTCAACGGCATCGAGCTGCCCGAGGCGCCCGAGTTCCTGATCCTGCCGCAGGGCGACGGCAAGGCCCGGCCGGGCCTCGGCGTCGACGCGTTGCCGGCCTCGGCACAGATCTGCTCGTGCAACAACGTCTCGAAGGCGCAGCTGTGCGAGGCGGTCGCGGGCGGTGCCGCCGACATCGGCGCGCTCAAGTCCTGCACCAAGGCCGGCACGGCCTGCGGCGGCTGCGTGCCGCTGGTCACGCAGGTGATGAAGGCCGAGATGAAGAAGCAGGGCCTGGCGGTGAACAACCACCTGTGCGAGCACTTCGCCTACTCCCGCCAGGAGCTCTTCCACCTGATCAAGGTCGAGAAGATCAAGACCTTCGAGGAGCTGCTGGCGCGCCACGGCAAGGGCCTGGGCTGCCATGTCTGCAAGCCGGTGGCCGCGAACATCTTCGCCTCCTGCTGGAACGAGTTCGTGCTCAAGCGCGACCATGCCGGCCTGCAGGACTCCAACGACTACTTCCTCGGCAACATCCAGAAGGATGGAACCTATTCCGTCGTGCCGCGCATGCCGGGCGGCGAGGTGACGCCGGACGGCCTGATGGCGGTCGCGCAGGTGGCCAAGAAGTACGGCCTCTACACCAAGATCACGGGCGGGCAGCGCGTGGACCTGTTCGGCGCGCGCGTCGAGCAGCTGCCGGCGATCTGGGAGGAGCTGATCGCCGCCGGCTTCGAGTCGGGCCACGCCTACGGCAAGTCGCTGCGCACCGTGAAGAGCTGCGTGGGCTCGACCTGGTGCCGCTACGGCGTGGACGACAGCGTCGGCCTCGCCGTCGAGCTGGAGAACCGCTACAAGGGCCTGCGCGCGCCGCACAAGATCAAGTTCGGCGTCTCGGGCTGCACCCGCGAGTGCGCCGAGGCCCAGGGCAAGGACGTGGGCGTGATCGCCACCGAGAAGGGCTGGAACCTCTACGTCTGTGGCAACGGCGGCATGAAGCCGCGCCACGCCGAGCTGCTGGCCTCGGACCTGTCGAAGGCCGAGCTGATCCGCTACATCGACCGCTTCCTGATGTTCTACGTCCGCACCGCGGACCGGCTGCAGCGCACCAGCGTCTGGCGCGAGAACCTCGAGGGCGGCCTCGACTACCTCAAGGAGGTCGTGCTGGACGACAAGCTGGGCATCGCCGCCGAGCTGGAGGCCGACATGCAGCACGTGGTCGACACCTACGAATGCGAGTGGAAGGCCGCGGTGACCAACCCGGAGACGCGCAAGCGCTTCCGCCCCTTCGTCAACAGCGACCTGCCCGACCCGAACGTGGTCTTCGTGAAGGAGCGCGGCCAGATCCGGCCCGCCACGCCCGAGGAACGCGAAACCGTCCAACCCGCCTGAAGGAGCACGCCATGAGCCACGCCAACGAAGACAAGTTCTGGAGGGCCGTCTGCGCCCTCGACGACATCCTGCCCAACACCGGCGTCTGCGCGCTGGTGGAGGGCCGGCATGTCGCCGTGTTCCACCTCGCCGGCGAGGAGCCGCGCCTGTTCGCCATCGACAACGTCGACCCCAACGTGCAGGCCAGCGTGCTCGCGCGCGGCCTGGTGGGCAGCCTGGGCGAGCGCCTCGTGGTCGCCTCGCCGATCTACAAGCACCACTTCTGCCTGGAAAGCGGCGAGTGCCTGGAGGCGCCCGAGAACTCGGTCAGGGCCTATTCCGTGCGCGTCGAGGACGACACCGTGCTGGTGGCCGTCTGAGCCGCAGCGACTGATTCATCGAAGACTGGAGATACTCAGTGGCCTACCTCATGCCCTCCGAGTTCGTGACCAAGATGGTCGATGCGGGCGAATCGAAGATCTACATGGCCCCGCGCGACGCGCTGATCCGTGCCTACATGGCCGGCGCCATCCTGGCGCTGGCGGCCGTGTTCGCGGTGACCGTCTCGGTGCAGACCGGCTCCTCGCTGCTGGGCGCGGTGCTGTTCCCGGTGGGCTTCTGCATGCTCTACCTGCTCGGCTTCGACCTGCTCACCGGCGTGTTCGTGCTCACGCCGCTGGCCTGGCTGGACAAGCGCCCGGGTGTCACCATCCCGGCCATCCTGAAGAACTGGGGCCTGGTCTTCGTCGGCAACTTCGCCGGTGCCTTCACCGTCGCGGTGCTGATGGCGATCATCTTCACCAACGGCTTCGCCACCGAGGTGAACAAGGTGGGCGAGGCCATCTCCGTCATCGGCGAGAGCCGCACGCTCGGCTACGCGCAGTACGGCGCGGCCGGCATGCTGACGCTGTTCGTGCGCGGCATGCTGTGCAACTGGATGGTGTCCACCGGCGTGGTCGGCGCGATGATCTCCACCACCGTCAGCGGCAAGGTGATCGCGATGTGGATGCCGATCATGGTGTTCTTCTACATGACCTTCGAGCACTCGGTGGTGAACATGTTCCTGTTCCCCTTCGGCCTGCTGACCGGCGCGAACTTCTCGCTGATGGACTACATCATCTGGAACGAGCTCCCGACCGTGCTGGGCAACCTGGTCGGCGGCCTGACCTTCACCGGCCTGACGCTCTACACCACGCACGTGCGCACCGCGCCGAAGCGCACCTTCGGCTGATCGGCACCCCCCTGAAACGGGCCCCGGCCGCATCGACGGCCGGGGCCTTTCCGCATGCGCCATGGCACGACAGCTGAAGATCTCCGCGGGTCAGTATTCCGACAAGGGGCGCAAGCCCTCGAACCAGGACTTCCACGGGCTGTGCGTGCCCCCCGGGCCGCAGCTCCGCACCAAGGGCATCGCGGTCGCGCTGGCCGACGGCATCAGCAGCAGCGACGTCAGCCACGTCGCGGCCGCGGCGGCCGTGAGGAGCCTGCTGGAGGACTACTACTGCACCTCGGACGCGTGGTCGGTGCGCACCTCCGTCGAGCGGGTGCTGGTGGCGACCAACTCCTGGCTCTACGCGCAGACCCAGCAGGGCCAGGGGCGCTACGACAAGGACCGCGGCCACGTCTGCACGCTGAGCGCGATGGTGCTCAAGTCCGCCACCGCGCACCTCTTCCACGTCGGCGACGCGCGCATCTACCAGGTGCACGACGCCACGCTCGAGCAGCTGACGCAGGACCACCGCGTGCGCGTGTCGGCGCAGCAGAGCTACCTCGCCCGGGCGCTGGGCATCGACCGCCACGTCGAGATCGACTACCGCTCGCTGCCGGTGGAGCCCGGCGACGTGTTCCTGCTGGCGACCGACGGGGTCCACGAGCACGTGAGCCCGGGCTTCGTCGCAGCGGTGATCGCCGCGCACTGCGGCGACCTCGAGGCGGCCGCGCGGGAGATCGGGGAGGAGGCGTACCGGCAGGGCAGCCCGGACAACCTGACCGTGCAGATCGTGCGCATCGACGAGCTGCCGGACGCCGAGGCCGGCGAGCTCCACCGCCGGCTCGGCGCGCTGCCGCTGCCGCCCCTGCTGGAGCCCCGGATGGAGTTCGACGGCTTCCGCATCGTGCGGGAGCTGCATGCCAGCCACCGCAGCCACCTCCACCTGGCGCGGGACGTCGGGACGGACGCCCTGGTGGTCCTCAAGACGCCGTCGGTGGCGATGCGCGACGACGCGGCCTACCTGGACCGCTTCCCGATGGAGGAATGGGTCGCGCGGCGCATCCGCAGCGCGCACGTGCTGCAACCCTGCCTGTCGACGCGGCCGCGCCGCTTCCTCTACGGCGTGATGGAGTACGTCGAGGGCCGCACGCTGGCGCAGTGGATGATCGACCACCCGAGTCCCGACATCGAGACGGTGCGCGGCATCGTCGAGCAGATCGCCCGCGGGCTGCGCGCCTTCCACCGGCTCGAGATGCTGCACCAGGACCTGCGGCCGCACAACGTGATGATCGACACGACGGGCACAGTGAAGATCATCGACTTCGGCGCGGCGAGGGTCGCCGGCATCGCCGAGGCCTCGCCCGCCGGGCAGCAGGAGCTGCCGGGAACCCCCCAGTACATGGCGCCGGAGTACCTGCTCGGGGAGGAGGGGACGCCGCGTTCGGACCTGTTCTCGCTCGGTGTCATCGCCTACCAGATGCTGTCGGGGCGCCTGCCCTACGGCATGCAGGTCGCGCGCATCCGCACCGAAGCCGACCGCAGGAAGCTGCGGTACGACCCGGTGCGCGATCACCGCCGCGAGATCCCGGTCTGGATCGACGAGGCGCTGCGAAAGGCCGTGCACCCCGAGCCGGGCCGGCGCTACGAGGACCTGTCGGAGTTCGTGTTCGACCTGCACCATCCGAACAAGGCCTTCCTCGCGCGCAGGAGCCTGCCGCTGATCGAGCGCAATCCGGTGATGTTCTGGAAGGGGGTCTCGTTCGTGCTGGCGATCGTGGTGCTGATGCTGCTGGCGTTCCGCACGACGGCGCGGTAGCTCGCCGCGGCCGCCGCCTCAGCCGCGGGGCGCACGCGGCTTCGCGGCCGCCGAGAGGCGGCGCGCGAGGCGGTGGAAGTTGCTGCGGTCCATGCCGGCGTCTCGCGCGGCCGCCGCGAAGCATCCGTCATGGCGCGCGAGCGCTGCGTCGATCCAGCGCCGCTGGAAGTCCTCGGTCGCCTCGCGCAGCGTCTGCCCCGCTGCCTGCACCTCGGTGGCGGCCGGGGGCGACGAGGAGGGGGCCTCGTCGGCCGTCAGCCCCAGGTGGCGGGGCTCGATCGCGAGCCAGCGGGCCTCCCGGCCCTGCTCGGCGCGCGCGCGCAGCGCGGCCCGGCTGACCACGTGCTCCAGCTCGCGCACGTTGCCCGGCCAGGACTGCTGCAGCAGCACCGACTTGGCCGCCGGCGACAGGCGCAGGTTGCGCGCGCCGAGCCGGTGCTGGTTCTCCTCGAGGAAGCCGCCGGCGAGCGCGAGCACGTCGCGGCCGCGCTCGCGCAGCGGCGGCACGCGCAGCGGGAACACCGACAGGCGGTGGTAGAGGTCGGCGCGGAAGCGCCCCGCCGCCACCTCGGCGGCCAGGTCGCGGTTTGTGGCGGCGATCACGCGCACGTCGACGTGCAGCAGGGCGTCGCTGCCCGGGCGCTGCACCTCGCCGCCCTGCAGCACGCGCAGCAGCTTGGCCTGCACGGACAGCGGCAGCTCGCCGACCTCGTCGAGGAACAGCGTGCCGCCGTCGGCGAGCTCGAAGCGCCCGGCCCGGTCCTGCAGCGCCCCGGTGAAGGCGCCCCGGCGGTGGCCGAACAGCTCGCTGTCGGCCAGGCTCTCGGGCAGCGCCGCGCAGTTGACGTGCACCATCGGCTGCTCGCGCCGCAACGAGTGCGCATGCAGGCGCTGTGCCGCCAGCTCCTTGCCGACGCCCGTCTCGCCGACGACCAGCACCGTGAGATCGGAGGCCGCCACCGTGTCGATCTCGCGCCGCAACTGCTGCATCGCGGCGCTCTTGCCGAGCAGCTCGCGCCGCGCGGCGCCGCCCGTCTGCAGCATCCGTGCGAGGGCCTGCTCCTGCGCCGCCCGCTCGGCGAGCGCGCGGATCGTCTCGGCCGCCTCGATGCCCGACTCGACCAGCGCCACCAGCGCCTGCAGTTGTGCAGGCTCGACGCGCTCGAAGCAGCCCGCCTCCAGCGCATCGAGCGTGATCAGGCCCCAGGCCCGGCCCGCCACCGTGAGCGGCGCGCCCATGCAGTCGTGCACCGGCAGGATCTCGGGCAGGCCCTCGATCAGGCCGTCGTAGGGGTCGGGCAGGCCGCAGTCGGCGGGAAAGCGCAGGCCGCCGGGGCTCGCCAGCAGGCGCTGCAGCCGGGGGTGGGCCTCGACCGGGAAGCGGCGACCCAGCGCGTCCTCGCTCAGGCCGTCCACCGCGACCGGCCGCAGCACCGCGCCCTCCAGGCGCAGCAGCGCCACCGCGTCGCAGCGCACCATCCGCCGCGCCGCGGCCAGCAGCTGGCGCAGGCGCGCCTCCTCGTTCGTCGCAATGGGGGAGTTGGTGGTCATCGGGACCGCATTGTGGTCGTTTCGACGACGGAAGGTCCGTGGTGAGAAAGACCACCCCACGCCGTGTGGGCCGAAGAATCAAGGACTTGGAAGCGTGCGGCTGCTGGCCCGGATCTTGATGCAGGACAAGTCGTCATTCATCCGAACCGGAGCCGTTCCTCATGCTGTCGTCCCAGACCATCGCCCTCGTCAAGGCCACCGTGCCCGTGCTGCAGCAGCACGGCGAGGCGATCACGCGCCACTTCTACCCGCTGATGTTCCGCGAGCATCCGGAGGTGAAGGCCTTCTTCAACGAGGCGCACCAGGCCGAGGGCACCCAGCCGCGGGCGCTCGCCGGCGCGGTGCTGGCCTATGCGGCGCACATCGACCGGCTGGAGGCGCTGGCCGGGGCGCTGCCTCGCATCATCCAGAAGCACGCCGCGCTCGGCGTGCTGCCCGAGCACTACCCGATCGTCGGCAAGTGCCTGCTGCAGGCGATCAGGGAGGTGCTCGGCGAGGCCGCCACCGACGAGATCATCGCCGCATGGGGCGAGGCCTACGGGGCGCTCGCGAGCCTGCTGATCGCGGCCGAGGAGGAGGTGTACCGGGCCAATGCCGCGGTTCCGGGCGGCTGGCGCGGCGAGCGGGCCTTCCGCATCGCACGCAAGGAGGCCGAGAGCGAGATCGTCACGTCCTTCTACCTGGAGCCGGTGGACGGCGGGCCGCTGCTCGCGTTCCGGCCGGGCCAGTACCTGACGCTCGTGCTCTCGATCGACGGCGAGCCGGTGCGCCGCAACTACTCGCTGTCGGACGCGCCGGGCAAGCCCTGGTACCGCATCAGCGTCAAGCGCGAGGCGGGCGGGCGCGTGTCGAACTGGCTGCACGACCACGCGGCGGTCGGCACCGGGCTGCAGGTGCTCGCGCCCTGCGGCGACTTCGTGCTCGACGCCGAGGCGCCGGCCTCGCGGCCGCTGCTGCTGGTGACGGGCGGCGTCGGCATCACGCCGGCGATGAGCATGCTCGAGGCCGCGGCGCCGAGCGGGCGGCCGATCCGCTTCGTGCACGCGGCACGCCACGGCGGCTTCCACGCCTTCCGCGATCGCGTGCAGGCGCTCGCGGCCGAGCACCGCAACGTGCGGCCCGTCTTCCTCTACGACGAGCCGCGCGCGGGCGGGGAGCTGCCGCACGTCGGGGGCCGCATCTCGGCCGAGCTGCTCGCGCAGCAACTGCCGGCGGACCGCGATGTCGACCTCTACTTCCTCGGCCCCAAGCCCTTCATGCAGGCGGTGTACGCCGCGGCCCTGTCGCTCGGCGTGCCGGCCGAACGGATGCGCCACGAGTTCTTCGGGCCGCTCGAAGCCCTGCAGCCCGCGTGAGCGTCGCGCCCCGCAAGGGCGGGCGCGCGCCGCGCGGACGGCTGGCAAAGGCGCTGCGGGAGACGCTGCGCTCGCTGAGGCCGGTGCGGCAGGAGGTCGACCGGGGCGAGCGGCTGCGCGCCGCGTGCGGCGCGCTGCTCGGCATCCTGCTGACGGGGCTCGCGGGCCATGCGCTGCTCGGGACGGACGCGGGCGTGCTGATCGCGCCGATGGGCGCGTCGGCGGTGCTGCTGTTCGCGCTGCCGGCGAGCCCGCTGGCCCAGCCCTGGCCGATCCTCGCCGGCAACACCGTGTCGGCGCTCATCGGCGTGAGCTGCGCGCTCGTGCTCGGCAGCACGCCGCTCGCGGCCGCGGTGGCGATGGCCGGCGCGCTCGTCGCGATGTTCGCGCTGCGCTGCCTGCATCCGCCCGGCGGTGCGATCGCGCTCAGCGCGGTGCTCGGCGGCCCGGCGCTGCAGGCGCTGGGCTACGGATTCGTGCTCGCGCCGGTGGGGCTGAACTCGCTGCTGCTGCTGTGCGTGGCGCTGGCATTCAACAACGCGACGCGGCGGCCCTACCCGCACCGCCAGCCGCCGTCTGCTCCGGGACACGGCACGGGCGATGCGGCGCCCAACGAGCGCCTCGGCTTCACGCGCGCGGACCTCGACGCGGTGCTGCGGCAGTACAACCAGGTGCTCGACGTCAGCCGCGACGATCTCGACGCACTGTTCTGCCAGACCGAGATGCAGGCCTACCGGCGCCGCTTCGGCGAGATCACCTGCGGCGACATCATGTCGCGCGACCTCGTCACCGTGGAGTACGGCACCGGGCTCGAGGACGCCTGGGCGCTGCTGCGGGATCACCGCATCAAGGCGCTGCCGGTGGTCGACCGCGCCCGCCGCGTGATCGGCATCCTGACGATGGTCGACTTCATGAAGCACGCGGGCCTCGGCCGGCACGAGGGCTTCGAGCACAAGCTGCGCGCGTTCCTGCGGCGCAGCGGGCGCACGCACGGCGACAAGCCGGAGGTGGTCGGGCAGATCATGACCGCGCCGGTGCAGACCGCCGGCGTCGACCGGCACATCGTCGAGCTGGTGCCGCTGCTGTCCGACCTCGGGCTGCACCACATCCCGGTCATCGACCACGAGCGCCGGCTGGTCGGCATCGTCACGCAGTCCGATCTCGTCGCCGCGCTCTATCGCGGACGGCTGACGGGCTGAGGGGCCGAGCCCCGCGCTCCTTCCCTGCGTTCCCGGTCCGGTCCGGACCGCGGCCGTCCGGCCCGGTGCGTGGCATCGCGCAGGCCGGGCGATCCGCTCTTCAGGCCTTCAGGCGCAGTTCGTCGGGGTGATGCGCAGGGCACCGCGCGCGGTCGCGAGAGCGCGATTCCGGCGAAGTTGATTGCAATCAAGGCCAGACGGCGGCCGGGTTCCTAGCATAGGTGCATATGAAATACACCTTTCGACCCACGGAGCCCTCCATGACGATCCCCGCCGCCTCCATTGCCGCCACCGTCGACGTCCGCGACATCCCGCCGCGCGAGCGCCATCCCCGCATCTTCTCGACCTTCCGCGGCCTCGCGGCCGGTCAGGCGATGGAACTCGTGAACGACCACGACCCCCGCCCGCTGTACCACCAGTTCCAGGCCGAGATGCCGGGCAGGTTCGCCTGGGACTACCTGGAGGCCGGCCCCGACACCTGGCGCGTGGCGATCACGCGGGTCGCCGATCCCCAGGCGCAGGGCAGCTGCTGCGGCTGCTGCGGCGGCGCCTGAGTCCGACCCTCCGTCACTCCCTTCGAGGACCTTCCCATGAACACCACCCACCGGCTGTGGCGCTGGCTCGGGCTCATCTTCGTGCTGTCCTTCGGTGCGCTGGGCTACCTGGGCTACCAGATCTACCTGAGCGCGCCGCCCATCCCGAGCGCCGTCGTCAGCACCGACGGCGAGACCCTCTTCACCGGCGAGCAGATCCAGCGCGGCCAGCAGGCCTGGCTGGCCGCCGGCGGCCAGCAGCTCGGCACCGTCTGGGGCCACGGCAGCTACGTCGCGCCCGACTGGTCGGCCGACTGGCTGCACCGCGAGGCGGTCGCGCTGCAGGACATCCGCACGCGCCAGCTGAACAAGGACGCCTCCAGTCTCGGCGCGGCCGACCGCGGCGCGATCGCCGCCGCGCTCAGGGAGGAGATGCGCCGCAACACCCATGACGAGGCCACCGGCATCGTGAAGGTGTCGGCCGAGCGCGCGCAGGCCATCCGGCAGGTCGCCGCCCACATCGACGGCCTCTTCGGCACCGATCCCTCGCTCGCGACGCTGCGCGAGCAGTACGCGATGACCGAGGGCGCGCTGCCGTCGAAGGAGGACCGCCAGGCGCTGACCGCCTTCTTCTTCTGGAGCGCCTGGGCCGCCGCGACCGACCGCCCCGGCGAGCAGGGCCTCTCCTACACCAGCAACTGGCCGCACGAGCCGCTGGTCGGCAACACGATGACGAGCTCGGCCGCGGTGTGGTCGATGGTCAGCATCGTGCTGCTGATCGCCGGCATCGCCGCGATGCTGTGGTTCCACGGCGGCCGCACGCACGGTGACGATGAGGTGACGCCGCCGAAGACCGACCCGCTTGCCGCCATCGTCGCCACGCCGTCGATGAAGGCCGTGCGCAAGTACTTCTTCGCGGTCGTCGGCCTGATGCTGCTGCAGATCGTGATGGGCATCGTCACCGCGCACTACGCGGTCGAGGGCGACGCCTTCTTCGGCCTGCCGCTGGCTCAGGTGCTGCCCTACACCGTCAGCCGCACCATCCACACCCAGGTCGGCATCTTCTGGATCGCCACCGCCTGGCTCGCCACGGGCCTGTACATCGCGCCACTGCTCGGAGGGCGCGAACCGAAGCTGCAGAAGCTCGGCGTGGACATCCTCTTCTGGGCGCTGATCGCCATCGTCGTCGGCTCGACCGTCACCGGCTGGCTCGGCACGCTGCAGCACCGCGGCCTGGACTTCAGCTTCTGGATCGGCAACCAGGGGCTGGAATTCACCAGCATGGGCCGCGTGTGGCAATGGCTGCTGTTCGGGGGCCTGCTGTTCTGGGCCGTCCTGCTCGGGCGCGCGCTGTGGCCGGCGCTGGTCAAGCCGTCCGAGACCCGCGGCCTGATCGCGATGGTCTTCCTGTCGGCCACCTGCATCGGCGGCTTCTACGCGAGCTCGCTGACCTGGGGCCAGCACACGCACTACTCGATGGTCGAGTACTGGCGCTGGTGGCTGGTGCACCTGTGGGTCGAGGGCTTCTTCGAGGTCTTCGCCACCGCGGTCGTCGCGCTGATCTTCACGAAGCTCGGCCTGGTGCGCGCCGTGAGCGCCAACCGCGCGATCGTCGCCGAGACCATCGTCTTCCTCTTCGGCGGCATCCTCGGCACGCTGCACCACCTCTACTTCACCGGCACGCCCACCTCGATCATCGCCGTGGGCTCGGTCTTCTCGGCGCTCGAAGTGGTGCCGCTGACGCTGATCGGGCTGGAGGCGCTCGCCACCTGGCGCCGCTCGCGCGACCTGCCCTGGATGGCGCACTACAAGTGGGTCGTGCTGTCCTTCGTCGCGGTCGGCTTCTGGAACACCGTGGGCGCGGGCGTGCTCGGCTTCGCGATCAACCCGCCGGCCGCGCTGTACTACGTGCAGGGCCTGAACACGACGGCCGCGCACGGCCACGCCGCGCTCTTCGGCGTGTACGGCATGCTCGGCATCGGGCTGATGCTGTTCTGCCTGCGCGGCCTCTACGAGCGCCAGCTGCACGCCGACCACCTGCTCAAGCCCGCGTTCTGGGGCCTGAACATCGGCCTGGCGATGATGGTCTTCATGTCGCTGCTGCCGGCCGGCCTCTACCAGGCCTGGGCCAGCATCACGCGGGGCCTGTGGTACGCCCGCTCGCCGGAGGTGATCCACAGCCCGGTGATGGAGGCGCTGGTGTGGCTGCGCGTCCCCGGAGACATCGTCTTCGCGGCCGGTGCGGCCTTCCTCGCGCTGTACGCTGTGCGGCTGCTGCGCCGCCCCGACGCGCGGCTCACCGCCGCGGCACTGCCGGTCGCCGCCCGACCCTGAGCCTTCTGCCACCGTCCGCCCTTCGACCGCCATGAAACTGACCGCCTTCACCGACTACAGCCTGCGGGTGCTGATCTACCTGGCCGCGCAGCCCGGGCGCCGCGCCACCATCGCCGAGGTGGCAGCCTCCTTCGACGTGAAGGAGAACCACCTCACCAAGGTGGTCCACGCCCTGGGCAAGGCCGGCTGGCTGCAGAACGTGCGCGGCAAGGGCGGCGGCATGGAGCTCGCGCGGCCCGCCGCCGAGATCGTCGTCGGCGAGGTCGTGCGCCGCACCGAGGACGGCGACGAGCCGACCGGCTGCTTCGCCGACAGCAAGGGCGACTGCTGCATCACGCACCTGTGCCGGCTGCAGGGCGTGCTGCGCGAGGCGGTGCAGGCCTTCTACCTCGTGCTCGACGGCTACACGCTCGCGGACCTGGTGCACAACCGCGACGCGCTCGCCGAGGTCATCTTCACGCGGCGGCCGCCCGGCGTCGCGGCTCCCGCGCCCCACCCGAAAGGACACGGCGCGTGAGAGTGTCGCCGGGCAGCCCCGAGACGCGCGACGTCCCTCCCGGAGGGACGGCGCACAGCGAGAGAGTGCACACATGAATACCCCTGCCGACACCCTTTTCCCCTACGAGGGCCCGGACGCGCTGCGCCGGCCGGTCCTCGAAGCGCTCACCCGCGTCGTGGATCCCGAGATGGCGCTCACCATCGTGGACGTGGGCCTGGTCTACGGCGTGAAGGTCGCCGGCGAGCAAGTCGACGTGCGGCTGACGATGACCTCCGCCGCCTGCCCGGTGGCGGACGTGATCGTCGATGACGTGGAGGCCGAGCTCGCCCGGGTGCTGCCCGGCGCGCCGGACATCGCGGTCGAGCTGGTCTGGGAGCCGCCCTGGACGCCCGAGCGCATGAGCGAGCGCGCCCGGCGCTTCATGGGCTGGTGAGCGGCATGAGCGCGCGCCTCGCCCGGCCGCTGCTGCTCGCCGCCGTCGCGCTCTCGCTCGCGGGCGGCGTGCTCGGCGGCCTGCTGCGCGCGGGTGTCACGGTCCCGGGTGCCGCTTCCGGCGCCTGGATCGGGCCGGCGCTGCTGTCGCACGCGGCGCTGATGATCTGCGCCTTCCTCGGCACCGTGATCGGCATCGAGCGCGCGGTGGCGCTCAGGCGCCGCTTCGCCTTCCTCGCGCCGCTCGCCTCCGGCCTCGCCGGCGTGGGCCTGCTGGCGGGCCTCGACGCGGCGGCGCGGCTGCTCCTCGTCGCGGCCGCGCTCGTCTTCGTCGCCGTCAACCTCGTCATCGTGCGGCGCCAGCGCGCGGCGCACACTGTGCTGCTGCTCGTCGCCGCGCTGGCGTGGCTCGCGGGCAACCTGCTGCACGCGCTGCGCGAGGCGGGCCCCGCGACGCTTGCCTGGTGGTTCGGCTTCCTGGTGCTGACGATCGCGGCCGAGCGGCTCGAGATGACGCGGCTGATGCGCCGCCCCCCGGCGGCGCAGGCCGCCTTCCACGCGATCGTGGCGGCGCTGCTGCTCGGGGCGGCGGCGAGCCTCCCTTTCCCCCGCGCCGGCGGCGTGCTGTTCGGCGCGGCGCTCGGCGCGCTCGCGGCGTGGCTCGTCGCGTTCGACATCGCGCGCCGCACGGTGCGGGCCGGGGGACTGAGCCGCTACATGGCGACCTGCCTGCTCGGCGGCTATGCATGGCTCGCGGTCGGCGGCGCGGCCTGGGCCGCGACGGCGCTGAGCTGGCCCGCCCGGGACGCCGCGCTGCACGCGATCGGCCTCGGCTTCGTCCTCAGCATGGTGATGGGCCATGCGCCGGTGATCCTGCCGGCCGTCGCGCGGGTGAAGGTGCAGTACGGCCGGCCGTTCTACCTGCCGCTCGCGGCGCTGCACGCCTCGCTCGCGATCCGGCTCGGCCCGGGCGCCTTCGACGCCGGCTGGCGCGCTGCCGGCAGCCTGCTCAACGCGGTCGCGCTGCTCGCCTTCGCGCTGACCGTCCTCGGCGGCATCCTGGCCTGGCGCCTCGCGCGCCGGCCCCGCCCCCTTCCGAATTCCCTGGAGACGAACTGATGTTTGCGTTCATCAAGATCGAGGAACCGGCGCACGCGCCGCCGCGGCACGAAGGCTTCGCGCTGTGGCGGCTCGGCTTCCGGCCCTTCTACCTGCTCGGCAGCGCCTTCGCCGCGCTGTCGGTCGCGCTGTGGGCGCTGCAGTTCTCCGGCCACCTCGGGCAGGCTTACCTGCAGGGGCCGGCTTGGCACGCCCACGAGATGCTGTTCGGCTTCACGACGGCGGTGATCGTCGGCTTCCTCTTCACCGCGGGCCGCAACTGGAGCAACCGGGCGACGCCCACCGGCCTGCCGCTGGCCGCGCTCGCCGCGCTGTGGGTGGCGGGCCGGGTGCTGGTGCTGACGCCCTTCGGCACGGCCGCGGCGCTCGTCAACGTCGCCTTCCCGCTCGCCGCGGCCGCCGCGCTCGCGGTGCCCTTCGTCGCGGCGCGCAACCGGCGCAACTACTTCTTCGTCGGTCTGCTCGTGCTGATGGGCGCGGCGCAGGGCCTGTTCCACCTCGCGCAGCTCGGCGCCGTCCGTGCGCCCGGCGCGGTGGGCCTGCAGGTCGCGATGGACGTCGTGCTCTTCATCATGGCGGTGATGGGCGGCCGGGTGATCCCGATGTTCACGAACAACGGCATCCCCGGCGCGAAGGCCGCGCGGCACCCGGCGGTCGAGCGGCTCGCGCTCGGCTCGGTCCTCGCGCTCGTGGCGGCCGACGCGCTGCAACTCGACGGCCTGCCGCTCGCCGCGCTGCTCGGCGCCTGCGCGCTGGCTCATCTGCTGCGCTGGGGGCTGTGGCAGCCCTGGGCGACGCTGCGCACGCCGCTGGTCTGGGTGCTGCACGCCGCCTACCTCTGGATCCCGGTCCACCTCGCGCTGCGAGGCGGCGCCGCGCTCGGCGCGCTGCCGCCGTCGGCGGCGATCCACGCGCTGGCGGTGGGCGCGATCGGCGGGCTGGTGATCGGCATGATGACGCGCACCGCGCGGGGACACACCGGGCGCCTGCTGCGCGCCGGCCGCAGCGAGACGGCCAGCTATGCGCTGATCCTGGGCGCCGCGCTGGTGCGGGTCTTCGTGCCGCTGCTGGCCCCGGGCTTCACCGTCGAGGCGGTGCTGCTGTCGGCAGCCGGCTGGTCGCTCGGCTTCGGGCTGTACGCGGTGAGCTACTGGCCCGTGCTGAGCCGGCCGCGGCTCGACGGCAAGCCGGGCTGAGGCCCCGGCCCGGGACGCCGCGTGGCGGTGGCTCGCGCAGCGAGCCAATGAGGGGGAAATGGAGCGGGAAACGAGGCTCGAACTCGCGACCTCAACCTTGGCAAGGTTGCGCTCTACCAACTGAGCTATTCCCGCGTGGAGCCTGCCGGGGACCGGCAGGAACCGATGTTGGATGGTGGAGCTAGGCGGGTTCGCGCACGAACCGACCAAAATGTATCCAGCAGCCTTGGCCGACAGGGACTTAACTTTGTCCAGAAGGTCCTTTGACACCGGCAAGCACAACAAATTGGAGCGCGTCACAGCCAACTTGTCCAGTTCTACTTCCCCATGCCCCCAACAAGACAGTTGACCGTTGTTGCAGGGAGGGCGGGTGTTTGGTGCGGGTCTGGGGCTCCTTACACGACTGGCACGCGTCGGTCGCGCCGCGACAGCCAGTGCACTGCCGGGCAGAGCAGCAGCAGGTACAAGGCCGACGCCAGAACGATCGGCGACGGGTTGTAGACCAGCGACTGCGCGTCGCGGGCGTTGCGCAGCAACTCGGGCATCGCGACCACGCTGGCGATGGTGGTGAGCTTGACGATCTCGACGGCACTGCTCACCAGATCGGGGGTCGTGATGCGGAACACCTGCGGCAGCAGCACGTGCCGCAGTACCTCGCTGACGTCCATCACTGAGCCCAGCGTGGTGTTCTGGACGATGGACAGCAGACCAGTGCAGGGGAGCCGGTTTCGGCGCGACAGGACCGATCCTCGACCAGTTGCGGGGGGAGTGGGAGATGGCGTGGCCGCAACTCTTCCCCGTGCCCCGGGAATGCTCCAGGCAAGGAAGGCGCAGGCGGCGCGGCGACCGCGCCTCAAGCGCAGGACAGCGGGGTACCCGGGAGAGGGACTGTGCCGCGTGGCGCGGTCGAGCCCCTGACGATCAGCTCGCCGTCGAGCACGATGCGCCGCGGCCGGCGTTCCGGGTCGGCAATGCGCTGCCGCAGCAGCTCGGCCGCGGTGCAGCCGATGTCGTAGGTCGGCTGCGCGATCACCGTCACGCCGGGCTGGGGCAGGGCGGTCCACTCGTTGTTGTCGAAACCCGCAAGCGCGATGTCGTGCGGCACCTGCAGCCCGCCTTCCCGGATCGCCTGCATTGCGCCGAGCAGCAGCAATCCGTTGGTGGCCAGAACCGCCTCGGGCCGCGCGGCCGGGTTGGCGAGCAGCTGCTGCACCGAGAGACGGCCCTGCTCCACCGTCGGGCGCACCGCGACCACCTGCGTGGCGCAGCCCTGCGCGCCCATCGCCGCCTCGTAGCCGGCGATGCGGTCGCGGCCCGTGCTGCTGCGTGAGCCGGCCAGCGCGACGATGCGCCGGCGACCGCTCTCCAGCAGGTGCTGCGTCAGGCGCCGGGCGGCGCCGGCGTTGTCGAGCAGCACCATGTCGGTGGGCGTGGTGTCGGGCGCCCGGTCCACCATCACCACCGGGAAGGGCCAGCGTCCGGCGCGGAACTGCCCTACCTGCTCCAGCGTGGGCGAGATGATCACGCCGCTGGCCTGCTCGTCGGCCATCAGCTCCAGGTAGGACTGCTCCTTGGCCGGGTCCTCGTCGGCGTTGCACAGGATCAGGCGCAGGCCCTGGCGATAGGCCATGTCCTCCACGGCGCGGCTGATGTCGGTGAAGAAGGGGTTGCGGATGTCGGAGACGATCAGCCCGATCAGCGAGGCGCGGCGCTGGCGCAGGCGCCGTGCCGCGAGGTTGGGGCGGTAGTCGAGCCGGGCGATGGCCTGCTGCACGCGCTCGCGCAAGGCGGGGCGCACGGCCTCGGGGTCGGTCAGCACGCGCGACACGGTGGTGGTGGACACGCCGGCCAGTTGCGCCACGTCTTTGATGCTCGCCACACGGACTCCTGCTTCTACAGCATCGCCTGTAGGGATGCTCTTTGATATCGATTCCAGATTTTCCTTGATCCCCGAAGTGCTGGGCTTCAAGCAAGGAGGTCTCCAGATCGGTGTTATCCCTAGGTTTCGCCCACGTCGATGTATTTTCTTGGGCGAAGTGCCAGGAGAGCAGGGTGATAATCTGATTTGGAATCGATACCAAATCCAGGAGACATCCGCATGTCCATCCCTGTCGAAGTCCGGCTCGGAGCCGTCCCCCACGATCGCGAGGACGCCGTGCGGGTCGCCGGCGCACTGCTGGTGCAGGCCGGCTTCGCGCAACCCGCCTACGTCGAGAGCCTGCTGCAGCGCGAGCGGGTCGCCACCACCTACCTGGGGCAGGGCGTGGCCATCCCGCACGGCATGGTCGAGGACAAGCACCTCGTGCGGCGCACCGGCCTCGCCGTGCTGCAGGTGCCTGCCGGCGTGCGATGGCACGGCGACGAGCAGCGCGCAACGCTGGTGGTGGCGATTGCCGCCTCCTCCGACGAGCACATCGAGGTGTTGCGCCGCCTCACCCGGCTGATGCGCGACGGCGAGCGCCTGGAGCGGCTGGCCCGCACGCAGGATGGGGCCGAGATCGTGCGTGCTCTCACCGGCGACGAGTCCGCCGCATCGGCCGCCGCCCCCGGGCTGCAGGACTTCGACCTCGGCATGGACGTGGCCATGAACTACCCGAACGGCCTGCATGCCCGGCCGGCCGGGCAGTGGGCGCAGCTCGCGGGCCGCTTCGCCGCCTCGGTGCACGTGCGCTGCGGCGAAACGGTGGCCGACGCGAAGAACGTCGCCTCGCTGCTGAGCCTGGGCGCGGGCCGCGGCGCCTGCCTGCGCATCTCGGCGCAGGGGGCGGACGCGCCGGCCGCGTTGAGGGCGCTGCGCGAGCTGATCGTGCGCCTCGGCAACGAGGAGACGCGCCAGGCGGAACTCGCCGCCGCCCGCCAGGTGCAGGCCCAGGGCCTGGGCCGCGAGCTGGGCGACTGGCAGCCCGAGGCGCGCCAGACGCTCACCGGCATCGCCGCGAGCCCCGGCCTGGTCGTCGGCACCCTGGTGCGCGCCGAGCAGGCGGTGCTTGAGGTGGAGGACCGGCATGCCGGCGTGGCCGCAGAGGCTGCGGCGCTGGAGCAGGCGCTGGCTGCCGCCGAGGCGAGGCTCGGCGAGTTCGCGGCGCAGGCGCGCCGCGCGGGCCGCAACGAGCAGGCCGGCATCTTCACCGCCCATGCCGGGCTGCTGCACGATGCCGCGCTGCTGCGCGAGGTCAGCCGCCTCGTGGTGCAGGGCCACGGCGCCGCCTGGGCCTGGCGCCATTGTGTCGCCGAGCGCGTCAAGGCCCAGCAGGGACTGGCCGACGCCACGCTCGCCGCGCGGGCCGCCGACCTGCAGGACGTGGGCCAGCGCGTGCTGCGCCACCTGCTCGGCCGCGGCGACGAGGCGAGCGGTCCCGGGGACTGGCCGGACGATGCCATCCTGCTGGCCGACGACCTGTCGCCCTCGGTGACGGCGCAGATCGACACCCGCCGCGTGAAGGGCTTCTGCACCGCGCGCGGCGGCCCGACCGCGCATACCGCGATCCTCGCGCGCGCGCTCGGCCTGCCGGCGGTGGTCGCGGCTGGTCCCGGCGTGCTGGCCCCTGCGGCGGCCGAGGGCGCGCGCGCCATCCTCGACGGCTACCGCGGCCGGCTCTACATCGCGCCGAGCGAGACCGCGCTGCTGCAGGCCGGCGAGATGATCGCCCGCCTAGAGCGCCGCCAGGACGAGGAGCGCCAGTCGCGCCTGCAGCCCGCCGTCACCACCGAGGGGCACCGGGTGGAGATCGCGGCCAACGTCAACCGCGCCGACCAAACGCTGCGCGCGCTGGAGGCGGGCGCCGAGGGCGTGGGGCTGATGCGCACCGAGTTCCTGTTCCTGGAGCGCGACCACGTGCCCGGCGAGGACGAGCAGTACGAGGTGTACCGCGAGATGGTGGCGGCGCTCGCCGGCCGGCCGCTGATCGTGCGCACGCTCGACATCGGCGGCGACAAGCAGGTGCCGCACCTGGGGCTGCCGGTCGAGGAGAACCCCTTCCTCGGCGTGCGCGGCGCGCGGCTGTGCCTTCGCCGCAACGACCTGCTGGTGCCGCAGCTGCGCGCGCTCTGCCGCGCGGCTGCGCACGGCCCGCTGTCGGTGATGTTCCCGATGATCAGCACCGTCGAGGAGCTGCGCGAGCTGCGCGAGCGCATGGAGTCGGTGCGCCGCGAGCTGCAGGCGCCCGAGGTGCCGGTGGGCATCATGATCGAGGTGCCCTCGGCGGCGCTGATGGCCGACCGGCTGGCCCGCTACGCCGACTTCTTCTCCATCGGCACCAACGACTTGACGCAGTACGCGCTGGCGGTGGACCGCCAGCATCCGGAGCTCGCCGGCATGGCCGACAGCCTGCACCCGAGCGTGCTGCGCCTGATCGAGCGCACCGTGGCCGGCGCGCGCCGCCACGGCCGCTGGGTCGGCGTGTGCGGCGGTCTGGCGGGCGAGCCGCTGGGCGCGGCGCTGCTCACCGGCCTGGGAGTGCAGGAGCTGAGCATGGCACCGAGCGACATCGGCACCGTCAAGGCGCTGCTGCGCCGCCACTCGCTGGCGGAGCTCGAGGCGCTGGCGCGCCGCGCGCTCGACGTCGACACCGCCGACGAGGTGCGCGCGCTCGGCACCGAGCTGCGGCCGGCCTCCGCCCCCGAGGGCGGGGCGCCCGCGCAAGCCGCGGTCAGGCCGGCGTTCGCCTGAGCGCACGAGGACCTGCCATGACCCGCGTTCACACCATCACCCTCAACCCCGCCATCGACCAGACGGTGCGGCTCGACCGGCTGGAGCCCGGCGCGGTGCACCGCGCGCTCGGCCAGCAGAGCGAGGCCGGCGGCAAGGGCGTCGGCGTCGCCTCGGTGCTGGCCGCGCTCGGCGTGCCGGTGTCGGCCTGCGGCTGGCTCGGCGCCGACAACGCCGACCTGTTCGAGGCCGCCTTCGCGCGGCGCGGCATCGAGGACGCCATGCTGCGCATCCCCGGCCTGACGCGCACCAACATCAAGCTCGCGGTCGCCGACCGCGGCGACACCACCGACCTCAACCTGCCCGGCATCGTGCTCCCGCCCGAGGCGCTCGCCCGCGCCGAGGCGGAGCTGCTGGCGCGGCTCGCCGCGCGCGTGCGGCCCGGCGACTGGTGCGAGTTCGCCGGCAGCCTGCCGCCGGGCGCCGAGGTCGGCACCTGGGAGCGGCTGGCGCGCCGGCTCGTCGCGCTCGGCGCCCAGTTGCTGGTGGACACCGGCGGCAGCGTGCTGCGCGAGCTGCTGCAGCGCCTGGGCGAGTCCGGCCCGTCGGCGATGCCCGCCTTCATCAAGCCCAACCGCGCCGAGCTGGAGGAGCTGGCGGGCCGCCGCCTCGACACGCTCGACGCGGTGGCCGAGGCCGCCGCGGCGCTGTGCGCGCAGGGCGTGCGCCAGGTGGTGGTCTCGCTCGGCGGCGAGGGCGCGGTGATCGTCTCGGCCGGGGAGCGCTGGCATGCCGCGCCGCCGCGCGTGCCGGTGGCGACCACCGTCGGCGCCGGCGACGCGCTGGTGGCCGGCACGCTGGCCGCGCTCATCGAGGGCCGTCCTTTTCCGCACGCGGCGGTGTTCGGCATGGCCTGCGCCGCCGCCCGCATCCAGCGCATCGCGCCCGAACTGCCCCCGCGGGAGGACATCGAGCGCCTCGCCGCACAGATCCGCCTGCAGCCGCTGTAGGCGAGCGGCACCTTCCACAGCACCGCCAGGAGACAAACGACCATGGCCCAACTTCTCGCCATCGCCGCCAGCAAGGCCGGCCCGGCGCACAGCATCATGATCGGCGAAGCCCTGCAGGCCGCCGCCGCCCGGCTCGGGCACACGCTCAAGCTGAAGGTCGAGAGCCGCCTCGGCACGCAGGGCGGCTTCGACGCCGCGGACCTGGGCGCGGCCCAGGCCGTGATCGTCGCGGCCGACACCGCGGTGGACCGCAGCGGCCTGCCGGCCGGGCGCATCCACGAGGCCTCGCCGGACGAGGTGTTCAGCGATGCCGGCGCGGTGCTAGGCCGCGCCCTCGCGGCCGCCGGGACGCTCCAGGCTGCTGTCGCGCCGCAGGCGGCGGCGCCGGCCCGGGGCCTGGACATCGTCGCCATCACCTCCTGCCCCACCGGGGTCGCCCACACCTTCATGGCGGCCGAGGCCCTGCAGCAGGGCGCGCAGGCGCTCGGTCACCGCATCAAGGTCGAGACGCAGGGCTCGGTCGGCGCGCAGAACACCCTCACGCCCGAGGAGATCGCCGCCGCCGACCTGGTGGTGATCGCCGCCGACACCCAGGTGGACCGCAGCCGCTTCGCCGGCAAGAAGCTCTACGCCACCAGCACCAAGGCGGCGATCCGCGACGCAGGCGCCCTGTTCGGCGAGGCGCTGGCGCACGCCGCCGTCTGGGACGGCGCGGCGCCGGCCGCCGCGGCCGGCTCGCCGGCTGCGCCCGCCAGGGCGGCGCGCGGCACGGCCAGCGGCCCCTACAAGCACCTGATGACGGGCGTGTCCTTCATGCTGCCCTTCGTGGTGGCGGGCGGCCTGCTGATCGCGCTGGCCTTCGCGCTCGGCGGCATCTACGTCTACGACGACGCGCACCAGGGCACGCTCGGCTGGACGCTGTTCCAGATCGGCGCCAAGGGCGGCTTCGCGCTGATGGTGCCGGCGCTCGCGGGCTACATCGCCTTCTCGATCGCGGACCGCCCCGGCATCGCGCCCGGCATGATCGGCGGCCTGCTCGCCACCACCGTGGGCGCGGGCTTCCTCGGCGGCATCGCGGCCGGCTTCATCGCCGGTTACTCGGTCGCCTGGCTCAATCGCGCCATCCGGCTGCCGCGCAACCTGGAGGGCCTCAAACCGGTGCTGCTGCTGCCGCTGCTGGGCTCGGCCATCGTCGGCGTGATGATGATGATGGTGATCGGCACGCCGGTCGCCGCGGTCATGAACGCGCTGACCGAGGGCCTCAAGGGAATGCAGAGCAGCAGCGCGGTGCTGCTGGGCGTGACGCTGGGCGCGATGATGGCCTTCGACATGGGCGGGCCGGTCAACAAGGCGGCCTACGTCTTCTCGACCTCGCTGATCGCCAGCGGCGTGGCCTCGCCGATGGCCGCCGCCATGGCCGCCGGCATGGTGCCGCCGCTCGGCATCGCGCTGGCCTGCTGGGTGTTCCGCAGCCGCTTCAGCGAGGAGGAGCGCGAGGCCTCCCGCGCCGCCGCGGTGCTGGGCCTGGCCTTCATTACCGAGGGCGCCATCCCCTACGTGGCGCGCGACCCGCTGCGCGTGATCCCGGCCTGCGTGCTGGGCTCGGCCACGGCCGCCGGCCTGTCGATGCTGTGGGGCGTGGGCCTGCAGGCGCCGCACGGCGGCGTGTTCGTGCTCGCCATCCCGAACGCGGTCAACCACGTGCTGCTGTACGCCGCGGCGATCGCCATCGGCACGGTCGTGACCTGCCTGGCGCTGGGCGTGCTGAAGAAGCGGGTGGCGGAGCCCGCGCCGGCCGTGGCCGCGTGACGCGCCGCTCCGGCAGGGACACGCGGCTGTGCATGTCCCTGTCGGGGCTGCCCCTGCCCTGCGGCTTCAGCGCGCCTCGAGCAGCTCGCGAACCTCCAGCAGGACCAGCTCGTTGTCGTCGGCCTGGCGGGGGGCGCGGCTGCTGGAGAAGGGCAGGTTGTTGTCGTTGCCCACCACGATGTGCGAGGCGTCCACCACGTCCACGTTCTCGATCGTGAAGAAGGGGAAGGAGAGCACGCCGCCGCTCAGCGGCTTGCGTGCGCGCCGCTGCGGGTCGGCGATCTTCAGCAGGTCCACATGGCCGATCTTGCGCAGGGCCCCGCCCACGTTCGCCTCGCTCATCTCGACCTTGTAGACCCGCTTGAAACGCGGGAGGTCGTGGAAGCAGTCGGGGCGTTTCTGGCCCTGCGGGCAGGCCTGCTCCGGCACGCCCTCGCCGTTGTCGCGCTCGATCACCAGGCCGGTCGTGCCGTCGATCATGTTGAAGTCGCCGATCGCGTGGCCGTTGGCCTCCAGCGGATACATCCAGGAGCGGCCGCTCCACTGCCCCGCCTTGACGTCAAACTCCAGCACCCGCAGCGCCTCCTTGCCGCCGACCGTCTCGTAGGCCTGCCGGGCGGCGTTCCACAACGGGCCTTCGAGCATCGCGTAGAGCTTGCTGCCGTCCGGGGAGACCGCCATGCCCTCGTAGCCCTTG
The DNA here is from genome assembly GCF_003569765.1 of Caldimonas tepidiphila. Taxonomy (GTDB): domain Bacteria; phylum Pseudomonadota; class Gammaproteobacteria; order Burkholderiales; family Burkholderiaceae_C; genus Caldimonas; species Caldimonas tepidiphila. The sequence goes on along the minus strand of NZ_QXMG01000017.1, from coordinate 2,026 downwards.
GACCGCTTGAGCTGGAACTCGACCTGCCCGCCCGGTGCAGCGGGCGTCGTCAGGGCGGGGTGGTCGGGGGAGCGCACAGGCTTGCCATCCACCAGGGTCTCGTACACCGCCAGCACCCGGCCCTTGAGGTCGGCCTTGATCAGCCAGGGGCCGAACTCGTCGCCGATCCACAGCGCGCCGCCAGCGAACTGGAAGCTCTCGGGGTCGAAGTCCGCACCGGTCAGATAGCGCTTCTTCGTCCCCTCGTGGACGATGCGGAAGGGCACTTTCCTGTCCGGGTCGTGCAGGAACACGCTCTCCAGGCGCTGGAAGCCGCCCGAGGCGAAGTCCACCCGGTAGCGGTTGAGGAACAGCATCGCGTCGGGCGAATTGACCTTGGAGCCGAAGCCGTTGTCGGTGAGGATCCAGAAGCTGCCGTCGGACATCCTCTTGATGCCGGAATGGCCCTGCAGGGGCTGGCCCTGGAAGGGCAGCGACACGCCGGTGGGGCGTCCCGCCGACTTGCCCTCGACGGTACCGGGCGCTTCCACGCGGCTGCCGGTGGTGAACTTGCCGCTGATAAGCAGGTCCCTCGGCGCGTCCTGGGGCGCGGGCAGGAAGGAGCGGGCCGGCAGCAGTGCATGCCCGGCCAGCACTGCCGGAAACTCGCGCGGCTGCGAGGCCGGGGGCGGATCGTCCTGGGCGACGGCAGGCAAGGCGGCAAGCAGGGCGGCGGTACATAGCGCGGAACGGAGAAGCATCGGAAGGTTCTGCCCGGAAACGAAGGGCCGGCCAGATTGGGGGAGGCGTGTGACATCGGCGTGAAGCGGCTCGGCCGAGGCTGCCGGCAGCCGAAGGTGCCCCGGTAGGGCCGGGGCGATTCGTTCTCGGCAGCGAGCAGCTCTCGCTTGATGTCGGCGCGCTTGAGCTTCCTCCGCGGCCAGCAGGGCGAGACCCTCCGGCACCGATCCATGGCGGCGAAGGTTGTGGCGGTCACGCCGCCAGAAGGCGGCATGCAACAGAACGCCCGAGGCGAGAGCAAGTCTCACTGGCGGGTTCGCAGCCGTTCGCCTACGACTGGACTCAAGGCCTGGAGACGCTGCTCGATGCCGTCAGGCCGGTACACGGCCAACAAGAAGGCAAGCTATGGCGGTGGCCGCACAAGCTGCACGCCGACAAGGGCTACGACCATGCTCGCTGCCGGAAAGCCTGCGAGGAGCGGGACATCGTTGCTCGCATAGCGCGCCGTGGCATCGAAAGCAGCCAGAGGCTGGGACGGCACCGCTGGGTGGTGGAGCGCACCTTCGCCTGGTTGGGGTGGTATCGCCGGCTCGTTATCCGTCATGAACGTCGAGCCGAGCTCCGCCTCGCATTCCTCACCTTCGGCTGTGCGCTGATCTGCCTGCGATTCCTCAGTATCGAACGCTTATGAAATGCACTTTCAGGCGCGGTGGCCGAGCCGCGGCTGCAACGCCATGACTGCCATCAGCAGTTCCCGGGGGTCCAGGGGCTTGGTACGGTGCAAGTCGAAGCCCGCCTCGCGTGCCAACTGCCGATCCTTTTCCTGCCCCCAGCCCGTCAGGGCCACAAGCAGCACCCTTGGCTTCATGACCTGAAGTCGGCGTGCCACCTCGTAACCGTCGATGTCGGGAAGCCCGATGTCCAGAATCACGACATCCGGGCGGAGCTGCGCGGCAGCCTCCAGCGCTGTCCGGCCGTCGTAGCGCACGCTCACCTCCTGCCCCAGGAGCTCCAGGGTCTCGGCAAGCGTGTCCGCCGCTTCGATGTTGTCGTCGACGACCAGAATCCGTCCCAAGCGAAGGCCTTCCTCGTCAGGAAGACTTTTCACCGCTTCCTCGGTCAGCGCCGGTCGGTCCTCTGCCACCGGCAGCCACACCGTGAATTCGCTGCCGGCCCCTCGGCCCTGGCTGTAAGCCTCGATGCTTCCGCCATGCAATTCGAGCAGTTGCTTCGCCAGGGGCAGTCCGATGCCCAGACCGCCTTGCACGCGTTCCCCACTGCGATGCCCTTGCACGAACATCTGGAA
>NZ_QXMG01000016.1 GCF_003569765.1 Caldimonas tepidiphila | reverse complement strand
CGGCGCTGTCAAGCCACGCCCCGCCCGGCGCCCTCGCTGCCATTTGTGCAACAAAGCCCTCAGTAGAGATGATCTACTTCCCAGTGAAAACGTTGAAGGCATGGGTTGCTTGGCAGATCCGCTTGCGAACGGTGGTGTCTCAATAATAGAAGCTAGTCTTTTCATCGAATTGCAAGATTGGCGAAGCTGCGGCAGCTATGGCGTGGTGAACGAGAAGTTCAACTTCCGAATGCAGGGGACTCGCTTTCAACTTATTGGTTATGACCGCTCTGAGTACTCACGCAACACAGGCGAAATGTCAGTGTACAGTTATAATTATCTGACGGGAAAGAAAAAAACAACCGAGCTGAATGACTCTGACAACTCCAAGCCAAAGGTTTCTTGGAAGAAGCTTTCGGCCAAAGGAGCATTTTTCTTGGACAAAATCTACCTTAATTGCGACACAGTCGATCCCACACAAAAGGGAAGTTGGTGTCGAGAGTAGTTGTCACACCTCATAAGCCTAACTCCTCGTTCGACCCGCACCGCCTTCGGCGGGCGGGTAAACTCAAACTACAAGGGCTTCCCCCGCATGCAAGCAATAACCCTCCTTGAAAATTCTCGCAGCGAATCCTCAAGCTCTTTTCCACTTAATTCCCCCAGCGACGCTTTGCCCTTGCAACATCGATTATAGAATCAAGGTGCGAACTGAACAAATACAACCGGCCCCTGATGCAGCTCTCGACGCTGCCGGCCCTGATAAAAGACGCGCGCGGGGGCTCCCTTCGTTAGCCGAGGCCGCACCGAGGGGCGCCTCCCGGAATCAAACAAGCTCTGCGGCGCCAATCCGATCTTCATTGCCCGACGCCGTCCACGCTCCACTGCACGCTTTGAACGCCCCATGCGCCTCTCGATAATCGCCTCGCTCCTGGCCTCCAGCCTTCTGGCCGGTTGCGCCACGCTGCCCGCCACGGTCGAGCACGACCCCTCGCTGCCCCATGTCGAGCTCGATGGCTACAAGTTCCACGTGAGGACCTACGGGAACCCGGAAAATCCTCCGGTCATCGTCGTGCACGGAGGCCCGGGCGGAGACCTCAACTACCTGCTGCCCCTGCAGATCCTGGCCGACGATTATTTCGTGGTCTTCTACGACCAGCGAGGCACCGGGCTCTCGCCCCGGACGGCAAAGGAGAACCTGACTTTTGAGGCCAGCCTGAAAGACCTTCACCTGCTGGTCGCCCACTACGCGGGGGACCGCCCGGTCCGACTGATAGGGCACTCCTGGGGCGCAATGCTTGCCATTGCCTATCTCGGCGAGCATCCGGACCGGGTGAGCCACGCCGTGGCGGCGGAGCCGGGAATCCTGACGCCGGCGACGGCCGAGGTTTTCGTGAGTCGACTGAAAGCGTCGCAAAGCCTGCTGGACGCCCTCCCCCTGGCCGGGTCCATCGTGCGGTCCGCGCTCGTCCGGACGACCGACGGTCACGAGCGCTTCGATTACGCCATGACCCGGCTGATGAACCGCAGCAAGCCCGGGGGCCCCTACCAGTGCGAAGGACAGGCCATGCCGGCAGACGCGTTCGTGCGGGCCGGCTACGACTCCTTCAAGCACATGCTCAAGCCGGTGCTGGACACCCCCTCCAGCTTCCGCTGGAACCTGACGGAGAAGCTGGGCCGGTATGGCGGCTCCCTGCTGATGATGAGCAGCGAATGCAGCTTCATCGGTCATGCATATCAGCAGGAACATCACCTCCCCTTGCTGCCTGCGCGCACGGTCCATGTGCTTGCCAAGGGCATGGGGCACAACATGCTGACGCTGAACGCGCAGTGGTCAGCGAAAGTGGTGAGGGACTTCTTCAAGGATGCCGCCCCTGCGCCCCGCGTCGATGCGAAAGCGGAAAAATGACATGAGGCCGGAGCTCGCTGTCGCGCTTCGAGCGCGGGTTCTGAGCCCCGAGCCCTCCCGCACCGGGCGTTTGCGTCACGCCGCCGGGAGGGGCAGCGCGGTGCGGTCGATCACGCGGCGCAGCACGAAGCTGGTGTGCACGCCCGTGACGCCGGCGATGCGGGTGATGCGGCTCAGCAGCAGCTCCTGGTAGGCGTCCATGTCCTGCACCACCACCTTCAGCTGGTAGTCGGACTGCTGGCCGGTGATGAGCAGGCACTCCAGCACCTCCGGGATCTCGGCGATGCCGGCCTCGAAGTTGGCGAAGCGCTCCGGCGTGTGCTGGTCCATCGAGATGCCGATCAGCGCCATCAGCGTCAGGCCGAGTCTGCGGGCGTCCAGCAGCGCGCGGTAGCCGGTGATCAGCCCGCTGTCCTCCAGCGCCCGCACCCGGCGCAGGCAAGGCGACGCGGACAGGCCGATGCGGTCGGCCAGGTCCTGGTTGCTGATGCGGCCGTCGGACTGCAGCACCTGCAGGATCATGCGGTCGTAGCGGTCGAGTTCCATCGTGTCGGAGCGGGCGGGCCTTGGTTCGGCAATATTAATGCTTCGTACCGCCATACTCCGCAATGTCATTGCCGGAGGAACAGAAAGACAGCCAAGAAACGCAAGCACCTGCCGACGGGGTTTGCCTAAGATTGCGGGCAAGAATTCAGCCGCCAGGAGCCCTTCATGTTGCAGAACCCGTCCAGCAAGTACCGTCCCTTCGCCCCGGTGCAGCTGGCCGACCGCCAGTGGCCCAACCGGGTCATCAGCGCGCCGCCGATCTGGATGAGCACCGACCTGCGCGACGGCAACCAGTCGCTCTTCGAGCCGATGAACGGCGAGAAGAAGATGCGTATGTTCAAGACGCTCTGCGGCATCGGCATCAAGGAGATCGAGGTCGCCTTCCCCTCGGCCTCGCAGACCGACTTCGGCTTCGTGCGCACGCTGATCGAGGACGGGCACATTCCCGACGCCGTGACGATCGAGGTGCTGACCCAGGCGCGCGAGCACCTGATCCGCCGCACCTTCGAGTCGATCCAGGGTGCGCGACGCGCCATCGTCCACGTCTACAACGCCACCTCCAAGCCCTTCCGCGACATCGTCTTCGGCATGAGCAAGGCCGAGGTAGTGGCGATGGCGGTGGACGCGGTGAAGCTCGTGAAGGAGCTCGCCGCGCAGATGCCCGGGACCGAGGTGATCCTCGAGTACAGCCCCGAGACCTTCACCGCCACCGAGCTCGACTTCGCGCTCGAGGTCTGCGACGCGGTCACCGAGGCCTGGGGCGCGACGCCCGATCGCAAGGTGATCCTGAACCTGCCGACCACGGTGGAAGTGGCCACGCCCAACATCTACGCCGACCAGATCGAGTGGATGCACCGCCACCTCGCGCGCCGCGACAGCGTGATCCTGAGCCTGCACCCGCACAACGACCGCGGCACCGCGGTGGCCGCAGCCGAGCTGGGCCTCATGGCCGGCGCCGACCGCGTCGAGGGCTGCCTGTTCGGCAACGGCGAGCGCACCGGCAACGTGGACCTCGTGACGCTCGCGCTGAACATGTACACGCAGGGCGTGCACCCCGGCCTCGACTTCTCGGACATCAACGCCGTCGCCCGCACCGTCGAGCACTGCAACCAGTTGCCCATCCACCCGCGCCACCCGTACGTGGGGGACCTCGTCTTCACGGCCTTCTCCGGCTCCCACCAGGACGCCATCAAGAAGGGATTCGCCGCCCAGAAGGCGGACGAGCCGTGGAACGTGCCTTACCTGCCGATCGACCCCGCCGACGTCGGCCGCAGCTACGACTCCGTGATCCGGGTCAACAGCCAGTCGGGCAAGGGCGGGGTCGCCTACCTGATGGAGACCGAGTACGGCATCGTGATGCCGCGCCGGCTGCAGGTGGAGTTCTCCGGCGTGGTGCAGCAGCACACCGACACGCACGGCAGCGAGGTGAGCGCCGCCGACATCTGGCAGCTCTTCGCCTCCACCTACCTGGAGACCGCCGCGCCAGTGCGGCTGCGCGAGCACCACCTCTTCGAGCACGGCAAGGCGCAGGGCATCCGGCTGTCGGTGGACATCGGCGGCCGGCCCCACGTGCTCACCGGCGAGGGCAACGGCCCGATCGACGCCGCGATCCACGCGCTGCGCGGCGCCGGCATCCAGGTCCAGGTGCGCAGCTACGAGGAGCGCTCGATGGCGCCGAGCACCGACGGCGGCGACGCCCGCGCCTGCGCCTTCGTCGAGCTGCTGGTGCAGGGCCGGGAGTTCTACGGCGTGGGCATCGACGGCAACATCGTCACGGCCTCGCTGCGCGCCATCGTCAGCGGCCTCAACCGCAGTAGCGAGGTGATCCCGGTGGAGGCGGAGAGGCTGCAGGCCTGAGCGGGGCGGCAACGCCGAGCGGGTCGGACGCCGGCGGCTCCCCGCCGCCGGGGGCCGGTCAGGAGTCGGCGAGCCGCTCGCGCGCCTTGTCGATCCAGCCCTGCAGCCCGGCGACGAGGTCGGCCTGGCTGAAGGAGCAGCTCTCGCCGCCGAACAGCGCGGCGGACTCCAGCCGCTCGAGCAGGTTGGCGAGCACCTCGCCGTACCTCGGCGGCAGTTGCGGCGGCACGGCCTCGGCGCGCAGGCGCCGGCAGAACGCGGCAGTGTCGATCGTGCCGACGCGGAAGGCGTCGAGGGCCTGCTGGAAAGCGTCGAGGGTCATGGTTCAGTGATTCCGGGGGCCGCCCCGCAGCGGGGCGAGCAGGTGCTTGAGGCCGTTGTGGTCGAGTTCGTGCATCAGCGCGAGCAGCCGCCCGATCTCCCCGGGAGGAAAGCCCTCCCGGGCGAACCAGTTGAGGTAGTTGCCCGGCAAGTCGGCGATCAGCCGGCCCTTGTACTTGCCGAAGGGCATCTCGGTGGTGACGAGGCGCTGCAGGAGATCCGTCATGGGGCGGCATTGTCGGGCAGCCGCCGCGGATGCGGCGGGCCCGGGCGGCAGGGACTGCCGCGCGGCGGGGTTTCGGGCGGCGCGCTGAAGCCGGGCCGCGACGGCGCCACAATCGGCGCCTTCGCCCGTCCGCGCCGGACGGGCCGCCGCCCTCCCCCATGGACAAAGACAAGCTTCACTCCTTCCTCGACGCCCAGTACGAGGCGCTCGCGCAGCGCCTGCCCGGCTTCACGCCGCGCGAGGGCCAGCGCGCGATGGTGCGCGAGATCGCCGACGCGATCGCCGGCGCCTCGTTCGAGCCGGACGGCGCGCCCGAGGCGCGCGTCGCGGTGATCGAGGCGGGCACCGGGGTCGGCAAGACCCGCGCCTACCTGCTCGCCGGGCTGAAGATCGCGCGCGAGCGCAAGGTCAAGCTGCTGGTCTCGACCGCGACCATCGCGCTGCAGGAGCAGCTCATGAACAAGGACCTGCCGGAGCTGAGCAAGGCGCTCGACGAGCCCTTCTCGTTCGCGATGCTCAAGGGCCGGGGGCGCTACGCCTGCACCGTGAAGCTGCTGCAGTGCGCCGACGGCGAGCAGGGCGGGCTCGGCCTCGACGAGGACGACGCGCAGGACGGCCGGGGAGAGGCCGCCGACGGGCGCGAGATGCCGGCCTCGGACCTGGCGCTGTTCAGGAAGCTCGCCAAGCGCCTGGAGTGCGGCGACTGGGACGGGCAGAAGGACAGCCTGCCCGACGACGCGCAGCGCGCCTTCCTGATGATCGCCGCCGACCGGCACTCCTGCACCGCGAAGGCCTGCGACCACTACAAGCGCTGCCCCTACTACGACGCCAAGCGCTTCGCCGTCACCGCCGACGTGCTCGTCGCGAACCACGACCTGGTGCTGTCCTCGCTGAAGTCCGACCGCTCGTCGATCCCGAGCGGCGAGCGCGCGGTGTTCGTGTTCGACGAGGGCCATCACCTGCCGTCGATCGCGCTCGCGCACGGCGCGAGCGAGGCGTCGCTGACCTCGACCGCCTGGGTCACGCGGCTGCAGCGCGCGCTCGCGGTCGCGGCGGCCGGCCTCGGCTACCCGGCGGCGGCGCTGCCCGACGGGCTCCTCGTGCTGAAGGAGCGCGTGGCCGACCTCGCGCGCGCGGTGCTGTCGGCCTACGCCGCGAAGGCGCTCGCCGGCGGCGACGTGCAGGGGGGCACCGCGCGGCTGCGGCTGCCGCAGGGCGTGCAGCCGCCGGAGCTGGTGCCGCTGTGGCAGGAGATCCTGACGCTTGCGGCGAAAGCCGAGGGCCGCATCGGCGAGTTCGTGCAGTGGATGAAGAAGCGGCGCACCGAGGAGCCCGGGGAGGCGAGCTCGATCAATGGCCACCTCGTCGAGCTCGGTCCGCCGACCAAGCGGTTGACCGACCTGCGCGAGACCGCGGAGCTGATGCTCGACGAGGCCGGCACGCCGCCGGCCAAGTGGTTCGAGTTCACCGCCGACCAGGGCAACGTGCGCGCCGACGCGAAGGCCTGCCCGATCTTCGCCGGCGGGCTGCTGCAGCGCCAGCTCTGGAGCCGGCTGCGCGCGGCGGTGGTCACGTCGGCCACGCTGCGCTCGCTCGGCCGCTTCGACTTCTTCCTGCGCGAGTCCGGGCTCGCGTCGCTGCCGGGCGCGCGCTCGGCGGCGGTGGCGAGCCCCTTCGACTACGCCTCGCAGGGCCGCTTCGTCGTCGTCGCGACCGAGGCGAGCCCGAAGAACCCGGCCGAGCACAACCGCGAGTGCGCGCGGCTGATCGCGCAGGACCTCGCGCAGGTCGAGCGCGGCGCGCTGGTCCTCTGTTCGTCGTGGGCGCAGCTGCGCGCGATCGTCGAGGCGCAGCCGGCCGCGGTCACCTCCGACCTGCTGGTGCAGGGCAGCGCGCCGCGCGACGAGCTGCTCAAGCGCCACCGCGCCGCGGTGAAGGCGGGACGCCGCTCGGTGCTGGTCGGCCTGCAGAGCTTCGGCGAGGGGCTGGACCTGCCCGGCGAGCTGTGCGAGTGGGTGCTGATGCCGAAGGTGCCCTTCAGCAGCCCGTCGGACCCGGTGTCCGAGGCACGCACCGAGTGGCTGGAGGCCAAGGGCCGCAACAGCTTCCTGGAGGTGGTGGTGCCCGCGACCGGCGTGACGCTGAACCAGTGGGCGGGCCGCGGGATCCGCAGCGAGCGCGACCGCGCGACGATCGTCTGCTACGACCCGCGCCTCGCCACCACCACCTTCGGCCGCCAGCTGCTCGGCGGGCTGCCCGCCTTCAGCAAGCTGCATCGCAAGGGCGGGCGCGAGCAGCCGCTGGAACTCTGAGGCCGCGGCGATGGGAACGCTGCTCGAGCCCGGCGCGAAGGTGGTGCTGACCACCTTCGGCACGCACGGCGACCTGTTCCCCTTCCTCGCGCTCGCGAAGCAGCTGCGCGCACGCGGGATGCGGCCGGTGCTCGCGACCTCGGCCTTCCACCGCCCGCAGGTCGAGGCCGCCGGGGTCGGCTTCGCGCCGCTGGCGCCCGACGAGCAGCAGCTGCAGCGCGACCTCGGCGAGGACCTGAAGACGCTGATGCGCCGCGGCATGCACAAGCTGTCGGGGCCGCGGTTCGTCGTCACGCGCGTGCTGATGCCCTACCTCGCCGAAACCCTGCGCGACCTGGAGGCGGCCTGCGAGGACGCGCAGCTGCTGGTCTCGCACCTCTACAGCTTCGCGGCGCCGCTCGCGCGCGAGCGCCTGGGCCTGCCCTGGGTGTCGCTGGCGCTGCAGCCGATGGCCTTCTTCCCGGTGCACGAGCCGGCGGTGGTGTCGGAGCTGCTGCCGCTGCACCGGCTGCAGCCGCTGCTGGGCGCAGCGGCCTACGCCCGGCTGCAAGGGGCGATGCAGGCGGGCACGCGCTCGTGGACGCGGCCGGTCGATGCGCTGCGCCGCGAGCTCGGGCTGGCGCCGGCGCCGGGGAACCCGCTGTTCGAGGGCCAGCACGGCAGCGAGGGCTGCATCGCGATGTTCGACCCGCTGCTGATGGCCGACGCGCGCGACCTGCCGCCGCGCACCGCCTTCGCCGGCTTCTGCCACTACAACGGCGACGACACCGCGCTCGGCCCGGCGCTGGACGACTTCCTCGCGCGGCATCCGGCGCCGGTCGTGTTCACGCTCGGCACCTCGGCGGTCCACAACCCGGGGCGCTTCTACGAGATCGCGAGCGCGGTCTGCGCGCGGCTCGGGCTGCCGGCGGTGCTGCTGCGCGGCGAGGGGGCACAGGAGACGGCGCTGCCGCCGCAGCAGATCGCGCTGCCATGGGCCTCGCACGCCGCGCTGTTCCCGAGGGCGCGCGCGGTGGTGCACCAGGGCGGCATCGGCACCTGCGCGCAGGCGCTGCGCGCGGGCGTGCCGCAACTGGTCGTGCCCTTCGGCAACGACCAGCCGGACAACGCGGCGCGGCTGTGCCGGCTCGGCGTGGCGCGCTCGCTCAGCACTCTGCGGCTCGGGGCGCGCTCGATGGAGCGCGAGCTGCGCGGACTAGTCGACGAGCCGCGCCATGCGCGCTCGGCCCGCGAAGCCGCCGCGCGGCTGATGCCGCGCGACGGCGCCGAGACCGGGGCGGAGCTGCTGATGCGGCTGCCGCTGGGGTGAGGGGCGGGAGCGCCGGCAAGACGCTCCCTCGGGGACGGGATCGCGACTCAGCGCGAGGTGCCGCCGCCGCTCATGCCCGAGCCGCTGCCCTGGCCCTGCGAGGACGGGTCCGTGCGCTTCTTCTTGTCCGTGGAGGACGACGAGGCGCCGGAGCTGCTGCGGTCCGAGCCGCTGCCGGTGGCACCGGTGCCGCCGGTGCTGCCGGTGCCGCCCGTCGCGCCAGTGCCGCCCGTCGCGCCGGTGCCGGCCGCATCGGAGCCGCCACCGGCGCCGCTCGCCGCCCCGGAACCCATGCCGCTCGCGCCACCGCTGGCATCGGTGCCGCCTGTCGAGCCGGCGTCCGGGCTGCCCATGCCGCCCGAAGCGCCGCCGGTGCCACCCATGCCGCCCGAGCCGCTGGCATCTGTACCACCCGTCGATCCGGCGCCCGGGCTGCCCATGCCGCCCGAACCGCCGCCGGTGCCACCCATGCCGCCCGAGCCACTGGCATCGGTGCCGCCCGTCGAGCCGGCACCCGGGCTGCCCATGCCGCCCGAAGCCCCGCCGGTGCCACCCATGCCGCCCGAGCCGCTGGCATCGGTGCCACCGGTCGAGCCGGCGCCCGTCCCGCCCAAGCCGCCGCCCGCACTGCCCCCTGCGCCGGTGCTGCCGACGCCCCCGCTGCTGCCCAGGCCACCCGAACCGCCGGTGCCTCCCGTGCCGCTTGCGTCGGTGCCCGAGCCCCGCGTGCTCGAGTCGCCCGAGCCGCTGCCGTAGGTGCCCGAGCCGGTGCTGCCCCCACCCGGGGAGGTCTGGGCACCGGCACTCACCGCGAATGCACTGACGAGAAGGGCCGTCGCCAGGCGGGAGAGAGATTGCTTGTTCATGGAACTGACTCCGAGATGTGATCGTTGAAGAATGGAATCGGCGTGAAAGTGCCTGTGCGGTGCACACCGCAGCGGGCCGAGGCGCCTGCCCTCGGTACGGCAAGGCCCATGCGCGCGGGGGCTGCGCGCGGTAACGGCGAGCAAGACATGCGGCGCTTCCGTCGCCGGCCGCCACGCCCCGGCGCAGCGGATTCCTCGCTCCCTCGCCGGGAGCGACGCCGGAAGCGGGAGGCGCGGGAAGCCGCGGCCCGATTACCTCGGCTTGCGATTCATGGCGCTTGCGGACGAATGGCTGCCGCGTCGACCGGCGATCCGGTGTAAGGGAGGATCGCGCTGTTTCCACTGCAACGCGGGGATCCGGCGGGGAAGGGATCGCGAAGAGGCTCGCGCCCTGAGCCCCTTTTTTCACGGACGGCCGGACAAGGACGAGGTTTACACGCTGCGCCTGCGCAGGCGCCCGAGAGTGCGGGCGATGTGCCGGAACTGCGGCGCGTGCGGCCGGGCCTCACTCGACGATGCTCGGGCCGGCCGCGCCGATCGAGCCCTGCCGCCGCAGTCCTGGCACCGGCGACGACCGCCTAGCGCAGCGACGGCCAGCTCCACCCGCAGTCCGCCTTGCGCTGCGCTCCCCACTGCCTGCGGAGCACGGCGGCGAGATCGGCCGGCGTCAGGCAGCCGGCATCGACCAGCTCCTCGCCCAGCAGGCGGTGCGAATGGCGCTGGCGTACCAGCGCCGCCTCCAGATCCTCGCGGGTGATGCGGCCGCTCTCGACCAGCATCTCGCCCAGGCGCAGCGAGGCGGCCTCGGAGCCGATGTCCATCTCGCGCGCCTGGAAGCGCAGCGCACGGCGCAGCTCGGCGGGCCGCAGCCAGCCGCGCATCACCGCGATGCGGCCCAGCCGCTCCCCGGTGCGCGACTGCTGCGCGAGCGCCTCCTCGATCTGGGCGGGCGTGGCGCGCCCGGAGCGGACCAGCATGTCGCCGAGCCGCAGGCGCAGCCCGCTGGCCACCGTCAGGGCACGCCGCGGGTCCTCGACCCGGTCCTGGATGTAGAGCAGCGCGCCGAGCTGCTGCTCGTTGAGGCAGCCCAGGCGCACCAGCAGCGCGCCGAGCTGCTCGTTGCGCCGCCGCTCGGCCTCGAGCGCGCGCTCGAGTTCGTTGCGCCTGGCAAGTCCGAGCTTCAGCAGCAGCAGCCCGAACCAGCAGCGGATCGGCGACAGGTCCCGCTGCGGGCACCCTGCGCACAAGTCATGAGCTCTCTTCATCGCAAGAAAGAAGTTGCGGATGAGAAAACCCGCCTCTCCCGACTACGCAGCCCGGTGCACGGGCTCGACGACAGGCAGGCCTGCGGAACCGCATCGCCGCGGCGCGCCGGCTCCCCGGCCCGCGAAGGGCAGGCATCACGGGGAGTGCGGGCCGCTGGCGAAGCGGGGAGGAGGCTCAGCCCCCGAGGATGCGCCTGGCCTCCCCCAGCGCCTTCATCGAATCGTCGTGCCGGCCCGCCTTGTGCGCCGCCTCGCCCTCGGCGCGCAGTTGCTTCACCCGGGCGGCATCGGCCGCGCTCAGCTGCGGCTGCTGCGCCAGCTTCGCGTCGATGGCCTTCATCTCGTTGGGGCAGTTGTGCGCGAGCGCAAGGCCCGCGGCGCCGAAGAGCGCCAAGCCGATCAAGCACCTTTTCATCTCGGTCTCCCTGAGCCGGACGACGCCGGCCCGTGAAGAGACTCTATTCCTGCTTCCGCGGCCCCTCAAGCATGGAGATGTATGCCAGGGCTCCGGATGGATGAAGCCGCTCGCCCATGTTCCCGCGGCCCGGCCGACATGATCCGATCCGCCAACCTCGGTTGACGCCCGACAGGCGGCCTCCTGCCCGGGATCGGATGGTCCCGGCGTGCCCCGAAGCAAACCGGTCAGGCGCAGCAAACGGTGCCGGAAGGAATTCGCGAGTCGCCTGCCGGCAGCGTGCGCCAGGCCGGGGAACCCCTGCCATTCGGGCCGTGCTGCGGCGCTGCCGGCGGGAACGCTGGCGCGGACCGTGGCCGGGCGGGGAGGAATCCCGGCGGAACCTCGCTCCCTCGGTGCGCGCGTTCAGGCCGATCCGTGGGTCAGGTGCGGGAGGGCTGCCGCGAGCTCCCCTCCATGAAGCGCCAGAGCGCCGACATCACCCGCAGCGCCCGCGCATGGTCGTGGTCGAAATCCCCGACCTGATAGATGCTCGGCTGCCAGCCGTCCCGCGCGGCGCTCGCCACCCCGGGGGTGCGGGCCGGGGCCTCGTCGTGCGGTCGCCAGAAGAGCGTCGCGCTCGGCTCCTCCCAGTCCGCCCGAAGTTCCACCTTCCCGTCCGTCACCACGTCCTCTCGATTGCCCATGACTTCCCTCCTGTGCGTGGCTGAAACTGCAGAGCAAGGAGTTTGAGAGCGTGCCCGCAGTCATTCCTTGATTGCCAGCAGGCACGAGAGGGAATCCAAGGGTCTTCCCCAGCCCCCGGCCGGGGGGTGCGCCCCGGCGAGGGCGGGATCGGCAGCGTGGCGGGGGCGGCTTCAGTAGGCCGATCCGCCCTGCTGCCCCGAGGTCAGCACGCCGGCCTCCGCGGAGACGTCGTAGCCCGCGGTCGCGCCGTCGGAGCCGGCCCAGGTCCTCAGGTCGAAGGAGCCGCCGGCGGACAGGCGCTCGACCTGCACGTTGCGGAAGGTCAGCGGCTTGCCGAGCTCGCAGACCTGCGGGGCGAGCGCCGGCCGCAGGAAATAGGCCGAGCCCTTGCCGACGCGGGTCGCGACGCCGTTGTCGATCAGCAGCGCCGTCTCGCTGTCGACGCCGATGCCGCGCGCCGCGTCCGTGCGCACCCAGCGGTCCTTCACCAGACGCGCCACGAAGCCGAGCAGCCGGCCCATGCGGTCGCGCGCGGCGAAGTGGCTGTCGGCGATGACGCCGCCGAGGCCGTGCGCGGCCAGGAAGCCCCTGTCGAGCGTCACCAGCGGGTCGTAGGGATTCGCGAGCACCTCGGACGAGAGCACCGTGCCGTTCGCGCCTGAGAAGTCGAACTCGCCGAGCACCGCGAGCCCGGCGCTCGTGCCGCCGATCGGCACGTTGCGCGCGACGAGATCCTGCAGTGCCGACGCGAGCGGCGTGCCCTTCCACAACCGGATGTAGTCGCTCTGGTCGCCCCCGGCGATGAACACCGCCTCGGCCTTGCGGACACGATCGAGCACGAAGGCGTCGCCGGCCGCCTCGCGGGTGCGCACGACGAGCGTCTCCACCGAGTCGAGCCCGCCCATCTTGTAGATGTAGGAGTTGTAGCCGTCGGTCCCGCTGGCGCGCAGCACGACGAAGTCGCCGCCGCCGCCCTTGCCGATCATCCACTTCAGCGCGTCCGCCACGTCCTTGCCGCCGCCCATCAGCACCGACGCCGGCGCCGCCGGAGGGCTCGAGGGCGCCGCGTCCGCGGACGAGCCGACGAGGTAGTGGTCGTAGCCCTTGTCGACGCCATCGCCGCCGGTCTTGGGCGCGGCCTGCGCGAGCACGCCGGTACAGGCCAGCGCTGCCGCCAGCACGCAATGGATCAGGCGACGTCCCAGGACGCCGCAGGTATCGGCACTCGTTCCCATGAATCCTCCTCCCCGAGCAGATTCGCTTGACCCCCGTCAAGCCGAGGGGCCATTCTTCGAGCCGGCCTCCCGGGTGTCAACCGCGCGCGGTCAGGAGGGGCAAGCGGGCATCGGGAATGGGGCGCCCTGGTCGCCCGGCGAGGCGCGCCGGGCGGCGGCGAGCTTCTTCAGCAGGGCGTCGATGACGGCGAGGTCCGCCGGCTTGGTCAGGTGCTGGTCGAAGCCGGCCTCCCTCGAGAGCGCCCGGTCGCTCTCGGCCCCCCAGCCGGTGAGGGCGACGAGCAGCGTGCGGGCGAAGCCGGGCGTGCCGCGCAAGGCGCGCGCGACCTCGTAGCCGTCCATGCCGGGCATGCCGAGATCGAGGAACACCGCCTCGGGCCGGAACTCGCGCGCCGCGTCGAGCGCCTGCAGCCCGTCGTGCGCGACACGGGTCGTGTGGCCGATCATGCCGAGCAGCGCGGCCAGCGTCTCGGCCGCGTCCACGTTGTCGTCAACGACGAGCACGCGCAGGCCCCGGTCACTGCCCGGGGCAGACGGCTGCCCCTCGCGAACGGCGGGCGGCGCCTCCCCCGCCTCGACGGCGGCGAGCGGCAGTCGGACCATGAAGGTGCTGCCCTGACCGGGGCCGGCGCTCGCGGCCTCGACCGTGCCGCCGTGCAGCTCGACCAGACGCCGCACGAGCGTCAACCCGATGCCGAGGCCGCCGTGGCCGCGCTCGGTGGCGTGGCCGATTTGCGCGAACATCTGGAACACGGTGGACAGGGCCTGCGCCGGCAGGCCGATGCCGGTATCGGTGACGGCGACGAGGACCTGCTCGCCCTCGCGGCTCACCGACAACCGGATGCGACCGCCCGAGGGCGTGTACTTGGCGGCGTTGTTCAGCAGGTTGCTCAGCACCTGGGCTATCCGCGTGGGGTCCGCGTCGAGCGGCAGCGGCTCGTCGGGCAACTGCACGGCGAGGTCGTGGCAGCCGGCCTCGATGTGCGGCAGGCTCGTCTCGACCGCGCTCGCCACCACGCCCCGCAGATCCACGCGCTCCTTCTTCAGCTCCAGCTTGCCGCGCGTGATGCGCGCCACGTCGAGCAGGTCGTCGACGAGGTGGACGAGATGGGAGAGCTGGCGCTCCATCATCTCGCGCGTGCGCGCCGCGGCGCCCGGGTTGCCGCCGGAGAGCCGCATCACCTCGAGGCCGGTGCGGATCGGCGCGAGCGGGTTGCGCAGCTCGTGCGCGAGGGTGGCGAGGAACTCCGTCTTGCGCCGGTCGGCCTCGGCCAGCTCCTCGGCCAGCCGCCGCAGCGAGGCCTCGGACTGCTTGCGCTCGGTGATGTCGGCCATGATCCCGACCACCCGCAGCCCGCCGTCCTCGGCGCGCGGCCCGGCGCGGCCGTTCAGCCCGATCCAGCCGGTGCGCCCGTCGCCGCGCAGGAAGCGGCCCTCGAAGCGCAGCGGGGCGCCGCTGCGGCGCGTCGCCTCCAGCGCCTGCTCGCAGGCGGCGCGGTCGTCCGGGTGCACGCGCTCGGCCAGGAAGCGCGCCGCACTCAGCGGCCCGGCTGCGCGAGGCTGCCCGAAGATCTCGTAGGGCCGCTCGTTCTCCCAGCTCACCCGGTCGCAGTCCGCCTCCCAGGTCCAGATGCCGAGCTCGGCCGCCTCGGTGGCGAGCCGCACGCGTTCCTCGCTCGCGCGCAGCGCGGCCTCGGCCGCCCGGCGCTCCTCTTCCGCGCGGCGGCGCTCCAGCACCAGCGCGGCGGTGTTCGCGAGCAGCGCCATCGACTCCCGCTCCTGCGCGGTCGGCGCACGCACCTCGCGGCAGTAGGAGGCGAGCGTGCCGAGCACCGGCCCCTCGGCCCCCAGGGAAGAACAGATCGGCATCGACCAGCAGGCCCGCAGGCCGTGCGACAGGGCCAGTTCGCAGTAGTCGCTCCAGTGCGGGTCGGTCGCGATGTCGTTGACGAAGACGGGGCGGCGCAGATAGGCCGCCGTGCCGCAGGAGCCAACCGACGGCCCGATGACCACGCCGTCGATCGCCCGGTTGTACTCCGCGGGCAGGGACGGGCCGGCCCCGTAGCGCAGGCGCTCGCCATCGGGGTCGAGCAGCAGGATCGACGCCATCAGCGTGCCGCCTGTGCTCGCCTCGGAGGCACGGGCCAGGACGTCGAGGATCTCGGGCAGCGGGGCGCCCGCCACGCTCATCTCGAAGGCCCGCTTCTGGCCCTCGGCCACCGCCTCGGAGCGCTTGCGAGCGGTGATGTCGGCGACGATGCCGAGCATGCGCACCGGCTTGCCGTCGCCCTCGTACACGGAGCCGTGCGAGAGGATCCAGTGCACGCTGCCGTCCGGCCAGATCACGCGGCACTCGAAGCGCCAGTCCTGCTGTCGGGAGAGGGCGTCGTCGAAGGCCCGGGCGACCATCGCGCGGTCGGTCGGATGCACGTGGCGCAGGAAGATCGCCAGGCTCCAGTCCGGCGCCGCGTCGCCGTAGCCGAAGCACTGGTCGTGGCGCCGCGAGCGGCGCATGGTGTCGTGGACGAGGTCGAGGTCCCACTCGCCGATCTCGGCGGCGTCCAGCGCGAACTGCAGGCGCGCCGCCGTCTCGCGCAAGCCCTGCTCGGACGCGCGCAGCGCGCTCACGTCGCGGGACACGGACAGCAGTCGCTCCACGCGTCCGTGATCGTCGAGCACCGGGCTCACCGTCACGTCCCACCACTTCGGCGTGCCCTTCGCGGTCGGGCAGAAGGCGCTGAAGTGCCCGACCCGACCGGCGCGGGCCGCCTCCAGCGCCGCCTCGACCTGCGTGCGGCTCTCCTCGGGCCACAACGCCGGCCAGCGCAGACCGCAGACGCTGTCGAAGTCGTCGATCTCCATGCAGCGCTGGCCGTTGCGGTTCATCGCCGCCAGCTTGCCGTCGAGGTCGAGCATCTTCACGCAGTCCGGGCTGCCCTCGAACATCCAGTGGTTCAGCTCGCTCGCACGGGGTGCGAGTTCGATCGTGTTGCTATTGGGCATCGTCGCTACTTCATGCGTCCCGGTTCGGGCGGGCATCGTCGCCCCAGGGCCGCACAGGAGGTGTCGGGAGTCTGCCGGGAGCATGAGCCGATGCCCGGCTGCCGCATGACGCGGCCGGCGGGAACGGCCCGCCGCAGGAAAGGAGTTTCGGCCCGGGATTCGTCCGCGGGCCATCGAAGGGCATGAATTTTTCACGAATTCGCCGGCGGGCCGCGCCACCTGCCGGAAAGGCCCGGTTCCGGGGCAGGAGACCGGCTTGCGCGCGGGCCGCACCGCGGGCCCTGCCCCGCGCGCGCGGCGAGACTGCGGAGCTCGCGGCGGTGCGCCGCGGGCCGCCGGCTCAGAGGTCCGGCACCACGTTGCGGCCGTCCGCCAGCCGGTACCGCGTCCCGTCGAAGACATAGCGCGCGCTCGAGGAAACCGGCCTCGACACGCGGGGGCCCTTCGGGGGCGAGGACTCTCCCTCCACGATCTGCAGACTCGACTCCTCGCCGGAGAACTGCAGCAGCAGATCGCCCGGCGAGGCCGGGTCTTCTCCCGCGACAATGCGCCAGGTGCCGGCGATGTCCCAGCATTGCGGCGTGTCGTCCAGGCAATTGCCGCTGTTGTCGGAGTGGAGCCGGATCGGCTCGCCGGTCAGTTCGCGCACCCCGTCGGCCCCGAGTTCGAACAGCGAAAGCAGGCCGATGCTGTGTCCCTGCCCGGTCCAGCTGTGAATCACCGCGAAGCCCGGCCGGTCCGGGCCGAAACGGGTCCACACCACCTCGCCGATGCGGCCGGAGGAACCGAGCGCGGCGAGACTCTCGTGCCGCCGGCGCACCACCCACCGCCCGTCCTGCCGCTGCAGGACGATGACGCCCAGCAGTCCCGGCGAGGCATGGGACGAGCGGGGCGCGCCGTCCTCGCCCGCGTCCTCGGCGTTGACGACGAGGACTGCATCGCCGCCGGGCAGCAAGGTCGCGGCGACGGCGCTCACCGCGTGGAGCCCCATTCTTTTCCTGTTCACCGGATCCGGGATGGGGCGGAGCGCAACGCCGGTCGCGGCATGGAAGTCCGCCTCGAAAGCCGCCCGCATCAGCATGTCGGACAGGGTGGCCTGCCCCGCTTCGCCGCGATCCCCGGCCGGTGCCGGAGCCACCGCGGCGGTCGGCGCGCCCTTCACCGCGGGGGCCGGGAGCGGCGGCCGGGGCGACACGCGCTCCGGCCGGTCCTGCGAACATCCCGCAAGGAGAGGCAGCAGCAGCAGGACGAGCGAGAGTTTCTCCGGGCGGGGGATCATGCAACGGAATCTGTGGTGAAGCGGGCGGGAAGCCGGGCGGCACTTGCGCATGGCCGTTTCCGTTCGACGGGCGGGTTGGAAGCTATGGGGCGGCAGAGATCAGGAGCCGTCGGGAGCCGTGCCGGACCGCCTGTCCGTCTCCGCCCGGCTCCCGGCGAACGCACGAAAGACTCTGTCCCGACGCACAGGGCACGGCCGCAAGGGATCCAGGGCGACGCGCCCCGGGCGCGACGTGCACTCACCGGATTCCGACGCTCCAGGCGCCCGGCAAAAATACCTCACTTCTTCGCCGGCATCGATCACGGGAGCCGTTTTTTCCGGGCTGCGGCGACTTAAATCAAGCTGCCCGCCGCGCTCCTGCACCGCCTTTGCCGACAACGGTGGGCGACCTCGCAAACAAGGCCACCGAGCGCAACCAGGATTTCGATTTCGCGCCGGAGGCCTTGCCTCGGACACAGTTGCTCGCCCTGCGGCAGACGGGCCTGCGGGCCCATGGTCTTCTGGCCGCCCCCGAGCCACCGACTCCGAGACGTGTCGCGAGAGCCTGCCCCCCTGCCCCTGCCGGCACAGGCCCGTCGCCGTCACACGCGCTTACTCATGGACCGCAAGCTTCGGGGCTTACCCTAGTTTTCCTTGCCGAGCACTGATCTACACTAAACTTAGCCTTCTAAGTTAAAGGCACCTGTCCCCTCGCTTCCCATCGCGGACCCGGAGGCCGACAGGAGCGCCTCGAGCAAGGAACGCCGCCGCCAGACCTGCCCGTGCGGCGATATTCATGCCAAAAACTTAGTCGACTAAGAATTTGGGCGCCGGATGCGTTGCCTGACACGCCGCCCGCCCCCGTGTCGCCGAGACCGCGAGAAAAGGAGCCCGCCATGATGACCAAGGAAGAGAACGAACTGCTGTGCCGCGTCGAGGGCGATGCACCGATGGGCCGGCTGATGCGCCGGCACTGGCAGCCGGTCTGCCTGCTCGATGAGGTGTCGGAGCCCGACGGCACGCCGGCCAAGGCGCGCCTGTTCGGCGAGGACCTGGTGGTGTTCCGCGACAGCGACGGCCGCGTCGGCGTGATGGACGAGTACTGCCCGCACCGCCGCGCCTCGCTCGTCTTCGGCCGCAACGAGGAAGGCGGCCTGCGCTGCCTCTACCACGGCTGGAAGATGGACGTCGAGGGCAACGTGCTGGAGATGGTGTCCGAGCCGGCCGCGAGCGGCATGGCCGAGAAGGTCAAGCACAAGGCCTACCCGGTCAAGGAATGGGGCGGCCTGGTGTGGGCCTACATGGGGCCGGCCGACACGATGCCGGAATTCGTGCCGCCGCGATGGGCGCCGACCGAGGACACCCGAGTGAGCATCGCGAAGGTGCTGCTGCCCTGCAACTGGGCGCAGATCCTGGAAGGCGCGATCGACTCGGCACACAGCTCGAGCCTGCACTCGTCGGACATGGTGCCCGCGCGCGTCGACGGCGCGAAGGCAACCGCCAACACCTGGCTGCGGCCGTCCACCGACAAGGCGCCGCGCATGCAGGTGCAGCGCACCGGCTACGGCTTCCGCTACGCCGCGCTGCGCCGCCCGATCCAGAACGCCGCGACGCACGACTACGTGCGCTCGACGGTCTTCGTGGCCCCGGCGACGGCGCTGATCCCGCCGAACAACCTCTACAACGTGGCCAACATCAACGTGCCGATGGACGACACGAACACGGCCTTCTACTTCATCGCCTGGGGCCACCCGGCGCAGACGCCCGAGACCGAGACCTGGCGCAAGTTCCTGCGCCAGACCGTCGGCGTGGACCTGACGCCGGACTACCGGCCGCTGCGCACGTTGGAGAACCGCTTCTGGCAGGACCGCGAGGCGATGAAGGCGGGCAACTTCACCGGCATCACCGGCTTCCCCAACCAGGACGTCGCGATGTGGGTGTCGATGGGCCCGATCGCCGACCGCTCGCACGACCGCCTCGGCGCGAGCGACCTGGCGATCGTCGAGTTCCGCCGCCAGATGCTCGACGCGGTGCGCGCCTTCCAGGCCGGCGAACCGGCGATCGGCACCGGCGAGCAGGCGATTCCGGCCGAGATCTGCGCCTTCCAGGCGATCGTGCCGAAGACCACCGACTGGCGCGAGTTCGAGGTCGGCTACGTCTGGCCGGACGGCAAGGAGCACGCGGAGCTCGAGCCGTCCTACTCCGTCAAGGCCTGAGGAAGGAAGCACAAGATGGCAAAGCTGCAACTCTCGGTCGCGATGGGCGACTACGACCGCACCCGCGCGCTGTTCGACGGCCGCGTCCAGATCGACGGGGTCGATCCGGTCTACATGCTGCTGAACCCGGAGGAGATGTTCTTCCGCGCGATGCGCAGCATGGACTTCGACATCGCCGAGCTCTCCTTCTCCAGCTACCTGGTCAAGCACTCGAAGGGCGAGTGCCCCTACATCGCGGTGCCGGTGTTCCTGTCGCGCGCCTTCCGCCACACGTCGATCTACGTGCGCAAGGACCGCATCAAGCGGCCCGAGGACCTCAGGGGCAAGCGCGTGGGCCTGCCCGAGTACCAGCTCACGGCCAATGTCTGGGCACGCTCGATCCTGCAGGACGACTACGGCGTGCGGCCCGAGGACGTGACCTGGGTGCGCGGCGGCATCGACACGCCGGGCCGCCCCGAGAAGATCAAGCTGCAGCTGCCGCCCGAGGTGCGCGTGGAGGCGGCGCCGGAAGGCACGACCATCTCCGAGCTGCTCGACCGCGGCGAGATCGACGGCTTCATCGGCCCGCGCCCGCCAAGCCGCTCGGCGCTGAAGAATCCGAACATCGGCTGGCTGTTCGACGATCCGACCGCGGTGGCCAAGGACTACTACCGGCGCACCGGGGTGTTCCCGATCATGCACGTGGTCGGCATCCGCAAGGAGCTCGCCGCGCAGCACCCCTGGCTGCCCGCAGCGGTGCTGAAGGCCTTCACGCAGTCGAAGTCCGCGGCGCTCGAGCTGCTGGCCGACACCTCGGCCACCAAGGTCACGCTGCCCTTCGTCGAGGAGCAGCTCAAGGCGGCGCGCGAGACGATGGGCGAGGACTACTGGTCCTACGGCGTCGCGCCGGCGCGCAGGACGCTCGAGACCTTCGTGCGCCACCACCACTCGCAGGGCCTGTCGGCACGGCTGATGTCGGTGGACGAGCTCTTCCACCCGGCGACCTACGAAACCTACAGCATCTGAGCGGGAAACGCCCGCCAGTCCGGCCCTCGCGGGCCACCGAATCCACCGCGGACCGTCAGGCGGCGGATCAACTACCGGAGACAAGTGATGAAACGCAAGTTCTGCCTCAAGCTCGCAGGCACCGCTGCGGCCGTGTTCGCCGCCATCGCCTTTCCCGCGCTGGCCCAGGCCCAGGCCTTCCCGTCGAAGCCGATCAAGCTGATCGTGCCCTACTCGCCCGGCGGGCTGCCCGACACGGTGGCGCGCGCGCTGTCGCCACACCTCGCCCAGGCCCTGGGCCAGTCGGTGGTGGTCGAGAACAAGCCCGGCGCAGGCGGCGCCATCGCGGCGGCCACGGTCACGCAATCGCCGGCCGACGGGCATACGCTGCTGGTGACCGACGGCCCGCTGCTGACGATCACGCCGCTGGTGAACGCGAAGGTCGCCTACGATGCGGCGAAGGACTTCACGCCGGTGTCGCTGATCGGCAAGGCGCCCCTCTTCCTCGCCGTCAACCCGGCGGTGAAGGCGAACACGCTGGACGAGTTCATCGCGCTGGCCAAGTCCCAGCCCGGCAAGCTGAACTACGGCTCCTCGGGCATCGCCAGCATCCACCACCTCACCGCCGAGGCGATGAAGGGCGAACTCGGGCTGGACATCGCCCACATCCCGTTCAAGGGCAGCGCGAACTCGGTGCCGGCGATGATCGGCGGCGAGGTCGACATGGTGTTCTCGTCCCCGCCCTCGCTGATGGGCTTCGTCAAGTCGGGCCGCGCCAAGCTGATCGCGATCAACTCGCCCAAGCGCTCGCCGCTGGCGCCGGAGGTGCCGACCCTGGCGGAGAAGGCGGCGGGCTTCGACTTCGCCTTCAACGTCGCGGTGCTCGCCCGGGCCGGCACGCCGCCGGAGGCGGTCGAGCGCGTGAGCGCCGAGATCGCCAAGCTCGTCAAGCGGCCCGACGTGATCGAGCAGCTGCAGACCGCGGGCGTCGATCCGGTCGGCGGCTCGCCCGAGCAGCTCGCGAGCGCGCTGAAGAGCGAGGCGACCCGCCTGACGGCGGCGGCCAAGCGCGCCAACCTCAAGGCCGAGTGAGCCGGGGCGTGCGGTGACGGGCACCGAACTCGCGATGGCGGCGGCCGTGTTCATCGCCGGCGGGCTCGTCAAGGGCACGCTCGGCATCGGCCTGCCGCTGGTCGTGGTCCCGCTGCTGTCGCACCGCGTGCCGGCCACGCAGGCCATCGTGCTGGTGATGATGCCGGTGCTGGTCTCCAACGCCTGGCAGTCGGCGCGCAGCGGCCTGCCGGGCGGCGACCCGGCCCGCTTCGTGCCGCTCGCCGTGCCGCTGGTGGCGGCGACGCTGCTGACCGTGCCGGTGACGCTCGCGCTGCCGGACGACGTGCTGCGCGCGATCGTCGGCGGCGCGGTGCTGCTGACGGTGCTGCTGCTGGCGCTGCCGCTGAAGCTGTCGGTGCCGCCGGAGCGCGAGCGCTGGTGGAGCGTGGGCGTGGGCACGCTCTCGGGCGTGATGGGCGGCGTCTCGTCGCTCACCGGGCCGATCGTCATCAGCTACCTGTCGGCGCTGCGGCTGCCGCGCGAGTCCTTCGTGCGCCACATCAGCGTGATCTACCTGGCCGGCGCGCTCGCACTGTACGGAGCGATGGCGGCGCAGGGGCGCGTCGGCTGGCACGAGTTGTCGATGTCGACGCTCGCGCTGCTGCCGATGGGCGTCGGCCTCGCGATCGGGCAGCGGCTGCGGCACCGGCTCAGCGAGGCGCTGTTCCGGCGCGCGATCCTGCTGTTCCTGAGCGGCGTCGCGCTGACCCTGCTGTTCAGACCCTAGAGAAGGCTTTCACCATGTTCGACACCAACGAAACCCTGGACGCGGCGCTGGCCCGCAACGTGCGCGACGCGCTGATGGAGGACATCGGCCGCGGCGACTGGACCGCGCAGCTGGTGCCCGCCGGGCGCCGCGTGACGGGCCGCGTCACCGCGAAGGAGACGGCCGTGATCTGCGGCCGCCCCTGGTTCGAGGCCTGCGTGAAGACGCTCGACCCGTCCGCGACGCTCTCCTGGAGCGTCGAGGAGGGCCAGCAGGCCGAGCGCGGCACCGAGGTCTGCCGCATCGAGGCGGACGCCCGCGCGCTGCTGAGCGCCGAGCGCGCCGCGCTGAACTTCCTGCAGACGCTGTCCTCGGTCGCGACCGTCACGCGCCAGTACGTGAAGGCGATCGAGGGCCTGTCGCCGAACCCGAAGGGCTGCGCGGTGCTCGAGACGCGCAAGACGCTGCCCGGGCTGCGCCAGGCGCAGAAGTACGCGGTGCGCGTCGGCGGCGGCCGCAACCACCGCATGGCGCTGTGGGACGGCATCCTGATCAAGGAGAACCACATCGCCGCGACCGGCGGCATCCGCGCGGCGCTCGAGGCCGCGCGCGCGCTGAACGCCGGCGTCGGCATCCAGATCGAGGTCGAGAACCTGGCCGAGCTCGAGGAGGCGCTGGAGGCCGGCGCCGAGAACGTGCTGCTCGACGACTTCACGCCCGAGGACATGCGCGCCGCCTTCGCGCTCAACCGCGGGCGCGCGGTGCTGGAGGTCTCCGGCGGCGTCGACCTCGGCACCATCCGCGACATCGCGACCACCGGCGTCGATCGCATCTCGATCGGCAAGCTGACCAAGGACGTGCGCGCGATCGACCTGTCGCTGCGCATCGATGCCTGACCCGGGAGACTTCCCCATGAGCATCCAGACCCACGCCGACACGCAGATGCCACTGCGCATCGCCCGCATCCGGGACGTGGCCGACGGCATCCGCTCCTTCGAGCTGGTGCAGCCCGACGGCTCGGAGCTGCCGCCCTTCACGCCCGGCTCGCACGTCAAGGTGCAGGTGCCCAACGGCGCACTGCGCAAGTACTCGCTGTGCAACGACCCGGCCGAGCGCCACCGCTACGTGATCGCCGTCAAGCGCGACGCGAACGGCCGCGGCGGCTCGGTGAGCCTGGTCGACGAGGCGCGCGAGGGCGACACGCTGCCGACCTCGGTGCCCGAGAACGCCTTCCCGCTGGTCGAGAAGGCAAGGAGTTATCTCTTCATCGCCGGCGGGATCGGCATCACGCCGATCCTGTCGATGATCCGCTCCTTCGGCGAGCTGCCGCCGGCGCCCTGGAAGCTCTACTACTTCACCCGCTCGCCCGAGACCACCGCCTTCCTCGACGATCTGGACGCGCCCGAGTTCAAGGGCCGCGTGAGGATCCACCACGACCACGGCGACCCGGACCGCTCCTTCGACCTCTGGCCGGTGCTCGAGAAGCCGAACACGGCGCACATCTACTGCTGCGGCCCGCGCGGGCTGATGGAGTCGGTGCGCGACATGTCGGGGCACTGGTCACCGTCGAACGTGCACTTCGAGAGCTTCAACGAGGGCGGCGGCGTGAAGGCGGACGACCGGCCCTTCACGGTGCGCCTGGCGAAGAGCGGCCGGCGCTACGAGGTGCCGGTGGGCCGCTCCATCCTCGAGGTGCTGCGCGAGCACGGCTGCAACACCGCCTCGTCCTGCGAGAGCGGCACCTGCGGCACCTGCCGCACCGGGCTGCTCGAGGGCGAGGCCGACCACCGCGACATGGTGCTGATGCCCGAGGAGACCGGGCACCAGATCATGATCTGCGTGTCGCGCGCGAAGTCCGGCGAACTGGTGCTGGACCTGTGATGGGCGCGAGCGGACCGCTGCGCATCGGCGTCGCCGGCCTCGGCCGCGCCTTCACGCTGATGCTGCCGACCTTCCTGCGCGACGAGCGCATCCGGCTCGTCGCCGCCTGCGATCCGCGCGAGGAAGCGCGCGCGCAGTTCGCGCGCGACTTCGGCGCGCCGGTGTTCGACGACGTGGAGCGGCTCGCCGCGCACCCGGACGTGCAGGCCGTCTACGTCGCCAGCCCCCACCAGTTCCATGCCGCGCAGACCCGCATCGCCGCAGCGCACGGCAAGCACGTGCTGGTCGAGAAGCCGATGGCGCTGAGCATGGACGAGTGCGACGCGATGATCGACGCCTGCGATCGCGCCGGCGTGCACCTGATCGTCGGCCACTGCCACAGCTTCGACACGCCCTACCTGCAGGCGCGCGAGATCATCGAGCGCGGCGACCTGGGCCGCGTGCGGATGATCCAGGCGCTGAACTACACCGACTTCCTCTACCGCCCGCGCCGCCCGGAGGAGCTGCGCACCGAGGACGGCGGCGGCGTGGTCTTCAGCCAGGCCGCGCACCAGGTCGACGTGGTGCGGCTGCTCGCCGGCAGCCGCGCCACCCGCGTGCGCGCGGTGCTGGGCCGGTGGGACCCTTCGCGCCCCACCGAGGGCGCCTACACCGCGATGCTGTGGTTCGACGACGGCGCCTTCGCCTCGCTCACCTACAGCGGCTACGGGCACTTCGACTCCGACGAGTGGTGCGGCTGGATCGGCGAGATGGGCGCGTCCAAGAACCCGGACGACCACGGCCAGGCGCGCAGGCGCCTGGGCCAGGTGCAGTCGGCCGACGAGGAGGCGCGGCTGAAGGCGCGGGGCACCTACGGCGGCCCGGCCTACCGGCCGCCGACCGTCGCGGCCCCGAACCCGGCGCACCAGCATTTCGGGCCGCTCGTGGTCTCCTGCGAGCGCGGCGACGTGCGTCCGCTGCCGGACGCGGTCTGGGTCTACGGCGACGCCGAGCGCCGGCGCGAGCCGCTGCCGGCGCCGGCGGTGCCGCGCTTCGAGGTCATCGACGAGCTGGTCGCCGCCGTGCAGCAGGGCCGCCCCCCGATCCACGACGGCCCCTGGGCGCGCGCGACGCTGGAGGTCTGCCTCGCGATGCTGGAGTCGGCCCGCGAAGGCCGCGACGTGGAACTCGTGCGGCAGGTGTCTTTGCGAAAATGAGGACTTCGTGACCCTCCTGCAGACCCCCTCCGTGGCCAAGACGTCCCCCAAGCGAGACCTCGAGATCGCCCACCGCGTGCTGCGCCACTGGCACGAGGCGGTGCCCAACGACCGCATGGCGCACCTGGTCAAGGATGCGACGCGCGGCTTCCTGCGCGCGCTGCAGACGCGGCTCGCCGAGCACAACGTGCAGATGGGGCACTGGACCTTCCTGCGCATCCTGTGGGAGCGCGACGGGCTCACGAAGCGCGAGCTCAGCATCGAGGCCGGCGTGATGGAGCCCACCACCTTCGTCGCGCTGCGCAGCATGGAGCAGCTCGGCTACGTCACGCTCGAGCAGCGGCCCGACAACCGCAAGTACGTCTACGTGCACCTCACGCCGCTGGGCAAGGAGCTGAAACAGCGGCTCGTGCCGCTGGCCGAGGAGGTCAACGCGATCGCGCTGGAGGGCGTGCCGGAGGCCGACGTCGAGACGACGCGGCGCACGCTGCTGAGGATGATCGACAACCTCGCGCGCGACGCCTCCTTCACCGGCGCGAAGGACGCCGAGGCCTGAAGGCGGCAGCGGCACCCGCCCCGGGCCTTCAGGGCCGGCCGGGCGGCTCGACCGTCAGCGCCACGAGCCGCAGGACGAGCGGGCGCACCAGCATCACGCAGCCGAAGCCGACCGGCAGCGCATACAGGTAGGCCCGGAGCACGCGCCATGCGTAGTCGGGACCGATGCCGCCGTTGAGCGCGGTGAGCACCAGGCTCATCATGAAGGCGACGATGCCCGCCATGTAGAAGGCGAACGCCACCGGGGCGAAGCGGTGCGGCAGCTTGCGGCGCGCACGGCGCTGGTTGGGGGTCTGGGATTCGTTGGACACGGGAACTCCGGGACGCGTCCCGCCGGGGGTGGGGGGCGCGAGGGGCGGGATGATGCCGCATCGGCGCGGACGCTGCATGCCCGGGCCGCGCTCAGGAGAACGGAGCCGGGACCGGGGCCTGCGCGCGCGGCGCGGCGCCGATGTCGCGCCGGATCACGACCGGCTTGCCGCCGAGGCGGCGCTTGCA
The DNA here is from genome assembly GCF_003569765.1 of Caldimonas tepidiphila. Taxonomy (GTDB): domain Bacteria; phylum Pseudomonadota; class Gammaproteobacteria; order Burkholderiales; family Burkholderiaceae_C; genus Caldimonas; species Caldimonas tepidiphila. The sequence continues at coordinate 72,736 of NZ_QXMG01000016.1, read as the reverse complement.
CATCCAGTGCGCCAGCGCCGAGTCGAGGTAGTCGGCATGGCCGGGGAACCAGCCGGCGAGCTCGGCGGCCAGCCTGCGCGCGATCGCGAAGTCGCCGCCCGCGAGGCGCTGCCGCACCTGCTCCACCGAGCGCAGCACCGCGGCATGCTCGTCGATGTGGCAGTCGCGTGCCGGGAAGTCGGTCTCGACCATCCAGGCGTTCTCGGCCTCGAAATGCGCCTTCGCATGTGCGGCGAAGGCCTCGACGAGCGCCGGCAACTCGCCGTCGGCCGCCTTCTGCATCGCTTCGACGAGCTCGACGAACTCCTGGTGGTCCTCGTCCATCGGCGCGTAGCCGAGCAGCAATGCATCCGTCCACGAGAGCTGCGGCGGGTTCGGGTCGATGTCGGCCATGCGTTCGTCTCCTTCAGGGCAGGCCCCGGACTGCCGGGAACTGCAACGCTTCATCTTAGTCGACTAAGTTTAACCCTTCTACGCCGCGGCGTGCGCTCACCCCTGCAAGGAGGCGGGACGGGAGTGCCGCACCGCCGACGCAGGCGCTACTTCCGGATGTCCAGCAGTTCGACCTCGAAAGTCAGCTTCGCGTTGGGCGGGATCAGCCCGCCCGCGCCGCGCGGGCCGTAGGCGGTGTCGCTGGGGCAGGTCAGGCGCGCCTTGCCGCCGACCTTCATCTTCTGCACGCCCTGCGTCCAGCAGGGGATGACGCGGTTGAGCGGGAAGGTCGCCGGCTCGTTGCGCTTGAAGGAGCTGTCGAACTCGGTGCCGTTCTCGAGCGTGCCGCGGTAGTGCACCCTCACGACGTCGGTGGCCGAGGGCGAGGCGCCCTGCCCCGTCTTCAGGTGCTCCACCACCACGCCGGACGGCAGGGTTTCGGTGGCGGTGGCGGTAGCTGTTGCGGTGGTGGTGGTAGTGGCAGTGGTGGCCGCGCCAGGGGCGCCGGCGGCGAAGGCGGTGGCGCAGCCGAGGACGGCCAAGGCCAGGGGGACGGCGAACGACTTCTTCATGGTTTCCTTTCGCAACGAGGGACGGGACGCGGTCCGGGACGGCGGCCGGCAGGCGCGGAGCCCGATGCCGGCAATTCCGGCGCCCGTCTCTGCGGCGGCCCCTGCGGACCGTGGCGGCAAGCATCTTGCCCCATCCGCTGCGGATGACAACCCGACACGAGGAGACCCTCTTGAAGCAGCGTGAGGTACAGGACGATTCGAACGTGCGCTGGACATGCGTGCAGGCGCTCTCGAGCGCGAGCGGCGCCGCAGCCGAGGCCGCCGCGGAGCGCCTCGCGGACGGGGACGGCAAGGTGCCGGTGGTGTGCACCCCGAGCGGCGGCGAGACGAGCGTGCGCGTCGAGCTGCCGCACGGCTGGGAGGATGCGCTGTCGGACGAGGAACTGCTCGAGGCGATCTCGGCGGCGCAGCGGGGCTGAGGGCGCTGCGGCCAGGGGCGGCCGGGTCCGGCAGCGGCCTCCCTTGCGCAATCCCCGCCGCGCGCCGTGCGGATTCGCGTCGATGGCTCATTCATCGAGCCACCGGATCGCCCCGGGATCCACGCATCGGACGCGGGGTCTGCGACAGTGCGCGGACCTGCGGGAAATCAGGGCCGCCGCCCCTGCGCCCGGCTCCCCGGCTGCGATTTAGACTATCGCCACCCGCATCAGTCAGAGAAGCCGTTCATGCCATTGCCTCAGAACCCTCATCAAAAGGCACCCCGCCTGCGCTGGAACGCGGAGGAAATGGACCTTCTGATACGCGAGGCGGCAATGCTCATGCTCGCCGCCGAGCGCAACGGCAGCAGGCTCACGAAGAACAAGGCGCTCGCGCTCGCGCAGTACGTGCTGCCCAAGCACCGCCAGCGGGAGATCGGCCCCGACTACAACCCGACCTGGATGTCCAGCGAGGGACGCCTCGAGGCGGAGATCGAGAAGCTCCGCGCCGCCCTGCCTGCGGCGGCCCCGGAAGCGGGCCGCGGCGAGGCGCAGGAAGCGGCCCCGCCGGCCGCAGCGCCGGAGCCGGCGCCCGGCCCCGGCGGCGAGGAGGCGTCTGGGGCGGCGGCAACCGGTGAACCGCAGGCCGGGCTGTTCTCCGAGCCCTCGTCCGCGCCCGCGCTGCAGCGGCCGCCCGCGGCGGAGGCGGCCTCCGCAGACGGGATGGGGACGGGTACGGAGGCCGCTTCGGCACGACCTTCCGGCCCCCCGGGGGACATCGCGGCAACGCCGGCCGCAGTTCCTGCCCCTGCGGCATCGCCCGCCGTCGCGGCTTCCGAGCCGGCGCCCGCATCCGCGCTGCAGCCGGCGGACACTCCCGCTGTGACGACGGCGGAGGCTGCGGCCCCGGCCACGGCCGACGCGCTCGCGACCCTCGGGGCCGGCGCGCTCGCCGATGCGTTCCGCTCCGTCCTGACGAAGGCCCTGGCCGGCTTGCTCAGCGATGTGCTGCGCCAGCCCGAGGTCCAGGCCGCCCTGCGCGATGCGCTGGCGTCCGCGATGCCGCCGCGCCGGCCCGCCCAGGAAGCGCCGCAGGCCGTGTCTCGCCCCGCCGTGGCTGCCGGGCCGGCGCAGGGGGAGCGCCGGGTCCCGAGGGATGCCGCCGAGGCGGCGCCGGCACGGCCGCATCCCTCGCCGCCCGGGGCGCTGGCCAAGCATCCCGGCGGCCCGCTCCCGCCGGCGGCCGGCGAGCGGGAGATCGACGACGAGCCCCCGCCGTCCGACCCCTACGCCTGGCAGCACACGCCGCTCGACGCGCTGCCGCAGCGCACCGCGCGGGGGGCGAGCGAGCTGCCCAAGCCCACGGTGCTGGTGTTCGGCCTGCTGCCGCGCGACCAGCACAAGCTGCGCGCCGATTTCGGGCAGAAGTACCACCTGCGCTTCGGCTCGCCCGACAAGGCCAAGCACGCCGGCGACATCGTCAAGAAGGCCGACAAGGTCTACGCGCTGGTGCGCTTCATCCCGAAGGATCTGGACCGCAGCCTGGCCGCCTCCGGCGTCCCCTACGCCCCGCTGGGCAGCATCGGCGAATTGCGGCAGGAACTGACGATCAACCCGCCGCTGCCCCGCGCGGAGATGGGCTGAGCGGCGCGGGACGCGGCAGCGCCCCGCTCAGGAGGCTCCGCGCGCGGGCGTCGTGCCGGCCTCGGCGCCGAGTCGCGCCAGCGCGTCGCACGCCGCGAGCCTCGCCCGGAGCCCGTCCTGGAGGGCGATCTCCAGCCGTCGCTGCAGCCAGGGCAAGGCGTCCTGCACCGGCGGCCGCTCGGGAACGGCGCTGTCCGGCCCCGCCGCCGGCGCGGCCGTGTCCCCGGAGAAGGCAGGCAGCGCGAGCGCCGCCTGCAGCGCGCGGGCGCCCTCGTGCAAGGCCTGCGCCGCCTGCGGCTGCGCCACGTCCACGCGATGGCGCAGCAGCAGCAGGCGGATCGCCGACAGGTGGGCCATCAGGCTCTGCGCGTGATCCAGCAGGAGGGAGAGCTCCCTGACCGGCGGACGCACACGCCTCGGCTCGACCGCGCTGCGCTCGACGGCGGCGGCCAGCGCGCCGAGCGCGTCGTACGCCCGGCGCCGCGCGAGCCGCTGCGCCACCGCGCCGTCGGGCCCGGGCAGCAGCACCTGCCGCGCGTAGTCCTGCAGCGCCTGCAGGGCCTGCCCGGTCGCCTGCGGCAGCGTGCGCCGCTCCCAGGAGGGCAGCACGTAGCTGAAGCCCCAGGCGAGCAGCGCCCCGAGCAGCGTGTCGGCCAGGCGCTCGCCGATCGGAAAGCCCGCGCCGGGGTCGAGCAGATGGGTCTGCAGCAGCGCCATCACCGTGACGGCCGCGGAGGTCACCAGATAGCGCACCGTGACGTAGCCGTGCGCGATGCCGACGCTGGCGAGGAAGACGAGGTTCAGCAGCAGCGGCGACGGCACGTGCGCCAGCCACAGCACGAACAGGCAGCCGAGCGCCGTGCCGAGCACCCGGGCGTCGCGCCGCGACAGGGTCTGCTCCAGACTGCCGCGCAGCACCACCGCGACGCTGATCACCAGCCAGTGGGGATGCGCGGTCCAGGGCAGCAGCAGCGCGATGAAGTAGGCGGCGCCGAGCGCGAGCGCCGCGCGCACCGCGTGGCGCAAGACCGGGGAGCCCGGCGAGAGGTGGGCGAGCAGCGCCCGCGGAGGCCAGCCCTCGGGCGCGACGAACAACTGCAGCTCGGGCCACGACAGCGCGAGCTGCGGCTCCTCGCCGCGCAGCAGGGCGTGGACGGCCGCCACGCTTTCGGCCAGATGCTGCAGCCGCTCCTCCAGCGCGGGCAGCAGCCGGGTGCGGGGGTCGTCCTGCGGAAGGCGGGCCGCGGCGAGCAGCGGGTCCACCGCGAGCAGCGCATCGTCGGCCGGCAGCGCAGGACTGCCCGCGCGCAGCGCGTCTTCGGCGGCGTCGAGCGCGAGGGCCAGCTGGCGCAGGCCGGAGGCGAGGCGCTCGCGCAGGAGCCGGGCCGTGGCGTCCGCGCCGAGCAGCTCGAGATCGAGCCGGCTCGCCAGCAGGCGGTCGCGCAGCTCGATCGCATGCAGCAGCAGCGCGGTCTCGCGCCGGGCGCGCGGCGTGTCCGGCGCGGCGAACACCAGGTCGCGGGCCGATTGCAGCCGCTCCGCCAGGCGCGCCTCGTCGCCGATCCAGGCCCGCAGGCGCCCGGTGCCGCCGTGCCCGCGCTCCCGCTCCTCCAGCAGCGCGGCACGGGACCTCAGCAGCTGCGCCGCGGCCTGCAGCGCCGAGGCCAGCGCGAGGCTGCGGTAACGCCGCTGCAGCAGGGCATTGGCGGCCAGGGACCACGCCAGGTAGGCCAGCGCGCCCAGCAGGTTCCACCCCGCCAGCGTCGCCGCCGAGCCCGGAGCGGACACCGGCAGGGCCATCGTGAAGAGCAGCGCGAGGATCGGGGCGAAGGAGACCGGCCCGGCGCGCGGCCCCCAGGCCAGCGTCATCGTGGCGACGAAGGCGATCGCGGCGATGCCGGCGCCGAGCGCCAGCGGCAGGGGGCGCAGCAGCATCACCGCGAGCGCCGAGGCGCAACCGAGCAGCGCGGCGGCCGACACGCGGCGCCAGACCCGGTGCACGGGGTTGGGCAGGTCGGCGAGGCTCGCGAGGACCGCGCCGCTCGTGGCCAGCTGCGCGGCAAGGCCGCCGGCGAGCACCGAGAACAGCAGGTGAACCGCGCCGATGCCCAGCGCCACCGCGATGCCGCTGAGCCCGTGGGCCGGCAGCCGCCGCATCCATCGCGAGGGAGCGATCGCCATCATCGAGCGGTCCGGGGAGTCGAGGGCTCCACAGCATAAGCGCGACGGCCGCGCAGGCGCTCCCGCAGGCCGCCCTCCTGCCGGCAGCGCGGCGACGGGCTCCCGGCGCGGGTGCCGCGGTTCCGTGGTCTACTGCGCCCCTTCCCGCCCCACCTCCCGCCCCTTCCGAAGATGAGAAGCGCCCTTGTCCTTGCCCTCGCCCTCGCACCGGCCCTCGGGGCTCCGGTGCATGCGGCGCCCGGCGATGCGGCGGCCGGCAAGGCGCTCTTCGCCTCCCGGTGCGCCTCCTGCCACAAGGTCGGGCCCTCGGCCCGGAGTGGGTTCGGCCCGCATCTCAACGGGATCGTCGGCCGGCGGGCGGCCTCGACGGGCGACTACGCCTATTCCCCGGCGCTCGGGAAGTCGGGCCTCGTCTGGTCCGAGGAAAACCTGGCGGCCTTCCTGAGGGATCCCGGGGCGGTCGTGCCGGGCACCAGGATGCGCTTCCACGGCATCCGCGACGAGAAGCGCATGGCGGATCTGCTGGCCTACCTGCGCACCCTGCGCTGAGCCGGGGCTACGGGGCGTCGGCGAGCATGCGCTGCAGCACCCGCGCGACCATGCGGGCGTCGTCGAGCCCGCAATGGAGCTGCCCCTCGAAGCGCAGGCCGACCCGGTCCACGGCCTTGGCCAGCCCCTGCACCTTCACGCCCCGCCACGCCGCGAACTCCTCCTTCACGTTGATGTGCGGCGCGCGCACGGGCAGGGGCGTGCCGGTCCTGGCGCAGTCGCGCTCGAGCTGGAGCCGGTCGTAGCGGCCCCAGGAGCCCCACCAGGCGAGCGGGCGGCTGCAGCCCGCCGAGCGGTGGTGAAGCCAGTCCCCGAAGCGGGCGGCGGCCTCGGCAAACGGGGGCGCGGCGTCCACGGTGGACTGCCGGATTCCGGTGAGCCCGATGCAGAAATCGCTCAGCCGCGGATGCACGAGCGGCCGCACGAAGCCCTGGTACTCGTCGATGATCCCGAGCGTGCCGCCATCGACGAGCACCGCGCCGATCTCGATCGGTCTCCATCGGGTCGAGCTGGTGCGGCGCGTCGCAGGTGGCCTCGAGGTCCACGAGCAGGATGCGGGAACCCGGCGCTCTGTCCATGTCTGCGGCTTCTCTCTCCGCGGCATTGCAGGAAAGTGCCGGCAGCCCCGTGCGCATGCAGGCGATGGGGCCGCGGCAGCCCGGCCTCAGATCAGGGGATCCACCGTGATGCGGACCACGTTATCGAGGCACACGCGCCGGTAGCCTGCGGCCTGCAGGTCCCAGACCGTGACGTAGCGGCAGGTGCGGTCCTCGCCGGGGCGCACGCGGCAGCGCATGACCCGGGGAGAGAAGTCCTTCTTGTAGTACTCGATCGTCACGGTGGCGCCGGTGGAGGCGGAGGCCTCCAGCAGCTCGCGCATCGAGCGGCGGCGCGGGCTGTCACGGTACAGGCCCAACTCGCCGACCCCGTCGGCCGCGTTCAGGCTGCGGACGCGGTGCAGCGTGTTCTCGTTGAGGGCCGGGGAAGCGGCGACGGCGGTGAGGTCCATGGCTTCGTGCTCGGAAAGGGCGTCGGACGCTGGTGCAAGGGAAGCGGATCCGGGGATGCCGTGCGGCGGTGGCCTCGGCTGCGCTTCCCGCAGCATCGGCAGTGCGGCAGTGACGACGCCACCCTGCCCGCGGCGCCGGGATGATGAGCGTCCGGAAGATGTGGCGACGGCCCGGGCATTTTCAAGCGAGGCGCCTGCCGATGATGTAACGGGATGCCGCAGCGCCGAGGGCGCGGCGACGGCCGGATCTGCCGGCGTCGGGGCTCGCGAATGCGGCGAAGGCTTAGCATCGCCGTCATGAGCACCCTTCAGTTTTTCTGGCACGACTACGAGACCTTCGGCACCGTGCCGCGCCGCGACCGCCCTGCGCAGTTCGCCGGCATCCGCACCGACGCCGAGCTCAACGAGATCGGCCCGCCGCTGATGCACTACTGCCGGCCCGCGCCCGACACGCTCCCCGACCCCGAGAGCTGCCTGCTCACCGGCATCCTGCCGCAGACCTGCCTCGAGCGCGGCCTGCCCGAGCACGCCTTCGCCGCGGCGATCCACCGCGAGCTCGCCGCACCGGGCACGATCGGCGTCGGCTACAACAGCCTGCGCTTCGACGACGAGGTCACGCGCTTCCTGTTCTGGCGCAACCTGATCGACCCCTACGCGCGCGAGTGGCAGAACGACTGCGGCCGCTGGGACCTGCTCGACACGGTGCGCTGCGCGTGGGCGCTGCGGCCCGAGGGCATCGAGTGGCCGCGGCACGCGGACGGGCGCCCGTCCTTCAAGCTCGAGCACCTGAGCGCCGCCAACGGGCTCGCGCACGACGCGGCGCACGACGCGTTGTCGGACGTGCGCGCGACGATCGCGCTGGCGCGACTGCTGAAGCAGCGCCAGCCGAAGCTGTTCGACTTCTGCCTGAGGCTGCGCAGCAAGAAGGCGGTGATCCAGGAGATCGGCGTCGGGCGGCCCTTCCTGCACGTCTCGGGCATGTACGGCGTCGAGCGCGGCTGCATCGCGCTGGTGTGGCCGCTCGCGCCGCATCCGACCAACCGCAACGAGCTCATCGTCTGGGACCTGGCGCACGACCCGGCCGAACTGCTCGGGCTGAACGCCGACGAGATCCGGCTGCGCATGTTCACCCGCACCGAGGAGCTGCCGCAGGGCACGGGCCGGCTGCCGATCAAGACCATCCACGTTAACCGCAGCCCCGTGGTGATCAGCAACCTGAAGACGCTCAGCCCCGCGATGGCCGCGAAGTGGGGGCTCGACGTCGAGCAGGCGCTGCGGCACGCAGAGACGGCGCGCGACCAGGGCTTCCGCATGGCCGGCATCTGGCCCGAGGTGTTCGCCAGCCCCGAGCGGGACGCCGCCACCGACGTGGACGAGGACCTCTACGGCTGCTTCCTCGACGACCCGGACCGCCAGCGGCTCGCGCGGCTGCGCGGACTGTCGCCGGACGCGCTCGCCGCGACGCATCCCGATTTCGACGACCCGCGCCTCGGCGAGCTGCTGTTCCGCTACCGCGCCCGCAACTTCCCCGACACCCTGACCGACCAGGAGCTGGCGCGCTGGACCGCGCACTGCGCGGCGCGGCTGCACGACGGCGCGGGCGGCGCGCGCACGCTCGGCGCGTTCTTCGAGCGCATCGACCAGCTCAGCGAGACGGCCGACGAGCGCGGCGAGGAGATCCTCGGCGCGCTGTACGACTACGCCGAATCGATCGCCCCCGAGCGGGACTGAGCGCCGCCGCCGCCCGGCCCGCGGGCCGGCAGCGCGCACGCGGGACAGGCCTCCCGCTCGCGCGCTTGTCCCGGAGCACCCCCCGTTCGAGTGGGCCCACGACACGGCAATCCAAAACGCCGCAAGGATGCGAGCGCATACTTACATGTTTGTGCCCGCAGGATGGCGACGCACAGCATCCCGGCTGTCACCCGGCCGCCATCGAACGCGTTCCACAATGGAAGGCTATGACCCGGGACAACGCGCTGTGCTTCCCCTCGCTGGAGGCGATCCGATCCGCATCCGCCACCGGCCCGATCGCGGCGGTCGACCTCGGCTCGAACAGCTTCCGCCTCGAGATCGCGCGCTTCGAGGGCGGGCGCTACCGGCATCTCGAGACGCTCAAGGAGTCGGTCCTGCTCGGCTGCGGGCTCGACCCGCGGGGGGTGCTCGCCGAGGCCGCGATGCAGCGCGGCCTCGCCTGCCTGGAGCGCTTCGCGCGGCGGATCGAGGACTTCGGCTGCCGCCAGGTGCGCGCCGTCGCGACGCAGGCCCTGCGGGAAGCCGTCAACCGCGAGGCCTTCCTGCAGGCGGGGACGGGCGTGCTCGGCCACCCGATCGAGGTGATCTCCGGGCACGAGGAGGCGCGGCTGATCTATGCGGGCGTCGCGGGCCTGAGCCCGGCGGAGGGCCGGCGGCGCCTCGTCGTCGACATCGGCGGCAGGTCGACCGAGATGATCCTCGGCGAGGGCCGCACCGCGCTGCGCGCCGAGTCCTTCCCGATCGGCTGCGGCAACCTCTCGGCGCGCTTCTTCCCGTCGGGCCGCTTCACGCGCGCGGGCTTCCGCGCCGCGCAGGCGGCGGCCGAGGCCGCGCTGCGCGGGGCCCGGGATGCGTTCGCGTCCGGCGACCGGGACGAGGCGCTCGGCTCCTCAGGCACCGTCCATACGGTGTCGCAACTGCTCTCGGCCCAGGGCGTCACGGACGGAGCGCTCACGACTGACGGCCTGCACTGGTGCGTCGAGCGCTGCATCGAGGCGGGCAGCGCCGCGGCGCTGGAACTGGCGGGTCTGAAGGAGAACCGCCGCGAGATGCTCGGCGGCGGGCTGGCGCTGCTGGCGGCGCTGCTCGAGTGCTTCGACATCGGGCGGCTTCGCCCGACTCCGGGCGAGCTGCGGCAGGGCCTGATCTTCGAGCTCGCCGCCTGCGTGCCGGCCCCGCCCGCGTCGCGCGCCCCGGAGGCCGGGCGCCACGAGGCGCTGCGCCCGCCGCAGCCGCGTCCCGCTGCGGGAGCGGCCCTCTCCCAGGCGGCAGGCACCTAGCCTTCCCCGCGGCGCGGGCCCTGCCCCATCGCTGCGCGCCCTGCTCGCCCGCCGCTCAGTCCGCCGCGAAGCAGTAGAGGTAGCCGGCACCGCCGGTCGCCTTGAGCGCCTCCGCGCCGCAGCCGCGGGTCGGGTGCGAGGAGTTCCAGGACTTCGCCGCGGCGGTCTCGCCCAGGCCGACTCGGTCGTGGTGCCCGACCATCGCCCGTCCTTCGCCGCTGGAGGTCCAGTCGTTGCAGGTCGCGCCCTCGGCAAGCCGGCCGTCGGGCGTGGAGCCGGTCAGGATGTCGTGCTCGTTGGGCTGGTCGCCGCGGCCCTTGACGGGCTCGCCGCGCTCGGTCAGCGCCGTCTGCTTGTCGATCCGGTTGTTGCCGTGGAGCTCGTCGACGTCCTGCGCGATGACTTCGCCCCGGGCGTTGCGCCACGGCCCCTTGCCGATGCGGTCGCGCGCGTGGACCGCCCCTCCCGCCCGGGGCGAGGCGCTCAGGTAGGCGCGCCAGCTCCGGTGCCCGGCGCCGGCCGCCGCCGCGAGCGACTGGCAGTGCCGGTCGGCGCCTTCCAGGCCGCCGAAATCGGCGCCGCGCGGCCCGCCCTGGCTGGTGACGAAGAAACCCATCGGATTGCCGCCGCCGCTGCCCGGAGAGGTGCCGGCACAGGACGTGAGCGCCAGGCCCGAGGTGGCCAGCAGCAGTACCAGGATCGACTTGCGCATCGGGACGCTCCTTCAGGAGGGGGGTCGTCGCAGAATACCGGGCGCCCCGCCAAAAAAACGGCCTGGGGCGGACAAGGCGGGCCGGCCGTCGGATTCGAGCGGGACCGTGCGCCGGCATCGCCGGCGCAGGCCGCAATACGCCCTGCACGGGTCACGATAAGCGATTCCCGGCCACCCCCCTGCCCCCGCAACCGGGGATCGGAGCGACGATCCCTTTTTCCCCCGAAGGATGACCGGGGGCAGCCGCGCCGGCTGCCTTCGGTCCGAAAGGACACCCATGTCAGAAGCCATCGTGATCCGCGCCCACGGCGGGCCGGAAGTGCTGCTCCCGGAGCCGGTCGAGGTCGGCGCGCCCGGCCCCGGCGAGTTGCGCCTCCGGCAGACCGCAATCGGCGTCAACTTCCACGACGTCTATGTCCGCCAGGGCCTGTACCGCACGCTGGCGCTGCCCGGCATTCCCGGCATCGAGGGCGTCGGCGTGGTCGAGGAGGCCGGCCCGGGCGTCACGGGCTTCGCGCCGGGCGACCGGGTGGCCTGCCTGACGCTGCGCTACGGCGGCTACGCCACGCACCGCCTGCTGCCGGCGGAGTTGGCGGTGCGCGTGCCCGACGGGCTCGACGACCGGGTCGTGGCGGCGACATTCCTCAAGGGGCTCACGGTGCAGATGCTGGTCGACCGAGTCCACCGGCTGCAGGCCGGGCAGACCGTCCTGGTCCACGCGGCCGCGGGCGGCGTCGGCCAACTGCTGAGCCAGTGGGCCCGCCGGATCGGCGCCACCGTGATCGGCACGGTGGGCAGCGAGGACAAGGCGCGCGTCGCGCGGGAGGCGGGCTGCGAGCACGTCATCCTGTACCGGCAGGAGGACTTCGTCGCCCGGGTGCGCGAGATCACCCGCGGGCGGGGCGTGGACGTGGCCTACGACGCGGTCGGGCGGGACACCTTCTCCGGCTCGCTGGACTGCCTGGCGCCGCGCGGCCACCTGGTGAACTACGGCCAGGCGTCGGGCCCGGTGGAGCCCCTGGACATCTCGCGGCTCGGCGCCCGCTCCGGCACCGTCTCGCGCCCCGCCATCGTCCACTACGTCGCCGAGCGCGGCGAGCTGGAGGCGATGAGCGCCGCGCTGTTCGGGGCGCTGTCGGCCGGCTGGCTGCGGCCCGGCCCGGCGCGCGAGTTCCCCCTGGGCTGCGCGGCCGACGCGCACCGTTGGCTCGAGTCGCGCGCGGCGACGGGCTCGACACTGCTGAGGCCGTGAACGCCGGGCGGGCGGACATCCCCTCCTCTTGAGCGGATGGCCGCGCCCGCCGGTCTGCAGGCGGCACCCCGTTTGCCTAACCCCTCCCATATCGATCAATTCCACTCATTCGAGTGATACCGGAGGACCGACATGCCTGCCGCCCCGCATCCCACCCCCTCGCTGCCCGTGCCGCACCAGCGCGGCCCCTTCGAGGTCCTTCCCGCGCAGCACGAGGTGTCGTGGCCGGACGGCTCGGCGCTGCTGCTGCACCCGGTGCGCCAGCGCGGGGACGACGACGGCTCGCAGTCGCGCTTCCTGCAGGCGCTCGAACTGCCGGGCTCGCTGGTCGTCTTCGACGTGCGCGATCTCGCCCGCCCCCTCGAAAGTGCCGACACCACGGCCCGGCGCGACGGGCCGCAGCCGCTGCTGCAGAAGCTGCAGCGGCGCTTCCTCTGCGCCAAGGAGGCGGTCGAGCAGATGTGCCTGAAGCGCCGCGCCTGCTGGCTCACCGAGGACAGCGAGCCTGCCTGAACGCCGGCCGCGCCCGGCAAGGCCGCGAGCCGGCCCGGCCGCTCAGCCGCGACGCAGCGCCGCAGGCCCCGCCCACAGCTCGTCCACGTTGCCCAGCCCCCACCGCCCGGCGCTCTCGCGCGCGACGATGCGGTCCTGGCAGGACGGGGAGCCGAGCTCGATCACCTCGGGCAGGATGCGCATCTTCGACTTGATCGAGAAGAACACCTTGACGGTCGGCGTGAGCAGCGACTTCTCGTGCTGCTCGAGCACTACGCCGAGCCGGCCCGACTTCAGCCGCACCAGGGAGCCGGTCGGGTAGATGCCGATGCTCTTCACGAAGGCCTGGAACACGCCGTTGTCGAACTGGCTCCTGCTGCGGGTCCACTCCGCCATCCGCTTGATCGCCTCGCCCGGATCCCAGCCCGCCTTGTAGGGCCGGTCGGAGGTGATGGCGTCGTAGACGTCGCAGACGGCGCCCATCTTCGCGAACAGCGAGATCTCAGCGCCCTCGAGGCGGTGCGGGTAGCCGCTGCCGTCGAGCTTCTCGTGGTGGTGCAGGCAGACGTCGAGCACGACCTCGTGCGGCATGCGCGCCTCGCTCAGCAGCTCGTGCCCGCGCAGCGGATGGCTCTTGATGATCGCGAACTCCTGCTCGCTGAGCGAGCCCGGCTTGTTCAGGATGTCCTGCGGCATCACGGCCTTGCCGATGTCGTGGAACAGGCCGGCCATGCCGGCCAGGCGCATCTGCTCCTCGTCCAGCCCCAGCTGCCGCGCCAGCGCCACCATCAGCGCGCAGACCGCCACCGAGTGCATGTAGGTGTAGTCGTCGGTGGATTTCAGGCGTGCAAGGCTGACCAGGGCCCCCGGGTTGCGGAGCACCGACTGCGTGATGTCGTCGACCAGCGGCAGGCAGCGCTCCGGGTCCACTGCCTGGCCGAGGCGCACCTCGCCGAACAGCGACACCACCGCCTGCCGGCCCTTCTGGCACAGGAGCGCGGCCCGGTGCAGCTCCTCGTCCAGCGTGGCGCGCGCGGGCCGGGACGCGCCCTGCACCGCGGGTGCCGCGGCCGCCGCCTCCAGCAGGGCGCCTTCGCTGCTCGCCGTGTCGGGTGCCGACGCGACGTCCAGGCCCCTGTCCGTGTCGATCCAGCACTCGCTCACGCCGCTCTCGGCGAGGCGCCTGAGGTCGGTGGCGTCGTCCACGCGAAAGCTCGACCGCCAGAAGGGATGGTCGAGCCAGGAACTGCACAGCTCGTGCACGTGCATGCCGGGGCGGAGCTGTGCGATGGGGATTCGCTTGAGCATGAAAGGAGAAAGCGCCGAGCGGTCTCTTGAAGTCGCCGTGTCGCCCAACTTCGGCATGTCCGGCCGGAACTTGAGGCCCGGCCTCGCTCGCGGCACGACTTTGTCACGCCGACGGGCTCCGCCGCGCCCCTCCGGGAAGCAGGAGCGGCGGCCGTGCCGGCAGTCGAGCGGCTACTTGCCGCTCAGCAGCATGCTCTCGATGCGGTAGGCGGTCCGCTGCAGCCAGCGGTAGTTCAGGATGCTGCTCTCCTTGCGCTCGGGCCATTTCATGTCCCGCTGCAGCAGCGCGAAGAGCAGCATGTCCTGCGGCCGGCCGTCCCAGAACTCGAGCTCGCGCATCAGGCCCTCCTGCACGAACCCGAAGCCCCTGGCGAGCTCGATCGAGGCGGTGTTGGCGGGATGGATGTGGGCCTCGATGCGGTGCAGCTGCATCCGGGAGTAGCCCCAGGGCAGCACCGCCGCGAGGGCCTCCTGCATGTAGCCCTTGCGCCATGCGAAGGTGCCGAGCTCGTAGCCGAGATTGCAGCGGCGGTAGTTCCGGTCCCAGGAGTAGAAGCCGCAGGTCCCGAGCAGCCGCCCGTCCTCCTTGCGCTCGATGCCCCAGCGCGTCCCGGTGGCCGCGCGCCGGCAGTTCGCGAAGAACGAGACGAGCCGGCGGGCCGCGCCGAGGTCGGGCAGCACGTTGCTGCCGAACCAGCGCATCACCGTCGCGTCGCCGTGGATCGCGAGGATGTCCGCCGCATCGTCCTGCGTGATCTCCCGCAGCCGCAGCCGGCGCGTCGTCATCTCGGGGAACGGTTCGTCGGCGGGGGCGGGCGCGACCGCGGCGGACGCCGGCCTCGCGGGGGGGCTTGTCGGGGTGCCGGCGCTTGCCGGCCGTGGCATCGAGAAGGGCGGGCTCTGGAGTTCGGCCTCGGTCATCGGGGTCTCCTGGTACTTCCTCGGACTGTTCGGGAATCGGCGCACCGAACGGATGGGAGCGCGGGCAGCCGGCGCGGGATGCGGCCCCGCGGGGAATCGGTGCCCGGCGGGCGGGCAGGCCGGCAAGGGCGGCGGGTCGTCGGCGGGGCCTCGGCGGTGTCGATCTCGTGCATGCGAGCCCGGCCGGGAAGCCCTGTCGTCAGGACCGGGAGGTCCCGGGCAGGCGCTGCAGCGCACCGGCATGGAAGGTGAAGCGGGAGATGCCGGGCACGAAGTGTCGTGCGGGAGCGCCCGTGGAAGAGGCGGCCCCCAGCGCAGCGCTCGTGGCAAGGCCGCGGAGCCGCGCCGCGCGGAACACGAGGACCCGCGCGATCCCGGGCAGGGACGCTGCGATGCCGAGCAACAAGACGGCCGAAGCTCGCGGGGTACGCCACATGCGAAGCACCTTAGGCCGGGACGGCGGATGCCGCGCCCCCGCGCCTCGATGGCCCCCGCAGGCCTCCCCCCGACCCTCGGGTCGCTTCCGGACAGCGGCCGGAAAAGCCTCAGATGCGGCGCAGGAGATCGCCGAACACGGCATGCTCGCCCTGCCGGCGGTCGGGCCCGGGCGCGTCGTACAGGACCAGCCACGCCGGCTGCGTTCCCGCGAGCTGCGGGGGCAGCTCGCAGATCGCCTCGGCCCGGTCGGTGCCGTGTCCGTGCGGCAGGGCGATCGACTCCGTCAGCGCCGCCTGGAACGTGACCGGCTCACGGTTGGCCGCCAGCGCCGGGCGGGCCGCGGGCCAGCGGAACACGCGGATGTCGCCGTCGAGGACCATCGTGGGACCCGCCAGGATGTGCAGGTCGTCGCCGGAGAAGTGCAGGTCCCGGATGCCCAGGCCCTCGAGCTGGAGGAAGTGCTTGCGGATCAGCGTGCCCTGCCCGTCCAGCGGCACCATCTGCAGGTGCCGGCCCCTGGCTTCCACGGCGATCTCCAGCAGCGCCGACCAGCCGCGCAGCACCGGGCCGCGCAGCCCGAGCAGCAGCCGGCCGTCGGCCACCGCGAGCCCCTCGATGTCGAAGCCGTTGTCCTTGCCCGGGATGGCGAGGAAGGGACCGAAATGGGGATCGTCGGCGAGCGCCTCGGTGAGCTGGTTCGAGCGCGCGTCGCCCTTGAGCGCCAGCGCGCGCCGGCCGTCGCCGGCCTTGCGCACCAGGCAGGGGACGCCGTCTGCGTCCGCCTCGATCGGCAGGCAGGCCAGCAGCAGGCGGTTGGCGTCGAGCGACAGCTTCGCCAGGCGCCGGGCGTTCTCTTCATCGCTGCGCCTGGGCTTGACGTTCTTGCGCTTGAGGCCGTGCGAGCCCGCCACCCACAGGTAGCCGTCGGCGACCGCCATCCCCTCCAGGTCCGCCTCCTCATCGGCCTCGCCCGGCAGCTCGAGCAGGGCGGAGAGCGGGAAGTCGCGCACCTCGCCGAAGCGCAGCGCCTCCCGACCCAGCGGCTCGAGCCGGCGCAGCCGGTCGATCCCGCTCGCCTCGTCGCCCACCACCCAGAGCCAGTCGCCGCAGAAGGCGGCACCGGAGAGGTTGGTCCTCACGAGCGAGCCGGCGGCGAACTCCAGGCGCACGGCGCGGGCGATTTGCGATTCGGGCATGACGGTCTGTTTCCTGGGAAGCTGCGGGGAAGCCGGTGCAGGTGCGCGGTGACCGGCACGGCGGCCTTCCCGAGCCCCAAGCAAGCTGCGGTCCAGGGGCCGGGCGCCGCCGCCCGCCCGGTTCAGCGGCGCGCGTCCTCGCAGCGGAACTGCATCGTCAC
The DNA here is from genome assembly GCF_003569765.1 of Caldimonas tepidiphila. Classification (GTDB taxonomy): domain Bacteria; phylum Pseudomonadota; class Gammaproteobacteria; order Burkholderiales; family Burkholderiaceae_C; genus Caldimonas; species Caldimonas tepidiphila. The sequence goes on along the minus strand of NZ_QXMG01000016.1, from coordinate 56,421 downwards.
CCGGTAGTCGTCCTCGCCCGCGATCTGGGGCGCGCGCTGCCCGGTGGTGCCGAGGATGATGCGCCCGACCTTCTCGATGGTCTGCGCCGCGGTCTCGGTGCCGAGGCCGCGGTACTCGGTGCGGTGGTCGATCACGACGTGCCGCATCGCGCGGCCCTTGCAGGTGCTCTCGGCGCTGTAGAGCGCCGACTCGAGGGCGGCCTTCTCGCTCTCGCCGATCGAGATCACCTGGTACTGGCCGCCCTCGCGCGGGATGACGCTGCCCATGCGGGGGGTCGCGCAGCCGGCCAGCGTCACGGCGACGGCCAGCGCGCCCAGAAGGCCGAGGTGGGGAATGCGTTTGTTCATGGCTTTGCTCCGTCGGTTTGCGTTCGGCGCGAGGAGGCCTCGCGCCGCGGTGCCGGTCGCAGCACCGGCCGCAGGGTCTCGCCGTGCCGCAGCAGGACGAAGTCCGCGTCGTCGACGTCCTGCGCCTTGCGCGCGGCAGCGAGGTCGTCGACCGGCTGGTCCAGCCGCTCCTCGCCCATCGGGAAGGTGCCCCAGTGGATGCCGATGCTGCGCCCGACGCCGAGTTCCCGGTGGATGCGCACCGCCTCCGCGGGACTCACGTGGGAGTTGCGGTACCACACGGGCTCGTAGGCTCCGACCCCGATCGCGGCCAGGTCGAAGCGCTTGAAGCGCGCGGCGATATCGGCGATGTCCTTCGAGTAGCCGAGGTCGCCCGAGTAGAAGAACGAGAAGCCGTCGCGCACCAGCGCGAACGCGCCCCACAGCATCTCGTTGCGGTCCCACGGCGTGCGCGCCGACCAGTGCTGCACCGGCAGCAGGTGGACCTCGAGGTCGCCGATGCGGGCCTGCTCCCACCAGTCCATGCGCGTGATGCGGCTGGCGTCGCCATCCGTGACATGGCGCAGCAGCCAGCGATCGACGCCGAGCGGGGCGAAGATCCTCGGCGCCCCGCCCTTCTGCCGGTAGAGGGCGCGCATCGACGCGAGCGACAGATGGTCGTAGTGCGCGTGGCTCAGCAGCACCGCGTCGATGTGCGGCAGCTCGTCGAGCGCAAGCCCCGGGCGCTGGTGGCGCTTCGGCCCCGCGAAGGGCACCGGCGAGGCCCGGTCCTCGAACACCGGGTCGGTCAGGATGTTCAGGCCCGAGCCGGTCTGGATCAGCAGCGTCGCGTGGCCGATCCAGGTGACCGAGGGCTCGTCCCGGTTCGCGTGGATGAAGCCGAGGTCCGGCGGCACCGGCTGCAGCGGCCGCAGCGGTGCCCGCGCCGAGGCGTCCCTCGTCCAGTTGCGCAGGCGTGCCGCCCAGGCCGCCAGGAAGCCCTGCTCCGGCCGCTTGTAGGCCGGGTCGGGCGGGTAGTTGTTGACGAAGCCCTGCGGCGTGTGGTGGGGCCTGGACGGGTCGAAGTACGGATTGGTGCTCGTGCAGCCCCCGGTGACGAGGGCCGCGGCCAGCGCCAGCGAGGCGGTGCCGCCGGCGAACATCGTTGCTCTGCGCATGCTGCTTTCAGGGAAGGCGTCGGCACCGATTGTCGGCCCTCGCGCCCCGCCGTCCCGGGGCTTGCGGTACGGCCGCTCTGCGAGGCGGGCATTGGGCCCGTCGCCCGCTCGACGCTTCGCGCCTCGTGGTCGTGCCCCGCCCCGTCGCTGCCGCTCGGTCAGCCCTGCTTCGCCGCGAGATCCATGCTCATGCTCTGCTCCTGGGTGATCGCGTGTTCCCGGAACAGGAACTCGGCACGGTCGCCCTGGCGCGCGGCGATCGCGTCCACGATCGCATGGTGCTGCTGGTGGGCATAGAAGAGGAGGTCGAACGCGGACCGTTTGCTGGCCTCCGAGAAGGCGACGCCCTTCGGACTGGTGAAGGCCACGACGTTGCAGCGTGCCACGAGGTCGGCCAGGAGAGGCCTCTGCGCACCGTGGAGGATGAGCCCGTGGAACCTCGAGTTCATCTCGCCGTAGCGCGCCTCTGCGAGCTCATCGATGGAGCGGGACATGAAGATCTGATCCCCTTCCCGGAGACAGTTCCCGAGCTGTTCGAGCAGATCGGGGGATGCGCCCCGTTCCGCCAGCGCACGCGCGGCCACCCCTTCCAGCACGGCCCGCAAGCGCAATGCCTCGAGGCTCTCGCGCGAGTCGAACTCCTTGACCGCGAAGCCCCGCTGTCCTGCCCGCACGAGCAGCCCCTCCTGCGCCAGCGCCGGCAGCGCGTTGCGCACGGGCGTCCTCGAGATGCCCAGGCGGGCGGCCAGGCTCGCCTCGGTCACCCGCTCCCCCGGCGCGAGCTCGCCGCGAAGAATCATCTCTCGCAGCCGGATCAGGGTGGCGGTCTGTTGCGACATCGGAGGCGGACAGGAGCGGTTGTGAAGGGCGGCTGCATTATGGAGGGCGCCTCCCCGGACGGACGCGGCGGGCGCGCCGACAGCCCGAGCGCCGCTCGCTCGCGTCCTCAGCCCGCGGGTGCCGCATCGAGCAGGCTGGTGCGGAACGCCAGCTTGCGAACGATGGTCGAGAAAGCGCGGGTTGCGGCGGACTTCGTGGCTCCGGCCGCCCACAGCATGCCGGGGGTGCGCACCGGCGTCGGGCTCTCGAGCCGCAGCAGCTTGAGCCCCGAGTTCGCCGGCATCGCGTTGGGCGTCACGATGCAGGCCAGGCCGGTCTTCGCCACCAGGCTCATCATCGGACCCAGGGTGTTCATCTCCGCGACGACGAGCGGCTCGGCACCGCAGGCCCTGAAGCACTCGTCCAGCAGCTGGCGCGTCGCGAAAGACGGCGGCAGCAGCACCAGCGGCAGGCGGTGCAGCTCCACCATGCGCACCCGCTTGCGGCGCGCGAGCGGATGGTCCTGCCTCACGACCAGCACCATCTCCTCGTTGTAGAGCGGCTCGAACTGCAGGCTCTCGGACGTTGCCGGCCGGTAGGCGATGCCGAGATCGAGCGAGCTGTCCTGCAGCCGGGCGGCGATGAGGTCGGCGGCGAGCTCCTCGACCACCACCTTCACGTCCGGGTGCCGCTGGTGGAAGGTGGCGATGCAGTCGGGGATGAAGCCGAGGTTGAAGGAGTGGGTCGCCCCGATGCGCAACTCGCCCGAGGCATTCGGCACCAGCTGCTTCAGCGCCCCCAGCCCCTGGTCGATCTCGCGCAGCGCCCGCCGGGCGTACTCCAGGAACTCGTCGCCGGACTCGGTCAGCACCACGCGCTTGCCGATGCGGTCGAACAAGCGAACGCCGAGCTCGTCCTCGAGCTGCTTGATCTGGTGCGACAGCGTGGACTGGCTCACGTGGACACGCTCGGCGGCCCGCGTGAAGTTCAGCGTGCCGGCCAGGGCAATGAAGTAGCGCAAGTGCCGCAGTTCCATGGAAACCCTAAATCGATCGATCGCATAGATCATAACCGGCGAAATTAATCATTTCCCGGCATCCATTCGCGTCGATACAGTCGTTTCCAACCACAGCGGAGCACCCGGCGGACAAGCGGGCGGCGAAGCACGAGGCGCATGGAGACGACCCCTCCCGTGCCGCTTCGCACGCCGGCCCCGACCGCCCTCCCGCTGCGTTCTGCAGGCCCCCGACGGCATGCGCCGGGCCGGGGCCCACGTTCCCATCCAAGGAGTCCGAACAGTGAATCAAGTCCTTCGCGGCATCAAGGTGCTCGAGCAAGGCACCTTCATCACGGGGCCGGCGGCGGGCATGTTCCTCGCCGATCTCGGGGCCGAGGTCATCAAGATCGAGCAGCCCGGTGCCGGCGACCCCTTCCGCGCCTTCCGCGGCGGCCTCTACAGCCCGCACTTCCAGACCTACAACCGCAACAAGCGCAGCATCACCCTCAACCCGAAGCTGCCGGAGGACGCGGCGGTCTTCGACGAGCTGGTGAAGCAGGCCGACGTCTACATCCAGAACTTCCGGCCCGGCGCCGCCGAGCGGCTGGGCGCGGGCGAGGCGCGGCTGCGCAGCCTCAACCCGCGCCTCGTCTACTGCGCGATCAGCGGCTTCGGGCAGAGCGGGCCGGCCTCGCGGCGCCCCGCCTACGACACCGTGGCGCAGGCGGCCAGCGCGTTCCTGAAGCTGCTGGTCAACCCCGAGAACCCGCGCGTGGTGGGGCCCGCGCTGGCCGACGCGATGACCGGCTTCTACGCCGCCTACGGCGTGCTGGGCGCGCTGGTGGAGCGCGGCTCGACCGGCGTCGGGCGCAGCGTCGAGGTGTCGATGCTCGAAGCGATGTGCCACTTCAACCTCGATGCCTTCACCCACTACTTCTCGGAGAACGAGGTCATGGGGCCCTTCAGCCGCCCCAGCGTCTCCCAGTCCTATGTGCTCGAGTGCGCGGACGGCAAGTGGATCGCGCTGCACATGTCCTCGCCGGAGAAGTTCTGGCAGGGCCTGGCCGTCGCGATCGAGCGGCCCGACCTGTTCCAGGACCCGCGCTTCGCCGATCGCGACGGCCGCATCAGGCACCAGGAAGACCTGATCGAGGTGCTGGGCGCCATCTTCCGGCGCCACGACCGCGCGACCTGGTGCGAGCGGCTGGAGGCGCAGGACGTGCCGCACGCGCCGATGTACGACACGCAGGAGGCACTCGAGGACCCGCAGGTGCGGCACCTGCAGCTCGCGGTCGGCGCCGCGCATCCGGAAGGGGGCGAGTGGCGCACGATCCGCTCCCCCGTCAGCTTCGACGGCCAGCCCTCGCTGTCCGTCACCGCCCCGCCCCTGCTCGGCGCCGACAACGCCGCGATCGTCGATCCGATCCGGCAGCGCCTGCGCGGGAACGCGGGCGCCTGAGACCCCGCGCCATCGAAACACACCTGAGAGGAGACACCGACATGACCCCGTCCAACGAAGACGAACTGACGCAGGCGGCGCTGCAGCGCCTGGCGGAGTGCGGCGACCCGCGCTTCGCTCAGGTCATGAGCTCGCTGATCACCCACCTCCACGCCTTCATCCGCGAGGTCGACCTCAAGCCCGACGAATGGATGGCCGGCATCGAGTTCCTCACGGCGGTGGGCCAGGCCTGCAGCGACAAGCGGCAGGAATTCATCCTGCTGTCCGACACGCTGGGCGCCTCGATGATGGTGGTGATGCTCGACCAGCTGCGTGCGAGCCGCGGCTCGACCGGCAGCCTGAGCGTCACCGAGGCGACGGAGGCGACCGTGCAGGGCCCCTACTACTGGCAGGGGGCGCCCGAGGTGCCGCTGGGAGCCGACATCGCCGAGGGCGTGAAGGGCGAGCCGACCTTCTACAGCGGCCGCGTGACCGACACCCACGGCCGGCCGGTCGCCGGCGCACTGCTGGATGTGTGGTCGGGCGACGGCGAAGGCGTCTACGACATGCAGGTCGAGGGCTCCGACATGGCCGCGCGCGCGCGCCTGCGCACCGACGAGGAGGGGCGCTACTGGTTCTGGTCGATCCGACCCAGCTTCTACCCGGTGCCCGTCGACGGCCCGGTCGGGCAGATGCTCGCAGCGATGGGACGGCACCCCAACCGGCCGGGCCACATCCACATGAAGGTCTCGGCGCCGCAGCACGCGCCCGTCACCACCCACCTCTTCGTCGCCGGCAGCCCCTACCTCGACTCGGACGCGGTCTTCGGCGTGCGCCCGAGCCTGATCGTCGACTACGAGCGGCATCCCGCCGGGAAGGCGCCCGACGGCCGCGAGATGAACCGGCCCTACTGGTCGGCCCACTACGACTTCCGACTCGAACCCCAGGCCGCGTGAGCCGGCCGCCCCGGAGCAGACCCTCATGAAAATCGGAAAGAACACCGTCCCGCGCACCGCCATCTCCACGTCCGACGAGCACACCATCGTCGTGCGCGGGCGGGACCTGTGCCAGGACCTCATCGGCAAGACTTCCTTCACCGACTACTTCTTCCTGCTCCTGACCGGCCGCGAGCCGGACAGCGCCTGCCGCGCAGTGCTGGACGCGACCCTGGTCGCGATCGCAGAGCACGGCCTGGTGCCCAGCGTGCAGGCCAGCCGCATGACGCTGGCCGCGGCCCCCGAGGCGCTGCAGGGCGCCGTGGCCGCCGGCATCCTTGGCTGCGGCTCGGTCATCCTGGGCGCGTCCGAATCCGCGGGCCGGCTCTTCGCCGAGGTCGAGCAGCGCATCGCCGCGGGCCGCGCGCTCGAGGAGGCGGCGGCGGAGGTGGTGCGCGAGCACAAGGCCGCCCGGCGGGCGATCCCCGGCTACGGCCATCCCCTGCACAAGGAGCGCGACCCGCGCGTGAGCCGGCTCATCGAGGTGGCGACCTCCGCCGGCGCCGACCTGCGCTACGTCCGCATCGCCGAGGCCATCGAGCAGTTCATTCCCGACCTCGTGGGCAAGGACCTGCGCATGAACGTCTCGGCGGCGATTCCCGCCGTGCTGATGGGGGTCGGCTTCCCCATTTCCTCGCTCAAGGGCGTGCCCATCCTCGCCCGCACCGCGGGCCTCATCGCGCACCTGCACGAGGAGACCGAGCAGCCCGCCGGCTTCGCGCTGTCCTACCAGGCCACGCGCGAACTGGTCTACGACGGGGAAGCGCCCGAAGGCTTCGCCCACAAGACAGGAGAGTGAACAGGAGGAGCCGCTTTCCCCGGGACACCTCGAACGACGCCGAAGGCGGGATCCCCGAGGTGCTCCGGGTTCAGGTTCGCAACCGGAAGGCTTGCACCGGGATCGATCGAAACGATTGCCGGGGGGAACGCTCGCCCGTTCCGTCCCGGCGATACCAGCCCAGCCGCCCACACCGCCAGGAAGTGCGGAATGAATAGACCGCTGAACAGGAGACACAGCATGAAACTCGGCATTGGTTTGCTCGCCACCTTGGTCTTTACGCTTGCCGGCGCGCCATCGCACGCCCAGGCCCAGGCGCCCCAGGCCGCCTGGCCCACCAAGCCCGTCAAGATCGTGGTCGGATTCGCCGCGGGAACACCGCCCGACGTGTTTGCCCGGATCTACGGCGAGTACGCCGCGAAGAAGATGGGCGTCCCGGTCGTCATCGACAACAAGCCGGGCTCCGCGGGCAACCTCGCGGGCGACGCGGTGGCCAAGTCGTCGCCCGACGGCTACACCGTCCTCTACAACGTCTCCACCGCCTTCACGATCAATCCGTACATCTACAGCAAGCTGCCCTTCGATGCGGGCAAGGATCTGGTGCCGGTGGCGACGACGATGCGGCAGGGCCTGGTGCTGATCGCCAACCCGAACCTGAAGGCCGGCTCGCTGACGGAGGTGCTGGACCAGGCGAGGAAGCAACCGGACTCGATGTCGCATGCCTCCTACGGGGCCGGCAGTCCGTCGCATCTCATCATGGAATGGCTGAAGGACGAGACCAAGACCAAGATGCTGCACGTGCCCTATCGCAGCACGCCCCTGCCCGAATTGATCGGCGGGCAGGTCGACCTCGTCCTCGAGCCGGTCGCCACCGCCTACCCGATGATCTCGGGAGGACGCGTGAAGGCGCTGGCCTACTCGGGCGCGCAGCGCCACCCCGCGATGCCCAATGTCCCCACCTTCGCCGAAACCGTGCCCAATCTGTCGATGATGTCCTGGCACGGCATCTGGGCACCGGCGGCCACGCCTCCTGCGATCGTGGATCGTCTCCATGCCGTCCTGCTCGCCGCGAGCCAGGATCCCGACGTGCAGCGACGCATCAAGGAGCTGAACAGCGAACCGCTCGGGCTGAGCCGTGCGGAGATCGCGGAGCTGGTGCGGCGCGACTCCGAGATCTACAGCCAGATCGTCCGGTCCAAGAACATCCGCGTCGATTGATTGCGGCTCACCGGGAGCGTCGCCGGCTCAACGAAGCGCCGCTCCCGACGAGACTCATCCATGTGGAAGCGGGCCGCTGGAGGACGTCGAGCCGCCGCGGCCCGCATTCGCGCGTCCTGGTCGGCCTCGTGCCGATCCTCGCCGCGATGCACGCCGCGCCGGCCCTGCCCGCGCGGCGCCCGTCCCTCCCACCCTTCCCCGATCCGCCATGAACCCTTCGCCCCTTGCCGCCGACGCCTCGTCCGCCGCGGGCCCGCTGGACGCGGCCGCCCTGGACCAGCTGTTCCTCGCCGCGCGCACACACGCGGCCTTCGAGCCCCGGCCCTTGCCGATGTCGCTGCTGCGCGAGCTCTACCGGCTCGCCAGCCTGGGTCCGACCTCGATGAACTGCCAGCCGGCCCGCTTCGTCTTCATCGGCACCGAGGCCGGGCGCGAGCGCCTGCTGCCCCACCTGTCCGCCGGCAACGTCGCCAAGGTGCGCTCCGCCCCGGTGACGGTGATCGTGGCGCGCGACACCCGCTTCTACGAGCACATGCCCGAGCTGTGGCACATGCCCCATGTGCGCGAGGAGTTCGAGCGCCAGCCGGAACGCGCCCGCGCCGACGCGGTGCGCAACACCACGCTGACCGGGGCCTACTTCATCATGGCGGCGCGCGCGCTCGGGCTGGCCTGCGGGCCGATGAGCGGGTTCGACGCCTCGGGCGTCAACAAGGAATTCTTCCCCGACGGGCGCTGCGAGGCGGACTTCCTGCTGAACCTCGGCTATGCCGGCGGCCCCGCGGCCCATCCCCGCCGGCCGCGGCTGTCCTTCGAGCAGGCCTGCAGCTGTCTCTGAGGCGTCGGCGGCACGGCACCCGCGATCCGGCATCTTCCGCGGCCGGCGAGCCGCACCGTGGAGCGCACATGGTCGCCCCCCGCACCGCCTTCATGCCCCGATGCCCCGGCCGGCCGGCCCCCCGGACCGGCGGCCGGGCCTCATGCCCGGAACAGGTCGCGGGCGATGCCTGCGGCGTCGAACAGGTGGTCGCGGCTGGCCTCGAGCTCCCGGCGCAGCTTGGGCAGGTCGAAGCCCAGCAGTTCGCCCCGCCACTTCCTGATCTGCCCGGCCACCAGCACGGTCGACACGTTGCTGCGCTCCATCAGCGTGACCACGGCGCCCGGCACGTGGTTGAGCGGCGCCACGTTGAGCGCCGTGGCGTCGAGCAGGATGATGTCCGCCTCCTTGCCCGGCGTGAGCGAGCCGGTCCTGGCCTCGAGCTTGAGGCCCCTCGCCCCCTCGATGGTGGCGAAGCGGATCGCGTCGTGCGAGGTCAGCAGCCTGGGGTAGCTCTCGCCGCGCAGCGCCTTCTCGTTGGCGAACATGCGCTGCAGCGTGAGCACGGAGCGCATCTGCGTGAACATGTCCGCCGTCATCGTGCATTCGACGTCGGTCGACAGCGAGGGCTGCATGCCCAGGTCCAGTGCCGTCTGGGTGGGTGGCGTGCCGTGCCGCATCTGCATCTCGATCGGCACCGCGAGCGACACGTGCGCGCCCGCGTCGGCGGCGTAGCGCCAGCCGGCCTCGCTCATGCCGGTCATGTGGATGAAGATGTTGTCGGGACCGAACCAGCCCGCCGCCCCCAGCTTGTCGAAGGTCGGCTGCATGCCGAAGGTGCCGACCACGTGCAGCGCGATCGGCAGGTTCAGCTCGCGGCCGATCTCCCATGCGGCTTCGTAGCCGGGCAGGTAGATCTCCCCACCCATCACCATGCTCAGCAGCTGGTCGCTGCTCGAGAACCACTGGCTGCGGATGCGACGGGCATCCTGCGGGTACTTCGTGCGCGGCCCCTGGCCCTCGAAATAGCCGAACACCGCGCGGCGCCCCGCTGCGCGCAAGGCCTCGATGGCCGCGTCGGAGTGCTCGGGGGAATGGTGGATCTGGCTGACGTCCATCACCGTCGTCACGCCGGCGTCGATCTGCGACAGCGAGCCGTACAGCTCGTTGATGTACACGTCCTGCGGCCGGTAGACGGTCGAGAACTTCTGCAGGATGGTCTCGTAGTAGTTGTAGGCCGTGTCCGGCCGCCCGTCGGGCAGCAGCACGCCGTCGGCCAGGAAGCTGCGCAGCGCGGTCTCGAACTGGTGGTGGTGCGTGTCGACGAAGCCCGGCATCACCACCATGCCGGCCGCCTCGATCACGGCGGCGCCGCTGGCGGACAGGTTGGCGCCGACGGCGACGATGCGGCGGCCTTCGAGCAGCACGTCGCCGGTGGCGAAGTTGCCCACCGCGGGGTCCATGGACATGACGGCGCCGCCGCGGATGAGCGTGCGGCGCGCAGGCTCGCCCACCCCGGCAGGCGGCGGCGTCGCTTGGGAATGGGCCACCGCTTCGCCCCCGCCGCAGGCCGCGAGCGTGAGCCCGGCAGACGCGCCGGCGACCGCGGAGGCGCGCAGGAAGTTGCGCCGCGGCGGACTGGAGGGCGCGGACTCGACGGCTGCCGCCGGGGCGGGGTTCGCGTGAAGGTGAACGGGCGCGGGCCTGCCCTGCGCCGTCGCTTCGTCACACAGCTTGCACATGCATGTCTCCTCTCGTGGTGTCGTGGTTCTCGCCGCGACGCGGAGCCTGCGATCCGCACTCCGGCCGCGCGAAAAAGTTTAGGCAGCCGCCCTGCGACGATGCGCGGCGTTTCCGGGAAAGTCTTTCCCGTCTCCTGCAAGGAAGGAAGGGGCGATGGACCGCTGGACCGAGATCGAACTGCTGGTTCACCTGGCCGAGACCGGCAGCATCAGCCGCACGGCCGAACGGCTCAAGCTGTCGACCTCCAGCGCGAGCCGCTACCTGGCCTCGCTCGAGAACCGGCTCGGGGCCTGCCTGGTGATGAGAAACACGCGGCGGGCACAGCTCACCGACGTCGGCCGCTCCTACCTGCAGCGGGCGCGCTCGGCACTGGAGGAGCTTCGCCACGGCGAGGCCGAGGTGCAGGCCGCCGCCTCGGTGCCTGCAGGCGTGCTGACGATCTCGGCGTCGGTGTCCTTCGCGATGCACCACATCGCCCCGCTGGTGCCGGCCTACACCGAGCGATTCCCCGAAGTCGAGATCCATATCGAGGCCTCCAACCGCTATGGCGACAGCCTGGAGAACCACATCGACCTGGCGGTGCGCAATCGCGAGTTCGAACCCGACTCGAACATCGTCATGCGACGCCTCGCACGCACGCGGCGCGTCCTCGTCGCCGCCCCCCTCTACCTGCGGCGGCACGGTGCGCCGCCGCGCCCCGAGGCGCTGCAGGGGCACAAGCTGCTGATCTATACCCATGCCACCACGCCGCACGAACTGCGCTTCTCGCGCGAAGGGCAGAGCAGCACCGTGGCCGTCGCCGGGGTGCTGAAGTCGAACGACGGGCAGGTGCTGCGGGCGGCCGCGCTCAACGGACTGGGCATCCTGATCCAGCCCCTCTATGTCGTTCACGAGGACATCGTGGCGGGGCGCCTCGTGCCGGTGCTCGAGGACTGGGACCTGCCGCTGCTGTCCATCAACGTCGGCTATGCCAGCCGGAAGCACCTATCGGCGAAGGTGCGCACCTTCATCGACTTCATGTGCGCGCACTTCGAGAAGGAGGAGCTCGACCGGAAGTGGACCTCCCGATGGTGAGACGTCCTGCCGGGCGCCCCGGACCGGGGGCGCCGCGGCCGGCGGCGACGCGATCCGGGGCATGGGCGAACCCGGCGCACCTGTCGTCGCGGATCGCCGTTCGCTGGTCGCTGCGCTCGACGGTCGGCGCGGCGAGCTCGCCGCGGCCCCGGGGCTCCGGCGGAGCGGTCATGAACGCGGCTCGGGTCATCGGGCTCGACAGGAGTGCGCCTTCGGCTCGTGTCGCTCGGAGCGCTTTCTCCAGCGGGCCGCAGCTCCCCGCGGGGCCGCGTCGGACCTAGTCCAGCTGCGCACCGGACTGCCTGACCGCCTCCGCCCACTTCGTCGTCTCCTGGGCCACGAAGTCCTTCATCTCCGTGACGCTCATCGGCCGCAACTCCACCCCCTGCCCGAGCAGCCGGGCCTTCAGGTCGGCGTTGGCGAGCGCCCTGGCGGATGCCTCTTGAAGCCGCTCGACGACGGGCGCCGGCGTCTGCGACGGCGCGAAGAGCATGAACCAGGCGACCAGGTCGAAGTCCTTGACGCCTTGCTCCAGCAGCGAGGGCACGTCCGGGGCTGCGGAGATGCGCGAGCGGCTGGAGACGCCCAGGGCCCGCAGCTTCCCGGACTTGATGTGGGGAAGCACGGCCGCCGGGTGGTAGAACATGAAGGCGGTCTGCCCGCCCATCGTCTCCGTCAGCGCCTGGCCGCCCTCCTTGTAGGGCACATGCGTCACCGGCATCGACATCCGGAGACCGAGAAGCTCCCCGGCAAGGTGGCCCGAGGTCCCGTTGCCTGCGGACGCGAAGAGAACGCCGGCGTTCCTGGCGCCCGCTGCCTTGAGGTCGGCGAGCGATCTGACGGGCGAGTTCGCCGGGACGACGAGCAGGGTCGGGGTCGCGCCGAGATAGGCCAGCGGCGTGAAGTCCCGCTGCGGGTTGTATGCCAGCTTCTTGTAGAGCGTGGTGTTGATGGCGTGCGTGCCCACCGTGCCGAGAACGATGGTGTGTCCGTCTGCGCTGGCCGCCGCCGCCTGTGCGGTGCCCACCGTGCCCCCTGCCCCGGCCTTGTTGTCGACGATGACCGTTTGACCGATCGTCTTCGACAGTTCCTCCGCAAAGGCGCGGGCCACGGTGTCCGTGGAGGTTCCCGGCCCGAAGGGCACGATCAGGCGAATTGGCTTCTCGGGGAAGGCCGCGCCGGCAGCCTGCACGCCCAGGCAGAGCGCCAGAGCGGCAATTGCCTGCAGGCGGATCGGGCGACCGACAGGTTTCTTCGGGGTTTTCATGCTTCGGTCCTCGTCGAGTTCGGTATCGATATTCAGCATGCGAAGCCCCTGGATCAGGGGAGACGGACGCCGGAAAGCGCCCCACCCTGGACAAGAACGGGCATCTCTCCAAAAGCATCTCGTGATGCGGTCGCTTGTTCATCACGCCGCCAAATCTTCTTGCCGAATCCCACTGTATATCGACCGGACACCGCCAGGAAATGCTGATTTCCAACGGTAATGATCTATCGCGTCGATCGACCACGAAGGCCGCCGGCAGGCGCGGCGCCATCGCCACGCCATTGCTGCGGCCCGGCCCGCTCGGGCCGGTTTCACGCCCTGACCCGATCGCGCCCCTGGGCGCCGTTCGCTTGCCTGCGGCGGACGAGGAAGGGCCAACGCCAGGCCTATTGGATCCCGTCACGGGCCACATCACTGGTAGATACCCTAGGTTTCGCTCGCTTGGGATCCCATATAGAGTGAAGGCACCTTGATGAAGCTCAAGCACCCCCGCGGAGACGGGATCCCGAAAGTGTGAAGCGAGAGCTTGCATCCCCATTAAGGAGGAGACATGGATGCGGGCGAATGTCCGACGTGAATCGGTCCCTGGGCGACATCGCATTGCAACGCCGCCACCTGCGGCGAGTGCAGGCCCGTGCCCGGAAAACAGATGAACCCTCGACTCGAATGCGAATTGCCGGCCAGGCCGCCGTATCCGTGAATCGATAAGGCGTTGGGCAGATTCGCTCCGACCCGAGATTCTCCCGGCAAGCCGCCGGAAGAAAACAGGCATTCCCACGATTTCTGCAGGCCTGCCATGGCAGGCTGTTTCCCGAGGCGGGTATCTCGGCGGCTGTCATCGCCGGGCACGTTGCCCCATGCCCTGAAAACAAGGAAGGACTTCGCATGAAAAGAATCACTCCGGTTGCCGCAGCGGCAGCCATTGCCGCCTTGCTCGCCGGCTGCGGCGGCTCGGACGATCCGGCGCCTGCGGTGGCGACGCCGCAGCAGGCCTGCGAGAGCCTGGCGGGCCTCCAGATCCCGGCTTCCGCCATCGGGCTGCGCACTTCGGGCGCCGTGGTCCAGAAGGCGACCTTCGTCGAGGCCGGCGCCAAGGACAACGTGAACGGCGAATACTGCGCCGTGACGGGACTGATCATTCCGGTGAGCGCCGCTGCGCCGAACACGGAGTTCCAGGTCAACCTGCCCACGCAGTGGAACGCGAAGGCGCTGCAGATGGGCGGAGGCGCCTACAACGGCACGCTGGTCACCGGTCTCGGCAAGGCCGGGCTCCAGCCCGACACCGTCGCACGTCCGCTGAAGCAGGGCTACGTCACGCTCGGCAGCGACGGGGGGCACAAGGGAGGGCCCGGCTTCGACGGCTCCTTCGGCATGAACGACGAGGCGCTGCTGAACTACGGCAAGGAGTCGATCAAGAAGACGCACGACGTCGCCATGGCGGTGGTCAAGGCCCGCTACGGCAAGACGCCCGCCCGCTTCTACTTCATCGGCAACTCGCAGGGCGGACACGAGGCCCTGGATGCGGCGGCCCGCTATCCGGCGGATTACGACGGGGTGGTGGCCAACTACCCGGCCTACAACGTCACCCTGCTGCACCTGGGCTCGCTGAATGTCGGCAAGGCGATCTACTCCAACGGCGGCGCGGGCTGGCTCAGTCCGGCGAAGACCAAGCTGCTGACGGACGCCGTCTACGCGGCATGCGATCCGCTCGACGGCGTCCGCGACGGCATCATCAGCAACGTGGCCGCGTGCAACGACAACTTCAACGTGTCCACGCTGCGCTCCGGCCCGCTGCGGTGCGCGGGCGGGGGCGATACCGGCGACACCTGCCTCTCGGACGCGCAGATCGCGGCGGTCGAGAAGATCACCTCGCCCTACCGGCCGGGCTTCCCGATCGCGGGCATGGACGAGTTCCCGCGCTGGCCGCTGCTCGAAGGCGCGCTCTTCCAGGTCTCCAGCTTCGGCTCGAGACCGGTTCCCGGGAACCCGCCGACCGGCGCGGACGCCCTGCTCTACAACGTGGGCTCGGCCACCTCGCGCTACATCATCACGCGCGATCTCGCGCTCGACGCGATGGCGTTCGACCCGCTGCAGTGGCAGGCCCGGACACAGGAGGTCGGAACCATCATGGACGTGACCGACATCGACCTGAGCGCCTTCCGCCGCAAGGGCGGCAAGATCATCATGACGCACGGCACCGCGGACGACTTCATCACGCCGCACAACTCGGTGGCCTACTACAACCGCCACCTGGCCCTCCAGGGCAAGGACGCCATGGACTCGTTCATGCGCTTCTACATGATCCCCGGCCTGGGCCACGGCTTCGGCCCGTTCAACGCGAAGTACGACGGCCTCGCGGAACTGGACAGGTGGGTGGAGACGGGACGCGCGCCCGGCGTGCTGACCGCGGTCGACGAGAACGCCCCGGCGACGAACAAGGGCAGCCGCCCGATGTGCCTGTACCCGACCTGGCCCAAGTTCACCGGGGCGGGGACCGCTTCCCCGAACGACGCGGCGAACTACACCTGCGTCGCCTCCTGACGGCGCGGGCCCCGGCCGCAGAAACCAAGGACGGGCGCGAGCCCGTCGACGGCGCAGGCGACTGCGCCGGCTTCGCTGCCGTCGCGGCCCCCGGGCCGGGGCGGCGGCTCCACCCTCGCGAGGAGAAGATGTCGATGAGTGCAAGCAACCGTGGTGTCGTCTATGTGGGCCCGGGCAAGGTCGAGGTGCAGGGGATCGACTTCCCCAAGCTGGTCGACCCGCAGGGCCGTCGTGCCGAGCACGGCGTGATCCTGCGCGTCGTGTCCACCAACATCTGCGGCTCGGACCAGCACATGGTGCGCGGCCGCACCACCGCGCCGGCAGGCCTCGTGCTCGGCCACGAGATCACCGGCGAGGTGATCGAGGCGGGCCGGGACGTGCAGAACATGGAGGTGGGCGACCTGGTGTCGGTGCCCTTCAACGTCGCCTGCGGGCGCTGCCGCACCTGCAAGGAGCAGCAAACCGGCGTGTGCCTGACGGTGAACCCCTCGCGCGCCGGCGGCGCCTACGGCTACGTCGACATGGGCGGCTGGATCGGCGGGCAGGCCGAGTACGTGATGGTCCCCTACGCCGACTTCAACCTGCTGAAGTTCCCCGACCGTGCGCAGGCGATGGAGAAGATACGGGATCTCACCTGCCTGTCCGACATCCTGCCCACCGGCTACCACGGCGCCGTCACCGCGGGCGTGGGGCCCGGCAGCACCGTCTACATCGCCGGCGCCGGCCCGGTCGGCCTCGCCGCCGCCGCCTCGGCGCGGCTGCTCGGCGCGGCCGTCGTGATCGTCGGCGACGTCAACCCGAAGCGGCTCGAGCATGCGCGCAAGGTCGGCTATCACACAGTGGATCTGTCGCTCGACGCAAGCCTCGCCGAGCAGATCGCGCAGATCCTCGGCACGCCCGAGGTGGACTGCGCGGTCGACGCCGTCGGCTTTGAGGCGCGTGGCCACGGCCACGAGGGCGCGCAGCACGAGGCGCCGGCCACTGTGCTGAACTCGCTGATGGAGATCACCCGAGCGGCCGGCAAGATCGGCATTCCCGGCCTCTACGTCACCGAGGATCCGGGCGCGGTCGACGCCGCGGCCAAGCGCGGCAGCCTCAGCATCCGCTTCGGCCTCGGCTGGGCCAAGTCGCACAGCTTCTTCACCGGCCAGACCCCGGTGATGAAGTACAACCGCCAGCTGATGCAGGCGATCCTGTGGGACCGCATCAAGATCGCCGAAACCGTCGGCGTCGAGGTCATCTCGCTCGACGATGCGCCCAAGGGCTACGAGGCCTTCGACCACGGCGCGCCGCGCAAGTTCGTGCTCGATCCGCACTCGCTGATCCGCAAGGCCGCCTGATGGCGACCGGGAACGCGCAGCGCGGCGCCTGTCGCCTGCCGTTCCTCCTCCTGCAGGGCGCGGGGCCGCGGCCACCCCGTCCTTCGCTGCACCACAACCCCCGACGGTTCAGGCCGTCCGGCTGCCCGGCCTGAGCCAAGGCGCGCTGGACAGGGGCGGTCGTCGCGGATGCAAGCAGGGCATGGCCGGCCTTTCCGGACTGCCCGCCGCAATCAGCGGATGAACTCCCTGAGCACGCTGCGGAAGGTGTCGGTGCAGGCGCGCTCCATCCACTCGAAGGCGACCATCTCGCGCGAGACGATGTCGGCGCCGTGGCGACGCATGCGCTCGAGCGCGAGCTCCTTGTCGCGCGGGCGGCGCGAGCCCACCGCCTCGTCCACGACGAAGACCTCGCGACCGGCGGCCAGCAGGTCCAGCACCGTCTGCTGTACGCACACGTGCGCCTCGGTGCCGCAGACGATCCACTGCCGCCGCTCTCCGCCCGGCGCCTCCAGCAGCCGGCCCTCGGTGAGCGCGGAGAAGCATTCCTTCTCGACCAGCTCCTGCGGCGCAAGCAGCTCACGCACCGCCGGAGCCGTTGCGCCCAGCCCCTTCGGGTACTGCTCGGTAGCCAGGCGCGGCACCTGCAGCCGCGCCGCCACGCCGAGCAGCCAGCGGACATGCTCCACCACCGCCGCGCCCTCGTGGATCGCCGGCAGCAGTGCCTGCTGCACGTCCACCACCAGCAGCACGGATTCCCCTGCACGCATGCGCATCGTCGTCTCCTTGGTTTTCTGCCTCTCGAGCCGATGGCACTGGCGGGTGAGTCGCATCATGACGCCCCCTCCTGTGCGATCACTGCCCCTGTCGAACAAGCCTCAGCCGCCCTCGTATCCCGCCCGCTGCGACGGGGACGCGTCGGCATGGCGTCGGAACACTGCCGACGCCGCCTCGGTCGCAGCCCCGTCGCCCGCCGGCGCCGCCTCCGTGCCCGACCCCGGCGCCTCCTCCAGCAGGTGGAACGCGCGCCAATGGTCGAGCGCCACCTCGCCGATGCGCCCCCTGTGGCTCAGCAACTGCAGTCGTACGCGGGCCGGGCCGGCGCCGTCGGCGCAGGGAGCATCCTGCAGCGCCGGCATGCGCGCCTGCAACGCCAGCACGCCGTCGGCGGCGCGCAGCAGCGCCTGGGCGTCGGGGTCGGCCGCCAGCTCGGCCTCCTGCTGCAGCGGCCGGCTCAGCGCACACAGCGCGATCACCGCCGCGCCGGTGCCGCGGGCCAGGTCCTTGCAGGCGGCGGCCCGCGCCGCGGCGCGGCCGAGCGCGTCCGCGGTCGCGGCGCTCGCGGGCAGCCCGGCCGCCAGCGGCAGCGGGTCGATCACCACCAGCGGCGTGCGGCCCGGCAGCGCCGCCGCGGCAGCACGCACCCAGGCCGCGATGTCGGCGAGCCCGGTGGCCGGTCCCGCCTCCCAGATCTCCAGGTTGCGCCCTTCGCGGGCCAGGTAGGCGTCGAGCGCGGCCGCGGCGCGCCCGGCCTCGTCCTCCGTGAGCGCGCCCGCCTCGATGCGGCAGGCCTCCAGGCACAGGCGGCGCGCGAGGGCGGCCTGGACGAGCTGCCCGCGCGCCATCTCGTAGCCCGCGTACAGCGCCGGATGCCCGTTCGCCGCCGCGTGCTCGAGCCAGGACGCGGCGAGCGTGGTCTTGCCGGACTTCGGCGGCGCCAGCAGCGCGTACAGCCGCCCACCGCGGAAGCCGCCGTGCAGCAGGCGCGACAGCGCCGGGAAAGGCGTGTCCACCGCCGCCGCCGCGGTCCCGGCCAGCGCGCGGAACAGCTCGGCGCGCCGAGCGGCCAGCGCACCCGGCAGGCCGCCCGGCGCCGGGCCGCCGGCCGGGACAGGCACCGGCGGCGCGGCCGTCGTCGGTGCCGGCGCGGCAGGTGCACGCGCCGCCGCACCGGCGGCGGCCTGCACCGGGGCTGCCGGGACCGGGTCGCCCAGGCGCTCGCGCAGCGCCTGCACCGCCTGAGCGAAGGCGCCCGGCGCGACGGGCTGCAGCCTGGCCAGCAGCTCCGCCTGCTTGTCCAGGTT
The DNA here is from genome assembly GCF_003569765.1 of Caldimonas tepidiphila. Lineage (GTDB taxonomy): Bacteria > Pseudomonadota > Gammaproteobacteria > Burkholderiales > Burkholderiaceae_C > Caldimonas > Caldimonas tepidiphila. Next base: position 37,829 of record NZ_QXMG01000016.1, on the reverse strand, counting down.
CGGCGGGACGTCGATGCCGGCCTCCTCGGTGAAGGACGGCGCCAGGCCCGGCGCGACGAACACCGACCACAGCCCGGTGGCGGGATGCAGCGCGGGCGGCAGCGTCGGCCCGGCCCGGCCGGGCCCTGCCGCCTGTCCCGGAGCGGGCCACAGGCTCAGCGCCGGCAGGCCCTTCAGGTAGGCCGCCCGCAGCAGGCCGAGGAACTCGCCGACCTCGGTGGCCGGCAGCGGCTGCGCCAGCGGCAGCCACAGGTCGAAGCCCTCGTGGCCGTTGACCGAGAAGGCGGGCTCGGGCAGCCCCAGCTCCTCCATCAGCGCCTTGCCGAGCTGCAGCATCGCGCTGCAGTGCGCCGCGCCCTGGCCCTGCGGCACGCCGTGGAAGCCCACCACCATCAGCCGCGTGCGGCCCTGTGGGTCGATCCAGGGCAGCCCGGCGGCCTCGCGGCCGGCGAGCTGCCCCTGCAGCGCGGCATCGACGGCCCCGGCGTCGGGGAGCGCGGTCTCGGGATGCAGGGCGCCGGGCAGCAGGAACAGCCGGCGCAACTCGGAAATCAGTCTTTGCATGCGGATCGGACAAGGAGTCGTCGGGCGCGACTTGCGCCCAGGGAATCAGGCCGATTGTCGCCAAGCGCGGGCGGAATGGACGTGCTGCGCAGCACATGGCCAGCCTTTCGAAAACAAGTACTGCAATGCAGAATCATTTAGGGAAACACCGGACCTCCCTGCGCTGCCTTTCGCACTCATGATGCAAGGAACGTGTCCAAGCCACCGGGCAGCACGGATCGCCACCGTGTTCCGCCATGCAGCCCACCTCATTCAACGACGCCCCGCATCACGAGCCGAACCGCATGAACGATCCTCAAGCCCCCCGCTGGCTTCACCGTCCCCCCGGTTCGACCTGGGGCGATTTCGGACCCGACGACCAGTGCGGGCGGCTGAACCTGATCGAGCCCGAGCAGGTGCGCCTGGGGGTGGCCGAGGTGCGCGAGGGACGGACCTTCTGCCTGAGCCTGCCGCTGGACCTGCCCGGCGGCAACGTGCTCAACCCGCGCCGCCACCCGCCGCTGCTGCGGCCCACGCTGAGGAGTGACGGGCCCAACATGAACTACCGCCTGGCGGCCCAGGACCCCTCGCACACTGACGTGATCTGCGACGACCTGGCGGTGCTGCACCTGCAGTACTCCACCCAGTGGGACGGCCTGGCGCACGTGGGGCAGCTGTTCGACGCCGATGGCGACGGCGTGCCCGAGCCGCGCTACTACAACGGCTTCCGGCCCGACCTGGACGTGCGCGGCCCGCTGCTCGCCTCGGACGCCGGCGTGCCCGCGCGCGGCGATGCGCGCTCGACCTCGAAGGCGCTGGCGCTGGGCATCGAGCGCATGGCCGAGCGCTGCGTGCAGGGCCGGGGAGTGATGATCGACCTGCACGCGCACTGCGGCGACGCGCGCGAGCGGGTGGGCTACGAGCGGCTGATGCGCGTGCTGGACGCCGACCGCGTGACGGTGGAGCGCGGCGACATGGTGTGCCTGCACACCGGCTTCGCGCAGCGGCTGCTGGAGATGGGGGGACGGCCCGAGGCCGAGGTGCTGGAGCACAGCTGCGCGGTGCTCGACGGCCGCGACGAGCGGCTGCTGCAATGGATCACGGACAGCGGCCTGGCGGTGCTGGTGGCCGACAACTACGCGGTGGAGGCCTTTCCCGCGCAGCCGGGACGGGGCGCGTGCGCGGTGCTGCCGCTGCACGAGCACTGCCTGTTCAGGCTCGGCGTGCACCTGGGCGAGCTGTGGCACCTGACGCCGCTGGCGCGCTGGCTGCGCGCGCAGGGGCGCAGCCGCTTCCTGCTCACCGCGCCGCCCTTGCGCCTGCCGGGCGCGGTGGGCTCGCCCGTCACGCCGGTGGCGACGGTCTGAAGGAAAAAGGGGCGACGCCAGGCGTCGCCCCCGCGAGGGAGGGCCGCATGCGCATGCGCCTGCAGCCCGCTGCCCCCCGTGCCGTCAGGCGTGCGCCGCTTCCAGCACGGCGTTGAAGGTGGCGCTGGGACGCATCACCGCGCTGAGCTTCTTCGGGTCGGGCAGGTAGTAGCCGCCGATGTCCACCGGCTTGCCCTGCACCGCGGCCAGCTCCTCGACGATGCGGGCCTCGTTCTCGGTCAGCGCCTTGGCCAGCGGCGCGAAGTGCGCGGCCAGCTCGGCATCGTCGGCCTGCGCCGCCAGCTCCTGCGCCCAGTACATCGCCAGGTAGAACTGGCTGCCGCGGTTGTCGAGCTGGCCGGTCCTGGGCGACGGGCCCTTGTTGTTGTCGAGCAGCTTGCCGGTCGCGGCGTCGAGCGTGCGCGCGAGGATCTTGGCCTTCTCGCTGCCTTCCTTGATGCCCAGCTCCTCCAGGCTCACCGCCAGAGCCAGGAACTCGCCCAGCGAGTCCCAGCGCAGGTGGTTCTCCTCGACCAGCTGCTGCACGTGCTTCGGCGCCGAGCCGCCCGCGCCGGTCTCGTACATGCCGCCGCCGTTCATCAGCGGCACGATCGACAGCATCTTGGCGCTGGTGCCGAGCTCCATGATCGGGAACAGGTCGGTCAGGTAGTCGCGCAGGATGTTGCCGGTGACGGAGATCGTGTCCAGGCCGCGGATGACGCGCTCGAGCGTGTAGCGCATCGCGCGCACCTGGCTCATGACCTGGATGTCCAGGCCGCTGGTGTCGTGGTCCTTGAGGTAGGCGTTGACCTTCTTGATCAGCTCGGCCTCGTGCGGACGGTAGGGGTCGAGCCAGAACACCGCGGGCATGCCGGAGTTGCGCGCGCGCGTGACGGCGAGCTTGACCCAGTCGCGGATCGGCGCGTCCTTGACCTGGCACATGCGCCAGATGTCGCCGGCCTCGACGTTCTGCGACAGCAGCACTTCGCCGGTGTCGAGGTCGGTGATGTTGGCGACGCCGGCCTCGGGCACCTCGAAGGTCTTGTCGTGCGAGCCGTACTCCTCGGCCTGCTGGGCCATCAGGCCGACGTTCGGCACGGTGCCCATCGTGCGCGGATCGAAGTTGCCGTTGGTCTTGCAGAAGTTGATCATCTCCTGGTAGATGCGGGCGAAGGTCGACTCCGGCATCACGCACTTGCTGTCGTACTGCTTGCCGTCGGCGCCCCACATCTTGCCGCCCGCACGGATCATGGCCGGCATGGAGGCATCGACGATCACGTCGTTGGGCGAGTGGAAGTTGGTGATGCCCTTGGCGGAGTCCACCATCGCCAGCGGCGGGCGGTGCTCCTGGCAGGCGTGCAGGTCGCGGATGATCTCGTCGCGCTTCGATTCGGGCAGGGTCTTGATCTTCTCGTAGAGGTTGACCATGCCGTTGTTGACGTTGATGCCCAGCTCGTCGAACAGCTTGCCGTGCTTCTCGAAGGCTTCCTTGTAGTAGATCTTGACGCAGTGGCCGAAGACGATGGGGTGGGACACCTTCATCATCGTCGCCTTCACGTGCAGCGAGAACAGGATGCCGGCCTCGCGGCAGTCCTCGAGCTGCTTCTCGTAGAACTCGAGCAGCGCCTTCTTGCTCATGAACATCGAGTCGATGATCTCGCCGTCCTGCAGCGCGACCTTCGGCTTGAGCACGATGGTCTTGCCGCTCTGGGTCAGCAGCTCCATCTTGACGTTGCGCGCGCGGTCGAGCGTCATCGACTTCTCGCCGTGGTAGAAGTCCCCGTGGGTCATGTGCGCCACGTGGGTCTGCGACCAGGGCTTCCACTCGCCCATCGAGTGCGGGTGCTTGCGCGCGTAGTTCTTGACGGCCAGCGGGGCGCGGCGGTCGGAGTTGCCCTCGCGCAGCACCGGGTTCACCGCGGAGCCCAGGCACTTGCCGTAGCGGGCCTTGATGGCCTTCTCTTCGTCGGTGCCGGGGTTCTCCGGGTAGTCGGGCACCTGGTAGCCCTTGGACTGCAGCTCCTTGATGCAGGCCGTCAGCTGCGCCACGGACGCGCTGATGTTGGGCAGCTTGATGATGTTGGCGTCCGGCTCCAGCGTCTTCTTGCCCAGCTCGGCCAGCGTGTTGGGCACCTTCTGGCGGTCGCTCAGGTAATCGGGGAACTCGGCCAGCACGCGGGCGGCCACGGAGATGTCGCTCTCCACGATGTCGATCCCCGCCGGCGCAGCGAAGGTGCGGATGATGGGCAGGAAGGAATACGTCGCCAGCAGCGGCGCTTCGTCGGTCAGGGTGTAGTTGATGCGGGGGATCTCAACAGCCATGGTGTCGTGCTTGCTCTCAGGGGGTTGCACAAAAGGGGAAGGCGCGAGTTTCCCACGACAAGGGGGTTGAAGCGATGGAGCCATGTCGAGCACCCCTGCCTCCCTGCCCCTCGCGACCCGCGCCGCCCCAGTGCGGCCGCCTGAGTTCCAGGGGCGCCGACCTGGGAATCACGGCAGACGCCAGGCCCTGACGAGGAGGACGAAGGCAGCGGGATCGGCTCACTTGCGGGCCGAAAACGACAGGCGGCCCACCTCGCCCGCCGCGGCACCGGGGAGATCGGCATCGGGAGCTGCGCCGCGCCGCCCGGCTCAGTCCGGCGCGCGCCGCACCACCAGCTCCGCGTAGCCCGTCGCGGGATCGGCCTCCCGCGTGAAACGCCAGTGCGGCAGCAGCGCCAGCAGCACCTCGGCCGTGGTGCGCACGATGCAGCCGGGGGCAACGTGCCCGCCGAGGACGCGGCCGGCGGCATCGGCGACGCTCATGTGCAGGTGGGAACCGCCAGGCGAGACGCTGCCCGAAAGCGTCAGGATCTCGACGTCGCCGTCGAGTGCCAGCGGCTGCGCCGCGCCGGCAAGGCGCAGCCGCGTGCGGCCCAGGCTGCCGATGCCGCCGAGCACGAAGGCCGCGCCGCAGCCGCAATCGGCCACCGCCGCCTCGAGCGCGGCGCGCAGGTCCTCGCCGGGCGACAGCCGCAGCGGCAGCGCTTCCATCGCGGCCGCCCCGTCGCCGGCCGGGGCCCGCTCAGGCGAGCACGACATCGGCCACCGGCGCCCCGGTCAGCTGCTGCAGCTGCGCGGGCGTGACGCGGAACACGCCGTTCGGGTGGCCCGCCGCCGCCCAGATCTCGTCGAAGCGGAACAGCTCGCGGTCGATCAGCGTGAACAGCGTGCGCCCCGGCGGCGTGGCATGGCCGAGCGGCGCGACGCCGCCGATCGCGAAGCCGGTGCCGGCCTTCACGAACCCGGCATCCGCGCGGCGCAGCGCGCCGGCCTGCGCCGCGACCTTGTGCTCGTCGACGCGCCGGTCGCCCGAGGTGACCACCAGCACCACCGCGTCGTCCTCGGCGCGACGGAACACGATGCTCTTGGCGATCTGCCCGAGCGCCACGCCGAGCGCGTCGGCGGCCTCCTGCGCGGTGCGCGCGGCCACGTCGAGCCACAGCGGCGCGTGCGGGTGGCCGAGCCCGGCCAGCGCGGCGCTCACGCGGCGGAAGCCCTCGGGGCGGTCTTGGGTGATGGCGTCGTCGTCGGTCTACATCATCGGAGTCGTCAGGTTCTGCGCATGGCGGGCGTCCCCGGGAAACGGGACGTGCCGGCGATTTTCGCCGCGTCCGGCGAACCCGGCGGAACAGGGGCCTCGTCCGGCGGGACGGTCGCCGCCTGTCCCGCCCCCCGCCTCCGGTCCCACCCTTAGCGCATCCAGGGGATGTCAGCGCGCCGCGCGACGCACTAAAACGTCGGAATGCTGATCCTCTTCATCGCCATCTACTGCGTCGCGGCAACCCTGCTGGCCATCGGCCTGCTGCGGGGCGGCTCCTGCCTGCGCAACGAGACCGGCACCGTGCCGGACGGGGAATGCTGCGCGATCTGCCGGCACGACCGGCTCGCCGCGGTGCCCCCCGCACGCGCGCTGCTGCCGCTCGGGCGCTGAGCCGCGCCTCCGACGCGCCACGCCGGGCAAGGCGCCCGCGCGTGATCGCGCCCGCTCGCCCCCTCCCCCCTTGCCTCCTTCCGGGCCTGCGTGTCGCGCGGGCTGCCGGGTCTTCGCCCCGGCCCTTCTCCTAGTTTCCCCCGACTCCCCAGCTGCTTCGGGGGTGCGTAAGATTGGAGAAAGGATTAGAAAAGGAGGCATGACCCTCCTCATCCTCCTCTTCGCCGCGGTGGCCTTCCCGGCCGGTATCACCCTGTGGGCCATGAAGCACGAGGCCGCCGAGACCGACGAGTAGTCCCTCGCGGGACATCCCGGGCCGACGGCAGCGGTGCTGCGCCGTCCGCCCGCTCGAGCATTAGCACTTCACCGGGAGCCCGGCCATGATGATCCTTCTCGGCTTCGTCTGCGCGGCAATCGCCGCCTTCGCCCTGGAGGTCGCCACGCGCGGCCTGGGCCCCGCCAGGCCGGACGAGGAGCGCCGCGAGCGCTGAGGGCGCGTCCGGCGAGCGCCGCTTTCCCCGACCCGACCGGGATCCCGCACCACCTGCCCGAGGGCGTCGCCTACGCCGGGTTGCAGAGCGCCGCTGCCCGGCGGCACGCCGAATGCCGTGGAGGCCTTCATGGCTGAACACCGGGAGGCGGGCCGCCCGGCGTACGGCGGGCCCTGTCGGGGCCATGCCGGTGCCTGCGGGCCCGGGCCCGGCCGCCCGGTCCGAGGGCGGCGCAGGAGGAGGCCGGATCGCCCGCGGCGCGGGGCCGGCCCCGGGGAGAGAGGATCATGGGTGCAGGACCGCGGAGCGATCCGCAGCGCGCCGGCGCGGCGGCGCACGGCGTGCTCGTCTATCACGCATGCCGCGCGAGCCGTTGCCCGCGCAGCCACGAGGGCGTGACGCAGCGCAAGCTCGCTCAGGCCCTCGCCGGCATCGCCGGGCTCGACTGGGGCGGCGACTTCGACCCGGACACCCGCTACCCCGGCCCGGTGTATTTCGTGCTCAGCGACACCCTTTGTTCACTGGACGAGGCGCGGCGCCTCGGCATCCACGGCGAGCAGGACCTGTTCGGCGGCGTGGTGCCCCATGCCTTCGTCGCGACCAAGGTCATCACCCACCCGCTGCTCGACGCCGCATCGGCGGCACCCGAGGGCTGGTCGCCCGGCTTCGCCGAGCGCGTGCGCGATGTCGTGCTGCCCGGCTGCTCGGTCTTCGCGCTGCGCGACGCCGAGGCCGCGGCGGCGCGGCTGCTGGCCGAGGGGGGCGTGCGGCTGAAGAGGGCGAGCGGCATCGGCGGCTCGGGGCAGGCGGTGATCACGGACCCGTCGGAGATCGCCTCGCACCTCGGGCCGGACGCCGACGCGGAGCTGGCGCGCGACGGCCTCGTGCTGGAGTGCAACCTCGCCGAGGTCGAGACCTACAGCGTCGGCCAGGTGCGGGTCGGCGACTTGCTGGCGAGCTATGTCGGAACGCAATGCTCGACGCACAACAACCGCGGCGAGGAGGTCTACGGCGGCTCGCGGCTGAGCGTGGCGCGCGGCGACTTCGAGGCGCTGCTGCGGCTCGACCTGCCGCCCGAGGTGCGCTCCGCGGTCGCGCAGGCCCGCCGCTACCACGAGGCGGCGCTGGCCGCCTTCCCCGGCATGTTCGCGTCGCGCTGCAACTACGACGTGGTGCGGGGCGTTGACCACGCGGGCCGGCCGCGCTCGGGCGTGCTGGAGCAGTCCTGGCGCATCGGCGGCGCGAGCGGCGCGGAGGTCGCGGCGCTCGCGGCCTTCCGCGGCGACCCGGGGCTCGACGTGGTCCGCGCCTCGACCACCGAGGTCTACGGCGCCGCGCCGCAGGTGCCGCCCGACGCGCTCGTCTACTTCAGCGGCGAGGACGAGCGGGTCGGTCCGATCACCAAGTACTCGCGACTGGAGTCCCATGGCCACCCGTGACGAAACGATCGACATCGAGGTCGGCGGCGAGCAGATCGCCGGCACCCTCGTCTCCCCCGCCACCCGGCTGCCGGGCGTGCTGTTCGTGCACGGCTGGGGCGGCAGCCAGGAGCAGTACCTGGCGCGCGCGCGCGAGATCGCCGCGCTCGGCTGCATCTGCCTGACCTTCGACCTGCGCGGCCACGGCGACACCGACGCGCAGCAGGCGAGCGTCTCGCGCGAGAACAACCTGCGCGACGTGCTGACGGCCTACGACACGCTGGCCCGCCAGCCGCAGGTCGACCCGGGCGCGATCGCGGTGATCGGCAGCAGCTACGGCGGCTACCTCGGCGCGATCCTCACGACGATGCGGCCGGTGAAGTGGCTGGCGCTGCGCGTGCCGGCGCTCTACATCGACAGCGGCTGGGAGGTGCCGAAGCTGCAGCTGCACAAGGACCAGGACCTGAAGAGCTACCGGCGCCACTTCGTCGACGCGAGCGACAACCGCGCGCTGCGCGCCTGCGCGGCCTTCCGCGGCGACGTGCTGCTGGTCGAGTCGGAGTGCGACACGGTGATCCCGCCGCCCGTGATCGCGAGCTACCGCGAGGCCTGCATCGCGGCGCACTCGCTGACCTACCGCGTCATCGAGGGCGCCGACCACGGCCTGTCCGACGAGGCGAGCCAGCGCGCCTACACCGCGCTGCTGGTCAACTGGATGACGGAGATGGTGTTCGGCGCGCGCTCGGGCAACGTTGCGCCGGTGGTGCCGGCGGCCTCGGGCCGCACGATGCCCGAGGCGCCGCCGAAGCCGGGCTGAAGGCGCCCGGCCCGGCCCGTCCCGCGGCCCCCGGCCGGGAGCCGTCCCCGCGTCAGCGCAGGTGGTGCACCGGCGCCTGCCCGTAGACCGGCGTCGGCAGGCCCTCCATGCGCGCCTTGAGTTGCAGCGCGAGGTAGAGCGAGTAGTGGCGCGACTGGTGCAGGTTGCCGCCGTGGAACCACATCTGCGGCTGCTGCGTCGGCTTCCACATGTTGCGCAGCTCGCCCTCCCAGGGGCCGGGGTCCTTGGTCGTCGCGGAGCCGAGGCCCCAGCACTTGCCGACGCGATCTGCCACCTCGGGCGACACGAGGTCCGCGACCCAGGCGTTCATCGAGCCGTAGCCGGTGGCGTAGACGATCAGGTCCGCGGGCAGCTCGCTGCCGTCGGTCAGCGTCACCGAGGTCGGGTTGACGCGCTCGATCGTCACGCCGCTTCTCAGCTTCACCCGGCCGTCCGCCACCAGCTCGGAGGCGCCCACGTCGATGTAGTAGCCCGAGCCGCGGCGCAGGTACTTCATGAACAGGCCCGAGCCGTCCTCGCCGAAGTCGAGCAGGAATCCCGCCTTCTCCAGCCGCGCGTAGAAGTCGGCGTTGCGCCGCTTCATCTCGTCGTACACCGGGATGTGGACGGCGGGCATGATCCGGTAGGGGATCGACGCGAAGATCAGGTCGGCCTTCTCCGTGCTGATGCCCCGCTCGAGCGCCTGCTCGGAGTACAGGCCGCCGAGCGCCAGCTCCATCAGCGAGTCCGACGGCGCGATGTGCGTGGACGAGCGCTGGATCATCGTCACGTCGGCGCCGTGCTCCCACAGGTCGGCGCAGATGTCGTGCGCCGAGTTGTTCGAGCCGAGCACGACGCAGCGCCTGCCCTTGTACGCCTCGCCGCCGGGGTGCTTGCTGGAGTGGTGCTGCTGGCCCTGGAAGTCCTCCATGCCGGGGATCCTCGGCACGTTCGGGTAGCCCGAGACGCCGAGCGCGAAGACGAGCTGCTTCGGGCGCAGCACCACCGTCTCGCCGGCGCGCTCGACCGTCACCTCCCACTCCTGCCGCTCCTCGTCGAAGCGGGCCTTCTGCGCGGTGGTGGAGCTCCAGTAGTTCAGCTCCATCACCTTGGTGTACATCTCCAGCCAGTCGCCGACCTTGTCCTTCGGCGCGAACACCGGCCAGTCGTCCGGGAAGGGCAGGTAGGGCAGGTGGTCGTACCAGACCGGGTCGTGCAGGCACAGCGACTTGTAGCGCTTGCGCCAGGAGTCGCCGGGGCGCTCGTTCTTCTCGACGATGATCGTCGGCACCCCCAGGCGCCGCAGCCGCGCCCCGAGCCCGATGCCGCCCTGCCCGCCGCCGATGATCAGCACGTAGGGCTGCTCGGTGTAGCCGAGCGTCGCCTCCTCCTCGCGGCGCCGCTCGAGCCAGCTCCTGCGGCCGCCCGGCTGCACGCCGTGCTCGGCGCCGGCGATGCGCCGCCGGCCCTTCCTCTCCTCGAAGCCCTTGAGCTCCATCATCGCCGTCAGCAGCGTCCAGCAGCGCCCGTCGCGCAGCCGCGCCAGGCCCCGGCCGCGCGCCACCGCGGTCTCGAAGGTGAACCAGGCCTCGACCACGCCGTCGGTCTCGCTGGCCTCGCCCTCGAGCCGCCATGCCGAGGGCTGCGTGTCGGCGAGCCGGGCCTCCAGCATCGCGCGGATCGCGTCCTTGCCTTCCTGCGTCGCGATGTTCCAGGTGAAGCTCACCAGGTCGCGCCAGTAGCACTCGTCGTAGAACAGCTCCAGGGCCGCGTCGATGTCGCGCCGCTGCAGCGCGGCGTCCAGCGAGGCCAGCCAGTCGGCGGCCAGGCGGGTCGGGGTGGGCGTCGGGATCTCGTTCATGCGCTTGTCTCCTTCGTCGGTGGGATGCCGCCCCTGCGACGGGCGCGGCGCGCAGGACTTATCAAGGCCCGTGCCAGACGCGCATGCCCTTGCCCGCGGCACCGCCCGGCGCACGCAAGCTCTTGTCTTCAAAGGATTTTCCTGCCGGCGCCGGGCCGCGGCCGCCGCGCCGCCGGCGTTCGCCGGCCGTCACGTCGCGACAGCTGTCACGCCGTGCGGCTGTGACACCCGTCACAGCCGCAGCGGCCCCCGTCTCAGCCGAGGCGCGGGTCGTCCTGCCGGTTCGGCGATTCGATGCCCCAGCGCTTCATGCGCCGGTACAGCGTCATGCGCGACAGGCCCAGCCGCCGCGCCGCCTCGGTGACGTTCCAGCCCGCGGCGCGCAGCTCGCGCAGCAGGCCGGCGGCCTCCTCGTTCGCGTCCCCGGCGGGCAGCGGCGAGGCGGCCGGCCGCGTGCCGCCCGGCAGCGGCAGCGCGCCGAGCGCGTCGGGCAGGTCCTCGGCTTCGATGCGGCCGTCGTTGCAGACGCTGCGCGCGTAGTCGAGCACGTTGCGCAGCTCGCGCAGGTTGCCGGGCCAGCGGTGCGCGAGCAGCCGCTCGCGCGCCTGTGCGCCCAGCTGCGGCACCGGCTGGCCGGCCTCGCGCGCGCCGAGCGCGAGCAGCCGCTCGATCGTGTCGCCGAGGTCGCGCCGCTCGCGCAGCGGCGGCAGCGTGAAGTGCGCGCCGCAGAGCCGGTAGTAGAGGTCGTCGCGGAAGCGGCCCTCGCGCACCAGCGCGACGAGGTCGCAGTGCGTGGCCGCGATGACGCGGATGTCCACCGGCACCGGGCGGCTGCCGCCGACCGGCAGCACCTCGCGCTCGGCCAGCACGCGCAGCAGCCGCGCCTGCAGCGGCCGCGGCATGTCGCCGATCTCGTCGAGGAAGAGCGTGCCGCCGTCGGCCTCCTGGATCAGCCCCCGCTTGCCGCGCGAGCCGGCACCGGTGAAGCTGCCGGGCAGGTGGCCGAACAGCTCGCTCTCGATCAGCGTCTCGGGGATCGCGGCGCAGTTGACCGCGACGAAGGGCCGCTGGCGCCGGCCGCTGCTCGCGTGCACCGCCTTCGCGAAGAACTCCTTGCCGGACCCGGTCTCGCCGGTGACGAGCAGGCTGATCGGCGAATCGACGAGCCGCGCCGCGCGCTCGATCTGGCGGTCGAGCACCGGATCGCCGCCGGACAGCGCCGCGAGCGGCGCGGGCAGCGGCGGCCGCTCGCGCACCGCGCGCGCCGGGCTCGTCGCCCGCAGCGGCGGCGGCGTGGCCGACAGGAACAGCAGCCGGCCGCTGCCGGCGAGCGTCACCGCACGCTGCTCGCTCGGCCGGGCCTGCACGAAGCGCCCGAGCTCGCCGACGGGGAGGTCGAACAGCGCCTCGAGCGGCCGCCCGAGCGGCGCGAGGCCGCTCGCGTCCTGCAGCAGGCGCTGCGCCCGGCGGTTGTGCCCGATCACGCGCCCCGACGCATCGAGCGCGATCAGGTATTCCGGATCGACGTCGAGGAACTGCGGCGCGCCCGACAGCCGCAGCACCCAGTCCTCGCGGAAGCGGTGCAGGAAGCCCGCGTTCTCGATGTGCCCGGCATAGATCTTCACCAGCTGCAGCGCGAGGTGCTGGCTCGCCTTCGGCTCCGGCGCGCTCAGCGCCGAGATGTCGAGCACCGCGGTGAGCCGCCCGAGCGGGTCGAACACCGGCGCGGTGGTGCAGGTGAGCGGGATGTGCGTCGCGTCGAAATGGTCGTCGAGGTGCACCGTCAGCGCCTCGCCGGTCGTGATGCAGGTGCCGACGCCGCAGGTGCCCGCGTGCTCCTCGCTCCAGTCGGCGCCGAGATAGAGCCCGGCGCGGCGAAGCGTGCGGTCGAGCTGCAGGTCGCCGAGGAAGTCGACCGTGACGCCGCGCGCATCGGTCAGCAGCACCACGTAGCCCATGCCGGCCACCTGCTGGTAGAGCGCCTCGAGCCCGTGGCGCGCGATGTGCAGGAAGGCCTCCATCTGGTCCTGGTGCTCGCGCAGCCGCCCGGAGGGCAGGATCACCGCCTCCTGCATGCGCGTCGGGTCGAGCCGGTGCTCGTGCACGCAGCGCCGCCACGAGTCGCGGATCACGGCGTCGCGGCGCCGGTCCGCCTGGGCCCGCGGCCCGGCGGCCGCCACCTCCATCACCGCGGCAATGTGCTCGCGCTGGCGTGTCTGCATCGCTTGTCTCCGGTCCTCGTTCTTGTCTTCGGCTTCCCTTGGAAGCCGCATCAAGATCGCGGGCTTCTTGCGCGATGTCAAGGATATGCCTGCCCCGCCCTGGAGCCGGGAAAACCATCGGCACGCCGCTTGCTGCAATGCAGCATGTGCCGCCGCATCCCGAGCGGCATTGCCGGACAGCCCGTCTCTCCCTGCTCTGGAAGCCCCGCCGCGGAAGGCTGTAGTTTTCGCTCCTCCTCCGCATGGCAGTGCATTTCCTGCAAGGCGCGTCGTCCGGAAGGTTCTACCCCTCCTCCGTGGCCGAAAGGCCACCATCGCGACCCCGAAAGGAAGATCGACATGGCTTACGCACCCGAACGCCTCGTGAACGCCCAGCGCGCACTGTTCGAGACCTCGCAGAACCTGGGACTCAAGAGCATCGAGGGCGCCGCCCGACTGTTCGAGCTGAACGTCCAGACCATGAGCAGCATGCTCGGCAGCGGCGGCGACCGGATGGCGGGCATGGCCGGCGGCGACGGCGCCAGCGCCATGCAGGCCGGCACCAGCCTGATGCAGGCCGACGGCAAGGCCCTCGCCTCCTACACCCGGCAGGTGATGGAGATCGTGTCCAGCACGAACGGCGAGATCGCCCGCCTGATTCAGCAACAGGCGGCGAGCCTGCAGTCGCTCGCCAGCGAGATGATGAACGCGACGATGAACGCCGCGCCCGGCACGAACGACGCGCTGCAGTCGATGATGCGCGCCCCCTTCGGTGCGATGCAGCGCGGCTTCGAGCAGGCCAACGGCGCCGCGACCCGCGCCGGCAACTCGGTCGCCCAGGCGGCCGACACGACCACCCAGGCCGCGGCGCAGGCCACCGCGCAGACGGCGGACGCCGCGATGCGCAGCGGCCGGCGCATGCAGACCAACGACTGAAGCGTCGGTGCGAAGCCCTCTGCCGAGGGCCTGCGCGGCATCGGCGCGTGGATCGGCAAGCCCCGGGGAAGCGGTTCGCGGCCATCCCGTGCCACCGGCACGAGCGCCTGCTGCGCATTCACCGGCGCAGCGAGATCCCCGGCAGCCTGCCGCGCCTACCGCGCCAGCCGGAAGGTGGTCACCACGTCCACGAGCCGGCGGGCCTGCTCGCCGAGGCTGCCGGCCGCTGCCGCCGCCTCCTCCACCAGCGCGGCGTTCTGCTGCGTCACCCGGTCGAGCTGGCCGACCGCCTGGTTGACCTGCAGCACGCCGTCGCTCTGCTCGGTGGCCGCGGCGCTGATCTCGCCGATCATGTCCGAGACGCGCCGCACGCTCGCGACGATCTCGCCCATCGTCGCACCGGCCTCCTGCACCTGCCGCGTGCCCGACTCGACCCGCTCGACCGAGGCGCCGATCAGCGTCTTGATCTCGCGCGCGGCCTGCGCGCTGCGCTGCGCGAGCGTGCGCACCTCGCCGGCCACCACCGCGAAGCCGCGGCCCTGCTCGCCGGCGCGCGCGGCCTCCACCGCCGCATTGAGCGCGAGGATGTTGGTCTGGAAGGCGATGCCGTCGATCACGCCGATGATCTCGGCGATCTTGCGCGACGCGACGTTGATCTCGTCCATCGTCGCCACCACCTGGCCGACCGCGTCGCCGCCGCGCACCGCAACGCCGGACGCCGACGCTGCCAGCTCGCGCGCCTGGCGGGCCGCGTCGGCCGACTGGCGCATCGCGCCGCTCAGCTGCTCCATCGAGGCGGCCGTCTGCTGCAGGCTGGATGCCGCCTGCTCGGTGCGCGCGGACAGGTCCTGGTTGCCCGAGGCGATCTCGCCCGAGGCGGTGCGGATGCTGTCGCTCGCGGACTGCACGGTGCCCAGCTTCGCCAGCAGGTCCTGCCGCATGCGCTCGATCGTGCGCGTGATCGCGCCGATCTCGTCCCGGCGCCCGGTGTCCAGCGCCTGCGTCAGGTCGCCCCGGCCGATGCGCGCCACCTGCTCGCCGAGCTCGCCCAGCGGCTGCAGCATCCGGCGCAGGAACAGCACCAGCCCGAGGGTCAGCGCGGACGCGCCGGCCACGATGAACGCCGCCAGCCAGGCCACCTGCCGGCGCAGGCTGCCCATCGCCTCGGACTCGGGCACCTCGGCGACCACCAGCCAGCCGGCACTGCCGCTGCGCACCACGTGCGCCGAGCGCGCTCCCTCGGCACCGGGCTGCAGCACGGCCGGCGCCGCCTCGAGGTGCCGGCCCTCGCCCGCGGCGAGCCGCTGCACCCACGCCTCGGCCCCCGAGGGCAGCAGCTCGGCCAGCTTCCTGCCGCTCGCGCTCGGATGGAAGACCAGCATCGCGTCGGCCGGCTGCGCGCGCGCATCGACCACGTAGAGCCCGCCGGTGTCGAACACGCGGGTCGTGGCGACCACCTCGGCCAGCTCGGCCTGCTGCCGGGAGATGTCCAGCCCGATGTAGAACACGCCCACCACGCGGCCGGCCGCGTCGCGCACCGGCTCGTAGACGGTCATGAAGGGGCGGCCGAAGAGCACCGCGCGGCCGACGAACTTGCGGCCCGCGCGCAGCTCCGCGTAGGCCGGGTGGCGACGGTCGAGCGTGGTGCCGACCGCGCGCTCGCCGTTCTCCTTCTTCACCGAGGTCGCGATGCGGCGGAAGTCCTCGCCCTGCACCATGAACACCGTCGCGTTGCCGCCGGGGAAGTCCCGCGCGAAGCGGTCCACCTCGGTGGTGCTGTCGTTGAGGACCGTGCCGTCGCTGCCCAGCCGGCCGCCGGCCTCGTCGGCGAGCTCGAGCGTTGCCGCGAACTGGCGGCGGAACAGGCCGTAGGCCTGCTCGGCCGTCATGCGCATCGTGTCGTCGAACACGTCGGCGGTGCGGGCGATCGCCTCGGCCTTGCTCGCCGCGTAGCGCGCCGCGCTCTCCTGGTGCCCGGACTTCGCCGAGGCGTAGAACAAGGCCAGGATCAGCACCGTCGTCAGGGCGATGGCGCCGGCGCACGCCCAGCCCAGCGTCCATGCCAGGGATCGGAATCGGAAAACTGCGGTGGTATCGGTCATAGATAAGCGGACTGCAGGCGACGCGCAAGCACGCGTCGCGGGAAAAGGAGTCCCGGGGAGCACCGCCCGCATCGACTGCGGCATCCGTTCCGGGGCAGGCGGAAGCGTTCGTCCCCGGGGCCCTGCCATATGCGGGTTATCGGCCGGATCCCTGAGTTCTTGAGCGCGCGCCTGCCCTCGCCGGGGCGCGCCACCCCGACGAGCCGGGACTGCGACCGGGGCACGCCGCTGCCCCGGTCCGCGAGCCTCCGCCTCATTCACCTCCCGCGGGTTTTCCCGAAGGCCAATTCATTCAATCCCCCGCATCGCCTTCAAACTGCTTGATCGGCATCAAATCAAACCCTCCAATCATTTCCTGAGGGTATTCCCGGGCATCCGCTTTGATGTAAGCCAACAAAAAGCGAGTACTCCTAGCATCCGTTTCGCCCCCATATCAAAAGAACCCGCGGGCATTTACCGGACCGAGGACCTGCATTCCCCTGTGCCGGGCCGTGCCACCCCACCACCCCCCGAACCATGAATATCTCTCCTGCTTCCGAAGCATTCCCCCGCGACGCCGTTCAATCTCCGGGATCGGCGGAGACGGGCCGCCGGCGCTTCCTGCTCGGCGCCACCGCGCTCGCCGCGGGACTCGGCGCGCCGGCCCTCGTGCGTGCCGCCGGAGCGACGCTGCGCCTCGGGCAGTCGACCGACCTGACAGGACCGCTGAGCGAGCTCGGGCAGGCGCTGCACCACGGCGCACGCGCCTGCTTCGCCGAGGTCAACGCCCGCGGCGGCGTCCACGGCCAGCAGATCGTGCTGGAGACGCTCGACGACGCCTACGACGTCAAGCGCGGCATCGAGAACGCGCGCCGCCTGCTGGCGGACCCCGATATCTTCGGCCTCTTCAATTGCTTCGGAACGCCGATGGTGGAGGCGACGCTGCCGATGATCCGCGGCACCGACGTGCCCTATTTCGCCCCGCTGTCGGGCGCGCTGCTCGCCCGCCCGCGCGACATGCGCAACGTCCTGAACGTGCGCGCGAGCTATGCCGACGAGACCGAGAAACTGGTGAATCACCTGACCCCGATCGGCTACAAGCGGGTCGCGGTCGCCTACCAGAACAATTCCTTCGGCAAGGAGGTGCTCGAGTCCACGCGCCTGGCGCTGAAGAAGCGCGGCCTCGACCTCGCGGTGGCGGCGCCGGTGGAGAGTTCCGGCGAGGATGCCGGCATGGCGGCGCAGAAGATCTCGGGCGCCAACCCGGACGTCGTGATGCTGGGGCTGGCCGGCAAGCCCACCGCCGCCTTCATCCGCAACATGCGCCAGCTGCGCCGCGGCATCCCGCTCTACGCGCTGTCGGTGATGGGCTCGAGCGCGACGCTCAAGGAGCTCGGCAACGAAGGGGTGGGCGTGACCGTCGCGCAGGTGATGCCGCTGCCGACCAAGGCGACGATGCCGATCGTGCGCGAGTACGCGCAGGCCTGGCGTGCCGCGAAGGTCGCGCTGCCGCTGTCGCACAGCGGGCTGGAGGGCTACGTCAACGCGCGCGCCTTCGTCGAGATCCTGCGCCGCGCCGGCCCCAAGCCCACGCGCACCGCCTTCCTGAACGCGGCCTGGAACCTGAGGACCGACCTCGGCGGCTTCGACGTCGGCTTCTCCGACCCCGGCAGCAGCGCCAGCCGCTTCGTCGAGCTGACGATGATCACCGGCGACGGCAACTTCATCGCCTGAGCCCGGCCCCCGCCGCCGCATCGTCGCGAAGGCGGCGCGGCGGCGGCCCTCACGCCGCCGTCAGGGGCGCGAGGCGCGGCCGTTGCCCACGCGGCCGAACAGCCCCCGGCGTTCCGCCAGGCGCTCGAACGGGAACAGGCTGCCGAGCGCGCCGCCGATCGACGAGATCTGGTTGCTGAGCGAGCGCATCGCCTCGAAGGCGAACTCCTGCATCACCACCCGCTCGCTGATCTCGTGCCCCTCGCGCACGCGCGACAGCGCGTGCATCACGTACAGGCCGAGCAGCGTCGAGAGCAGGAACAGGAACTCCCAGTGCGCGAAGGCGAACACGCGGACCTCCTCGCTCTGCCCGGGCGAGGCCCAGCGCACCACCGCCGACAGCTCGCTCGCCTGGAAGCCCTGCGCAATGAAGCCGGCCGCGATCGGCGCGATGCCGCCCGCCACCGCCGACACGAAGCCGATCGCCGCGAGGTAGGACGTGCCGTGCCCCTGCGGCGCGAGCTTCAGCCCGATGTTGCCGGTGGCCAGCGCGATGCCCCCGGTGGCCGCGCCCATCACCACGTGCAGACCGTACAGCAGCGCGAGGCGCAGGCCCGGATCGTCGGCGCTGCGGGTGAACACCAGCGCCAGCGTCGAGAAGAAGTACACCGGCAGCGCCACCGCGAGGATGGCCTTGTTCGACAGCCGGTCGGACAGCCGCCCCCACAGGTACAGCGTCAGCGCGTTGGTCAGCTGGCTCGTCACCCACAGCGTCGTGACGGTGCCCAGCCCGTAGCCGAGCTGGCGCATCAGGTAGACGGTCAGGAAGGGCGCGGCGATGTTGGAGGCGATGTTCCAGGCCCCCAGGAAGACCAGCAGCTGGCGGAAGTTCGTGTCGCCGAAGGGCACGCGCAGCTTCGACACCAGTGTGCCCGGCGGCCCGGCGTTCTTCATCTGCGGCTCGGGCGCGCGCACGATGTAGCCGCAACTGACCAGGCCCATGATCGCCGCCCCGGCGAACACGATCGCGTAGGCGTGGAGCGGGTTTTCGAAGGGCAGGTTGTCGACAAGCTGGCCGGCCACGAGCGTTCCGGCGCAGGCGAGCACGGTGCCCCACAGCAGCCGCTTCGAGAAGAAGTCGCCCAGCCCCTCCTGCGGGATCAGCTGGTGCAGCCAGGAGTTGATCGCGCAGCCCCCGACCGCGCCGAGCGCCGAGATCAGGAACTGCAGCAGCACCAGCATCGGCAGCGCGCCGCGCATCTCCGGCAGGAAGGGAATCAGCACGATCGCGAACAGCAGCACCCGCGCCGCGGTGAGCGCCAGCACCCCGATCTTGCGCCGCTGCCGCAGCCGCTCGATCAGCACGATGGCGGGGAGCTGCGCGGCCTGCGCGATGAAGGGCAAGGCCGCGAGCAGGCCGATCAGCTGCGGGTCGGCGCCGAGCGCGAGCGCGAAGGCAGCCAGCACCACGCCTCCCGAGAGCGCCCCCGAGGCGCTGCCCCAGGCGGCGTCGAGCACGAGGGCGCGCTTGCCGGCAGCGAGATCGGAGTCGGTGACAACGGGATCGGGTCGTAATCGCAGCATCGAGTGGGCAATCTTCAGGAAAAAGGATGCCGACCTGGGGCAAACCCTGTGCCCTGTGCGCCGCGACGCGGTCACCAACGCTTGCAAGCGCCGTCCCCGGCCGAGCGGCCCACCCTCTTGCGGCGCAGGCACCCGGGTTGCCGGGTCACCCGGGTGCACTTTCTTCCGTGCATCCCGCAGTCCAACAGAGGAGATCGACATGGCACATCCCGACCCGAAGCGCAACGGCGCAGAAGACGGCCAGCGCGAGCACGCCGGCCAGACCCGCGAATACACCGACGCCGGGCTGAAGACCCACTCGCAGGGCGCGACCGGGTCCGGCCCGACCCCCATCGAGGACCCGAAGGACCGCCCGAAGGCCTCCGATCTGCACGGCGGCGACACGCGCACCAACGACCTCGAGCCGCCCCAGGGCCTGGTGTCCCCGGTCGAGCGCTCCGACCGCGACGGCCCGCTGCGCGGCGACCTCGACCGCGAGTCCGGCGCGGGCGCCGCGGGCGGCCGTGACGCGAGCGGCGGCAGCGCCCGCGGCGCGGGTGCCTTCGGACGCGGCAACGGCAACGCCGGCGGCGGCCCCCGCACCACCGGCGGACACCCGAACGAGCCGAGCGGCCGCTGAGCGACCGAACGGCCACGGCGCGGCCGTCTTCCGGCGCAGGCCGGGGACGGCTTTTTTCCCTGGCGGGAGGAATTGCCGGGGACGGGAGCGATGGCCGGGGCGGCAGGGCCGGGCGCGGGTTCCGCGTCAGGCCTGCGCGCGCGTCTCGGCGCGCACTTCGGTCAGGCGCGCCGGATCGATCAGCCCCTCCGCGGCGGCATGCGCGGCCGCGAACTCGCTGTCCGGCACCAGCACGAGCTGTGCGCCGCTCTCGCTCACCTCGCCGATCAGCCGATCGAGCGCCGCGAGGCGCGCCGCGTCCGGGGCGACCTGACGGATGTAGATCGCGCGCACGCGCTGCGGGTAGCGGTGCACCACCTCGCGGTAGATCTCCGGGTCCTGCTCGCCGCTGTCGCCGATCAGCACGAAGGGCAGCGAGGGATGGATCTCCAGGATGCGCTCGATGCTCGCGAGCTTGTGGGTGTGGTGGTCGCGCAGCGCGAACAGCGTGTGGTCGCCGAAGTCCTTCAACAGCAGCGGCCCGGTCGGGATGCGCTGCAGATCCAGGAACTCGAGCAGCGGCGGGTAGAGGTTCCACGGGCTGCTGGAGACGTAGAAGATCGGGTTGCACTCGTTGCCGCCGGCGCCGGCCTGCAAGGCACGGTACAGCGCGCCGACGCCGGCCAGCGGCCGACGCGTGTGCGGGTTGCCGCGCGCCACCGTCAGCAGCATCTTCAGCCGTCGCGACGCATGGGTCCAGACGACGGTGTCGTCGATGTCGCTGATGATGCCGAAGCGAGCCGTCGCAGGCGGCACCCGCACCTGCGCGACGCCATGCGCCTCGGGCTGCTCGAGCCGCAGCGCGACCTGCTGCCAGGGGCCGGGCGGCAGCGGCGAGGCCGGCTCGATCTCGGCATGGAAGTAGCCCTCCTCGTCGGCGACGACCTGCTGCTCGGTGCCGCCGAAGGCGACCGTCATGCGCGCGCCCGGCATCTCGTGCGAGGCCATCTGGCGGTAGAAGCGCAGCAGGTTGCGCAGCCCGGTGTCCCCTGGGAGCGCCGGCAGCATCGGCCGGCCGCGCAGCACGCGGCCGCTGACAAGCAGGCGCTGCGGCGTACCGAAGCCGATGTAGGGAACGATGAAGGCGCTCCGATGCGAGGGCCGCAGCAGGGCGAGCCGCGCTTGCGCACGGTCGTGCAGCGCGTCGGCTCGGGCGAACAGGTTCGGGAGGGTGACACGCCAGTCCATCGTTCCTTTCGCTTGCGTCATGCAGCGCTGGCGCAGTGCCGGCGCTGCCGCATTCGAGGCATTTGCCGTGCCGAGGCTGCGCGGCTCGGGGCGCCTGCCTGCAGGGGGCCGGGCCGGGTGGCGGCTCTCCACTGCCGGAGTGCCGGACGTGGCGCGTGGACCCGGGGGCGCGGGCGGGTGCGCAGCTCGCGTGCGGCGCTCACGTCCTTGCAGGTCCGATCGTGTGGAGCAGGAGGTGCGGGCAGCCGGGCGGCCCACGCCCGGCCTCAGTCGCGCAGGCGGCGCGCCCGCTCGCGCAGCATGAAGAGGTAAAGACTTTCCACCTTCTCGCGTGCCCAGGGCGTGCGGCGCAGGAACCTCAGGCTCGAACTGATGCTCGGGTCATGGGTGAAGCAGCGGATCGGGATGCGTTCGCCAAGCCCGGACCAGCCGAAATGTGCGACGAGCTCGGCGAGCATGGCCTCGAGGGTGAGGCCGTGCAGCGGATTGCGAGGCTGAGGAGTGTTCATGCCGCCATCATGACCGCAGCGGCGCTGCACCCGGCGCCGCGACATGGAGCTGCCCGGTGCAGCAGCGGAAGCCACCCCCGCTCAGCCGCGGTTTCCGACGGCGCCGGCCGGGGCCCGCGCCTGCGGCTCGCCGCCACCGCCCCGGCCGCAACGCTCAGGCCTCGACCAGGCGCACCGGCTCGCCTTCGGCCAGGTGGCGCACCGCGACGGAGTTGATGCAGTAGCGCAGGCCGGTCGGCGGCGGCCCGTCGGGGAAGACGTGGCCGAGGTGGCTGTCGCAGCGGCCGCAGCGCACCTCGGTGCGCACCATGCCGTAGGAGCGGTCCTCCACCTCGGTCAGCGCCTCGCCGGACACGGGGCGGGTGAAGGAGGGCCAGCCGGTGCCGGACTCGAACTTCTCGCCGGACGGGAACAGCGGGTTGCCACACGCCGCGCAGACGTAGGTGCCCGGCTCGGAGGTGCCCAGGAAGCAGCCGCTCCAAGGCGCCTCGGTACCGTGCTGGCGCAGCACGCGGTACTCCTCGGCGGTCAGCCGCCGCCGCCATTCGTCCTCGCTCAATCTCAGCTTGTCCATCGTTTCCTTCTCCTGCGGGCACGCGGCCCGCGAAACCGTCGACCGGGGCAAGGTGTCCCCGCTCGCCCCATTGTCGTGCGTCAAGCCGGCGGCTGCGCGGCGTCGGCAAGGCGCAGCGCGTCTCCGACCCGCACCGTCCCGCCGCGCAGCACCCGGGCGGTGATGCCGCCATGCCCGCGAACGGCGTTGTAGCCACCGGGGCCCAGCGTCTCCTCCATGCGCGAGCAGGGGTGGCATTCACCGCTGTACTCGAGCAGCGCGCCGCCGAGCTCGAAGCGCCGGCCCTTGAGCGCCAGCAGGTTGACGCCGGTGGTCACGACGTTGCGCCGCAGCAGCGCCGGGTCGAGCCGCTCGAGGCCGAGGTAGGCTGCGATCGCGGCAAGGTGCTCGGCGGCGACCAGCGTGACCTGGCGGGCGCCCTCGCTGCGCGTACGGTAGCGGTCGCCCTCCAGGCCCTGCCCGGCCACCGCGAGAGCCTCCTCGACCGGGTGCACCGGCTCCCGGCGCGCCGGTCGCAGCCCGATCCACGCCACGCGGCCCGGTCGCATCGGCGCGGCGAACAGCGCCGCGAGCGCGGAGCCGGCCGCAGGCATCGGCGCACTCATCCCGCAAGGGGCCGCGCGGGCCCCCGTCGTCCCGCAGGCCGGCGACGCCCTCTTCCGCACTGCCGCCGGCCCTGCCCCGCTGTCGATCGAGTCCGCATCCGCTGCTCCCTGGCCGCCCGGCCCTTCGGGCGGACGACAGGCATGGCGGCAACGCGCATGCCCGTGGGCGGCGCGACCGCTCCGGGACGGCCGCGATCCCGCACGCTTGCGAGGGGCGCCCCGGCACGCGGAAGATGGTCCGAGCGCAGGCGCCGACGGTGCCCGCTTCCCGGAGGAAATGCATGACCCGCAGCGCAAGGCAGGACGAGGCGCCGCCACCGGCACCGCCGCCGGACGAGGCCGCGGCCGAATTGACGGTGGTGGCCTACCACGAGCGCACCAAGCACCACTTCCACCGCTACGCCGCGTCCTCGCCGCGGATGGACTGGGCGACGCAGCCGAATCCCTTCCGCCGCTTCGACGGCGCGCCGCTGCTGCCTCTGCCGCTGCCCGCCGAGGGCCGGTCGCTGCCCTACTGGCAGCTTTACGTCCCGGGCGTCGTGGCGCCGGCGCCGCTGGAAGCCGGCAGCCTCTCGCTGTTCCTGCGGCTCGCGCTGTCGCTGACCGCATGGAAGTCCTTCCAGGGCACGCGCTGGGCGCTGCGGGCCAACCCGTCGAGCGGCAACCTGCACCCCACCGAAGGCTATCTGCTGCTGCCCCCGCTCAACGGCGTCCTCGACCGAGCCGCGCTGCACCACTACGCGCCGCAGGAGCACGGGCTGGAGTGCCGCGCGGAGTTCGACCCTGCCGCCGGCGCGGCGCTCGCGCAGGCGCTGCCGGCAGGCGGCTTCCTGGTCGGCCTGACGTCGATCCACTGGCGCGAGGCGTGGAAGTACGGCGAGCGCGCCTTCCGCTACAGCCAGCTCGACACCGGGCACGCGCTGGGCGCGCTGCGGCTCGCGGCGGCGGCGCTCGGCTGGGGACTGCGGCTCGCCGGGGACGGCGCGGGGCTCGGGCCGCGGCTGCTCGGGCTCGACCGCGACGCGGATTTCGCAGGCGCGGAGCGCGAGGACTTCGAGCTGCTCGCGTGGGTGGGGCCGCGTGTCGATACCTGCCCGTCCCTGGGCGGCTTGCCGCCGCCCTCGATCTGGCAGGGCCGCGCGAACCGGCTGAGCCCGCGCCACACCTTCGACTGGCCGGTGATCGACGAGGTCGCCGCGGCGAGCGCCCCGATGCGGGCGGCCGGGGACGAGGACGCGTGCGGCTTCCCGGCCGAGGAAGCGCTGTTCGACCCGCCGGTGCGCGAGGGCCGGCTGAGCGCGGAGCGGGCGATCCTCGGCCGCCGCAGCGCGGTGGCGATGGACGGCGCGACCCCGATCCCCGCGGCGGCGTTCTTCCGCATGCTGGCGCGGCTCGTGCCGCAGGGCGATCGCAGCGCCCCGCCGTGGGACGCGCTGTCCTGGCGGCCCCGCATCCACCTCGGGCTGTTCGTGCACCGGGTGGAGGGGATCGAGCCGGGTCTCTACGCGCTGGTGCGCGACCCTTCGCAGACCGCGCGATTGCGCTCGGCGATGCGCCCCGGCCTGCGGTGGCAGCGCCCGCCCGGCTGCCCGCCGGGGCTGGACCTGTACCTGCTGGAGGCGGGCGACTGCCGCGCGAAGGCGGCCACCGTCGCCTGCCGGCAGGAGATCGCGGGCGACGGCGCCTTCAGCGTCGCGATGCTGGCCGACTACCTGCAGAGCATCGCCGCGCGGGGCGCGGGCTTCTACCGGCACCTGTTCTGGGAGGCGGGCCTGGTCGGCCAGCTGCTCTACCTGGAGGCCGAGGAGGCCGGCGTGCGCGGCACCGGCATCGGCTGCTTCTTCGACGACCCGGTCCACGAGGTCTTCGGCCTCGCGTCGCGCGACTGGCAGTGCTTCTACGCCTTCACGGTCGGCGCGCCGGTCGAGGACACGCGGCTGAGCACGCTGCCCGCCTATCCGGCGCCGCCGCAGGCGTGACGCGGCGCACGCGCGGGCCGTCTGCGCGGCGAACGTCGCGCCCCGCTTGCCCCCGCCGCGCAATGCGGCGCGCGGGCTTGCCTACACTGCGCGCCTCGGCCCCCGCGGCCGGCCGGCGCCGGGCGTGGCGCCGGCACCCGAGTCCCACCACCGATGCGCATTGAACAGATCCGACAGCGCCTGCGAGCGGCAGGCGCCAAACCCGTGCACGAGCAGCGCGTGCTGCGGCTGTGGGCCCAGGCCCTGCCGCAGGACAGCGGCCGCCGCCGCCCCGAGGACTTCCTGCCGCTGGAGCTGCGCGAGACGCTGCCCGCGCTCGCCGACGAGCTGCGGGGGCTGGCGCGGCTGCGCTCGCAGCATCCGGGCGAGGACGGCTCGGCGCGGCTGCTGGTGGAGCTGGCCGACGGCCAGACGGTCGAGAGCGTGCTGTTGCCACGCGAGGGGCTGTGCGTGTCGACGCAGCTGGGCTGCGCGGTGGGCTGCGTGTTCTGCATGACCGGGCGCAGCGGCCTGCTGCGCCAGCTCGGCAGCGCCGAGATCGTCGCGCAGGTGGCGCTGGCGCGCGCGCAGCGCACGGTGAAGAAGGTCGTCTTCATGGGCATGGGCGAGCCGGCCCACAACCTCGACAACGTGCTCGAGGCGATCGAGCTGCTCGGCACCGCGGGCGGCATCGGGCACAAGAACCTGGTGTTCTCGACCGTCGGCGACGCGCGCGTGTTCGAGCGGCTGCCGCAGGGGCCGGTGAAGCCGGCGCTGGCGCTGTCGCTGCACTCGACCCGCGCCGAGCTGCGCGCGAAGCTGCTGCCGCGCGCGCCGCGCATCGCCCCCGAGGAGCTGGTCGAGCTGGGCGAGCGCTATGCGCTTGCCACCGGCTACCCGATCCAGTACCAGTGGACGCTGATCGACGGCGTCAACGACGGCGACGAGGAGCTCGAGGGCATCGTGCGGCTGCTGCACGGCAAGTACGCGCTGATGAACATGATCCCGTACAACTCGGTGCCCGAGCTGGAGTTCCGCCGCCCCTCCTGGGAGCGGGCGGCCGAGATCGCGCGGCGGCTGCACCGCCGCGGCGTGCTGACCAAGCTGCGCCAGTCGGCCGGGCAGGACGTGGATGCCGGCTGCGGGCAGCTGCGCGCTCGCGAGATCCGGCTGCACCCGCGCCCTGCCCCGGCCGGGACGGCCGGCGGCTGAGGACGCGGCCGCCTCCCTCCCGCACGGGCCGTACGCCCCTGCGCGCCCGCTCAGGGTTTCCTCTGCTATCCGCGGCGCCGGCCGCCGCCATCGCCCCCCTCGCTCTCATGGGTGGAGCTTGTGGCGCGCCGGATGGCCCGCGACAGTGGGCGGCATGGGCTTGTGCCGGCGCCGCAGATGCGCTCTCCTGAGGCGGGGGCCTCCCCATGGCGGAGGTCCCCCCGAGCCCGGAAGGCGCGCGAGCGGTGCCGGGCAGAACGGAGGCAGACGCATGAGCAGCAGTACAGCGCATCGCCGTCGGGACGTGCCGCGTGGACGGACCGTCCTGATCGAGGATCGGAAGCCGCAGCAGCCCGCGGCACCGGGACGGCCGCAGGGGCGGCGCCCCGCTCCCCGCGCCCGGCCGGTGATTGCGCCGCCCGCGCGCGCCCTGCGCCCGGCCGGCGTCGCGGTGGCGGCGCTGTCGGCGCACGGCGTGGTCCCGGCGCGCGAGTACGCGCCGGACGATGTGGCCGAACGCCGCAAGGAGGCGAACGAGCTGTGGGTGGTGCTCTTCCTGTTCGCGCTCGTCGCGCTCGCGGTGCACGGGGTGCTGAAGAGCGGGCGCATGCGCCAGCTGCAGGAGCTGGCCAGGAGCCTCGCCTTCCTCGCGAGCGCCTACCTCGCCGGCTTCTTCTTCCTGGCGAGCGTCTCCGCGGTCGCGCGCTTCCTGCACCTGCTGCTCGGCGTGGAGCGCGAGACCTCGGGGCTCATCGCGGTGCCGATCGGGCTGGTGCTGGCCTGCTGGATCTACACGGCCTACGAGAAATGGCGCGCACAGGAGTCGCCGCGCCGCAAGTAGCCGGGAGTCGCGGGGGCGGGCCGCCTCAGTAGCGGCGCCGGGACGCGGGCATCAGCGACGCGGCGAGGTCACCGAGGCCGCGCACCGGGTTCCACGCCGAGGGGTGCAGCGTCACGCGCGTGTAGAAGCTCGACTGCAGGGGGCGGCCGAAGTCGTCGCCGCGCTCCCGCCCGCCGGCCATCGGGCGGTGCAGGTTGCCCTGGGTGGGCGGCACGGCCTGCGGTCCGAGCTGCGCCTCGAACAGCGCCGCCTCGCTGATCCAGTCGGTCACGCGCGGCGCGTGCAGGCCCACCGTGCTCGCGAGCAGCCCGGAGCCGCCGACGTAGACGTCGCGCACCGGGTGTTGCGCGGCGTGGCAGATCGCGTGCGCCGCCTCCTCGGGCGCGTAGATCGGCGGCGGCAGCCGCAGTCGCCGGCCGGTGAAGTTGGCCGCGTGCTGCAGCAGCGGCGTGCCGATGGCGGCCGGCTTGATCAGCGTGATCGAGATGCCGGCGCACTCCTGCTCCAGCTCGACGCGCAGCGTCTCGGTGAAGCCCTTGATCGCGTGCTTGCTGGCGCAGTACATGCCCTGCAGCGGCCAGGCGCGGTCGCCGGTGATGCTGCCGACGTTGACGATTGCGCCGCCGCGGCCGCGCAGGTGGCGGGCGGCAACCAGCGAGCCGTTCACCATGCCCCAGAAATTGGTCTCGAACAGGCGGCGGTGCTCGTCTTCCGGCACCTCCGTGAGGCGGCCCCAGATGCCGACGCCCGCGTTGTTGACCCAGGTGTCGAAGCCGCCGAAGCGCTCGATGGCGGCCTGCGCGACGCGCTCGACCTCGTCGCTGCGGCCGACGTCGGCCGCGGCCGCGAGCACCTGCCTGCCGCCGGGATCGATCTCCCGCGCGATCGCCTCCAGCGCGGCGGGACTGCGCGACACGATCACGACGCGGGCGCCGAGCGAGACCGCGTGGCGCGCCGTCGCGAGGCCGATGCCGCTGGACGCGCCGGTGATCACCAGCGTCTGCTGCTCGAGCGGTTTGAGCGTCACTTGCATGGTCGGGCACCTCCTGCGGCACGCAGGCCACGGTTTTCGTCCGCGGCCCGGTGCCGCGTCCGGGAGGGCGAGCACGCCTCGTTCCCGGCCCGCGGCCGGAACCCCTCGCTGCTGCGGCAACCCGCATGCAGGGGAGATCGGGCCGAAGGAAAAGACGGCTCCCCCGATCACGCAGGGGAAATACCCCGGGTTTTCATGGAGACTTTCCACTGATCGCGTGCATGTAATCTCGGGATTCCCTTCCCAGCCGCGGGCTTCGTGAATGAGGTGATCGATGTCCGGCACGGCCGGAGATCCGGTTCGGCAACACCTGCTCGGAATACGCACGGCATGAAGATTCTCTTTCATGCCGAAACAAATGAACCTCGCTGCTACACGCCGGCATCTGTCCGCCCTTTTCTCGCCGGGAGGAAATTCTCTTTACCTGCTGATCGCGCTGGCGGCCCTGGTGGGCGTGACCGTGATGACGGTCTATCGTTCCGGCACCACGATCTCCCTCATCGAGCGCCAGAACGAGATCAACCGGGTTCTGCCGCGACTCCAGGAATTGCGCATCGACCTGCTCGAGGCGGAGACGGGACAGCGGGGTTTTCTTCTCACC
Source organism: Caldimonas tepidiphila (assembly GCF_003569765.1). Classification (GTDB taxonomy): domain Bacteria; phylum Pseudomonadota; class Gammaproteobacteria; order Burkholderiales; family Burkholderiaceae_C; genus Caldimonas; species Caldimonas tepidiphila. The sequence goes on along the minus strand of NZ_QXMG01000016.1, from coordinate 9,665 downwards.
GGTCGTCCGTCCTACCTGAAGCCCTATCACGAGGCGCTGGAGGATCACCGACCCAAGCTCGCGGCGCTCCAATCCCTGCTGCGCCACGACCCTGCGGAGCAGGAGCGGCTCGCCTGGATCGAGCGGCTGGTCAGGCTCAAGCTCGAGGAATTGGAGAAGACCGTTTCCCTGTTCGAGCAGGGAAACCGGGAGGCCGCGCTCGCACTGGTGCTGAGCGACGAAGGCCTGTCGTACATGGATGACCTGCGTACCCTGCTCGGCGACTTGAGCGCGGGGCTGGCGAGGGAGCGCGACGCGATCTCGTACCGTCTCGCGCAGGATGCCCGCAACACGCGGGAGCTGATGATCGTCGGGGCGCTGCTGCTGCTGCTGTTCGCCTCGATGGCGCTGTCGCAGTTGGCGGGCAGCCTGCGCGCGAACATGGACCTGGTGAGCCGGCTGGCCGCGGAAGCGACGCACTGCCCGCTCACCTCGCTCTACAACCGCCGCCATTTCGACGTGCAGCTGAACCACGAGTTCGCGATCGCCGCACGCAACGGGCATCCGCTGGCGCTGCTGTTCCTCGACCTCGACGGTTTCAAGAAGGTCAACGACGAGCACGGGCACGAGGCCGGGGACCGCCTGCTGCAGGCCGTGGCCGCGGAGCTGAGGAAGACCGTGCGGGAATCGGACGTGCTGGCCCGCCTCGGCGGCGACGAGTTCGCGGTGCTCGTCGTCGATGGCGCCGACGACGAGCACCGGCTCGCGGGGCTCGCGCAGCGGCTGATCGAGTCCCTGCACAAGCTGCGCGCTACTCCGGCATGGCGCTCCATCGGCGTCAGCGTGGGGATCGCGATGTACCCGAAGGACGGCGAGTCGGCGACGGCCCTGCTCGGCGCGGCGGATCGCGCGATGTACACGGCCAAGCGCGAGGGCAAGGGGCGGGTCGCATTCGCCGGTGGCCTCCCTGGCGCCCGCTGAAGCCGGCCGGGGCGCCGGGTGCGTGCCGGGCAGGGATCAGCCCCGCCGTGCCTCGTCCGGAAGGATGCCGCGCAGCATCGCGGCCACCAGGGAGGCGGTGTTGCAGGCGTCGTCGAGCCCGCTGTGCTGGCGCCCGTCGAACGCGAGCCCGGCCATCGCCACCGCCCGCGCCAGCCCGGGGCCCTTGCGCCCGAATCCGAAGTACGCACCGGCGATGTCCTTCACGTCCACGTGGGTCCATGCCGAGAAGGGGTTCTCGCAGCCGCTGGCCAGCGCCTGCTGCGCCAGCTGCTGCCGGTCGAAGTCGCCGTAGGAGCCCCAGCTCGTCCAGCGGTGGCGCGCGTGCAGCTTCCGCACCGCCTGCATGCACTCGGCGAAGCCCGGCGCCTGCGCCACCTGCTCGGGCCGGATGCCGGTCAGCTCCGTGCAGTAGGCGCTCACGTAGGAGCGCGGGTCGGCGGGCCGCACGTGCAGCTGCAGCCGCTCGACCACTTGCAGCGAGCCGCAGTCGAGCACCGCGAGGCCGATCTCGAGGATCTCGCGCGGCAGCCGCTTCGATTCCTCGCGGTCGCGGTAGCAGGTCGCCTCCAGGTCCACGAACGCGACGCGGCCCTGGGCGCGCAAGGCCAGCAGGCTGCGCAGCAGCTCGGCGCGCCGCTGCAGCAGTGCCTGCATGCGGCGCATGTAGGCCCGCACGAGCGGGTCGGACGCCGCGAGGGGCTGCATCAGCGCCTCCAGCTCCTGCAGGCTCAGCGCCTCCGGGTCGATCGCGCGCGCAGTGGCGTCCGGCAGCGGCGCGCTGGTGGCAAGGGCCTGGCTGCGCTCCGGCTCCGGCAGCCCGCCGCCCCCGGCGGGAATCCCGGCCTCAGGCAGACTCGGGCGATGCATCGAAGCGGCCCGACAGCAGTTGCGGCAGCCGCTGCACGGGCATGCGGAAGCCGCTCGCGTTGGGGTGCCCGCCGCCGCCCAGGCTCTCGGCGAGCGGGATGGTGTCGAAGGCGCCGATCGAGCGCAGGCCGGCCTTCACCTGCCCGGCGCCGTCGACGCACCACATCAGCCCGAAGCTGCCGCAGCGCTCGGCGAGCAGGTGGCCCACCTCGCTGTGGAAGGCGGGCGGTGAGTTGACCATCAGGCCCGCCTGCCCGTTGAAGACGAGCGGCGCGGCGGCCTCGGCGATGTCGCGCGCGAGCCGCCGGAACTTCTCGTCCATCGCCCGGCCGCGCGCGGCGAAGGCCTCGAGCTGCGCCGCGTCGAAGCGCAGGATCTCGGCCCAGCGGCCGAAGTCGAGCGGCTCCATGTCGAGCGCTGCGAGAAAGCCCGCGCTCTCCGGGAAGGCCCAGCGCCAGAGGTCACGGTCCTCCACGTACTTCACCAGCGCGGGCAGCGGCCGCTGCGGGTGGAAGTACTCCCAGGCCAGCCGCGCGCCGGACTTCTCCAGGTCGAAGTGCAGCAGGCCGCGGCCGCAGCAGCGGAAGCCGTGGAGCCGGTCGGCGGCGCTGCGGTGATGGTCCAGCAGCACGAGCTTGTGCGCCTGCGCGTCCAGGCGCCGCATCGTCTCCGGGCCGAAGGCGAAGTCCAGGATGTAGACCGCCCGGCCCTCGACATCCGGCGGCTCGCGGCCGTGATCGAAGGGCTGGTATTCGGCGCGCTCGCCGAAGAACTCGTGCGCGGCGAGCGCCGCGGCGAAGCCGTCGGAGCAGCGGGGGCCGTGGTGGATCACGAGCGGCCGGGGATCGTCGCGCTCGGGACGCAGCGGCCAGTCGGAGGCGGATGGGGTCGTGCTGGACGTCATGGATGGGTGGGGAAGGAGCGATGCCGCGGCCGTCGACCGCGGCGGGATCCCGACTGTAGTACGCCCGCCGAGGCCGGGGCGGCACGAGGGGCCGCGGGCGGGCCGGCCCCTCCCGTCCCGCCCCCCGGGTCCGGGGGCGGTGGGAAACCCCGGATTGCCGCTCGAGTATCGGCAGGCGCATACCTGAGGGCGTGAAGCCGCCCGTCGCGCGCAGTGCCCTGCACCGCGATGCGTCGGCAGGCCGTCCCGGGAAACCGTCCAGGAATGCGAGGAACGCGATGCCCGACACCGGTTTTTTCCTGCTGTTCTACCTGCTGCCGCTGCTGGTCTCCGCCGGGGCGAGCTGGATGGAGGCCCGGCAGCAGGGCGCGCCGATGCTGGCCGGCATGCTGTTCTCGGTGCTGCCGGTGATCAACATGGTCTACGCGGGGGGATGGCTGCTGCTCTCGGTCTGCCGCCCGCTGGATACGAGGCTGCGCCGACGCCTCGACCGCGCGGTCTGAGCCGCACGACCGGCGCAGCGCGCAGGGTCGCCGTGGCGGCATCCTTCGCGCCTGCCGGAGCACGCCTCCCGTGACCGAGCTCCCGTCCCCGCACCTGCTCGCCGGGCTGCCGGCGTCGGGCTCAGACGGCCTGTCCTGCGACGTGCTGGTCGTCGGCGGCGGCATCAACGGATGCGGCATCGCGCGCGACCTCGCCGGGCGCGGCCTGTCGGTCGTGCTGTGCGAGCAGGACGACCTCGCGCGGCACACCTCGTCGGCGTCCAGCAAGCTGATCCATGGCGGGCTGCGCTACCTCGAGCACGGCGAGCTCGGGCTCGTGCGCAAGGCGCTGGCCGAGCGCGAGGTGCTGCTGCGCAGCGCGCCGCACCTGATGCGGCCGCTGCGCTTCGTGATGCCGCACGAGCCCGCGATGCGTCCGGCCTGGATGATCCGCGCCGGGCTCTTCCTCTACGACCACCTCGCGCGGCGCGAGCTGCTGCCGGCGTCCGAAGGCATCGACCTGCGCCGGCACCCGGCCGGCGCGCCGCTGCAGCGCCGCTTCGAGCGGGGCTTCGCGTACTCGGACGTCTGGACCGACGACGCGCGGCTCGTCGTGCTGAACGCGGTGGACGCGGCGGCGCGCGGCGCGCGGGTGCTGAACTACTGCCGCTGCGAGCGCGTCGCCTGCGTGGGCGGCGCATGGCAGGCCCGGCTGCGCCACGCCGACGGGCGCACGGTGTCGCTCGCCGCCCGCGCCCTCGTCAACGCGGCCGGCCCCTGGGCGCGGCAGTTCCTCGCCGAGCAGGCCTCGCTGCCCCCGGCGCGCGGGCTGCGGCTGGTGCGCGGCAGCCACATCGTGGTGCCGCGGCTGTTCGACCACGGCCACGCCTACCTGTTCCAGAACCCCGACCGGCGCGTCCTCTTCGCGCTGCCCTACGAGCAGGCCTGGACGCTGATCGGCACCACCGACGTCGAACACCAGGGCGGGCCGGGCGAGGCGGTGCGCCTCGATGCCGGGGAGCTGGACTACCTCTGCCACCATGCCAGCCGCTGCTTCGCGCGCCCGGTGCGGCCCGCCGACGTGGCCTGGAGCTTCTCGGGCGTGCGGCCGCTGCTCGACGAGCCCGGCGCCCCGGCCCAGGCGGTGAGCCGCGACTACCTGCTGGAGATGGAGGTGCATGCCGGTGCGCCGCTGCTCAACGTCTGGGGCGGCAAGCTCACGACCTACCGCCGGCTCGCCGAGGATGCGGCCGGGCGCCTGTGCGCGGCGCTGGGCGTGCGCCGGCCGGCCTGGACCCGCGACGCGCTGCTGCCCGGCGGCGACTTCCGGGCCTGGATCGGCGAGCCCCAGCGTCCCGACGCGGACCTCGCGCGCTTCGCCGCGGCGCTGCTGCAGGCGCATCCCGAGCTGCCGGCGCCGCTGCTGCAGGGCTGGGCCCAGCGCTACGGCAGCCGGGTGGCGCTGCTGCTGCAGGAGGTTGGCCTGGGCCGCGAGGTCGCCCCCGGCGTGCGCGAGGCGGAACTGCGCTACCTGCGGCGCCACGAGTTCGCGCGCCGCGCCGAGGACGTGCTGTGGCGGCGCACCAAGCTCGGGCTGCGCCTGGATGCGGCCGCGCGGGCCGCGGTGGAGCGCTGGTGGTGCGAGCACGAGGCGCAGGATGCGGGGCCCGCCGCGCCCCGGCGGGTGCCGGAGACGACGGTGAGCTGAGCGGGCCGACCGGCGGGCGCCGCCCCGTCAGCGCGGGTCGATCTGCGCGAGTGCCTGCCCGATCGCGCCGGCGTCGCCCGGCCGCACCAGGCGCGCGACCTCCTGACCCTGCTTCATGAAGATCAGCGTCGGCCAGAGCTTCACGCGGAACGAGCGCCCGAGGGGCCGGCCGCTGCCGTCCTCGATCTTCAGGTGGCGCACGTCCGGGTGGGCGGCGAAGGCCTCGGCGATCAGCGGCTGCACGGCACGGCAGAAGCCGCACCAGGCGGTGCCGAACTCGATCACCGTCGGCTCCTGCAGCGCATCGATCTCGGCGCGCGGGGGCTCCCGCGTCTCGTAGTCGGTCGTCATTCCCATCGTCGGTTCTCCTGCGGCAAGGACCTCTTGCACCCAGCAATCGTGATACCGCAGCACCGCGGACCGCAAGGGGTGCGCCCCTGCCCGCGCGCGCCTGCCACCGGCCGGCCGCGCACTCCGCCGCATCCCGCTGCACGGATCGGGGCAGCGGCTTACACTCGCCGCCCGTCTTCCGAAGCCCTGCCGGGGCCGCGCCGCAGTCGCACAAGGATTGCGCCGGCACCGCAGCGTCCCCCCCTTCTCCAGATGCAGTCCCCGCACCCGCAGCGCGCCGCACCGGCGCCGGTCCCCTCCGCTCCCTCCGCCCCGGCCGATCCGCCCCGCGTGCCCGCAGGCTCGATCGTCTGCCTCGCGCTCGCGGCCTTCGGCAGCGGCGTGTCGCAGCGGCTCAACGACGCGCTGCTGCCGCAACTCGGCGCCGAGTTCTCGGTCACGCTGGGCCAGGCGGCCCAGGTCACCAGCCTGTTCGCGATCGCCTACGGGCTGGCGCAGCTGTTCTTCGGCCCGCTCGGCGACCGCTACGGCAAGTACCGGGTGGTGGCCTGGTGCAGCGCGGCCTGCGCGATCAGCACGCTGCTGTGCGGCCTCGCGACGGACTTCACGCTGCTGCGGCTGCTGCGCGCGCTGTCGGGCATCACCGCCGCGGCGCTGATCCCGCTGGCGATGGCCTGGATCGGCGACGTGGTGCGCTACGAGGAGCGCCAGCCGGTGCTGGCCCGCTTCCTGATCGGACAGATCCTCGGCGTCTCGGCCGGGGTGTGGATGGGCGGCTTCGCGGCGGACCACTTGAGCTGGCGCGCCCCCTACCTGCTGCTGGCCGCGCTGTTCGCCGCGATCGCCTTCGCGCTGTTCGCGCTGAACCGCCGCCTGCCCGCGCAGGCCAGGGCGACGCGGCGCGGCAGCGGCTCGGCGCTGGGCCGCATCGCGTCGGACTTCGGCCATGTGCTGGCGGGACGCTGGGCGCGCGTGGTCCTGGTCTGCGTGTTCCTCGAGGGCATGCTGCTCTACGGCCCCTTCGCCTTCCTCGCCTCGCACCTGCACGATGCCTTCGGGCTCTCGCTGTCGCTCGCCGGCACGGTGGTGATGCTGTTCGGCTTCGGCGGCTTCGCCTTCGCGCTCGGGTCGCAGCGCCTCGTCGCGGGCCTGGGCGAGGTCGGGCTGGCGGGCTGGGGCGGCGTCGTGATGGCCGCCTCGCTGCTGCTGGTCGGCCATGCCCCCGCGTGGGAGTGGGCGGTTCCCGGCTGCTTCGGGGCCGGGCTCGGCTTCTACATGCTGCACAACACGCTGCAGGTCAATGCCACGCAGATGCGGCCCGAGCGGCGCGGCGCGGCGGTCTCCGCCTTCGCGTCCTGCTTCTTCCTCGGCCAGTCGGCCGGCGTCGCCACCGCCGCCCTGCTGGTCGAACGGCTCGGCACCGCGCCGGTGATCGCCGCCGGCGCGCTCGGCCTGCTCGTGCTGGCGCTCGCCTTCGCGCGGCTGCGCTCGCATGAGTTGCGGGGAGCGGCGGCGGCATCCTGAAGCGCGCAGGCCCCGGAGCCGGCGCGAAGGCGCGCCGTTTGCCCGGAGTCCGGAACCCGTCGCTCGCGGAGTGCCGCGTTCCGGAAAGATCGCTCCTGCCTCCCTTTGCACCGGGCGCCCGCAGGCCCGGTTTCCGGCAGTTCACGCTCACGGAGCCCTTCATGCAAGACAGCCGACGACACGACGTGCCCGAGCTTCCCGCAACGCCGGACGCCGAGACCCTCGAGTTCGCGCAGGCCGTGTTCCAGCTCGCGCGCAACGGGGACGCCGGCCGGCTCGGCCCGCTGCTCGAGCGCGGCCTTCCCCCGAACCTCTGCAACCACAAGGGCGACAGCCTGCTGATGCTCGCCAGCTACAACGGCCACCTCGAGGCCGCGCGCGTGCTGCTGGTCCATGGCGCCGATCCGGAGATTCGCAACGATCACGGCCAGACACCGATCGCGGCCGCCGCCTACAAGGGCGACGCGCCGATGGTCCGGCTGCTGCTCGAGCACGGCGCCGATGTCGAGGGCGCCTCGCCCGATGGCAAGACGGCCCTGATGCTCGCCGCGATGTTCAACCGCACCGGGATCGTCGAACTGCTGGTCGCCCACGGCGCGGACGTCGGCGCCTGCGATGCCAACGGCGTGAGCGTGGCCGACGCGGCACGCCGCATGGGGGCGCCGGACACGCCCGCGCAGCTCGAGCGCCTGTCGGCGGCCTGAGCTCCCCTCTTCAGGCGCCCTTCCCGGCGATGACGGTGCGGAAGAAGTCCACCAGCGCCGGGACATGGTGGTCGAAGCTGAAGAGGTGGCGCTGCGCCTGCACGCGCTGCTGCAGTTCCTTCATGCGCGCCGCGTCGCGCAGCGTCTGCGCCAGGTCGTCGAAGTCCCGGTAGAGCACGCCGGTGCCGAGTCGCTCGCAGAGCGTCTGCGTCGCGACGATCGAGCCCGGGTTGGCCTGCTGGATCATCGGCAGGCCGGCCACCGCGAGCGTCGCCATGCGCGCCGGGTAGTTGAGGTCGTCCCAGTTGGCGCGCCGCAGCTCCCCCTCGTTGACGCTGCGGAAGGAATGCAGCCATCCCGCGTCGTACCGGGAGAACTCCTCGACCCAGCGCGACTGGTCGACGTTGGCATGCAGGTGCAGGTGCCGCGGCGCCAGCGTGCGCGTCTTCTCGATCCACTGCCGCCACTGCCCGTGCGTGAAGTCGCCGTAGAAGTGCAGGTGGATGCCGCGCTCGGCGAGCGCTGCGACATCGGGTGGATGCAGCCCGATCGGCCGCCCCGGCACCACGGTGTGGATTTCGCCGTCCGCGGCAGACAGCCGCAGGCTGAACGGGCCCTCGAACCAGTCGCGCTTGGGCAGGTCGCCGTCGAGCACATGGGTCGGACGATGGGCCGACAGGCCCGGGACGACGGTGTCGAACCAGTCGCGCATCTCCGGGCTGCTGAAGATCTGCCCGTCGGCGCGGCGGTGCAGGTCGACCAGCTGCGGCCAGGTGCCCTTTTCAAGGCAGATGAAGGGCCCTTCCTTGAAATGCCAGACGAAAGGCACCTCGCCCGCGGCGCTCATCACCTCGTGCGCGAAGGGCACGGCTTGCCAGTTCAGCAGCGCGTAGATCAGGTCGGGCTTCAGTTCGCGCAACGCGCGCCGCCAGTCGTCGCGCGGCAGGTCGCGCACGTGGCCGAAGGGCAGCGGACCGACGGTGTTGTACCAGTACGGCTCGCGCATCCACAGGCCATGCAGCTCGTGCCCCTGCTCCTCGAGCGCGAGCACGCGGTCGGCGTTGTAGGCCAGCTCGCCGACGAGCAGGATGCGCAAGCGCTCTTGCGCCGGAGGGGTGTCGGCACGCTCGCGCAGGCGCCGGTACTGGCGCGGCTCGTCGATCAGGTTGCCGACCGTGGTGTGGAAGCGCAGCGGCGTGCGGACGCGGTAGTGGAGTCGGAAGGGATTGATGCCGCCGATCGGCTCCTGCATCAGCTTGTGGCGCTGCATCGGATGGTCCACCCATTCGCAGCTCACACGCCCGCTGCCCAGGAACTCGCCTGTCTCGCGCAGGCGCGCCCAGTACAGCCGCTCCAGGTCGTCGGATTCGATCTCCTCCCGCTCGATCCAGCGCAGGTCGGTGCGGCGATGCATGCACTGCACCAGCTGCAGCGGCTGGCTGGGCGGCCGGTCCGGCACCTCACGGTTGTAGTGGTGACGCACCCCGGAATGGGCGAGCACTGCCTGCGGCTGCGAGTCGAGCAGCTCCTTGAGGCTTTGCAGGTGGTCTCGGTAGTAGACGTCGTCGCTCGGCAGGTAGGCGACGAGCGGGGCCTGCGCCTGTGCGAGGCCGTGGTTCAGCGCATGGCCGAGGCCGTTCTCCGGGATACGCAGGTAGCGGATGCGCGGGTCCTGCAGCCACGGCTGCACGGCCTCCGCGGTCGTGTCGCTGTGGCTCGCATCGACGACGAGCAGTTCCCAGTCGGCCAGCGTCTGTGCCTGCAGGCTGTCGAGCGCGCGCCGGATGAAGGCGGCCTGCTCGTAGGTCGGCATCAGCACGCTGACCGAAGGAACGTGCGTCGCTTGCATGTCTTGCTCCTTGTTGCGGACGCAGCGCTTGGTGCAAGGCAGGTGCCCAGGGAGGGCGAATGGGGGTGCTGCTCAGTGGTAAGCGAGGTGCTTGCCCGCTGGGACGGCGCACGAGGCCGTAGGGCGTGCCGGACGGCCGGAAGAACATGCGGCATGCGTTGCTCCCGCGGCCCAGGCGCGGGACACGGGAGGTCGAGGAATGCGCCGCCTGACGCGTCCGGAAGCGAGGTTTCTGCGCCCCAAAAGCAAAACCCCCGACCGCCAAATGGCGACCGGGGGTTTGGGTGTAATAGCC
>NZ_QXMG01000015.1 GCF_003569765.1 Caldimonas tepidiphila | reverse complement strand
CTCGGCGCTATCCATTTGGCTGCCGCCGTCGTTTGGCTCAATTGATGACGGGCCTTAGTTCACCCCGTATGCGGATGCACCACGAAGAGGCCCGAGAAGGCACCAGGGACGCGTGAAACGCACCTTGCTGGTGCCGCAGCCGCGTCCCCGCTCCCGGAACGGCCTGCCCGGGCCCTGGCATCGGCCTTGCGATAAAGGTCGGCGAGAGGGACGGGCACGAACCGTTTCTTCGAAGGATGGCTAGGGTTCCGGTTCTGCGCGTCGTGCAATGAGCGACGACGGCAGGGCGACTGGTCCGAGAGCCATCGGCCTGCGGCGGCCGTTTCACCGGCGCAGGCTCCACGGCGGGACAAAAGCCCGGGAGGTCCGCTTCGACAGAAGTGCCCTCTCGCCTTTGTCCTCAGTTCTGGAGCCTGTCATGCGTCGAGTTCTGCAATCCCTCATCCGGAGCCTGTCCCCCCGCGCGGTGCTGGCCGGCACCGCCCTCGCCTTCGCCGCAGCGGCGCCGCTGCCGGCCGCGGCCGAAGTGCGCGTCGGCGTCTCCGACTGGCCGGGCTGGGTCGCCTGGTACGTCGCGCAGGAGAAGGGCTTCTTCAAGAAGCACGGCGCCGACGTCAAGCTCGTCTGGTTCGCCAACTACACCGACTCGATCGCGGCGCTGTCCTCGGGCCAGCTCGACGCGAACTCGCAGACCTGGTCCGACACGATGGGCCCGCTCGCCAAGGGCCTGCCGCTCAAGGCCGTGCTCGTCAACGACAACTCGGCCGGCAACGACGCGCTGATGGTGAGCCCGAAGATCAAGTCCTTCGCCGAGCTCAAGGGCAAGAGCGTCGCGCTCGAGCAGTACAGCATCTCGCACTTCGTGCTCGCGATGGCGCTGGCGCAGAACGGCATGAAGCCCGCCGACGTGAAGATCGTCAACCTGTCGGCCGGCGACGCGGCCGCCGCCTTCATGACCGGCCGCGTGGACGCCGCGGTGGTCTGGAACCCCTGGGTGCACCAGATCCAGCAGAGCGGCAAGGGCCGCGCGCTGTTCACGTCCAAGGACCTGCCCGGCCTGGTCCCCGACCTGCTCGTCGCGCAGGAGAAGGCGATCCAGACCAAGCGCCGCGATCTCGTCGGCATGATCCGCGCCTGGTTCGACACCGAGGAGTTCATCCGCAAGCAGCCCGACGAGGCGGCGAAGATCATGGCCAAGGTCGTGAGCCTGTCGCCCGCCGAGTACAAGGTCTTCCTGCCCGGCACCCGCTTCTTCGACGTCGCCGCCAACCGGGCCGCGTTCGACGCCAAGCAGCCCACCTCGCTCGCCGCCGTGGCGCCGACGATCAGCGACTTCCTGCTGCAGCACAAGCTCATCGACGCCCGGCCCGACGCGGCGCGCGGCCTCGACGGCTCGCTGCTGCTCGAAGCGCTGAAGTGAGGCCGTGATGCTGGCGATCCGCCAAGCCATTCCGCAGCGCCTGTACTGGGCGCTCGCGATCGCGGGCCTCCTGCTGCCGCTCCTCGCCTGGGCGCTGCTCGCCGCGCTCGGCCAGGTCGACCCGGTGTTCCTGCCGGGCCCGGGCAAGGTGCTCGAGCGCCTGCGCGGCTGGGCCTTCGACGACGACCTGCTCGGCGACACCGCGATCAGCGTGATGCGCGTCGTCTCGGGCTGGGCGTTGTCGGCACTGATCGCGCTGCCGCTGGGCCTCTTCATCGGCACCTGGCGCGCGGTGCAGGCGCTCTTGGAGCCGCTGACCGACTTCATCCGCTACATGCCGGCGGTGGCCTTCATCCCGCTCGTGATGCTGTGGGTCGGCATCGACGAGGGCGCGAAGGTGGCGATCATCTTCCTCGGCACCTTCTTCCAGATGGTGCTGATGGTGGCCGAGGACGTGCGGCGCGTGCCGATGGCGCAGATCGAGGCCGCGCAGACGATGGGCGCGACGCGCACCGAGATCGTCGAGCGCGTGATCGTGCCCTCGGCCAAGCCGGCGCTGCTCGACACGCTGCGCATCACGATGGGCTGGGCCTGGACCTACCTCGTCGTCGCCGAGCTGGTCGCGGCGAACTCGGGCCTCGGCTTCGCGATCCTGAAGGCGCAGCGCTTCCTGCAGACCGACAAGATCTTCGCCGGCATCCTGCTGATCGGCCTGATCGGCCTCGCGATCGACCAGGCGTTCCGCTTCGCGCACCGCCGCGCGTTCCCCTGGCTGAAAGGACGGCACTGAGATGGACATGAGCACATCGGCCGCGCTGCTGCAGCGCGATGGCGCGCCGGCCGCCGCCGGCTCCGCGCTGATCGAATGCAGCGGGCTGTGGAAGTTCTACCCCGGCTCGGACGCCCCGGCCCTGCAGGACGTGAACCTGCAGGTGCGCGGCAACGAGTTCGTCACGCTCGTCGGCGCCTCGGGCTGCGGCAAGTCCACGCTGCTGCGCACGATCGCGGGGCTGGAGACCTACAGCCGCGGCGGGCTGAACGTGGACGGCCGGCCGGTGAGCGGCCCCGGGCCCGATCGCGCGATGGTGTTCCAGCACTACAGCCTCTACCCCTGGCTCACCGTGCTCGACAACATCCGCTTCACGCGCCAGCTCAAGGCGCACACGCGGGACCGCACCAGCGCGGATGTGGAGGCCGCCGCCGGCCGCGCCGACGCGCTGCTGCGGCTGATGGGCCTGACCGCGGTCGCGAACGCCTACCCGAACCAGCTGAGCGGCGGCATGCAGCAGCGCGTGGCGATCGCGCGTGCGCTGATGAGCCGACCGCCGATCGTGCTGATGGACGAGCCCTTCGGCGCGCTCGACGCGCAGACGCGCGAGGTGATGCACGACCTGATCGCGCACGTGCACCGCCAGGAGAAGAGCACCATCGTCTTCGTCACGCACGACGTCGAGGAGGCGATCTACCTCGGCCACCGCGTCGTGCTGATGGCGCCGCGCCCGGGCCGCATCGACAGCATCCACGAGGTGCCGCTGCCCGCGCGCCGCACGCAGGACATGAAGCTCGCGCCCGAGTTCCTGGCCCTCAAGAAGACCATCCTCGACCGCATCCGCGACACCTCCGGCATGAAGACCGACCTGGAACTGCTGGAGAAGCTCAGCGCCCAGGCCGACGGCGCCGGCCTCTGACGCGCCACTCCCTGGAGTCCCCGACATGGAAACCTGGCTCGACACCCCCGACAACCCCTCCCCCGCCGAACCCGTGGACGCGGTGGCGCACTGGCAGCGCTTCGCGCCCGAGCTCGAGCCCGCGCGCGTGATGTGGAGCGAGATCGTGCCCGGCGGCGGCCACTGGTCGGCCGTGATGCCGCGCGGCAGCCGGCTGCGCATGGTCGCGCTCGAGGCCGGCGCGAACCTCGGCATGGTGCTCTATTCGGCGCGCGAGAAGCTCGAGCGCTACTGCATGCCCGACTCGCTCAAGGCGCAGCACACCGCGCACTACACGCGCGGCCACGTGCTGATGAGCGACATGGGGCGCGCGCTCGCGTCGATCACCCGCGACACGGTCGGCTGGCACGACCCGCTCGGGGGTCTGCTCGACGCCGAGCGGCTCGCGCAGCAGTACGGCACGCGGCCCTTCCAGACGCATCGCAATGCGATGTACCGCAGCGGCAAGGACGGCCTGCTGATCGAGATCGGCAAGCACGGCCTGAGCAAACGCGACCTGATCGCGCCGGTCAACTTCTTCTCCAAGGTCACGGTCGATGAGGAAGGGCGTTTTCATTTCGTGCCCGGCCACGCCGACGCCTTCAGCGAGGTCGAGTTGCGCTTCGAGATGGACACGCTGATCGCTTTCTCGACGGCCCCGCATCCGCTCGACCCCTCGCCGACCTACGCGCCGAAGAAGGTGGGGCTGGCCGCCTGGCGCTCGGGACCGGCGCCGGCCAACGACTTCTGCCGCCGCTTCCGTCCGGAGAACGCGCGCGCGATCCACAACGCCGACCTGCTCTACCTGTGATGGAGACGACCGCGATGACCACCGCCGCCGCCATGCGCCTGCACGAGAGCACGCTCGACCCGCTCGATGCCGTGCACGACCACACCCTGCCCGCCGGCGAGCCCTATCTGCTGGCAATCGAAAAAGGCCAGACGCTGCGCATCGTCGACCTGGAGGGCAACCAGGCCGTCGACGTGATCTTCTACAACCGCGACGAGCCGGCCGAGCACTACAGCGCCACCGACACGATGCTGCGCCAGGGCGGCATCTACCTGACCACCGGCTCGGTGCTGGTCTCCAGCGAGGGCCGCCCGATGCTGACCATCGTCGCCGACACCTGCGGGCGCCACGACACGCTCGGTGGCGCCTGCGCGGCCGAGAGCAACACGGTGCGCTACGCGCTGCAGAAGAAGTTCATGCACAGCTGCCGCGACAACTACCTGCTGGCCCTCCAGCACGCCGACATCGGCCTGGGCAAGCGCGACCTGGTGCCCAACGTCAACTTCTTCATGAACGTCCCGGTGACGCCCGAGGGCGGGCTGCAGTTCGCCGACGGCGTGTCGGCGCCGGGCAAGTACGTCGAGCTGCGCGCCGAGATGAACCTGTTGATGCTGGTGTCGAACTGCCCGCAGCTCAACAACCCCTGCAACGCCTACAACCCGACGCCCGCGCGCTTCCTGCTGTGGAACGCCGCCTGAAGAAGAAGGCCTCCTCACCCGGCACCTAAATGCCGGCCGGCCGGGACGACCCGGCCGCGATCGAACTCCCGGGCGGGACGACCCGCCAGCGCCCAACGAGGCCGCCCCATGTTCGACACCGTCCTGATCGCCAACCGCGGCGCCATCGCCTGCCGCATCATCCGCACGCTCCGCTCGCTCGGCCTGAAATCCGTGGCGGTCTATTCCGAGGCGGACGCCGACTCGCGCCACGTCGCCCTCGCCGACGAAGCCGTCTGCATCGGCCCGGCCCCGGCGGTGCAAAGCTACCTCGACGCCGAGCGCATCCTCGCCGCCGCCAAGGAGACCGGTGCCGGCGCGATCCATCCCGGCTACGGCTTTCTGTCGGAGAACCCCGGCTTCGCGCAGGCCTGCGAGGAGGCCGGCATCGCCTTCGTCGGCCCGACCCCGGCGCAGATGCGCGCCTTCGGCCTGAAGCACACCGCGCGCGAGCTCGCGCAGGCGCATGGCGTGCCGCTGCTGCCGGGCAGCGGCCTGCTCGCCGACGCGGCCGAGGCCCGGCGCGAGGCCACGCGCATCGGCTATCCGGTGATGCTCAAGAGCACCGCCGGCGGCGGCGGCATCGGCATGCGGCTGGTGAGGAGCGAGGCCGAGCTCGACGCCGCCTGGGAGGCGGTCGAGCGGCTTGCGCGCGCCAACTTCAAGGACGCGGGCCTGTTCCTCGAGAAGTTCGTCGAGCAGGCGCGCCACATCGAGGTGCAGCTCTTCGGCGACGGACGCGGCCAAGTGGTGGCCCTCGGCGAGCGCGACTGCTCCGCGCAGCGGCGCAACCAGAAGGTGATCGAGGAGACGCCCGCGCCGCATCTCGCTGCCGACACACGCCGCGCGCTGCTCGACGCTGCTGTCCGTCTCGGTCAGGCGGTGAGCTACCGCTCGGCCGGCACGGTGGAGTTCGTGCTCGATGCGGCGAGCGGCGCCTTCTACTTCCTGGAGGTGAACACGCGGCTGCAAGTGGAACACGGCGTGACCGAGCAGGTCACCGGCATCGACCTTGTGGAGTGGATGGTGCGCCTCGCGCGCGGCGACTGCTTCGAGCTGACTGCGCCCGTGCCGCGCGGCGCCTCGATCCAGGTGCGGCTCTACGCCGAGGACCCGGCGCGCAACTTCCAGCCCTGCGCCGGCCTGCTCACCGAGGTGGCGTTCCCGCAGGATGCGCGGATCGAAACCTGGGTCGAGACCGGCAGCGAGGTGCCGCCGCACTACGACCCGATGATCGCCAAGCTGATCGTCACCGCCGACACGCGCGAAGAGGCCGTCGCGAAGCTGCAGGCCGCGCTCGCCGCGACGCGCCTCGCCGGCATCGAGACCAACCTGCGCTACCTGCGCGCGCTCGCCGGCCACGAGAGCTTCAGGCTGGGCAAGGTCCTCACGAGCACGCTCGGCGGCATCCAATGGAAGCCGCGCGCGTTCGAGGTGCTGGAGGCGGGCGTGCAGACCACGGTGCAGGACTGGCCCGGCCGCATCGGCTACTGGGACGTGGGCGTGCCCCCCTCGGGCCCGATGGACGAGCTCGCGCACCGGCTCGCGAACCGGCTGGTGGGCAACGCCCTGGAGGCCGCGACGCTCGAATGCACGCTCAGCGGCCCGACGCTGCGTTTTCATTCCGACGCGGTGGTCGTGCTGACCGGCGCGCCGATGCTCGCGACGCTCGACGGGCGGCCCTTCCCGCTGTACGAAGCCCGGCAGATCGCGGCGGGCAGCACCTTGAAACTCGGCGCGGTCGGCGGCGCCGGCGCGCGCAGCTACCTCGCGGTGCGCGGCGGGCTCGACCTGCCGCACTACCTCGGCAGCCGCTCCACCTTCACGCTCGGCCAGTTCGGCGGCCATGCCGGCCGCACGCTGCGCTGCGGCGACCTGCTGCACTTCGCGAACGAGACGGCCGGCGAGCCGCAGGCCGCGCTCGCGCCCGCGCTGCGCCCGGAACTGAAGAAGCACTGGGACATCGCGGTGCTCTACGGCCCGCACGGCGCGCCCGACTTCTTCACGCCCGCGGACATCGAGTCGGTCTACGGCACCGACTGGGAGGTGCACTACAACTCCAGCCGCACGGGCGTGCGCCTGATCGGCCCGAAGCCGCAGTGGGCCCGCGCCGACGGCGGCGAGGCCGGGCTGCACCCCTCGAACATCCACGACAACGCCTACGCCATCGGCGCGATCGACTTCACCGGCGACATGCCGGTGATCCTCGGTCCCGACGGCCCGAGCCTCGGCGGCTTCGTCTGCCCGGGCGTGGTGGTCAGCGCCGAGCGCTGGAAGCTCGGCCAGCTGCGCCCCGGCGACACGCTGCGCTTCCGCTGCGTGAGCCTCGAGGAGGCACAGGCGCTGCAGGACGCGCAGGACGCGCTCGTGGGCTCGCTTGCCGAGCCGCTGCCGGCGCTTCCGGCCGGCGTCGCCCCGGCAGAAATCTCCTCGGCCCTGAGCCCGGTGGTCTACAGCGAGGAGGCCCAAGGCGAGCTGCCCGCGATGGCAATCCGCCAGGCCGGCGACCGCTACCTGCTGCTCGAGTACGGGCCGCTGGTGCTCGACCTGGAGCTGCGCTTCCGCGTGCACGCGCTGATGCAGGCGCTGCAGGCCGAGCGCGATGCGGGGCGGCTGGCCGGCATCGTCGACATGACGCCCGGCATCCGCTCGCTGCAACTGCATTTCGACCCCCGGCGCCTGCCCCGCGCGGAGCTGCTGAAGAAGCTGATCGCCGCCGAACACGCCTTGCCGGCGGTGGACCGGATCGAGGTGCCGACGCGCACCGTCTGGCTGCCGCTGTCCTGGGACGACCCCGCGACGAAACTCGCGATCGAGAAGTACATGCAGTCGGTGCGCCCGGACGCGCCCTGGTGCCCGAGCAACATCGAGTTCATCCGCCGCATCAACGGCCTGGACTCGATCGAGGAGGTCTACCGCACCGTCTTCGACGCGAGCTACCTGGTGATGGGCCTGGGCGACGTGTACCTCGGCGCGCCGGTCGCGACGCCGCTGGACCCGCGTCACCGGCTCGTGACGACCAAGTACAACCCGGCGAGGACCTGGACGCCGGAGAACGCGGTCGGCATCGGCGGCGCCTACATGTGCGTCTACGGCATGGAAGGCCCCGGCGGCTACCAGTTCGTCGGCCGCACGCTGCAGATGTGGAACCGCTGGCGCGACGCACGCCAGGGCGCGCTGGAGTTCGAGGCCGGCAAGCCGTGGCTGCTGCGCTTCTTCGACCAGGTGCGCTTCTTCCCGGTGTCGCAGGAGGAGTTGCAACGGATCCGCCGCGACTTCCCTGCCGGCCGTTATCGCCTGCGCATCGAGCCGGGCCGCTTCAGCCTCGGCGACTACCGCGCCTTCCTGGCGCGCGAGGCCGGGAGCATCGCCGGCTTCAAGGCGCGCCAGCAGGCCGCCTTCGACGCCGAGCGCGAGCGCTGGCGCGCCGCGGGCCATGCCGAGTACGTCGGCGAGGCCGAGGCGCCGGCTGCCGCCGAGGGCGGGGAGTTGCCGGAGGGCGCGCGCGCGGTCGCGAGCAGCGTGCCGGGCAGCGTTTGGAAGCTGCTGGTGGCCGAGGGCGACGAGGTGGCGGAGGGCCAGACGCTCGTCGTCGTCGAGTCGATGAAGATGGAATTCGCCATCACCGCGCCCTGCGCGGGACGGGTCTGGCGCGTGGCCTGCCGCGAGGGCGGCGCGGTCGGTGCCGGGCAGGACGTGGTGGTGCTGGAGACGCTGGAAGAAGAGGTGGCCGCATGAAGCCGAACGAACTGTCCTTCGACATCGCCACGCTGCGCGCGGCCTATCTCGCCGGCAGCGTGACGCCGGCCCAGGTGGTGAGCGAGGCGCTGCGCCGCATCGGCGACGACCCGCACCGTGCCTGGATCCGCGTGCTGCCCGCCGGGGAGCTGCAGGCGCGCGCCGCGGCGCTCGCGGACCGCGACCCGGCGACGCTGCCGCTCTACGGCATCCCGTTCGCGGTCAAGGACAACATCGACCTCGCGGGCGTCTCCACCACCGCCGCCTGCCCGGACTACGCCTACGTGCCGGAAAAGAGCGCCTTCGTCGTGCAGCGCCTGATCGACGCCGGCGCGATCCCCGTCGGCAAGACCAACCTCGACCAGTTCGCCACCGGCCTCAACGGCACGCGCTCGCCCTACGGCGCCTGCCGCAACGCCTTCGATCCCGGATACGTGTCCGGCGGGTCCAGCTCCGGCTCGGCGGTGAGCGTCTCGCTCGGGCAGGTCGCCTTCAGCCTCGGCACCGACACCGCCGGCTCGGGCCGCGTGCCCGCCGCCTTCAACCACCTCGTCGGATTGAAACCCAGCCTCGGGCTGCTGTCGGCGAGCGGCGTCGTGCCCGCCTGCCGCACGCTCGACACCATTTCCATCTTCGCGCTCACCGCCGACGATGCGCACCGCGTCTTCTCGGTCGCCCAGGGCTTCGACGCGGCGGACGCCTACGCGCGCCCTGCCGAGCCGCACGGCTTCGACTTCGGTCGCGCGGCCGCTTTCCGGCTCGGCGTGCCGCGCCGCGATCAGCTGGAGTTCCTCGGCGACGCCGCCTATGCCGAGGCCTTCGACGCGGCACTCGGGCATGCGCGCGCCCTCGGTGCCGAACTCGTCGAGATCGACTTCGCCCCCTTCCTGGAAACCGCGCGGCTGCTCTACGGCGGCCCCTGGGTCGCCGAGCGCTACCAGGCGATCCGCGACTTCATCGACGCACGGCCCGAGGCCGTCTTCCCGGTCACGCGCGAGATCACGCTCGGCGGTGCCAGGCTGCTCGCGGCCGACGCCTTCGCGGCGCAGTACCGGCTGCGCGCGCTCAAACGCACCTGCGACGCGGTGTGGAACGAGGTCGATGCGGTGCTGACGCCCACCGCGCCGACGCACCCGACCATCGAGGCGATGCTCGCCGAGCCGGTGCTGCGCAACACCGAGCTCGGGCTCTACACCAACTTCATGAACCTGCTGGACTACGCCGCAATCGCGGTGCCGGCCGGCTTCACGCCCGGCGGCCTGCCCTTCGGCGTGACCCTCTTCGCGCCGGCGCACCAGGACGTGCCGCTGCTGCATGCGGCCTCGCGCTGGCAGCGGGCGCTGTCGGGCCGCGCCGCGACGCTCGGCGCCACGGGCGTGCCGCTGCCGGCGGCGGCCGAGGTGGCGCCCGCGCTGCCCTCGGGCCAGGTGCGCGTCGCGGTCTGCGGCGCGCATCTCGAAGGCCAGCCGCTGAACTGGCAGCTGACGCAGCGCGGCGCGCGCCTGGTCGCGCGCACGCACACCGCGCCGGTCTACCGCTTCCACGCGCTCGCCGGCGGCCCGCCGCTGCGGCCCGGCCTCGTGCGCGCGGCCGAGGGCGGCGCGGCGATCGAGGTCGAGGTCTGGGAGCTGCCGGCGCGGCACTTCGGCAGTTTCGTCGCCGGCATCCCGGCGCCGCTGGGCATCGGCAAGACGCTGCTCGCCGACGGCAGCAGCGTTCCGGGCTTCATCTGCGAGCCGGCCGGCCTCGACGGCGCGCAGGAGATCACGCAGCACGGCGGCTGGCGCGCCTTCCTCGCGGCGCGAGCAGCCGCCCCCCACTCATGAGCTGACGCGCCCTCGCGGCGCCCTCCTTCCCCGATCCGACGCGCCTGCACGAGCGGGCGCGGCGGAGCGGCTCGCCCCGGTTTTTCCCATCGTCCCCACGGAGCATCCACCATGAAGAAGACTTCCGCACTGTGCCTGACCCTGCTCGCCGCCTGCGGCGCGGCCCGTGCCGCCGACGGGCAGGCGCCCTACACCCTGAGCGGCCACGTCGACCTCGTGTCGCGCTACGACCTGCGCGGCGTGACGACGACCTACGGCAACGGCGCGCCGCTCGGCAACGCGCTGGCCGACGCGCCCGAGTCCGACAAGCCGGTGCTGCAGTGGGGCGCGGACTTCGCGCACGACAGCGGCTTCTACGCCGGCTACTGGGGCTCGCAGATCAACTACTCGTACAAGCAGCTCGGCCGCTCCTACCGGGACGCCACGATCACCGACTTCCAGACCGACAAGTCGATCGAGAACGACTTCTACGCCGGCTACGGCGGCAGCCTCGGCGGCCTCGGCTACACCGCCGGGCTGACCTACTACCACTACATCAACGGCGTGGCGAGCAATGCGCCGGAGACCAAGCTGGGCCTGTCCTGGGGGCCGCTGGCGCTCTCGGCGCAGACGCTGCTGCGCGACACGGTGTGGGGCAACAAGGGCGACACCTACTGGTCGGCGCTCTACACCCGCGAGCTGCCGTGGAGCCTGAAGTTCACCGCCAGCCTCGGCTTCTACAGCTACGAGAAGGAGGGCCGCTACCTCGGCACGACCGACACGCGCGACGGCAGTGCCTGCGCTGCCGGCGAGGCCTTCGTCGTCAACGACTGCTACGCGGGCAACGCACCGGTGTCGAGCGGCTTCCGCCACCTGATCCTCGGCGTCTCGCAGCCGATCGCCTCGACGCCGCTGACGTGGGGCGCGCAGGCGATCGTCGGCGGCAAGAACCGCTTCGGCATCTCGCAGAAGGACAGGTTCGTGCTGTCGCTCGCCTACGGCTTCTGAAGCGCGCGGGTGCTACGGCCTGCCGCCGCGCTCAGGCGTCCCCGACGTTCACGGTGACGCGGCCGCTGCCGGCGCAGTCCGGGCAGACGCCGGCATCGAGCCAGCCGCGGCCGGCGCAGCGCCCGCAGACGTCCTCGGCGCTCTGCGGCGTGCCCGGCGGCACCTCGTCGCCGGGATGGCCGCCGGGGTTCGCGGCGGGCGCCTCGATGGGCTGCGGGGCTTGCGGATCGGGAAGAGTGGCTTGTGGCATCGTCGGACCTCCTCGCCGCTTGCGGCAAGCCCCATGCCCCGGACCCCGGCTGCGGGCCCGGGAAAACCCGCAAGAAAAAAAGCCGCGGCGGCATCGCTGCCCCGCGGCTTCGTGCGGACGGCCTGCGCCTCAGTCGAGCGCCTTGACCATGTCCTCGACGACCTTCTTCGCGTCGCCGAACACCATCATCGTCTTGTCCATGTAGAACAGCTCGTTGTCGAGGCCGGCGTAGCCGGCGGCCATCGAGCGCTTGTTGACGATCACCGTCTTGGCCTTGTAGGCCTCGAGGATCGGCATGCCGTAGATCGGGCTGCCCTTGGTCTGCGCAGCCGGGTTCACCACGTCGTTGGCGCCGAGGATGATCGCGACGTCGGCCTGGCCGAACTCGCCGTTGATGTCCTCCATCTCGAAGACCTGGTCGTAGGGCACCTCGGCCTCGGCCAGCAGCACGTTCATGTGCCCCGGCATGCGGCCCGCGACCGGGTGGATCGCGTACTTCACGGTGATGCCCTTGTGGGTCAGCTTCTCGGCCAGCTCCTTTACCGCGTGCTGCGCGCGGGCGACGGCCAGGCCGTAGCCCGGGACGATCACCACCGTCTCGGCGTTGCCGAGGATAAAGGCCGCATCATCCGCGCTGCCGCTCTTGACGGGACGCTGCTCCTGCGCGCCGCCGGTGGCCGCCGCCGTGTCCCCGCCGAAGCCGCCGAGGATCACGTTGAAGAAGGAGCGGTTCATCGCCTTGCACATGATGTAGCTCAGGATCGCGCCCGAACTACCCACGAGCGAGCCCGCGATGATCAGCATCGAGTTGTTCAGCGAGAAGCCGATGCCGGCGGCCGCCCAGCCCGAGTAGCTGTTGAGCATCGAGACCACCACCGGCATGTCCGCGCCGCCGATCGGGATGATGATCAGCACGCCGAGGACGAAGGCCAGCGCCAGCATCAGGAAGAACGCGGGCCAGCTCTCGGTGAACATGAACACCAGGCCCAGCGCGACGGTCGCGAGACCGAGCACCAGGTTCAGCATGTGCTGCCCCGGGAACACCACCGGCGCGCCCTTGAACAGGCGGAACTTGTACTTGCCCGAGAGCTTGCCGAAGGCGATCACCGAGCCGCTGAAGGTGATCGCGCCGATCGCCGCGCCGAGGAAGAGCTCGAGCCGGTTGCCGGCCGGGATCGGCTCGCCGGTGCCGGTGATGCCGAAGGCCCAGGGCTCGGCCACCGCCGCGACCGCGATGAACACGGCCGCGAGGCCGATCATGCTGTGCATGAAGGCGACGAGCTCGGGCATCTTGGTCATCTCGACGCGCTGCGCCATCACCGTGCCGACGCCGCCGCCGACCACGAGGCCGGCGAGCACGTAGCCCGTGCCGAGCGCCTTCATGTCGCTGAGCTCGACGATCAGCGCGCCGGTGGTCAGCACGGCGATCGCCATGCCGGACATGCCGAAGATGTTGCCGCGGATCGAGGTGGTCGGGTGGCTCAGGCCCTTGAGGGCCTGGATGAAGCAGACGCTGGCCAGCAGGTAGAGCAGCGTGACGACGTTCATCGACATTTACGCACCCTCCTTCGCGGCCTGGGACGGCTTCGCCGCGGGCGCGGCGGCCTTCGGGGCCTTCTTCTTGAACATCTCGAGCATGCGGCGCGTCACGAGGAAGCCGCCGAACACGTTGACCGCGGCGAGCGCGACGGCGAGCGTGCCCATCGTCTTGCCGAGCGTCGTCTCGGTGAGCGCGGCGGCGAGCATCGCGCCGACGATGACGATCGCGGAGATCGCGTTGGTGACGGCCATCAGCGGCGTGTGCAGCGCCGGCGTGACGGTCCAAACCACGTGGTAGCCCACGTAGATCGCGAGCACGAAGATGATCAGGTTGACGATCACGGGACTGACGGCGTCCATCGCGTTTACTCCTCCGGTTGCGGTTGTTCTTCTGAAGCGGCCCGGGCTCGGGAAATCAGAGCTTGCGGACTTCCTTGATGCGGTTGCCCTCGTCGAGCAGCACCACCTTGGGCTTGTGGTCGCGCGCGAGGTCCTCGCTGATCGGCGCGTAGGTGCAGATGATCAGCAGGTCGCCGACCTGCGCCTTGCGGGCGGCCGCGCCGTTGAGCGAGATCGCGCCCGAGCCGCGCGCGGCCTTGATGATGTAGGTCGAGAAGCGCTCGCCGTTGTTGACGTTGTAGAGCTCGATCTGCTCGTACTCGCGCATGTCGGCCGCGTCCATCAGGTCCTCGTCGATGCCGCAGGAGCCCTCGTAGTGGAGGTCGGCCTCGGTCACGCTGGCGCGGTGCAGCTTCGCGCGCAGCATCACGCGGTTCATCGGGGAGTAGTTCATTTGCGGGTCACCTGTCCTTGTTGCGTCACCCTGCAGGCGGCGACGATGTCGTCCTGCAGGTCGATGTGGAGCCCACCCTCCTTGTTCAGGATGAGCTTGAGGAAGTCGAGCACGTTGCGCGCATAGAGGGCCGATGCGTCGGCCGCGACCAGTGCGGGCAGGTTCGTTTCCCCCACGAGGGTGACACCATACTTGACGGCGGTGCGGCCGGGCTCGGTCAGCGGGCAGTTGCCGCCCTGCGGTGCGGCAAGGTCCACGATCACCGAGCCGGGCTTCATGCTGCGGACCATCTCCTCGCTCACCAGCACCGGCGCCGGGCGGCCCGGGATCAGCGCGGTGGTGATGACGATGTCGGCCTGCGCGACGCGCTTGGCGACCTCGACCTTCTGGCGCTCGAGCCAGGAGGGCGGCATCGGCCGCGCGTAGCCGCCGACGCCCTCGGCGGCCTCGCGCTCCTCGGCGGTCTCGTAGGGCACGTCGATGAACTTCGCACCCAGCGACTCGACCTGCTCCTTCACCGAAGGGCGCACGTCCGAGGCCTCGATCACGGCGCCGAGCCGCTTGGCGGTCGCGATCGCCTGCAGGCCCGCGACGCCGACGCCGAGGATCACGACGCGCGCGGCCTTCACGGTGCCGGCGGCCGTCATCAGCATCGGCATGAAGCGCTGGTAGGCGTTGGCCGCGAGCATCACCGCCTTGTAGCCGGCGACGTTGGCCTGCGAGGACAGCACGTCCATGCTCTGCGCGCGCGTCGTGCGCGGCGCGGCCTCGAGCGCGAAGGCAGTCAGACCCGCCGCGGCCATGCGCTGCAGGCCCTCGGCGTCGAAGGGGTTGAGCATGCCGACGAGCACGCTGCCCGGCTTCATCAGCGCGAGCTCCTGCGGCTGGGGCGCGCGCACCTTGAGCACCAGCTCGCACGCCAGGGCGCCCGCCGCGTCGGTGATCTCGGCGCCGGCCGCCGCATAGGCCTCGTCGGTCACGCTGGCGGCGACGCCGGCGCCCGACTGCACGCGCAGCACATGGCCCTGCGCCTTGAGCTTCTTCACCGTCTCGGGCGTGACGGCCACGCGGGTTTCACCCGCCAGGGTTTCGAGCGGGATGCCGATCTGCATGGAGCCTCCTCCGCAATGTCCTTGTTTTTCGGAAAGTCTTTGTAATATGGTTACATGACGCGAAGCTGATTTTGTGTAACCAGGTCAAAAAAATTTCGGCCCGTGGCTCGCGGCAGACAAGGCGATCGCGAGCCCGCGCCGGCCCCGGCAGGCCACGCCGCCTAGAATTTGGCGATGTCTGAACGTTGGAAACCCAGTGTCACCGTCGCGGCGATCATCGAGCGCGACGGCCGCTTCCTGCTGGTGGAAGAAGAGACGGCCGAGGGCCTGCGGCTCAACAACCCGGCCGGCCACCTCGACCCGGGCGAGTCGCCCGAGCAGGGCGTGGTGCGCGAGGCGCTCGAGGAGACGGCCCGCGTCTTCACGCCCGAGGCGCTGCTCGGCGTCTACCTGTCGCGCTTCATCCGCCCGAGCACCGGCGAGGACGTCACCTACCTGCGCCTGGCCTACTGCGGCAGCGCGGGCGAGCCCGAGCCGGGCCGCGCGCTCGACGCCGGCATCGTGCGCACGCTGTGGATGACGCCCGAGGAGCTGCGCGCCTGCCCCGAGCGCCACCGCAGCCCGCTGCTGATGCGCTGCATCGACGACTTCCTCGCCGGCGTGCGCCATCCGCTGTCGCTGGTGACGGCGGACGCGAGCCTCTACAACCCCGAGACGAAACGCTGAAGAAGGAAGGTTCGCGATGCGAGTGGTGGTGGGCCTGAGCGGCGGCGTCGATTCCGCCGTCTCCGCATGGCTGCTCAAGCAGCAGGGGCACGATGTCATCGGCATCTTCATGAAGAACTGGGAGGATGACGACGACAGCGAATTCTGTTCCAGCCGCCAGGACTTCCTCGACGCGGCCAGCGTCGCCGACGTGATCGGCATCGAGATCGAGCACGTCAACTTCGCGGCCGAGTACAAGGACCGCGTCTTCGCCGAGTTCCTGCGCGAGTACCAGGCCGGGCGCACGCCGAACCCGGACGTGCTGTGCAACGCCGAGATCAAGTTCAAGGCCTTCCTCGACCACGCGATGCGGCTCGGCGCCGAGAAGATCGCCACCGGCCACTACGCCCGCGTGCGCGAGACCGACGCCGGTTTCCAGCTGCTCAAGGGGCTGGATGCGTCCAAGGACCAGAGCTATTTCCTGCACCGTCTCAATCAGGCACAACTGGCCAGGACACTGTTCCCAGTTGGAGAGCTGCACAAGACCGAGGTGCGCCGCATTGCAGCAGAGATCGGGCTGCCGAACGCGAAGAAGAAGGACTCGACCGGCATCTGCTTCATCGGCGAGCGCCCGTTCCGCGAGTTCCTCAACCGCTACCTGTCCAACACGCCGGGACCGATCCGGGACGAGCGCGATCGCAAGCTCGGCACCCACGTGGGCCTGAGCTTCTACACGCTCGGCCAGCGCCAGGGCCTGGGGATCGGCGGCGTCAAGGAAAAAGGCGCGCCGCGCGGCGGCGGCGAGCACGAGCCCTGGTTCGTCGCGCGCAAGGAGCTGGAGACCAACACGCTGCGCGTCGTGCAGGGCCACGACCATCCCTGGCTGCTGTCGCGCGCGCTGGTGGCCGGCGACACGAGCTGGTGCGCCGGCCGCCCGCCCGCGCCGGGGAAGCTCGCCGCGAAGACGCGCTACCGGCAGGCCGACGCCGCCTGCCGTTTCGAAGACGCCGGCGACGGCCGCTTCGCCCTGCACTTCGACGACGCGCAGTGGGCCGTGACGCCGGGGCAGTCGGCGGTGGTCTACGACGGCGAGGTCTGCCTCGGCGGCGGCGTGATCGAGCAGGCGGGGGACTGAGCCCCGCCGCGCACGGGGTTTCCCGTCCCCGCGCGGCCCCGGCAGCAAGAGGGCTGTCATGCGCCCGGCCGATAATGCCCCGCCGGCTCGCGCCGCCGCGCAGTACCGAGGCGAGCGGCATCCCCGCAGCTCCGTCCCGCCTCGCATGAACACTACCCTGCCGGCCGCGCTGGCCTGTGCCGCCCTCCTCTTCTGCACCGCCCCGGGGGCCGCCGAGCAGCCGCCGGCCGACGCCGCGCCGGCCGGCTCCGCAACGGCCGCCGCACCAGCCGTGCGGGTCGCGCGCTTCGCCGAGATCGCGATCCGCCCCGAGCGCAGCGCCCCGGCCACCGTGGTGGCGCGCAACCAGGCGCGCGTCGCCGCCGAGGTCGCGGGCCGCATCGAGCGCTGGACGGTGGATGCCGGCGGGCGCGTCGCGCGCGGCGCGCTGCTGGCCGAGATCGACGCGGGCGACTACCGGATCGCGCGCGAACGCGCCGCGACCGCGGTGCAGGCCGGCCGCGCCCGGCTCGCGCTCGCCGAGTCGCAGCACGAGCGCGCGCGAGAGCTCGTCGCGCAGGGCTTCCTGTCCAAGGAGGCGCTGAACCAGCGCGACACCGAGCTGCAGCTCGCGCGCAGCGAGCTCGCCGCCAGCCGCAGCCAGCTCGCCAGCGCCGAGCGCGCGCTCGCGCGCACCCGCGTCACCGCCCCGTTCGCGGCGAGCGTCAGCGAGCGGCTCGCGCAGGCCGGCGAGTACGTCGCGCCCGGCACGGTGCTGTTCGTGCTGACCGAGACCGAGGGCGCCGAGCTCAGCGCGCGGCTGCCGCCCGAGGAGGTCGCGAGCCTGCGCGCCGCGCCCGAGCCGGTGTTCGAGTCGCCGGGCGGGCGCACGCCGGCCCGGCTGCTGCGCGTGGCTGGCAGCGTCAGCGCGCCGGCGCGCACCATCGAGGCGCGGCTCGCGCCGCGGCAGCCGCTGCTGCCCGGCACCGAGGGCCGGCTGCTGTGGAAGGAGGACCGGCCGCACCTGCCGGCGGCGCTGCTGGTGCGCCGCGACGGGCGGCTCGGCGTCTTCGCCGTGCAGGACGGCCGCGCGCGCTTCGTGCCGCTGCCGCAGGCCCAGGAGGGGCGCGCCGCGCCCGCGCCCGGACTCGCGCCGGACACGCCGCTCGTCGTCGACGGGCAGGCCCGGCTGCGCGACGGCCAGCCCCTCACGGTGGCGCGCTGGCGCGCCGGAGGCTCCGCATGAAGCTGCTGCAGGCGCTGCTGCGCAACCATCCGCTGGCCAACGTGGCCTTCGTCGTCGTGATCCTGCTCGGCGCGATGAGCTACCTGACGATGCCGCGCGCGCAGGACCCGGAGGTCAACTTCAACTGGGTCAACATCAGCACGGTGCTGCCCGGCGCGTCGGCCGAGGACATCGAGCGTCTCGTCACGAACCCGCTGGAGGACGGCATCCAGCGCGTCTCGGACGTGCGCTTCGTCGTCTCCAACAGCCGCGAGAACATCTCGAGCATCCTGGTGCGCTTCCGCCAGATCGACGCGCGCACCTTCGACAAGCGCCTGTCGGACCTGCGCCGCGAGGTGCAGAACAAGGCCAACATCGAGCTGCCCGCCGAGGCCGAGGACCCGGTGATCCTGGAGATCACGTCGAGCAACGGATTCCCCACCGCGCAGCTGATGCTGCTCGGCCAGGCCGACGACGAGACGCTGCGCGCCGCGGGCCGGCAGATCCGGCTCGACCTCGAGCGCCTCGCCGGCGTCGACCAGGTCTACGCCTCGGGCCTGCGCGACCCGGAGCTGCTCGTGACGCCGGACGGCGCGGCGCTCGCCGCGCGCGGCCTCTCCGCCACCGACGTCGCCGACGCGATCCGCGGCTTCTGGCGCGACACCTCCGCCGGCACGCTGGAGACGCGCGGCGGCGCCTGGTCCGTCACCGCGCAGGGCGTCTCGGTGCGCCCGGAGGACCTCGCCGCGCTGCCGGTGACGAGCCGCGTGCGGCCGGGCGCCTCGGCGCGGCTCGGCGACGTCGCGCGCATCGAGCGCGCCCGCGCGCCCGCGGCGCAGTACGCGAGCATGGACGGCGCGCCGGCGATCAGCCTCGCGGTGACGAAGAAGGCCGGCGCGCACACGCTGGAGCTCGTCGGGCGGCTGCGCGGCTACATCGAGACCCACAACCCGACGCTGTCGGAGAGCGGGTTGCAGCTGGTGCTGAGCGACGACCAGACGGTGCCCACGCGCGAGGCGATCGGCGTGATGGAGTCGAACGCGCTGGTGGGCCTGGCGACGGTGCTCGCGATCTGCTGGGCCTTCCTCGGCTGGCGCGTCGGCGTGCTGATCGCGCTGGGCATCCCGTTCTCGCTCGCCGGCACCGTGGCGGTGCTGTCGGCGCTCGGCTACACGCTCAACATCTCGGTGCTGCTCGGCATCGTCATCGCGCTGGGCATGCTGGTGGACGACGCGGTGGTGGTGGTCGAGGCGATCTACTACCGCATCGAGCGCGGCGCGCGCGCGCTCGACGCCGCGGTGGACGGCCTGCGCGAGGTGTTCGCGCCGGTGCTCGCGTCGGTGGCGACGACGATGGCGGCCTTCCTGCCGCTGATGCTGCTGCCGGGCCTGGTCGGCGCCTTCATGTTCGTGATCCCCTTCGTCGTCACGCTGGCGCTGCTGATCAGCCTCGCCGAGGCCTTCTGGATGCTGCCGACGCACGTCGCGGCGCTGAACCTCCGGCTCGACGCCCGCACGCCGAGCCAGCGCCGGCGCAACGCCTTCAACCGCCGCGTGCGGCTCTGGTACGGCCGCACGCTCGCGATGGTGCTGCGCCGGCCGAAGCGCTCGCTGCTCGTTGCCGCGCTGCTGCCGCTGGCCGCCGGCGCGCTCTTCGCGGCGGGGCTGGTGAAGGTCCAGTTCTTCGCCTTCGACCCGCTGCGGCTCTTCTACGTCAACGTCGACATGCCCTCCTCGGCGACGCTGGAGGAGACGCTCGCCGAGACGCAGGCGGTCGAGCAACGGGTGCGCGGCCACCTCCAGGGGGTCGGCGGGGACGGCGAGGCGCGCTCGGTGGTGTCGGTGGCGGGACTGAAGTTCACGCAGACCGAGCCGGTCTACGGCGACCCCTACGGGCAGGTGGCGGTGTCGCTGAACCCGCGCGGCGCCGGGGGGCGCGAGGTCGGCGAGGTGATCGAGGCGATGCGCCGCGACATCGAGTCGATGCCGGGGCCCGGCCGCAAGAGCTTCACCGAGCTGTCGGGCGGCCCGCCCAAGGGCAGCCCGATCAACATCAAGGTGCGCGGCGACGACTACCCGCGGCTGCGCGCCGCCACCGACGCGGTCATGGACATCGTGCGCGGCGTGCCGGGCGCGCGCGACGTCGGCGACGACGACGTGCCCGGGCGGCCCAAGCTGGTGCTGCGCTTCGACCACGAGGCGGTGCGCCGCGCCGGGCTCGACGCGCAGACGCTCGCGCGCCTCGTGCGCATCCAGGTCGACGGCGAGATCGTCGCCTTCACGCGCGAGGGGGGCGACCGCATCGAGGTGCGCGTGCGCGCGGGCGACGCAATGCGTCCCGACCCGGCGGCGTTGCTCGACGCGCCGCTGACCCTGCCCGACGGCCAGGTGACGCGGCTCGGCGCGCTGATGCAGGCCGAGGTGCAGGAGGGCAAGGGCTTCATCCGCCACTACAACCTGCGCCGCACGATCACCGTGGAGGCCGGCCTCGACGACCCCCAGGCCAACCCCGCGGCGCTCAACACCGCGCAGGCCAACGCGCGCGTGCAGCAGGCCTGGGAAGGGATGCGCACGCGCTACCCCGGCGTGGACCTGGAGTTCACCGGCGAGCTCGAGGACATCCAGGAGAGCCTGGACGCGATGGGCATGCTGTTCGCGCTCGGCGTCGGCCTGATCTACCTGATCCTCGCGACGCAGTTCGTCAGCTACTGGCAGCCGCTGATGATCCTCGTGACGGTGCCGCTGGCCTTCACCGGCGTGAGCTTCGGCCTGGCGCTCACCGGTAACCCGCTGTCGCTCTACACGCTCTACGGCGTGATCGCGCTGAGCGGCATCGCGGTGAACTCGGCGATCGTGCTGATCGACGCCGCCAACGAGCGGCTGCAGCGGGGCATGGGCACCTTGCACGCGGTGGTGTGGGCCTCGCGGCGGCGCGTGGTGCCGATCCTGATCACCTCGGCGACGACGATCGGCGGCCTGTTCTCGCTCGCGGTCGGGCTCGGCGGCAAGAGCCTGCTGTGGGGGCCGGTGGCGGCGAGCATCGTCTGGGGGCTGGCCTTCTCGACCGTGCTGACGCTGTACGTGGTGCCGCTGCTCTACCTGCTGTTCATGCGGCGCAACGGCCGGCGCGCGCCCGGCACGCCGCAGCCAGCGCAGGCCGCCTAGCGGCCCTGTCGCCGCTCAAAGCCGCCGGTGCTCCAGCGCCGGCAGCTGCCGGCGCACCTCGGCGAGGCGCGCCGGGTCGAGCTCGGCCATCACGACGCCCTCGCCGTCGGCCTCGCGCTGCGCGAGCAGCTCGCCCCAGGGCCCGGCGACGAGGCTGTGGCCCCAGGTGCGGCGCCCGCTGTCGTGCACGCCGCCCTGCGCCGGCGCGAGCACGTAGCACTGGTTCTCGACCGCGCGGGCGCGCAGCAGCAGCTCCCAGTGCGCCTGGCCGGTGCCGTGCGTGAAGGCCGAGGGCAGCACCAGCAGGTCGCAGGGCGGGCGCATCAGCGCGCGGAACAGCTCCGGGAAGCGCAGGTCGTAGCAGACCGCGAGGCCGATGCGCAGCCGCTGCCCCGCCACCTCCGCGTCGAAGGCCACCGGCTCGGCGCCGGCCTCCAGCACCCGGCCCTCGTCGTAGCGCTCGCTGCCCTGGTCGTAGCGGAACAGGTGGATCTTGTCGTAGCGCGCGACCTGCGCACCCTGAGGGTCGAACACCAGCGTGCTGTTGCGCACCCGCGCCGGGTCGTCGGTGGCCAGCGGCAGCGTGCCGCCGATCACCCAGACGCCATGGCGCCGCGCGGCGTCGGCGAGCCGGCGCTGGATCGGTCCGGGCGCCTCGAGCCGCTCGGCGAGCGCGAGCTTGTCGGTGTCGCGCCGGCCCATGAAGCAGAAGTACTCGGGCAGCGCGACCAGCGCCGCCCCTGCGGCAGCGGCCTCGGCGACGAGGCGCTCGGCGGTGTCGAGGTTGTGCTCGGGCGAGCTGCCCGAGACCATCTGCAGCGCGGCGATCTTCATCGGTTCGACTCCGGGGAGGGGATGCCCGGAAGTCTATGCCGGGGAACGCGCAGGTGCAGCCCGCCGGCGGGCCGGCGCGGGCCCGCCCGGCGGCACCCCTCGGCTCAGCGCTTGCTGCCGCCCTTCTGCCGGCCCTCGCCGGATGCCTTGTGCATGTCCTGCGCCGGCCGGCCCTTGACGCCCTGCTCCTGGACCTGCTGCTTCGCCTGCGCCTGCGCGCGCCCCATCTTCTCGTCCTTCAGCCGGTTCTCGATCCGCTTTTCCTCGCTCTTCATGATGACGTCTCCTGTGTCGTGCTCGCGGGGCCGGAATGCCCCGCGACTCCCGGGCGGCAATCGGCATGCCGCCGCACGCGGGCACGCCGTTCAGCCGCCGTCCGCAGGCGGCTCGCGGCCGGCGCTCGGCGGCGGCTCGGTCCCGGGCAGTTGCGGCAGCGGCGTTCCCGGCCGGCGCCGCACCGCCTCGACCTGCGGGTCGGCCCAGGAGCCGCTGATGTGGAACTCGCGCGTGCTCGCCTGCATCAGCGGCTTGCGCAGGAACATCTGCGCGAGGAAGGTGCCCAGGCCCACCGCCGGGTTGATCGCCGCGTAGGCGAGCGAGGCGGTGCCGGCGTTGATCTCCGGCACCACGACGACGCGCAGGTCCTGCGTCTCGCGCGCGAGGTCGGCGCGCCCCTCCATCAGCACCGCGGCCTGCACGCCGCGCATCACCAGGTTGTTGGTGTGCGCGACGCCGCTGCCGATGCGCACGTCGCCGCGGATCGCGTCGAAGGCGAAGCCCTCCTGGAACACGTCGCGGAAGTCGAGCGCGAGCCGCCGCGGCAGCGCCTGCAGGCTCAGCACGCCGAGCAGCTTGGCCAGCCCCGGCTCGGCCTTCAGGAAGCGGCCGCTGCCGAGCTCGACCTCGAGCTGGCCGCCGAGCGTCGGGTAGTCCGGGCTCAGCGGCGAGCCGACCCAACTCAGCCGTCCGCCGATGTGGCCGCGGCCGCCGCGCAGCACGTCCGGCTGGCCGAAGCGCTCGAGCAGCGCGCCGCTGTCGTCCACGTCGAGCCGGAAGTCCATCGCCGCGCGGCGCCGCGCGACCCCGCCGCTGCGCACGCCGAGCCAGTTGCCGCTCGCCTCGAGCCGCGCCTCGGGCGTCGTGACCGCGAAGCGGTTGAGCCGCCACTCGCGGATCTCGCCGGTGGTGCGGTTGATCGCGTCGACCTCGACGCGCCCGAGCCGCACGCCCTCCAGGGTGAAGTCGTCGATCACGATGTCGAGCGCCGGCACGTTCGCCGGCTGCTGGTCGAGCAGCACCTCGACGCCGCCCTGCTCGCCCTCGGGCAGCGACAGCCGCGCCAGCCGCGCGTAGAGCTTGCCGGCGAGCCCGCCCCCGGCGGCGCGCGGCGGGCGGTATTCGGCATAGCCGGCGAGCTGCTCGGCCTCGAAGCTGCTGCGCCACAGGCCCTTGTCCGACGACAGGCCCGCCACCACGCGCGACAGGCGCCGGCCCTCGACCAGCAGCACGTCGCTGCGCAGCGAGATCCGCGAGGGCAGGTAGCCGCCCTCCTCCTGCGCGTCGCCGCCACCGCCCGGCGCGCCGCTGCCGGCCGGCGAGGACAGCTCGTCGGGCAGGCCCTGCCCGGCGCGCTGCCAGGCGTCGAGGTCGAGCGACGGGACCTGCACCGCCGCGGCCACGCCGGCGCCGGGCTGCGGCATCGGCGCGCCGTTGACCGCGATGCCGCCGCGCAGTACCCGCGCGCCCCCGGCCTCGAGCTCGCGCAGGTAGTCCGCGCGCAGCAGGCCGCCGAGCTCGAGCTGCAGCCGGTCGCGCGGTGCGCGGCCGGGCTGCGGCTCGGGCTCGAGCGCCATCTGCAGCCGCAGCGGCAGCACCGCGGCGGCGGGCTTGGCGAACGGCGCCGGCAGCTCGACCGCCATCCCGGCGAGCGTGCTGCGGATGCCGAGCTCGAGCTCGCCCCCCACGATGCCGACCTGCGCCTGGTAGGCGGCCTGGCCGCTCAGGTGCTCGGCGAGGTAGGGCAGCCACGGCAGCTCGCGCGCCTGCCGCAGGCCCTCGGCGCTGGCGACGCCCTGGCCCTCGAAGCGCAGGCTGCCGTCGGGCTGCGAGCCGCCGCTGAACGCGGCCTCGCCGCCGTAGAGCCGGGCGCTGGCGCCGCGCACCGAGAAGCCGCTCTCGGAGAACTCGATCACGCCGCGCGCCGCGCTCATCTGCGGCGCGTCGGGCGTCAGGCGCAGCTCGTTGCCGAGCAGCGTGACGGCGCCGCGCACCGTGCTGTTCTCGAGGTGGTCGAGCGGCAGGTTCAGGGCCAGCCGCAGCCCCACCGCGCCGCTGCCGCTGACCTTCGCGAGCCCGCGGTTCGTCCATTCGCCCATCGGCGTCGCATCGACGAAGCGCAGCGCATCGGCGAGCGGCCCGCGGCCGCTGCCCTCGAGCCGCAGCACCGGGTGGTCGAGGTCGGCGATGCCGCCGCGCACCGCGCCGAGCTCGATGCCGTGCAGGCGCGCGCGCGCCTGGCGCACGTGCATCGCGCTGCCCTCGAACACCACCTCGCCGTTCACGTCGGTGAGCGCCGGCCAGGGCGAGGGCTCCTGCGGCGTGTCGGGCACGTAGGCGAGCCGCACGCCCTCGAGCCGCGCGGCGATGCGGAACTCGCCGCGCCGCGGGTCGCTGGACGGGAAGTCGCGCAGGTCGCCGCGCACGCGGAATTCCACCTGGCGCGAGTGCCCCGCCTGCACGGCACGGCGCACGTAGCTGCGCACGTCCTCGGGCAGCGCCTGCGGCAGGTAGCGCCAGACGCGCGTCGCGTCGGCGCGCAGCAGCCGTCCCTTCAGGTCGAGCTCGCCGGGGTAGCGCGGGGCGGCGCCCGTCCCGGTGCGCCAGACGGCCTGCAGCTCGCCTTCCGCGTCGGCGTTGGCGACGCGCAGGTCGCGCGCCTGCACTTCGAGCCGGCCCGGCGCGGCGCGGGTCGCCGGCTGGCGCGTCCAGTTCAGCCGCGTCGCGAAGCGCTGCAGTGGCAGCAGCGGCTCGTCGAACACGCCCGGCAGCTCCAGCGCGCCGTCGTGGATGCTCAGCACGCCCTCGCCGCCGCGCTCGGTGGCGGTGAGGTCGAAGGCGGCGCCGCGCACGCCGGGGCGCCCCGGGTGCCCGTGCCGCAGCCCGTCGCGCTGCGCCGCGAGCGTCACCCCCTCGGCGCGCACGCGGGCGCGGTAGCTCTCGGGCCGCTCGAACGCACCGGTCCAGCGCAGGTCCAGCGGCTCGACGATGCCCTGCGGCGCGAGTTCGGCGAGCATCTCGCGCACCGGGCTGCCGAGCGGCAGCCGCCCGGCGAGCTCGGCGAGGATCGCGAGGTCGAGCCGCTCGGCGAACAGCTCGCCGCCGCCCGGCGCCTCGCGACCCGGCTCGGTCCAGGCGAGGTTGATCGCCGAGGCCGGCCAGAGCCGGCCGTCGCCGCTGCGGAAGGACAGGCCCCGGGCCGCGAAGCGGTGGCTGCCGTCGCGCCTCTCGCCCGACAGCCGGCCCGTCACGTCCGCGAGCACCAGCGGCTCGAGCCCCGGCGCCAGGCGCAGCTGCACGCTGCGCAGCGCGAGGTCGGCGGTGGCGGCGAGCGGGCGGCCCTCGCGCCAGTCGCTCCACAGCCGCAGCGCGCCGTCGCCCTCGTGCAGCTCGAAGGGCAGCGTGACGTGGTGGCGCAGCCGGCCGAGGTCGGCGCGCGGCAGCTCGGCGTAGGCCTGGCCGCTCCAGCGCTGCAGCTCGCCGGGACGCGCGAACAGGGGGTGCGAGAAACGGCCGTGCAGGCTGAAGCGCTCGCCCCAGCCCGCGTCGGGCGTCGCGTCCAGCCGCAGCTCGTGGCGCCGCCGCGTCAGCCCGGCGTTGCGCACCACCAGGTCCACGTCCCGCAGCTCGAGCGGCGGCGCCTGGCGCTGCTCGTCGATCCAGCGCAGCGTGCCGTGGCGCAGCACGAACTCGGGCTGGCGGAAGAACCAGTCGGCCGCGGGGCTGGAGTCGCCGTCGCCGCCGGCGCGGCCGATCTCGAGGCCGGCCACGAACAGCCGCCCCTGCGCGTCGCGTCGTGCCTCCAGCGTCGGATGCTCGATTAGCAGCTGCTCGAAGCGGGGGTCCAGGTGCAGCAGCGAGCGGGGCGAGACCGTCGCGCGCACGCGCGGCAGGCGCAGCGCCGGGCGCCCGGCCGGGTCCGACAGCACCACCTCGCGCAGCTCGAAGGCCGGCGTCCAGCCGCCGGATTCCACGCGGATCTGCCCAATCTGCACGGGCAGCCCCAACACCCTGGAGGCCGTCTGCTCGATGCGCGGCCGCCACTCGTCGATGCGGGGGAGAATCCCCCAGTGGAGTACCAGCCAGGCGAAGAGCACGATACTCCACAGCACAAGCAACACCGCACCGAACACCCGCAGCACGGTTCGCGCGATACGCCGCCGGGGCACCCGGGCCGTCGGGGAGGGAGACGAGGACATGAAGACAGTGAAACGGCAAACGTCGCCGGGCAGCGACCTGCTGCCAGGAGCCCGGGCGGATTCGGGGACGGGGTCCCGCACGCACCGTACCCCGGCGCGGCGAGCCCGCACGCTAGCATAGAGCCAGGGACCGGACATGGGTTTCACCGAACCGTCGGCGGGCGCAATGAAACAGGATGTACGCAACGACGTCGCGGCAGCTGACGCGGCGCATTCGCGCTTCGTGCAGCGCATCCGCCGTCGCTACGAAGCCGAGCTGCCGCTGCTCGCCCCCGGCCTGCCGCGGCGCGAGGCGGTCGCGGCGCTGATCGACACGCTGCTGCAGCGCGGCAGCCCGCTCGCGTCGGCGCTGCGCGTGGCGCGCCAGCTCGCGCTCGAGCGGCTCGCGGTGCTCGACGTGGAGCAGGACGCGCCGATGGCCGAGGTCGCGATGTGCATGACCGAGCTCGCCGAGCTGACGCTCGAGCGGGCGCTGGCCGACGCCCAGGACGAGCTCGACGCGCTGCACGGCGCGCCGCTCAACGCGCAGGGGCAGCGTATCGAGTTCTGGGTCGTCGGCATGGGCAAGCTCGGCGGCCGCGAGCTCAACGTCTCCTCCGACATCGACCTGATCTACGTCTACGAGGAGGACGGCCAGACCATCGGCCGCGCCGACGGCACCGGATGCATTAGCGCGCACGAGTACTTCGCGCTGGTGGCCAAGCGCCTGTACGCGCTGATCGGCGACACGACCGAGGACGGCTTCGTGTTCCGCGTCGACCTGGCGCTGCGCCCGAACGGCAACTCCGGGCCGCCCGTGGTGAGCCTGTCGATGCTGGAGGAGTACTTCCTCGTGCAGGGCCGCGAGTGGGAGCGCTTCGCGTGGCTCAAGAGCCGCATCGTCGCGCCGGCCGCCGCGGTCGAATCCGGCCGCGCGCTGCAGTTGCGCGACGTGGTGGTGCCCTTCGTGTTCCGCCGCTACCTGGACTACGGCGTGTTCGAGGGCCTGCGCGCGCTGCACCGGCAGATCCGCGACCATGCGCAGAAGCGCGCCGCGGGCCGCCCCGAGCGTGCCAACGACGTCAAGCTCTCGCGCGGCGGCATCCGCGAGATCGAGTTCATCGTGCAGCTGCTGCAGGTGGTGCGCGGCGGCCAGTTCCCCGAGATCCGCACCCGCTCGACGCTGCAGGCGCTGCAGCGCCTGACCGCCGTCGGCGTCATGAAGCCCGAGACCGCCGCGAAGCTCGAGGCGGCCTACGTCTTCCTGCGCCGCCTCGAGCACCGCATCCAGTACCTCGACGACCAGCAGACGCACCTGCTGCCGACGCAGGACGGCGACCTGGGCTGGATCGCGCGCTCGATGGGGCTGAGCTGCAACGCCGACGCCTGCGAGCTGCTCGACCGGCTCGGCGAGACGCGCGAGTTCGTCGCGCTCGAGTTCGACGCGCTGCTGCACGACGGCCAGGCGCCGCAGCGCAGCGGCAACGGCAACGGCTGCCGCAACTGCGGCCAGCCGCCCGCGGCGCTCGACACCGAGGCCTTCCTGGAGCAACTGCCCGCGCCGCTGGCGGCCCGGCTGCGGCCGCTGACCGGGCAGCCGCGCATCCGCGCGCTGCGCGACGAGACCAAGATGCGCCTCGCCAAGCTCGTGATGCGCGCCGCGCACGCGGTGACGAGCGGCGGCTGCAGCATGGACGCGGCGCTGCGCTTCGTCGACTGGCTCGAGCCGCTCTTGCGCCGCGAGAGCTACATCGCGCTGCTGGTCGAGCGCCCCGAGGTGCACAAGCGCCTGCTCGGGCTGCTGGGCCTCGCGCGCTGGCCGGTGCGCTACCTGATGCAGCACCCGGGCGTGATCGACGAGCTCGCCGACCCGCGGTTGATCTACACCCGCTTCGACGCCGCCGCCTACGTGCAGGAGCTCGAGCAGCGCCACCAGGCCTGGGACCGCTCGGGCCAGGCCGACGAGGAGTCGCTGCTCGACACGCTGCGCCGCGCCCACCATGCCGAGGTGTTCCGCACGCTGGTGCGCGACGTCGAGGGCCACATCACCGTCGAGCAGGTCGCCGACGACCTGTCCTCGCTCGCCGACGCGACGCTCGAGTGCGCGCTGCGCTGGGGCTGGCTGCACCTGAAGAACCGCCACCGCGAGGCGCCCGCCTTCGCCGTGATCGCCTACGGCAAGCTCGGCGGCAAGGAGCTCGGCTACGGCAGCGACCTCGACGTGGTCTTCCTCTACGACGACGAGGACGAGCGCGCGCCCGAGGTCTACGCCGCCTTCGTGCGCAAGGTCATCACCTGGCTGACGCTGCGCACCGCCGCGGGCGAGCTGTTCGACATCGACACCGCGCTGCGGCCCAACGGCAACTCGGGCCTGCTCGTGACCTCGGTGCAGGCCTTCGGCAACTACCAGAAGGGCCGCGGCAGCAACACCGCGTGGACCTGGGAGCACCAGGCGATCACGCGGGCGCGCTGGTGCGCGGGCGACCCGGCCATCGAGGCCAAGTTCGAGGAGGTGCGCCGCGCGGTGATCGGCGCCGAGCGCGACCGCGACGCGCTGCGCCAGGAGATCCGCGCGATGCGCGACAAGGTGCGCCAGGCGCACCCGGTCAAGCCCGACCGCTTCGACGTCAAGCACAGCCCGGGCGCGATGATGGACATCGAGTTCGCGGTTCAGTACCTCGTGCTCGCGCACGGCGCCGAGCACCCGGGGCTGCAGGACAACAAGGGCAACATCGCGCTACTGCAGCGCGCCGAGGCCGCCGGGCTGTTGCCGGCCGGCATCGGCAGCGCCGCCGCCGACGCCTACCGCGAGCTGCGCCGCGCGCAGCACCGCGCGCGCCTCGACGAGCAGCCGACGCAGGTGCGCTGGGAGCAGGCGCCACCCGCGCTCGCCGGCTGGCGCGACGCCGGCCTGGCGCTGTGGCGCGCGGTGTTCGGGCCGGCTTGACCCGGCCCCGCGGCCTGGCGCGACCGCAGCGGCGGCTCGCCGCGTCGCTGCGGCGGCCGGGCCGGGCCTGGACCGCGCTGGCCGCGCTGCTGCTGCTCGGCGCGCTCGCCGTAGCGGCCTTCGGCTGGCGCCACGACGCGGGCCTGCCGCAGGCGCTGGCCTGGCGGCGCGACGCGCCGCTCGACGCCTGGCGGCTCTGGGGCGCGGCCTTCGTGCATTTCGACGCCCGCCACCTCGCCTTCAACGCGGCCGGCACGCTGCTGCTCGGCGCGCTCGGCGCCGCCGCTGCGCTGCCGGCGCGCGCCGCGCTCGCCTGGGCACTCGCCTGGCCGCTGACGCAGGCCGCGCTGTGGCTCGCTGCCGAGCCGGCCGTCTATGCCGGCTTGTCCGGCGTGCTGCATGCGGGGGCGGCGGTGGCCGCGGTGTTCACGGTGACGCAGGGCCGCGGCGCGCAGCGCCTGCTCGGCGCCGTGCTCGGCCTCGCGCTGCTGGCCAAGCTCCTGCGGGAGCAGGCCTGGGTGGAGCCGCTGCGCACGCAGGCCGGCTGGGATTTCCCGCTCGCGGTGGTCGCACACGCGAGCGGGGCGCTGTGCGGCACGCTGGCGGCGGCGGCGCTGCTGGCCTCGCAGCCCGCGGCAGCCGCACGCGGCCGCTGAGGGCCTTCAGCTCAGGTCCATGAAGGGGTTGTGGGCGACCTCCCACAGCACGCCGTCGGGATCGGCGAAGTAGCCGCTGTAGCCGCCCCAGGAAGTGGGCTGTCCCGGCTTCACCAGCGTCGCGCCGGCACGCACGGCGCCCGCGAGCGTCTCGTCCACCGCGGCGGGCGAGGCGACGTTGTGCGCGAGCGTGAAGCCTCGGAAGCCCTCGCCGTGCGCGGGCACGCCGGCGTCCTCCGCGAGCGCCTCGCGGCCGAACAGCGCCAGCAGCGCGCGCTCGCCGACGCCGAAGAAGGCGATGTGCTCGTTGCTGCCCTCCGCCGGCTGCCAGCCGAGGCCGTCGCGGTAGAAGGCGAGCGCGCGCGGCAGGTCGCGCACGCCGAGGGTCACGAGGCTGAGCTTCGGTTTCATGGCCGGCAGCTTAGCCGCAGCAGGCGGCGCGCGCCGGCCGGGGAAACGCTCAGGCCGGCTGGGCGCCCGCCTGCGCGGAGCCCGAGGCCGCGAGCTGCTGCGTCACTTCCTTGCGGAAGCGGTTGAGCTCCTGCACGCTCTTGAAGCTGCGCTCCATCAGCAGGCTGAGGTTGTGCAGGATGCGCTCGACCACCTTGCCTTCCCAGGAGGCATCGAACTGGATCTGCTTGTCGAGCCAGTGCTCCAGCCACTCGGGGTCGGGCAGGCGGCTCTGCACGGTGTCGCGGGGAAAGAGCTTCTCGTTGACGTGCAGGTTGGTCGGGTGCAGCGCCTGCGCGGTGCGGCGCGCCGAGGCCATCAGCACGCCGACCTTGGCGAAGGCGGCGCGCGCCTCGTCGCCGTGCTTGGCCAGCGCACGCTTCATGTAGCGCAGGTAGGCGCCGCCGTGGCGCGCCTCGTCCTTCGCGAGCGTCTCGTAGATCGCCTTGATGACCGGCTCGGTGTGCCATTCGGCAGCGCGGCGGTACCAGTGGTTGAGGCGGATCTCGCCGCAGAAGTGCAGCATCAGCGTCTCGAGCGCCGGGGCCGGGTCGAACTCGAAGCGCACCTCGTGCAGCTCCTGCTCGGTAGGCACCAGGTCGGGGCGGAAGCGGCGCAGGTACTCCATCAGCACCAGCGAGTGCTTCTGCTCCTCGAAGAACCAGACGCTCATGAAGGCCGAGAAGTCGCTGTCCTCGCGGTTGTCGCGCAGGAACATCTCGGTGGCCGGCAGCGCCGCCCACTCGGTGATCGCGTTCATCTTGATCGTCTGGGCCTGCTCCTCGCTGAGCCGGCTCGCGTCGAAGCGGTCCCAGGGGATGTCCGTGTCCATGTTCCAGCGGACGGCCTCGAGTTGCTTGAAAAGCTCGAAATAGAGCATCTGTCTTTTTCCTTCACACACCACACACACCACATACCGCTTGCACGGCCAACCCGTCATTCTATTTTTTCGGGGAAGCCGTCCTCCGCCGAAGGGTGCAATGCCTGTGCCGCGCCTGCGCGTGCAAGCGAGGACGCCGGCAGGCGCAGCCCGCGGCCCGGGCGCCCTCCTGCCGTCGCGGGCAGGCGCGCCGTGCCGGTGCCGGCCCTGCCTTTGTAGCCCTGGGTGGAGGATGGAAGGCTTTACTGCCCTTGCCGGGAAGGACCGGCCCCCTGTCTGGAGGGAGGGACTGGCGCCCGGGGCAGGCATCGCGTTTGCCCCACAGGTTCGAGACCGCGGAATACGGTGCGGCCGAAGACAGCGAAACCGCCCTCGGGCAGCCGGCAGGTGCCGTGCGAAGGGGGAAGCCGCTGCGGCAGCCGGACCGGAGACCGCCCCCTGAACCGTTTTATTGTTGCGGAGCCTGTCGAAGAGACTGAAATCCCAGGACGTTTCTCCTCCTCCTCCCTCCCTCCCTCCTTCGTCCTGGGGCGCTCCGCAACAACTTTCTTCCCGCCCCGGCCGCATGCAGCGGCCAGGGCTTTCGTCGTCGTGCAAGCGCGCAAGCCGGACTCGAAGGCCGCGTGCCGAGGCTGGAAGAAGCTGCCGCACCGGCGGCCGCGCGGATGGTAGCGCTTACCTACCCGGGAGGACAGGCGCGGCGGCGCCTCACTTCAGCCAGCCCTTGCGCCGGAAGTACCAGAACGGCGCGATCACGGTGGCGAGCATCAGCGCGATCGAGAACGGGTAGCCGTACTGCCAC
Source organism: Caldimonas tepidiphila (assembly GCF_003569765.1). GTDB lineage: Bacteria > Pseudomonadota > Gammaproteobacteria > Burkholderiales > Burkholderiaceae_C > Caldimonas > Caldimonas tepidiphila. The sequence goes on along the minus strand of NZ_QXMG01000015.1, from coordinate 72,038 downwards.
CTCAGCTCCGGCATGTGCTCGAAGTTCATGCCGTAGATGCTGGCGATCAGCGTCGGCGGCAGCAGCGCGACGCTGGCCACCGAGAAGATGCGGATGATCTTGTTCTGGTTGATGTTGATGAAGCCGACGGTGGCGTCCATCAGGAAGTTGATCTTGTCGAAGAGAAACGCCGTGTGCGAATCGAGCGAGTCGAGGTCGCGCATGATCTGGCGCGCGTCCTCGAACTGCTCGGCGTTGAGCATGCGGGTGCGCATCAGGAAGCTCACCGCGCGGCGCGTGTCCATCACGTTGCGGCGGATGCGCCCGTTCAGGTCCTCCGAGCGCGCGATCGCGGCCAGCGCCTCGCCGGCGTCGGTGTCGCTCACATCGGCCTTCAGCACCGAGGCGCTGACCTGCTCGAGCGCGTCGTAGATGCCCTCGAGCGAGTCGGCCGAGTACTCGGCGTCCATGTCGTAGAGCTTGAGCAGCACGTCCTTGGCCCCCTCGATCAGCCCCGGCATGCGCCGCCCGCGCAGGCGCAGCAGCCGGAACACCGGCAGGTCCTCGTCGTGCACCGAGAACAGCACGTTGTCGTGCAGGATGAAGGCCACGCGCACGTTGCGCGAGGTGTCGCCGTCCTCGATCAGGAAGTCCGAGCGGATGTGCAGCTCGCCGTTGTCGCCCTCGTAGAAGCGCGCCGATTCCTCGAGGTCCTCGTCGACCGCGTTCTGCGGGATGCTCACACCGAAGCGCCCGATCAGCCAGCTCTTCTCCTCGGGCGTCGGCTCCTCGAGGTCCACCCACACCGGCTGCACGCCGGCGAGCTCCTCGAAGTTCTCGATCTCTTCCTGAAACAGCCGGCCGTTGGCCAGCGTGAACACATTGAGCATGGAATCTCCAGCCGAAGCGGCAGCGGCGGCCGATTCGCCTGCTGCGCGGGTAGGTCGGGGGGAACGGGGAGGGGGAAACCGTCTCGCCCCGGAGCGGCTGCATCGCCACGTACGCTGGAGCGGACGGTCACCGAGGGTGACAGCTGTCCAAGATGACCTCGATCGGAATGAGGGCGCGATTATCGCATCGCGTCCCGGGGGGCATGGCCCGTACGGGAAAACACGCGTGGCATTGTTCGCGCCGCGCGCCCATGCGGCAAGGGCGGCCGGGAAGCCCGCAGCGGGGCGGGCGAGGACGGGCCTGGAGTAGAGTGCGGCCATGTTCTCCACCTCCCTGCGGCGTCCCTGGAGCCTCGCCGCCAAGCTCGCCGTCGTCGGCGCGGCGTTCCTGGTGCTGGCGCTGCTGTCGATCGGCCTGACGCTGCGCATCAGCTGGCACCTGGAGGGTGGCGCGGCCGCCGTCAACGAGGCGGGCCGCCTGCGCATGCAGAGCTACCGGCTCGCGCTGACGCTGCCGCAGGCGACGCGCGCGCAGCTCGAGCAGCAGGTGCAGGCCTTCGAGGCCGGACTGGCGCTGCTCGAGAGCGGCGACCCCTCGCGCCCGCTGTTCGTGCCCTGGGACCGGGAGGTGCGGGCGCAGTTCGACGCGATCGAGCAGCGCTGGCGCGAGCTGAGCGCCGGCTGGCTCGGCCCGGAGCCGCCCGAGGGCGCGGCTGCTGCGCAGCAGGCCGACGCCCTGGTGCGACTGGTGGACACCTTCGTCGGCTCGATCGAGGCGCGCCTGTCGGACTGGACCACCGTGCTGCACACGGTGCAGCTCGCGATGATGGCGATGGCGCTGGCGAGCGCCATCGCGCTGCTGTACGCCAGCCACCTGTTCGTGCTGGACCCGGTGCGGCGCCTGCACCGGGGGCTGCAGCGCATCGCGCAGAACGACTTCGGCGCGCGCGTCGAGATCGCGACGCGCGACGAGTTCGGCGAGCTCGCGCAGGGCTTCAACCGCATGGCCGAGCATCTGGGACGCGCCTACGAGAAGCTCGAGGACAAGGTGCGCGAGAAGACGCAGCGCCTGGAGACCAAGCGCGAGCGCCTCGCCGCGCTCTACGAGATCAGCAGCTTCGTGTCCGAGGCCACCGGCGTCGAGCCGCTGACGCAGGGCTTCGCCGCGCGCATGCGCCGCATCGCGCAGGCCGACGCCCTGGCGCTGCGCTGGTCCGACGCCGGGCAGGAACGCTACCTGATGCTCGCCAGCGACGGGCTGCCGGCCTCGATGGTCGAGGCCGAGCACTGCCTGCACGCCGCGCGCTGCCACTGCGGCGCGCCCGAGCCCGACGCGCCGGTGCGCGTGATCCCGATCCGCAGCGCGAGCGCGCCGCCGGCGCTGCCGCACTGCGAGCAGGCCGGCTACGCGACGCTCGTGACGGTGCCGCTGCGCTCGCAGCTGCGCACCGTCGGCGAGATCGACCTGTTCTACCGGACCGATATCCGGCCCGACGAGGACCTGCGCTCCTTCTACGAGACGCTGGGCCAGCACCTGGCCGCCGCGATGGAGGGCCTGCGCGGCGCGGCGATGGCGCGCGAGGCCGCGGTGGCGGAGGAGCGCGCCTTCATCGCGCGCGAGCTGCACGACTCGATCGCGCAGTCGCTCGCCTTCCTGAAGATGCAGGTGCCGCTGCTGCGCGGCGCGGTCGCCCGCGCCGACGCGCCCGCCATCGAACGCGTCACCGCCGAGATCGAGGAGGGCGTGCGCGAGAGCTACGGCGACGTGCGCGCGCTGCTGCTGCACTTCCGCACCCGCGCCAACGCCGACGACATCAGCGTCGCGCTGCGCACGACGCTGCAGAAGTTCGAGCACCAGGCGGGCATCAAGGCCGCCCTCTCGATGCAGGAGGGCATGGGCATGCCGCTCGATGCGGACGTGCAGATCCAGGTGCTGCACATGATCCAGGAGGCGCTGTCGAACGTGCGCAAGCACGCGCGGGCCTCGCAGGTCTGGCTCGACGTGCAGCAGTCGCCGCAATGGCGCTTCACGGTGCGCGACGACGGCCGCGGCTTCGATGCCGCCGGCGATGCGCCGGACAGCACGCACGTGGGCCAGTCGATCATGCGCGAGCGCGCCAGCCGCATCGGCGCGCAGGTGCAGATCCGCTCGCAGCCGGGCGAGGGCACCGAGGTCGTGCTGACGCTGCCGGCGGTGGCGCCGGGCCTGCCGCAAGCCCGGGAGACACTGACGCCCGCCTCGTGAAAGAATGCACGCGCCCCCGACCTTCCACGGACACGCACGCGATGAGCACTGCCACTTCGACGATCCGCCTGCTGCTGGTGGATGACCACAGCCTGTTCCGCCGCGGCCTGGCCGCACTGCTGGCCGACGAACCGGGGCTCGAGGTGGTGGCGCAGGCCGGCGACGCCGGCGAGGCGCAGCGCTGCGCGCAGCAGCTGCAGCCCGACCTGATCCTGCTCGACAACCACCTGCCCGGCGTGCGCGGCGTCGACGCGATCCCCGGCCTGCGCGAGGTGGCGCCCAAGGTGCGCATCATCGTGCTGACCGTCAGCGAGGACGGCGACGACCTCGCCGCGGCGCTGCGCGCCGGCGCCTCGGGCTACCTGCTCAAGACGGTCGAGCGCGAGGATCTCGTCTCGAGCCTGCGGCGCGCGATGCGCGGCGAGTCGGTAGTCAGTCCCGAGATGACCGAGAAGCTGATCGCCGCCTTCCGCTCCGCGGCCGCGCAGCCGGCCGCCGCCCCCGAGGCCGAGGAGGCGGCGCCCGACGACGAGCCGCTCACGCCGCGCGAGCTCGACACGCTGCGCGAGATCGCGCACGGCGCGAGCAACAAGGAGATCGCGCGCAAGCTCGGCATCGCCGAAACCACGGTCAAGATCCACGTGCAGCGCATCCTGCGCAAGCTCAACCTCAGCTCGCGCGTGCAGGCGGCGGTCTACGCCTCCGAGCGCGGTATCGGCTGACCCCTTCGCCGCGCCGCGCGCCGAGGCGCGGAACTACTCCCGCATAGTTCTTTCGGAGGATGGGGCCGCACGGCCCCGTCGTTCTTTCGCCGCGCCGGCATCGTCCGCGCGGCGAATGTTCGCGCGGGGCTCGAATTCCTACAGTGAGGGCATTCCCACTGGAAGGAAAAGAGCATGTCCTCCATCCCCGCCTCACCTGCCGCGCTCGCGGGTGCCGGCGCCTCCTCGCAACGGCAGGCGCTCTCGGTACTGATCGTCAGTACGCTCGCCTTCACCGTGTGCTTCATGGTGTGGATGATGTTCGGCGTCATCGGCATCCCGATCAAGAAGGCGCTCGATCTCAACGCGACGCAGTTCGGCCTGCTGATGGCCACCCCCGTGCTGACCGGCTCGCTGGTGCGGGTGCCGCTCGGCATCTGGACCGATCGCTTCGGCGGGCGCATCGTCTTCACGATCCTGATGGCGCTCACGGTGCCCGCGATCTGGATGATGAGCTACGCCACGCAGTTCTGGCACTTCATCGTCATCGGCCTGTTCGTCGGTCTGGCCGGCGGCTCGTTCTCGGTCGGCACGCCCTACGTCGCGCGCTGGTTCCCCAAGCACCGCCAGGGTTTCGCGATGGGCGTCTACGGCGCCGGCAACTCGGGCGCGGCGGTCAACAAGTTCATCGCGCCGCTGATCCTGGTGGCCTTCGGCTGGACCATGGTGCCGCAGGTCTACGCGGCCATCATGCTCGGCACCGTGGTGCTGTTCTGGCTCTTCAGCCACAGCAACCCGGCCCACCTCGCGCCGAGCAACGTCAGCTTCGCCGACCAGCTCAAGGCGCTGAAGGACCCCGCGGTGCTGAAGTACTGCCAGTACTACTCGATCGTCTTCGGCGGCTACGTGGCACTGGCGCTGTGGATGGTGCAGTACTACGTCGGCGAGTACGGCCTCGACATCCGCGTCGCGGCGCTGCTGGCGGCCTGCTTCTCGCTGCCCGGCGGCGTGCTGCGCGCGGTCGGCGGCTGGCTGTCGGACAAGTACGGCGCTCACGCCGTCACCTGGTGGGTGATGTGGGTGAGCTGGATCTGCCTGTTCCTGCTGAGCTACCCGCAGACCGACTTCACGATCACCACCGTCAACGGCCCGCAGACCTTCCACATCGGCCTGAACGTCTACGCCTTCACCGTACTGATGTTCATCCTCGGCATCGCCTGGGCCTTCGGCAAGGCGAGCGTCTTCAAGTACATCAGCGACGACTACCCGAAGAACATCGGTGCGATCAGCGGCATCGTCGGCCTCGCCGGCGGCCTCGGCGGCTTCGTCCTGCCGATCATGTTCGGCGCGCTGCTCGACCTCACCGGCATCCGCTCCAGCGCCTTCATGCTGCTCTACGGCGTCGTGTGGGTCTCGCTGATCTGGATGTACTTCACCGAGGTGCGCCGCACCCGCGTGATGGGCGAGGCCGCCGCCCGCACCTGACCCCCCGACACCCCCTCACATCCCTCAAGGAGCACCTCCATGGCTTCCTCGAACGTCATCACCCGCTGGACACCGGAGGACGCGACCTTCTGGCGTCAGTCCGGCCAGTCGATCGCGACCCGCAACCTCTGGCTGTCGATTCCCGCGCTCACCCTCGCCTTCGCTGTCTGGATGGTCTGGTCGGTGGTGGTCGTGAACCTGCCGTCCGTCGGCTTCAAGTTCTCGACCAACCAGCTCTTCTGGCTCGCCTCGCTGCCGGCGCTGTGCGGCGCGACGCTGCGCATCTTCTACTCCTTCGCGGTGCCGATCTTCGGCGGACGGCGCTGGACGGCGATCTCCACCGCCAGCCTGCTGCTGCCGGCCACCGGCATCGGCTTCGCCGTGCAGAACCCCGACACCTCCTACGAGGTCTTCGTGCTGCTGGCGATCCTGTGCGGCTTCGGCGGCGGCAACTTCGCCTCCTCGATGTCCAACATCAGCTTCTTCTTCCCCAAGGCGAAGAAGGGCACGGCGCTGGGCCTCAACGCGGGCCTGGGCAACCTGGGCGTGTCGCTGGTGCAGTTCGTCGTGCCGATGGTCATCACCGCGGGCGTGTTCGGCGCCCTCGGCGGCGAGCCGCAGATGGTCAGCAAGGGCGGCGCGCAGGTGCCGATGTGGCTGCAGAACGCGGGCTTCATCTGGGTGCCCTTCATCGCGATCAGCGCGCTGGCCGCCTGGTTCGGCATGCACGACCTCAGCGAGGCCAAGGCCTCCTTCGCCGACCAGGCCGTGATCTTCAAGAGAAAGCACAACTGGCTGATGTGCTGGCTCTACATCGGCACCTTCGGCAGCTTCATCGGCTACTCCGCGGGCTTTCCGCTGCTCATCAAGAGCCAGTTCCCCGGCATCAACGCGCTGCAGTACGCCTGGCTCGGCCCGCTGTGCGGCGCGCTCATCCGGCCCCTGGGCGGCTGGCTGTCGGACAAGCTCGGCGGCGCGCGCGTGACCTTCTGGACCTTCATCGTGATGGGCCTGGGCGTGCTGTCGGTGCTGCAGTTCCTGCCCCAGGGCGGCCAGGGCGGCAACTTCACCGGCTTCCTGGTCTCCTTCCTCGTGCTGTTCGCCGCGGCCGGCATCGGCAACGGCTCGACCTTCCGCATGATCCCGATCATCTTCCTGACCGAGCGCCAGCGTGCTGTGAACCGCGCCTACACGCAGGATCAGGCCGTGCGCGACGCCAACAAGGAAGCGGCCGCGGTGCTCGGCTTCTCCTCGGCCATCGGCGCCTACGGCGGCTTCTTCATCCCCAAGAGCTACGGCACCTCCATCTCCATGACCGGCTCGGTGGACGCGGCGCTCTACGCCTTCATCGCCTTCTACGTCACCTGCCTCGCCGTCACCTGGTGGTTCTACAGCCGCAAGAACGCACCCATGCCCTGCTGAACCCCGGCCAGCGCAGCACATACCCTCCGGTTGGCCAAGGAAACCTTATGTTGTTTGGTAGAAATCACAAGAGCCCGATCACCCTCGCAGACAAGGGCGTGGTCGAATGGAAATACGCGACCTGCGGCTACTGCTCGACCGGTTGCTCGATCGAGGTGGGCCTCAACGCCGCGGGCAAAGCCGTCGCCTCGCGAGGCGTCGCCGACGCCGACGTCAACCGCGGCAAGCTCTGCCTCAAGGGCCTGGCCGAGCACCAGATCTTCGCCGCACCCGGCCGCGGCACGCAGCCCCTGATGCGCACGCACTGGCACGACGCCTGGCAGCCCACCGACTGGAACGCCGCCACCGCGAAGCTGCACGACGAGTTCCGCCGCATCCAGGCGAAGTACGGCCGCGACTCGGTGGCGGTCATCTCCACCGGCCAGCTGCTGACCGAGGAGTTCTACACCCTCGGCAAGCTCACCCGCGGCCTGATCGGCACCAACAACTACGACGGCAACACCACGCTGTGCATGGCCTCGGCCGTCTCGGGCTACAAGCGATCCTTCGGCTCCGACGGCCCGCCCGGCAGCTACGAGGACTTCTCGCACACCGACTGCCTGATCGCCTGGGGCTCGAACCTGCCCGAGCAGCATCCGATCATCTACTACCGCCTGAAGGACGCGCAGGAGCAGCGCCGCTTCCCGCTGATCGTGGTGGACCCGCGCGTGACGATGCTCGCGCAGATGGCCGACATCCACCTGCCGCTGACGCCGGGGACGGACGTGGTGCTGCAGAACGCGATGATGCACGTCATCCTCAAGGAGGGCCTGGAGGACAAGCGCTACATCGAGGCCAACTGCAACGGCATCGAGGAGCTGCGCGCCGAGGTCGCCAAATGGGACCCGGCCACCGCCTCAAGGATCTGCGGCATCGACGAGGAGACCATCCGCGTCGTGGCGCGCCTCTTTGCCAAGGCGCCGGCGGCGATGCAGATCTGGACCATGGGCATCAACCAGTCCACCCACGGCTCCGACGGCGTGGTCGGCATCAACAACCTCGCGCTGATCACCGGCAACGTCGGCAAGCCCGGCGGCACGCCGCTCTCCATCACCGGCCAGTGCAACGCGATGGGCACGCGGGAATGGTCCTCGTGCGCGGGCCTGCCCAACCACCGGCTGCTCGAGAACGCCCAGCACCGCCAGGAGATGGGCGAGTTCTGGAACGTGGACCCGGAGTTCTTCCCCAAGCAGCTCGGCCTGAAGCAGACCGACATCTTCAAGGTCATGGAGACCGGGAAGATCAAGGGCCTGTGGATCATCGCGACCAACCCGATGAGCTCGCTGCCCGACACCGCCCGCGTGCGCAAGGCCATGGAGCAGCTCGAGTTCTGCTGCGTCCAGGACTGCTACCAGGACACCGAGTGCAACCAGTACGCGCACCTCTACCTGCCGGCAGGCACCTGGGCCGAGAAGCACGGCGTGATGACCAACACCGAGCGGCGCGTCAACCTCGTGACGCCCGTGGCCACGCCACCGGGCGAGGCCCAGCCCGACCTGTGGATCTTCAACCGCGTGGCCGAGAAGTTCAACGAGGGCGGCCGGGTGAAGTTCCCGGAGAACGCCGCGGACATCTTCCTCGAGATGCGCGAGCTCTCCAAAGGCCGGCTGTGCGACATCACCGGCATGGATCATGATCTGATCCACAAGCACCGTGGCGTGCAGTGGCCCTACACCGCCGAGCAGGCGGCGCGGGGCGAGGCGCCCGCGACCGGCGGCGTGCGGCTCTATACCGAGGACGCGACCTTCCGCTTCCCCGACGGCCGCGCGAAGCTCATCCCGCTGCCCTTCACCGTCAACTACGAGGGGCCCGACGAGCAGTACCCCTTCTGGCTCAACACCGGGCGGCTGGTCGAGCACTGGCACACCCGCACCAAGACCGGCAAGGTTGGCAACAACAACAAGTTCAGCCCCATCCCCTTCGTCGAGATGAATCCCGACACGGCGGCGGAGCTGGGCATCCGGCGCGGCGAGTACATCCGCCTGGTCTCGCGCCGCTCCGACGCGGTGGTGATGGCGCAGCTCACGCAGCGGGTGCGCCGCAACATGGTGTTCCTGCCCTTCCATTTCCACGACTGCGCCAACCGCCTGACCATCGCCCTGCTCGACCCCTATTCCCGGCAGCCCGCCTTCAAGCAGTCCGGGGTTCGAATCGAGAAGATCGCCAACCAGCACGAGGCCGCCATGCTCAGCATGGAAATGCGCCAGTTCTGAGATCCCGAGAACCGACGGGAGCACGACACCATGTACCAACGCAGAGAAAACGAGCCCGACTACGCCTGCCTGCGCGGCGAGCCGGGCAAGAGCCACAACCAGTGGGGCACGAGCATCGAGACCGTCCCCGAGGGCGATCCGCAGCGCGGCCAGAGCCTGCTGATCAACGGCGACGACTTCGTCAGCGACAACCCCAACCGCTACAAGCAGCACGGCTTCTTCTTCAACGCCGACAACTGCATCGCCTGCCACGCCTGCGAGACGGCCTGCTCGGAGAAGAACGACAACCCGGCGCACCAGGCCTTCCGCTCGGTGGGCTTCGTGGAGGGCGGCAGCTTCCCGAACGTGGCGCGGCTGAACATTTCCCTCGCCTGCAACCACTGCGACGACCCGGTCTGCCTCAAGGGCTGCCCGACCCGCGCCTACACCAAGTACGCCGAGTACGGCGCGGTGCTGCAGAACCCGGACATCTGCTTCGGCTGCGGCTACTGCACCTGGGTCTGCCCGTACAACGCGCCGCAGCTCGACCAGGTCAAGGGCGTGGTCAGCAAGTGCAACATGTGCGTGGACCGGCTGGAGGTCGGCCTCAAGCCCGCCTGCGTCTCGGCCTGCGTCGGCAAGGCGCTGGATTTCGGCGTGGTCGAGAGCATCCCGGAGGACCGCGTCCAGGCCAAGCTCGAGATCCCGGGTTTCCCGTCGCCGGAGATCACCCACCCCAACACCCGCTTCCAGCAGACGCGCACGCTGCCGCGCGACATGCACCGCGCCGACAGTGTGCCGATCAAGTTCCATCGCAAGAACGAGGACGGCAGCTACGAGCCGGTGCTCGACCCGAAGCACGGCTTCGAGCGCCAGTGGAACCTTCAAAAATTGCTCGGCTCGCACGAGAACTCGCACATCGCCTTCACGCTCACCGCGCAGCTCGCCGCCGGCGCCTTCGCGGTGCTCACCGCGGGCGCGCTGCTGCTCGAGCCGCTGCAGGTGTTCCAGCGCGGCGCGGCATGGCTGCCGAGCCTCGTGGCGATGATGGCGCTGCTGGTCTTCGGCATGTTCAAGCTCAACATGCACCTGGGCCGGCCGCACCGCTTCTACCGCGGCTACTACAACCTGCAGTACTCGCCCGTCTCCCGTGAGATCGCCGGCGTGACGGTCTTCACCGCGGGACTGGGCGGCTACCTCGCGCTGGAAGCGGCCGAGCGCTTCGTTCCCGGCCTGGGCGGCCCGGCGCTGCTCGGCACGCTGCAGCAGGCGAGCGCGGCCGTCGCCGGGCTCGGCATCGCGGTGGGCGGCTTCTACATGATCAAGCTCTACCGGATCAAGGCGCGCCCGTTCTGGAACCACTGGCACACCGACGCGAGCTTCGTGGCCTCGGCCCTGTCGCTCGGCGCGCTGCTGCCGGCGCTGATCGCGCTGCCCTTCGGTTTGGCCTCGGCGGAGCTGGTGCGCGTCCTCGCCGCCGTGGCCGCGGCCGGCCTGGCGCTCGAAGGTGCCGCCGTGCTGGCCCATGCCCGCGACCTGCGTGACCAGAAGAGCGAAGGTGCGGCCTCGTTCTACATCCAGAGCACCACCTTCGGCCGCTCCTACGGCCTGCGCAACGGGCTGTTGGCCGCGGCGCTGGTGACGGCGCTGGCGCTGGTCGCCGCCCCGGGCGCTGCCCTCGTGCTGCTGCCGCTGCTGGCCGCTCTGGCGGTGAGCCAGTCGGTCCTCGGCCGCGCGCTGTTCTTCGCGGCGGTCGTGCCGACCACGATGCCCGGCGCCTTCTTCTGGCGCAACCCCGGCTTCGTCGAGCATGCCCGCAAGGTGGGCCTGGCCGACATGCCGCAGGTGGGTGTGGTCCACGAAGGGCACCACCCCTTCAAGGTCGGCGAGCTGCTGCAGACGATCGTGAAGACGCCGCTGCGCGAGAAGCTGGCCCAGGCCAAGCGGGTGTTCACCGGCGCCTGAGCGAACGGCCCGTCCCCCGGGCCCCGGGGAGCGGGGCGGCAGCCGGGATCCCGGCCGCCGCCCCGCCCCCGACTTCCTGACCGGCGCCGCGCTCCACCCGCGCGGCGCCTTCCTGCTGGAGAAAGATCGTGAGCCTCGACCCGGTCGTCGGCTTCTTCATCCTCGGCCTTGCGGCCGGCTTCCTGCGTTCCGACCTCAAGCTCTCCGGCGGCCTGTCGGACACGCTGAGCATCTACCTGCTGATCGCCATCGGCCTCAAGGGCGGCATCGAGCTCTCGCATGCCTCGGCCGCCGAGCTCGCGCTGCCGATCCTCGTCGCGGTGCTGATGAGCGCCGGCACCCCGCTCGTCGCCTTCCCCGTGCTGCGCCGCTTCGGCCGGCTCGCGCGGCCCGACGCCGCCTCGATCGCCGCGCACTACGGCTCCGTCTCGGTCGTGACCTTCGCAGTCGGCACCTCCTACCTCGCGCGCGTGGGCGTCGAGTACGAGGGCTACATGTCGGTCTTCCTCGTCTTCCTCGAGTTCCCGGCGCTGATGATCGGCATCCTGCTCGCCAAGGGCCTCGGCGGCGACACGCGCTGGCGCGTGCTCGGCCACGAGGTGCTCGCGGGCAAGGCGATCGTGCTGCTGGTCGGCGCGCTGCTGATCGGCTGGATCTGGGGCGCCGAGGGCGCGAACTCGCTGACCAAGTTCTACGGCGACCTCTTCAAGGGGCTGCTGTCGCTCTTCATGCTCGGCATGGGGCTGCTGACCGCCTCGCGCTTCGAGGACCTGCGTCGCGCCGGCCCCTTCCTCGTGGGCTTCGGCATCGTGCTGCCGGTCGTCTCGGCGGTGGGCGGCGTGCTGATCGGCTCGTGGCTCGGCATGTCGCTCGGCGGCGCGACGCTGCTCGCGGTGCTCTATGCCAGCGCCTCCTACATCGCGGCACCCGCGGCGATGCGCATCGCGGTCCCCGAGGCCAACCCGGCGCTGTCGATCGGCGCCTCGCTCGGCGTGACCTTCCCCTTCAACGTGGTGGTGGGCGTGCCGCTCTACCACCAGATGGCCAAGTTCCTCTATGCCTGAACCGATGAACACCGAACCCACCCAACTGGTGGTGATCGTCTGCGAGCAGGCGCTGGAGGCGCTGCTCGCACCCGAGCTGCTCGCCGCCGGCGCCAAGGGCTACACCGTGTGCGAGGCGCGCGGGCGCGGCAACCGCGGCGTGCGCGACGCGCGCTGGCTGCTGTCGTCGAACCTGCGCATCGAGATCCTGTGCCGGGAGTCGGTGGCCCGGCGCATCATGGAGATGGTGGACGCGAAGTACTGCGAGAACTTCGGGCTGGTGATGTACCGGCACGACGTGCAGGCGAGCCGCGCCGAGAAGTTCTAGCCGGCCGGGCCCCTTGTAAAAAATTGTTTCCATCAGCACACTAGCGCGCGCATGCACACGCAGCAGGCGCACTGTCCTCTCGCGCGACGGCTTGGCGCTCTCTGCCGGGAATTGCGTGCCCCTCGTGGCTTCCAGAGAGAACGAAATGAAAACCAGACTGACAGGGATGCTTGCTGTCGCCGCACTGGCGGCAGGCTGCGCGGCACCGTATTCGGAAACGCCGATCGCCACCAACTTCGGCACCACCAAGCAGCAGAAGCTGCAGGCCGCGGCGCACTGGAACGTGATCGCGAAGGACCTTGCCCGGCAACTGACCGACAAGCTGCCGGCGAACTCGCGTCTGCACGTGCGCACTTCCGCACCGATCGAGGGCAGCGCGTTCGAGCGCGCCTTTGCCGTGCAGCTGACCACCGCGCTCGTGCAGTCCGGCCACCAGGTGCTGAAGGCGCCGGACGCCGGCGTGCTGCTGGTCGAGGTCGACACGCAGGCGGTGCCCTTCTCTCCTAGCCGGGCAAAGTACCACGCTGCGGGTCAACTGACCGCGCTCGGGACAGGGTTGTACGCGCTCTACGAAGTTGCGGAGCGGGCTTCCGCCGGCGTAGCGGCCGCCCTGGCCGTGCTCGTGCACGACTCGCTGCAGGCCTCCGGCTCCGAACTCGCCTCGGGCGACACGCCGCAAACCGAGATCATCGTCACCGCCAGCATCTCGGACACCAGCAAGTACCTCGCGCGCATCACCACGGCCTATTACGTCGCGGACAAGGACCGGACGCTCTACGAATCGCAGAGCCAGACCTCGGTCAAGACCTTCCAGGTGAAGGGGGCCCAGTGATGAACCGTGCCCGCCTGCCTGCCGCGGCGCTCGCCGCCGCGCTGACCCTGCTCGTTTCCGCCTGCGCCACCGAGACCTCCGCCACGCGCAGGATGCCCACCTACGAGGAAGCGGCCACCAACCCCTTCGTGCCGGCGAACTACCGCGCCGCCGAGGCCCTGCTGGCGCAGCTGCAAGGCAAGGTCCCGACCGGACACCCGCTCATCGTCGCCACGGTCGTGAACATCGATGCGCTCGAGCGCTCGTCCACCTTCGGCCGCCTCGTGTCCGAGCAGGTCTCGGCGCGCTTCGCGAAGGCCGGCCACCGCATGGTGGAGATGAAGTTCAGCAACAACGTCTACATGAAGCGCGACCAGGGGGAGATGATGCTGACGCGCGAGCTGCGCGACATCGCCGCGACGCACGACGCGCAGGCGGTCATCGTCGGCACCTACGGCGAGAGCAGCGACTTCATCTTCGTCAATCTGAAGGTGATCCAGCCCCACACCAACGTCGCGCTGGCGGTGCACGACTACGTGCTGCCGGTCGACGGCACCACCCGCACGCTGTTGCGCAACGCCCGCTGAGCGCCTCCGCGGGCAGCAGGGCCGCGCCGGCTCGACCTGGCGTGCGCCCCTGCCGTTCCCGGGTTCGGCGCCGCTTTCGCGGCAGCCGGGCAAGCCCTCCGCCGCCGGCTCCGCGGCGCCCCCCGCGATCCCGATCGGTCTTGATATCGCGCAAGCCCCCACCCTCCGCAGCCCGGTAGCTTCTCGCTCCGGCGGGCTCCCGGCCCGTTTTCCCATCGATCCGGATCCATCATGACTGCTGAAGCCTGCACCCCATCCTCCCACATCGCCCCGGACCTGGCCGCCGTGCTGGACCGCCACGGTCTGAAGGCCCTGTCGCTGGGCGAGCGGCGGCTGCTGCCGATCGTGCAGGGCGGCATGGGCGTGGGCGTCTCGGCGCACCGGCTGGCGGGCGCGGTGGCCGCGCTCGGCGGCGTGGGCACGCTGTCGTCGGTGGACCTGCGCCGCCATCACCCCGACCTGATGGAGCGCACCACCGGCCTCGGCATGGGCGAGGAGGCCAAGGAGAAGATCAATGCCGCCAACCTGGAGGCGCTCGAGCGCGAGATCCGTGCCGCGCGCGAACTGTCCCAGGGGCGCGGCCTGATCGCGATGAACGTGATGCGCGCGGTCAGCGACTACGCCAACTACGTCAGGCGCTCGCTCGAGGCGGGCATCGACGCGGTGGTGGTCGGCGCGGGCCTGCCGCTGGACCTGCCGGACCTCGCGGTGGACCACCCGAAGGCGGCGCTGATCCCGATCCTGTCGGACGCGCGCGGCGTGCAGCTGATCGTCAAGAAGTGGGAGCGCAAGAAGCGCCTGCCCGATGCCATCGTGATCGAGCACCCGCGCCTGGCGGGCGGTCACCTCGGGGCCGCGAAGATCGCCGACCTGAGCGACCCGCGCTTCGACTTCGAGCGGGTGCTGCCGGAGACGCAGGACTTCCTGCGCAAGGCCGGCTATGAGAAGGAGATCCCGCTGATCCCAGCCGGCGGCATCCGCAGCTTCGAGGAGATCCGCAAGCTGCAGGACCTGGGTGCGGCCGCGGTGCAGCTCGGCACGCCCTTCGCGGTCACGGTCGAGGGCGACGCTCACCCCGAGTTCAAGCGGGTGCTCGCCGAGGCGCGCGACGAGGACATGGTCGAGTTCACCAGCGTCGCGGGCCTGCCCGCGCGCGCCGTCGCGACGCCCTGGCTGAAGGCCTACATGAAGGCGGAAGAACGGCTGCAGGCGGTCGCACATGCGAAGTCGAGCTGCACCAAGGCCTTCGACTGCCTCGCGCAGTGCGGCCTGCGCGACGGGCTGCCCGGCTGGGGCCAGTTCTGCATCGACAACCAGCTCGCCGCCGCGATGCGCGGCGACGTCAAGAAGGGCCTGTTCTTCCGCGGCGCGGGCAGCCTCCCCTTCGGCGCGCAGATCCGCAGCGTGCGCGAACTGGTCGAGCGACTGCTGCAGCCGACGCCGGCCGTGCAGCAGGTGCTGCAGCCGTTCTCCCCGGCGGTCGCGCAGGCGGCCTGAGCCCCGGGAACCGGCCCTCCCCGGCGCCGGCGCGGCACGCCGCCGCTGTCTAGAATCGATCGGCCCCGCCCGCGCCGCCGGCATCCGGCGCGCGGGCTTTCTCGTTGCCGGAGAACCGCCATGGACAGCACCGCCGCCCCGCCGGCCGACATCCGCCACCGCATCGCCGCATTGCGGGCCGCGATGCAGCGCCACGGGCTCGCCGCCTGGATCGCGCCGAGCGCGGACCCGCACCTGAGCGAATACCTGCCCGAGCGCTGGAAGGCGCGCGAGTGGCTGTCGGGCTTCACCGGCTCGATGGGCACGCTCGTCGTCACGCACGAGCACGCGGGCCTGTGGGCCGACAGCCGCTACTGGGTGCAGGCCGAGGCCGAGCTGGACGGCACCGGCATCGAATTGATGAAGATCAGCGCCGGCGGCAGCCTGCAGCACATCGAATGGCTGGCCGGACGCATGGGGCCGGGCGACGCGGTCGGCGCCGACGGCCGGGTGCTGGGCCTTGCCGGCGCACGCCAGCTGCAGTCCGCGCTGGCGGCGCGCGGCGCGACGCTGCGCACCGAACTCGACCTGCTCGACGAGGTCTGGCCCGCGCGCCCCGGGCTGCCGGCGCCCCCCGTCTACGAGCATCTGCCCCCCCACGCGACGCAGCCGCGCGCCGCACGGCTGGCCGGGCTGCGCGTGCAGATGCAGCACCACGGCGCGCAGTGGCACCTGATCTCGACGCTCGACGACCTCGCGTGGCTGCTGAACCTGCGCGGCTCGGACGTGCCGTACAACCCGGTCTTCGTCGCGCACGCGCTCGTCGGGCTGGACGGGGCGACGCTGTTCATCGACGCCGCGAAGGTGCCGCCGCCGCTGCGCGAGGCGCTCGCGGCCGACGGCGTGCGGCTCGCCCCCTATGGCGAGGCGGCGGCGCGGCTCGCGGCGCTGCCGCAGGGCGACACGCTGCTGCTCGATCCGCGCCGCGTCACGCTGGGACTGCGCGAGGCCGTGCCCGAGGGCATGCGCGTGGTCGAGGCCGTCAACCCGACGACGCTGGCCAAGTCGCGGAAGTCCGCGGCCGAGGCCGAGCACCTGCGCGAGACGATGGCCGAGGACGGCGCGGCGCTGGCCGAATTCTTCGCCTGGTTCGAAGGCGCGCTCGGTCGCGGGCGCATCACCGAGCTGACGATCGACGAACGCATCACCGCCGCGCGCGCACGGCGCGCCGGCTTCGTCAGCCCGAGCTTTGCGACCATCGCCGGCTTCAACGCCAACGGCGCGATGCCGCACTACCGCGCCACCGAGGCCGCGCATGCGGCGATCGAGGGCGACGGGCTGCTGCTGATCGACTCGGGCGGCCAGTACCTCGGCGGCACCACCGACATCACGCGCGTCGTGCCGGTCGGCACGCCATCGGCGGCGCAGAAGCGGGACTTCACGCTGGTGCTCAGGAGCCTGATCGCGATGTCGCGCCTGAGCTTCCCGCGCGGCATCCGCAGCCCGCTGCTCGACGCGGTCGCGCGCGCGCCGCTGTGGGAGCACGGCCTCGACTACGGCCACGGCACCGGCCACGGCGTCGGCTACTTCCTGAACGTCCACGAGGGGCCCCAGGCCCTGTCCTGGCACGCGCCGCCGGAGCCGCACACCGCGATGGAGGCCGGCATGGTGACCTCGATCGAGCCCGGCCTCTACCGGGCCGGGCAATGGGGCGTGCGCATCGAGAACCTGGCGCTGAACCAGGCCGCGCAGCACAGCGAGTTCGGCGACTGGCTGCGCTTCGAGACGCTGACGCTGTGCCCGATCGACACGCGCTGCATCGACGCCGCGCTGCTGCGCGAGGACGAGCGCGCCTGGCTCGACGCCTACCATGCGGAGGTGCTGCGGCGCGTGGCGCCGCGCGTGCAGGGCGAGGCGCTCGCCTGGCTGCAGGCGCGCACGCGCCCGCTCGCCGCGGCGTGAGACGGCCTGCGCCCGGCCGCTTCCGGGCAGCAGCAGCCCCTTGCGGACTGCGCCGGGCGCGCGCAGGATCGACGCGACCGTCCCTGGCGCGAACCTGACGTCCGGTTCCCGGGCGCTCACGCTGCGTATGCGACGCCGGAGCGCGTCACCGGAATAATTTTCAAATCGGCGGCAAGCCCGACCGATTGTTACCAGCTTCCCTGCGAGGAAAGCCTCGCATCATCGCGCAAATTTTGCCGGGCGGGGATTTCGCACAGATCCGCTCCGGTCTTTGGGTCGCCTGTTGCCTCATGCAGGCAAGGGGGGCACACTGGACTCGCAGACCAGCAGATCACAAGACGGATCGCAACCCTGAATCGATTCCCGCAACCCCTCAGCAACAGGAGGATACGCATGAACCTGACGATCAGTGGCAACCATCTCGATGTAAGCCCCGCCTTGCGCGAGTACGTGCTCACGAAGCTGGACAAGGTGACCCGTCACTTTGACCAGGTCGTCGACATCTCCGTGCGTCTCAGCGTGGACAATCTGAAGGAGAAGGAGCGCCGGCAAAGGGCCGGAGCCACCGTGCACGTGAAGGGCAAGGACATCTTCATCGAGGAGACCCACGAGGATCTCTATGCCGCGATCGATCAACTGGCGGACCGACTCGACCGCCAGGTGATGCGTTACAAGACCCGGGTGCAGGATCACCACCACGTCACCCCCCGGCGCATGGGCGAGCCGGTCGCCTGAGGCAGCCCGGCACACCCCATGGACACGGCGGCCGGCAGGCCGCCGTTTTGCTTGCAGAGATGGAAAGGGCGATTGATGCGCTACCACAGACTGTGCAAAATCAGCCCCCACGCGGGAAGTGGAGCTCTCTTTTACAGAAAGCCCTCTTTCTATAATCCGCCGTTTTGCTTAGTTGATGCGCGGGCCCAGGCTGCTTCGGTAGTTGAAGGTCAAACGCTGTGATCGCATGAACCGTCTCGCCGCCATCCTGCCTGCCAGCAACGTGCTGGTGAACGTGGACGCCACAAGCAAGAAGCGGGTGTTCGAACACGCCGGACTGCTGTTCGAGAACCAGCACTCGATTGCGCGGGCGCTCGTCACCGACAATCTCTTCGCCCGCGAGCGGCTCGGCTCCACCGGGCTGGGCCACGGCGTGGCGATCCCGCACGGCCGCATCAAGGGCCTGAAGAACCCGCTCGCCGCCGTGCTGCGGGTGCTCAATCCGATTCCCTTCGACGCGCCGGACGACGAGCCCGTCAGCCTGCTGATCTTCCTGCTGGTGCCGGAGGCAGCGACGCAGCGGCACCTCGAGATCCTGTCGGAGATCGCCGAGCTGCTGAGCGACCGCGAGCTGCGCGAGCGCCTGAAGGCCGAGACCGAGGCCGTCAAGGTGCACGAGCTGATCTCGAACTGGCAGCCCCTGAAATCGGTCGCCTGATGCACGTCCTCGCCCTTGCGCTGCGGCGCCCCCGTCCCGTCTTCCGTCCTCGTCCTTGAAACCGACCGCGATCAGCGCCGAGGCCCTGTTCGAAGCCCAGCGCGCGACCTTGAAGTGGCAGTGGATCGCCGGCCACGCCCACCCCGAACGCCGCTTCGACGAGGTCGCGATCCGCGACGCGCAGTCGGCCGCCGACCTCGTGGGCTACCTGAACTACATCCACCCCTACCGGGTGCAGATCGTCGGGCGACGCGAGTGCGAGTACCTCGAGGCCGTCACCCCGGACGACCAGACGCGGCGCATCTCGCGCATCGTCACGCTCGAGCCGCCCGCGGTGGTGGTGGCCGACGCGCAGACGCCGCCCGAGGCGCTGGTCGCGATGTGCGAGCGCGCCGACATCCCGCTCTTCGTCACAAGCGAGTCGGCCGGCCAGGTGATCGACGTGCTGCGCGCCTACCTCGCGCTGCACTTCGCCGAGCGCACCACGCGCCACGGCGTGTTCATGGACATCCTGGGGCTGGGCGTGCTGCTGACCGGCGAATCGGGCCTGGGCAAGAGCGAGCTCGGCCTGGAGCTGATCTCGCGCGGCCACGGGCTCGTGGCCGACGACGCGGTCGACCTCTACCGCGTGCGCCAGACCACGATCGAGGGCCGCTGCCCCGAGCTGCTGCTGAACCTGCTCGAGGTGCGCGGCATCGGCCTGCTCGACATCAAGGCGATCTTCGGCGAGACCGCGGTGCGCCGCAAGATGCCGCTCAAGCTCATCGTGCACCTGGTGCGCAAGGAGACGATGGAGCGCGACTTCGAGCGCCTGCCCTACGAGCCGTTGTACGAGGACGTGCTCGGCATGCCGATCCGCAAGGTCGTGATCGCGGTCGATGCGGGCCGCAACCTCGCGGTGCTGGTCGAGTCGGCGGTGCGCAACACCATCCTGCAGTTGCGCGGCATCGACACCTACCGCGAGTTCATCGAGCGGCACCAGCGCGCGATGCAGCGCGGCGAGTGACGAAGGAAAAGGGGCCGCGACCGGCCCCTTCGATGCACCCCGGCGGGCGGCGCCGCCCGCCCGGCTTCACTTGAGCTTGTGCGGGCAGCTCTCGCGCGTGCAGCTCGCGTAGAGCGCGAGCGCATGGTCCTGCAGCCTGAAGCCGCGCTCCTGCGCGATCGCATGCTGGCGCTTCTCGATCTCGGCGTCGTAGAACTCCTCGACGCGGCCGCAGTCCATGCAGACCAGGTGGTCGTGGTGCTTGCCCTCGTTGAGCTCGAACACCGCCTTGCCGCTCTCGAAGTGGTTGCGCGACAGCAGCCCGGCCTGCTCGAACTGCATCAGCACCCGGTACACGGTCGCGAGGCCGATGTCCGACCCCTCGACCAGCAGGGCCTTGAAGACATCCTCGGCCGTCATGTGCCGTTGCTCACCGCGCTGGAAGACCTCGAGGATCTTCAGCCGGGGCAGCGTGGCCTTCAGGCCGCTGCTCTTGAGTTCGTCGACATTGGTCATGGGTGGGCGGCTCCGAAAACTGCCACGGCTGGCGCTGTACCCCAGCCGCTAGAATGCGGCGAATCATATCGAGGTTGCCTCGGCCTCCAGGGCCCGGGCCGGCAAAGCCCTATGTCCATCACGAAACGAGCGGGCCTGCTCCCCGCGGCGCTCGCCCTGCCCATCCTGCTCGGCGCCTGCGGTTCGCTGCAGCCGTCCGACCGCCTGCTCGGCGTCCTCACGCCCTACCGCATCGAGATCGTGCAGGGCAACGTCGTCACGCAGGAGATGGCCGCCGCGGTGCAACCCGGCATGTCGCGTGCCCAGGTGCGCGAGGTGCTCGGCTCGCCGCTGCTCACAAGCATCTTCCACGAGAACCGCTGGGACTATGTCTTCACGATCCGTCGCCAGGGCGCGCAGCCGCAGGAGCGGCGCGTCACCGCCTTCTTCGACGGCGAGCGCCTCGCGAAGCTGGAGGCCGGCGAGCTGCCGGGCGAGCGCGAGTTCGTCGACTCGATCGACACGCGCCGCAACAAGGCCGGCGGCAAGCCGCCCTCGCTGGAGCTGAGCGAGGACCAGCTGCGGCGCCTGCCCGCGGCCGCCCGCCCCGAAACCGCCCCGGCGCTGCCGGCCACGCCGCCGCGTGACTACCCGCCGCTCGAAACCGAGTCCCGCTGAACCTTCTTCCGATTCCGACATGACCCACCGCATCGCGATCGCCGGCAGTTCCGGCCGCATGGGCCGCATGCTGATCGAGGCCGTGATGGCCGCCGACGACTGCACGCTCGCCGGCGCCCTCGACCTGCCCACGAGCCCGGCCCTCGGCCAGGACGCCGCCGCCTTCCTCGGCCAGGAAAGCGGCGTGAAGATCACCGCCGACCTGCGCGAGGGCCTGGCCGGCGCCGACGTGCTGATCGACTTCACGCGCCCCGAGGGCACGCTGGCCCACCTCGCGGTGTGCCGCGAGCTCGGCGTGAAGGCCGTCATCGGCACCACCGGCTTCACCGACGCCCAGAAGGCCGAGATCGACGCGGTCGCCCAGCAGGTCGCGGTCGTGATGGCGCCCAACATGAGCGTCGGCGTCAACGTCGTGCTGAAACTGCTCGACATGGCCGCACGCGCCTTGAGCGAGGGCTACGACATCGAGATCGTCGAGGCGCACCACCGCCACAAGGTCGACGCGCCCAGCGGCACCGCGCTGAAGATGGGCGAGGTGGTCGCCGCCGCGCTCGGCCGCGACCTGAAGGAATGCGCGGTCTACGGCCGCGAGGGCGTCACCGGCGAGCGCGACCCGAGCACGATCGGCTTCGCCACCGTGCGCGGCGGCGACATCGTCGGCGACCACACGGTGCTGTTCGCCGGCACCGGCGAGCGCATCGAGATCACGCACAAGTCCTCGAGCCGCGCCACCTACGCGCAGGGCTCGCTGCGCGCGGTGCGCTTCCTCGCCGGGCGGCCCAGCGGCCTCTTCGGCATGGACGACGTGCTCGGCATGCGCTGAACACCCCCGGCGCGATGGACGGCCTCGCGCAGTTGGTCGGACAGGGCGACGCGGTGCTGCTCGCCGTCGCGCTGCTGCTGCTGGCGATGTCGGTCGGCGCCTGGATCGTGATCCTGCGGCAGGGCCGGGTGCTGCGCCGCGCCGGTCGCGACCTCGGCCGCGCGGTACCGGCCTTCTGGGCCGCGCCGTCGATGGACGAGGGCCG
Source organism: Caldimonas tepidiphila (assembly GCF_003569765.1). GTDB lineage: Bacteria > Pseudomonadota > Gammaproteobacteria > Burkholderiales > Burkholderiaceae_C > Caldimonas > Caldimonas tepidiphila. The sequence goes on along the minus strand of NZ_QXMG01000015.1, from coordinate 50,295 downwards.
CCTGCGGCTCGAGGCGCTGGACCGCGAGGCGGTCGCGCTGCCGCTGCTCGACGCGGCGCTGCGCGCGCCGTGCGCCGACACGCTCGAGGCCGGCGGCAGCTCCGAATCGCAGCTGACGCGCCGGCTGCGCGATGCGCTGCATGCCGTGCTGCGGCGACTGCAGTCCGGCCAGGTGCTGCTCGCGTCGATCGGCACGACCGCCCCCTTCGTCGGCCTGTTCGGCACCGTCTGGGGCGTGCACCGCGCGCTCGCCGGACTCTCCGGCGACGGCGGCTTCACGATCGAGAGGATTTCCGCGCCGGTTGGCGAGGCGCTGGTGATGACGGCCGCGGGCCTCGCGGTCGCGATCCCGGCGGTGCTGGCCTACAACGTGTTCGGCCGCTGGGTCGGGCAGTGCGAGGCCGAGCTGGAAGGCTTCGCGCACGACCTGCTCGAGCTCGCCGGCCGGGCAGGCGCCGCCGCGGAGCGCTGAGATGGCCTTCGGCCGCCTGCGCGCCCGTGCCGCGCCGAAGCCGATCGGCGAGATCAACATGACGCCGCTGATCGACGTGATGCTGGTGCTGCTGGTGATCTTCATGGTCGCCGCGCCGCTGATGGCGAGCCAGGGTCTGCGGCTCGAGCTGCCCGACTCGGCCGCCACCGCGCCGGCCGGCGCCGCACCCGAGCCGCTCGTCGTGGCGCTCGACCCCGACGGCACGCTGTACCTCGGCGGAGAAGCCGTGACGGCCGAGAGGCTGTCGGCGCTGCTCGCCGCCGCCGCGCGGCAGCGGCCCGACGCCGAGGTGCAGCTGCACGCCGACCGTTCGGCGCCCTACGGGGAGGTCGCCGCCCTGATCGGGCGGGTGCGGCAGGCCGGGCTGCACCGCGTGGCCTTCGCCACGGCGCCTGCGGCGCGCTGAAGTCGGCACGCAGCCCGCTTCCTATAATCCCCGCCATTCCTCCAACGCCCACCCTCGCGCCGCGCCCCCGAAAGCCGCGGCGCGTTTTCATCATGAGCAGCACACCGACTTCCGCACCGAGCTACCAGCCCCAGGCCGTCGAGCAGGCCGCGCAGGCGCACTGGCGCGAGCGCGACGCCTACCGCGTCACCGAGACCGGCGACAAGAAGGCGTTCTACGCCTGCTCGATGCTGCCCTACCCCAGCGGCAAGCTGCACATGGGCCACGTGCGCAACTACACGATCAACGACATGTTGACGCGCCACCTGCGCATGAACGGCCACAACGTGCTGATGCCGATGGGCTGGGACGCCTTCGGCCTGCCGGCCGAGAACGCGGCGATGAAGAACCGGGTGCCGCCGGCGAAGTGGACCTACGACAACATCGCCTACATGAAGAAGCAGATGCAGGCGATGGGGCTGGCGATCGACTGGTCGCGCGAGATCACGACCTGCTCGCCCGAGTACTACAAGTGGAACCAGTGGCTGTTCCTGAAGATGCTCGAGGCCGGCGTGTGCGAGCGCCGCACCCAGGTCGTGAACTGGGACCCGGTGGACCAGACCGTGCTCGCGAACGAGCAGGTGATCGACGGCCGCGGCTGGAGATCGGGCGCGCCGGTCGAGAAGCGCGAGATCCCGGGCTACTACCTGAACATCACGAAGTACGCCGACGAGCTGCTCGACTGCGTCGCCAACCCCGAGAACCCGAACTACCTCAAGGGCTGGCCCGAGCGCGTGCGGCTGATGCAGGAGAACTGGATCGGCAAGAGCGAGGGCGTGCGCTTCGCCTTTTCACATGACATCCGTGGCACCGATGGCGAGCCGATCCAGGGCGGGCGGCTCTACGTCTTCACGACCCGCGCCGACACGATCATGGGCGTGACCTTCTGCGCCGTCGCGCCCGAGCACCCGCTCGCGACGCACGCGGCGGCGTCGAACCCGCAGCTCGCCGCCTTCATCGAGGAATGCAAGACCGGCGGCACCACCGAGGCCGAGCTCGCGACGCAGGAGAAGAAGGGCCTGCCCACGGGCCTCTTCGTCACGCACCCGCTGACGGGCGAGCAGGTCGAGGTCTGGGTCGGCAACTACGTGCTGATGAGCTACGGCGACGGCGCGGTGATGGGCGTGCCCGCCCACGACGAGCGCGACTTTTCATTTGCAAAGAAGTACGGCCTGCCGATCAAGCAGGTGGTGGCGGTGGAAGGCGAGAGCTTCTCGCTCGAGGCCTGGGCCGAGTGGTACGGCGACAAGCAGCGCGGCGTGACGGTGAACTCCGGCGCCTACGACGGCCTGTCCTACAAGGCGGCCGTGGACGCGGTCGCCGCGGACCTGGCGGCAAAAGGCCTGGGCGAGAAGAAGACCACCTTCCGCCTGCGCGACTGGGGCATCAGCCGCCAGCGCTACTGGGGCACGCCGATCCCGATCATCCACTGCGAGGACTGCGGCCCGGTGCCGGTGCCCGAAGCCGACCTGCCGGTCGTGCTGCCCGAGGACCTGATCCCGGACGGCTCCGGCAACCCGCTCAACAAGTGCGAGTCCTTCCTGCACGTGGACTGCCCGAAGTGCGGCAAGGCCGCGCGCCGCGAGACCGACACGATGGACACCTTCGTGGACAGCTCCTGGTACTTCATGCGCTACACCTGCGCCGACAACGCCGGCGCGATGGTCGACGAGCGCACGAACTACTGGATGCCGATGGACCAGTACATCGGCGGCATCGAGCACGCGATCCTGCACCTGCTGTACGCGCGCTTCTGGACCAAGGTGATGCGCGACCTGAAGCTCGTGAAGGTCGACGAGCCCTTCACGAAGCTGCTGACGCAGGGCATGGTGCTCAACCACATCTACTCGCGCCGGACTGAAAAAGGCGGCATCGAGTACTTCTGGCCGCACGAGGTCGAGAACGTGTTCGACGCCGCCGGCAAGATCACCGGCGCGAAGCTCAAGAGCGACGGCTCCGCGGTGGACTACGAGGGCGTGGGCACGATGTCCAAGTCCAAGAACAACGGCGTCGATCCGCAAGCGCTGATCGACACCTACGGCGCCGACACCGCGCGGCTGTTCGTGATGTTCGCCTCGCCCCCGGAGCAGACGCTGGAGTGGAACGACGCGGGCGTCGAGGGCGCGCACCGCTTCCTGAAGCGCGTCTGGAATTACGCCCAGAACCAGCGGGAGCTCGTTGCCGGCGCCACCGGCACGGCGGACTTCTCCGCCGCACCCGCGGACGTGAAGAAGCTGCGCTTCGAGGTTCAGAAACTGCTGCAGCAGGCGAGCTACGACTACGAGCGCATGCAGTACAACACCGTGGTGTCGGCCTGCATGAAGCTGCTCAACACGCTCGAGGCCTTCGACGCGAAGGCGGGCGACGCCGCCGCGGCCGCCGCGATGCGGGAGTCGCTCGGCATCCTGCTGCGCGTGCTCTACCCGGCCTGCCCGCACCTGACGCACGTGCTGTGGCAGGAGCTCGGCTACGCGGCGCAGACGGGCGAGCTGCTCGACGCGCCATGGCCCAAGGTGGACGAGGCGGCGCTGGTGCAGGACGAGGTGGAACTCATGCTACAGGTCAACGGCAAGCTGCGCGGCGCGATCCGCGTGAGCCCGAACGCCGACAAGGCGACGATCGAGGCCGCCGCGCTCGCCGCGCCCGAGTTCCTCAAGTTCGCCGAAGGCAAGCCCGCGAAGAAGGTCATCGTCGTGCCGGGCCGCCTCGTCAACGTGGTGGTCTGAGCATGAAGCCGCCCCGCCGCGCGCTGCTCGCCGCCGCCGCAGCCGCGCTGCTCGCCGCCGGCTGCGGCTTCCGGCTGCGCGGCGCGCCCCAGTTCTCCTACCGCCGGCTGCACCTCGGCTTCGCGCCCGGCTCGGGCATCGGCGCCGAGCTGCGCCGCCAGCTGCGCGTCGGCGGCCAGGTCGAGCTGGTCGACGCGCCGAAGGACGCGAACGTGGTGCTGCGCGTGCTCGACGACGCGGTCGACCGCCACGCCTCGGTGACGACGGCCGCCGGCCAGGTGCGCGAGATCCACCTGCGCGTGCGGCTGCGCTTCATGGCGCAGACCCCGGCGGGGCGCGAGCTGATCCCCGCCACCGAGCTCGCGCTGGGCCAGGACATGAGCTTCACCGAGACCGCGGCGCTCGCGAAGGAGAGCGAGGAGGCGCTGATGGTGCGCACGATGCAGGCCGACATCGCCGCGCAGCTGCTACGCCGGCTCGCCGCGGCGCATCCCTGAACCGGCCGCGGAAAAGGAACCATGCAGATCCGCGCCGACCAGCTCGCTGCCCATCTCGCCAAGGGCCTGCGGCCCCTCTACACGCTGCACGGAGACGAGCCGCTGCTGCTGCAGGAGGCGGCCGACACGATCCGCGCGGCCGCGCGCGCGGCCGGCTACGGCGAGCGCACCGTGCACACCGTCGCCGGCGGCCACTTCGACTGGAGCGGACTGCTCGGCGACGCCTGCGCGATGAGCCTCTTCGCCGAGCGGCGCCTGGTCGAGATCCGCATCCCGAACGGCAAGCCGGGCAAGGACGGCTCGCAGGCGCTGCAGGACTACTGCGCGCGGCTGCCCGAGGACGTGCTGACGCTGGTGCAGCTGCCGCGGCTGGACAAGGCGACGCAGTCGAGCGCCTGGTTCGCCGCGCTCGACGCGCACGGCGTGACGCTGCGCATCGACCCGATCGAGCGCCGCGCGCTGCCGCAGTGGATCGCGCAGCGCCTGGCCGCGCAGGGCCAGCATGTCGCCGCGGGCGACGAGGGCCAGCGCACGCTCGCCTTCTTCGCCGACCGTGTCGAGGGCAACCTGCTCGCCGCGCACCAGGAGGTGCAGAAGCTCGGGCTGCTGCACCCGCCGGGCGAGCTGTCCTTCGAGCAGGTCGAGTCGGCGGTGCTCAATGTCGCGCGCTACGACGTGTTCAAGCTCTCCGAGGCGCTGCTCGGCGGCCAGGTCGCGCGCGTGCTGCGCATGCTCGACGGGCTGCAGGCCGAGGGCGAGGCGCCGGTGCTGGTGCACTGGGCGCTCGCGGAGGACATCCGCGCACTGCGCCGCGTCAAGGAGGCGCAGGCCGCCGGGCGGCCGCTGCCGATGGCGCTGCGCGAGAACCGCGTCTGGGGCGTGAAGGAGAAGCTCTTCGAGCGCGTGCTGCCGCTGCTGGAGAACACCACGCTCGACGCGCTGGTGGAGGCCGCGCAGGTCTGCGACGGGCTCGTCAAGGGCCTGCGCCACCCGCTGTGGCCCGCCGATCCCTGGGACGCGCTGCGGCGCCTCGCGCTGCTGCTCGCGCAGCACACCGCGGCTGCCACGGGCGGGCGGCACGGCACCGCGCCGCTGCGGCTGGTCGACGCGGCTCAGTAGCCGCGCTCGCGCGCGACGAGGTTCGCCACCGGCCGGCCCGCGCGCCAGGCGCGCACGTTCTCGGCGGCGACGCGCGCGGCGCTGCGCGCGTCGGTCAGCGCCGCGGCATGCGGCAGCAGCGTGACGCGCGGATGGCGCCAGAAGGGGTGGTGCGCCGGCAGCGGCTCCTGCGCGAACACGTCGAGCACCGCGCGATGCAGGCGGCCCGGCGCGGCGGCGTCGCCGAGCGCGGCGAGCAGGTCGGGCTCGATCACGTGCGCGCCGCGCGCCAGGTTCACGAAGGCCGCGCCGCGGCGCATCTGCGCGAAGCGCGCGGCGTCGAACAGCCCGGTGGTCGCCGGCGTCAGCGGCAGCAGGTTCACGACGATGTCGGCCGCGCCCAGCACGCCGGGCAAGGCGGCCTCGCCGTGCGTGCACTCGATGCCGGGCAGCGCGTGCGGGCTGCGGCTCCAGCCCCTCACCCGGTAGCCCTGCGCGGCGAGCCGCGCCGCCGCGGCGCCGCCCATCTCGCCGAGGCCGAGCACCGCCACCGCCACCTCGTCGGCGCGGCGCTGCGGCAGCTGCCGCCACTGGCGCGCGCACTGCTGCGCCGCGTAGTCGAAGAAGCCGCGGTGCAGCGACAGCACCGCCCACAGCGCGGTCTCGGCCATCGCGGCGCTCATCGCCGGGTCGACCATGCGCGCGAGCGGCACGCCCGGCGGCAGCGTCTCGTCGCGCAGCAGCCGGTCCACGCCCGCCCACAGCGACTGGATGAAGCCGAGCCGCGGCAGCCCCTGAAGGCTGCCCGGCGGCGGATTGGCCACCACCGCCACGTCGACCTCGGCGGCGAGCGCCGCGTCGAGGCCCGGCCGCCACGTCACCCAGCGTTCCCCGGGCAGCGCCTCGCGCAGCGCCGCGAGCCATTGCGCCTGTTCCTCGGCATCGAAGTTGCCCGCGAGCAGAAGACTCATCAAATCACCAGAAGCGGATGCACAGGCGCCCACTGTAGCGGGACGTGCCGCCGCGCAGGAGACAAGCGATGCACCGACTGCTGCGGCTGGCGCCTCTCGTGCTGCTGCCGGCCCTCGCCCAGGCCCAGGAGGCCGCCGGCATCGACGCGCGCATCAACGCGGCGGTGGCGCCGCTGTCGAATGCGCTGGCCGCGCTGATCTTCTACTCGGTGCCGGTCGGCGGGACGGACTTCCCGCTCATCGTCGCCTGGCTGCTGGTGGCGGCGCTGGTCTTCACGCTCTACTTCGGCTTCGTGCAGCTGCGCTGGTTCGGGCACGCGCTCGCGCTGGTGCGCGGCGACTACAGCGACCCGCGCAGCGCGGGCGAGGTCAGCCACTTCCAGGCGCTCGCGACCGCGCTGTCGGGCACCGTGGGCCTGGGCAACATCGCCGGCGTCGCAGTCGCGGTCTCGGTGGGCGGCCCGGGCGCGACCTTCTGGATGATCCTCGCCGGGCTGCTCGGCATGGCGGCCAAGTTCACCGAGTGCACGCTCGGCGTGAAGTACCGCAACGAGTACGCCGACGGCCGCGTCTCGGGCGGGCCGATGTACTACCTCTCCAAGGGCTTCGCCGAGCGCGGCCGGCCGCGCACCGGGCGCGCGCTGGCTGCCGTGTTCGCGGTGTGCTGCGTCGGCGGCGCGCTCGGCGGCGGCAACATGTTCCAGGCCAACCAGTCCTTCCAGCAGCTCGTCAACGTCACCGGCGGCGCGCAGAGCTGGTGGGCCGACAAGGGCTGGCTGTTCGGGCTGCTGCTGGCGCTGCTGGTCGGGCTGGTGATCATCGGCGGCATCCGCACGATCGCGCGGGTGACGGCGAAGATCGTGCCGCTGATGGCGCTGATCTACCTCGGTGCCGGCCTCGCGATCCTCGTCGTGCACGTCGATCGCATCGGCTGGGCCTTCGGGCAGATCCTCGAGGGCGCCTTCACCGGCGCGGGGGTGGCCGGCGGCGCGCTCGGCGCGCTGATCCAGGGGTTGCGGCGCGCCACCTTCTCCAACGAGGCCGGCGTCGGCTCCGCGGCGATCGCGCACGCCGCGGTGCGCACCCGGGAGCCGGTCACCGAGGGCATCGTCGCGCTGCTCGAGCCCTTCATCGACACGGTGGTGATCTGCACGATGACGGCGCTCGTGATCGTCGTCACCGGGCTCCACGCGGCGCCGGAGCTGTCGGGCGTGCAGCTGACGTCGGCCGCCTTCGCGTCGGCCTTCCCGTGGTTCCCCTACGTGCTCGCGCTCGCGGTGCTGCTGTTCGCCTTCTCGACGATGATCTCCTGGTCCTACTACGCGCTCAAGGCCTGGACCTACCTGGTCGGCGAGGGCGCGGGCAAGGAGCTGTTCATCAAGCTCGTGTTCTGCGTCTTCGTCGTCATCGGCGCGACGATGGAGCTCGGCGCGGTGATCGACTTCTCGGACGCGATGATCTTCGCGATGGCGATCCCGAACGTGATCGGCCTGTACGTGCTGATGCCGGTGGTGCGGGCCGAGCTCGCGCGCTACGACGCGCGGCTGCGCAGCGGCGAGATCCGCCGCTTCCGCGCCGCCTGAGCCCGGGCACGCGGCATTGCGCGATCGAGCGGAGCGGGTGGCCTCAGCCCGCCGCCAGCGCCGCGAGGCGCTCGAGCGCATGCGCCACCGTGGCGGCGCGCACCTGGGCCCGGTCGCCGTCGAAGCGGCGGCACTCGGCCAGCGTCTCGCCGCCCTGCCGCGAGAAGCCGAACCAGACGGTGCCCACCGGCTTGGCGGGCGAGCCGCCGCCGGGGCCGGCGACGCCGGTGACGGCCACCGCGAGCTGGGCGCGCGAATGCGCGAGCGCACCCTCGGCCATCGCGCGCGCCACCTCGGCGCTGACCGCGCCGTGCGCCTCGATCTCCGCCGGCGGCACGCCGAGCAGCTCGGTCTTGGCCTCGTTGGCGTAGCTGACGAAGCCGCGCTCGAACCAGTCGCTCGAGCCGGCCACCGCGGTGCAGGCGGCGGCGATCAGCCCGCCCGTGCAGGACTCGGCGGTGGCGAGCCGCCAGCCGCGCGCCTTCAGCGCGGCGGCGAGCGCCTGCACGCGCACGATGGTGGCGGGATCGGTGTCGATCGTCATGCCCAGGCCCTCCACAGCGCGATCACGAGCAGGGTGCAGAACGCCGCGACCAGGTCGTCGGCGAGGATGCCGAAGCCGCCGCGCCAGCCCTCGCCCTTGAAACGGCGGTCGGCCCAGCCGATGGGGCCGGGCTTGGCGGCGTCGAAGAAGCGGAACAGCGCGAAGGCCCACAACTGCGACCAGAACACCAGCCCCTGCGCCGGCGTCGCGATCCACAGCACCAGCCAGAAGCCGATCACCTCGTCCCAGACGATCGAGCCCGGGTCGTTGTCGCCGAGGTGCCGCGCGGTCAGCGTGCAGGCCCACCAGCCGGCGACGAGCGAGGCCGCGAGCAGCAGCGCCCACTGCGCGTCGCCGAGCCAGGGATCGAGCGCGGCGAAGCTCAGCCAGGCCCACAGCGTGCCGACGGTGCCGGGCGCCCTGGGACTCAGGCCGCTGCCGAAGCCGAAGGCGATCCAGTGCGCCGGGTGCGCGGCCATGAAGGGCACCGAAGGACGGACGAAGGGAGGAACTGCAGTCATGAACGGAAATGGTCGAAGCCGGCGAAGGGCGTCTCGAACGGCGCGCCCTGCGCGTCGAGCACCCGCAGCCCGGGCTGCGCGTCGATGCGGCCGATGCGGCTCGCCGCGACGCCGGCCTCGCGGGCGGCGGCGAGCACCGCGTCGTGCCGTGCGGCCGGCGCGGTGAACAGCAGCTCGTAGTCGTCGCCGCCGGCAAGCAGGCACTCGTGCTGCAGCGCGAGCGGCTGGCGCGCGAGCACGGCGCTGCGCGGCAGCGCGTCGGCCTGCACGCTGGCGCCGACGCCCGAGCGCCGCAGGAGGTGGCCGAGGTCGCCGAGCAGGCCGTCGGAGAGGTCGATCGCGCTGCTGGCGATGCCGCGCAAGCCGGTGCCGAGCGCGACGCGCGGCTGCGGCAGCTCCATCGCCGGCCGCACCGCATCGAAGTCGTCGCCGGGCAGCGCGACCGTGCCGCGGAAGGCCTCCAGCGCGAGCCGCGCGTCGCCGAGCCGCCCGCTGACCCACAGCTCGTCCCCGGCGCGCGCGCCCGAGCGCAGCAGCGCCTGCCCGGCCGGCACCTCGCCGTAGACGGTGATCGAGATCGCGAGCGGCCCGCCGGTGGTGTCGCCGCCGACGAGCTCGCAGCCGTGCGCGTCGGCCAGCGCGAGCAGCCCCTGCGCGAAGCGCTCGAGCCACGCCGCGTCGACGCGCGGCAGCGTCAGCGCGAGCGTGAAGGCCAGCGGCGTGGCGCTGCAGGCGGCGAGGTCCGACAGGTTCACCGCCAGCGCCTTGTGGCCGAGCCGCTCGGGCGGCACCGTGGACAGGAAGTGCCGGCCCTCGACCAGCGTGTCCACCGAGGTGGCGAGCTGCATGCCGGCGCCGATCGACAGCAGCGCGCAGTCGTCGCCCACGCCCAGGTCGGCGCGCCGCACCGGGCGCTTGAAAAAGCGGTCGATCAGGTCGAATTCACCGAGGCTCATGATCGGGATTGTCGCCGAGCGCCCGGGCGCGCCCCGGCCCGTCCTCACAGCCGCAGGTCGCGCAGCAGGTTGGCGAGTTCGACCGCGGACTTCACGTCCATCTTCTCGAACACGCGCGAGCGGTGCACCTCGACCGTGCGCACGCTGATGTCGAGCTCGTCGGCGATCAGCTTGTTGGGCCGGCCCTCGATCACGAGGCGCATCACGTCGCGCTCGCGCTCGGTCAGCTCCGCGAGGCGCCGCTGCACCAGCTCGACGCCGCGGCGTGCCGCCAGCACGCCCGCGCTGTGCGCCAGCGCCTGCTCGACGCGGTCGACCAGCGCGTTGTCCGAGAAGGGCTTCTCGACGAAGTCGAAGGCGCCGCGCTTGACGGCGCTGACCGCGGTCGGCACGTCGGCGTGCCCGGTCAGGAAGATCACCGGCATCTGCTCGATCAGCCCGCGCTCGATCAGCCGGTCGAACAAGGCCAGGCCGCTCATGCCGGGCATGCGCACGTCGAGCAGCAGGCAGCAGGGGTCGCGCTGCGTCCAGCCCGCGGGCCGCTTGTCGAGCATCGCCTCGAAGGCCTCGGCCGAGGCGTAGCCCTCGGACAGCAGCCGCCGCGAGCGCAACAGCCAGGCCAGCGCGTCGCGCAGCACGTCCTCGTCGTCGACGAGGTAGACGGTGGGAATGGATGGACCGCTCGGACTCATCGGATCTCCTGGGAGGGGGTCGGAATGTCGGCTGCCGGCGCCCGACGCGGCGCGCCGCGCGCCGCCGCCGGGGCCTCCGCCGGCAGCGTGAAGCAGAACTCGGTGCCGCCGCCGGCCAGCGGCTCCCGGTTCTCGAAGCTCAGCGCGCCGCCGTGCTGCTCGATCACGGTGCGGCACAGGCTCAGGCCCAGCCCCATGCCCTCGGTCTTGGTGGTGAAGAAGGGCGTGAAGAGCTGCTGCGCGACCTCCTCGGGCACGCCCGCGCCGCGGTCGATCACCGAGAAGCGCACCCAGCGCTCGTTCGATCGCCGCACCCGCAGCGTCAGCACGCGCTGCGCGGCCGGCATCTCCTCCATCGCCTGGATCGCGTTGCGCGTGAGGTTCAGCAGCACCTGCTCGACCATCGTGCGGTCGCACACCACGCGCGGCATCGGCTCGGGCGCCACCGGCAGGTCGAGCTCGATGCGGGTGCCGGTCTTGCGTGCCTGCAGCCGCACCAGCGGCAGCACCGCGTCGAGCAGCAGGTCGGCACGGACCGTCTCGCGTGCCTGCTCGCGCCGGCGCACGAAATTGTGCACGCTCTTGATGATGCGCCCGGCGCGCTCGGCCTGCTCGGCGACGCGCTCGATCGCGCCGCGGATCGCGTCGAGCGTGCTGGGATCGGGCGGCCCCTCGCGCAGCAGGTTGATCGAGCCGGTGGCGTAGCTCGAGATCGCGGCGAGCGGCTGGTTGAGCTCGTGGCTGAGCAGCGAGGCCATCTCGCCGATCGTCGCCAGCCGCGCGGTGGCCTGCAGCTTCTCCTGCTGATGGCGCGACAGCTCCTCGGCGCGGCGCTGCGCGCTGACGTCGAGCACCGCGCTCATCCAGCCGGTCTGCACGCCCCTGCTGCCCACGAGCGGCGCCTCGTAGACCACGACGGGGAAGCGCTCGCCGTTCTTGCGCATGAAGGTGGTCTCGAAGCCGTCGCGCGGCGGCGCGTCGCCCGACAGCCGCGCGGCCTGGCGGCGCGCGTACTCCTCGGCCATCTCGGGCGGCCAGTACGGCGGCGGGCTGTGCTCCAGCAGCTCCTGCGGCGTGAAGCCCACCATCTCGCAGAAGGCCGGGTTGACGTAGGTGATGCGGCCGCGGAGGTCGCGCGCGCGCAAGCCCGTGACGAGCGAGTCCTCCATCGCCTTGCGGAAGGCGAGCGCCTCGCCGAGCGCCCGCTCGACCGCGCCGCGCTTGCCGACATCGCGCACCAGCAGCACGACCACCGCCGCGAGCGCCAGCGACAGGCCCATCACCAGCGCGGTGGCGAGGTTGGGGATCAGGTCCGGCGCGCCCGCCGTGCTGTTGACGCGCAACTGCAGCATGCCGCCGGGCAGGTCGATCAGGCGCTGCGCCACGAACACGCCCTGGCCGCGCACCATGCTGCCGGCACGCGCCAGCCGCGTGCCGTCGCCGTCGATGAAGGACAGCTCGTGGCGCTGCATGATCGCGTGCGGGACCGTCTCGCTGAGCAGGGCCTGCAGCGAGTAGGTGGCGACGACGAAGCCCGCGTGCCTGCCGCCCTCGGTCACCGGCGCGCAGACGTCCATCGCCTCCAACCCCATGCCGGTGCTCTGCGGCACGAAGTAGCTGCGCGAGTAGACCGGGCCCGACAGCCGCAGCGCCGCGCCGCAGGCCAGCGCCGAGTCGGCGTCGATGTCCTTGCGCGGCATCATGCTGAAGACCGGGGGGCGGTAGGGCGAGTCGACCGCGAGGTGCACCTGGCCTTGCGCGTCGCGCCACTCCACCCGCACCAGTTCGCGCCGCCCGCGCAGCAGCTCGGTCGCCTCCGTTCGCCAATGGGGCGGCAGCGGCTCGCTCCACATCAGCGCCTGCAGGCTCTGCAGGTCGCGGTTGAGGCTGCGCTTGATGTCGCCGGCGGCCTCGCTCGCGGCCTCGTCGACATGCGCCTGCGCCTGGCCCGACTCGTAGTCGAGCGTCAGCCGCACCAGCGCGGTCTGCGCCACCATCAGCAGACCCACCAGCGCCGTCCACAGCAGGACGCGGCGCAGGTTGTGGGCCCGCCCTGGCGGCGACGGGTTCACGGAATCGGACATCATGGGATTGTGCGTTGCAGGCGGATACGCCCGATGATCGCCGCCCCGCTGCCCCTGCGGACTACGCAGCATTGCGCATCCCGCCCCTTCATGCAGAGAATGCATGAGGCCATGCGAAACGCATTCGCCGAAGGCGGCGCCGACGGGGCCTGCACTTCCTACAATGCCTGTCCCCCCCGGAGCCTCCGGCCGGCGGGCTCCTGTCGAGCCCGTGCCGGCGGCCAGCATCCCCCCGAGAAGGAAAGCAATGTCCTCCGCCGAAGAAAAGCGTGCCCAGCTGCGCCGTGCCGCGCTCGAATACCACGAGTTCCCCACTCCCGGCAAGGTCGCGATCGCCGCGACCAAGTCGCTGGTCAACCAGCGCGACCTGGCGCTGGCCTATTCGCCGGGCGTCGCCTTCGCCTGCGAGGAGATCGTCGCCGATCCGGCCAACGCCTTCCGCTACACCTCGCGCGGCAACCTGGTGGCCGTCATCACCAACGGCACCGCGGTGCTGGGCCTGGGCGACATCGGGCCGCTCGCGGCCAAGCCGGTGATGGAAGGCAAGGGCGTGCTCTTCAAGAAGTTCGCCGGCATCGACGTGTTCGACATCGAGGTCAACGAGAAGAACCTCGACAAGCTGGTGGACATCATCGCGGCGCTGGAGCCCACCTTCGGCGGCGTGAACCTCGAGGACATCAAGGCGCCGGACTGCTTCTACGTCGAGCGCTGCTTGCGCGAGCGCATGAAGATCCCCGTCTTCCACGACGACCAGCACGGCACCGCGATCGTCGTCGGCGCCGCGCTGCTCAACGGGCTGAAGGTGGTCGGCAAGGACATCACGAAGGTCAAGCTCGTGACCTCGGGCGCGGGTGCGGCCGCACTCGCCTGCCTGAACCTGCTCGTCAAGCTCGGGCTGCCGCGCGAGAACATCTGGGTGACCGACCTCGCCGGCGTCGTCTACGAAGGCCGCACCGAGCTGATGGACCCGGACAAGGCGCAGTTCGCGCAGCCGACCAATCAGCGCTCGCTCGCCGAGGTGATCGAGGGCGCCGACGTGTTCCTGGGCCTGTCCGCCGGCGGCGTGCTCAAGCCGGCGATGGTGGCGAAGATGGCCGAGCGGCCGATGATCTTCGCGCTCGCCAACCCGACGCCCGAGATCCTGCCCGAGGAAGTCAAGGCGGTGCGCGACGACGCGATCATGGCCACCGGCCGCACCGACTACCCGAACCAGGTCAACAACGTCCTGTGCTTCCCCTACATCTTCCGCGGCGCGCTCGACTGCGGCGCGACGACGATCACCGACGAGATGGAGGTCGCGGCCGTGCACGCGATCGCCGAGCTCGCGCAGGCGGAGCTGAGCGAGGTCGTCGCCGCGGCCTACGCGGGCGCGACCCTGTCCTTCGGGCCCGAGTACCTGATCCCGAAACCGTTCGATCCGCGGCTGATGATCAAGATCGCGCCGGCGGTGGCGAAGGCCGCGGTCGAGTCAGGCGTGGCGCTGCGTCCGATCGAGGACATGGACGCCTACCGCGAGAAGCTGCAGAGCTTCGTCTACGCCTCGGGCACGACGATGAAGCCGATCTTCCAGGTCGCCAAGCGCGCCGCGAACAAGCGCATCGCCTACGCCGAGGGCGAGGAGGAGCGCGTGCTGCGCGCGGTGCAGATCGTCGCCGACGAGAACCTCGCGCGCCCGGTGCTGATCGGCCGTCCCGGCATCATCGCGCAGCGCATCGAGCGCTTCGGGCTGCGGCTGCAGGAGGGCCGCGACTACGACGTGGTCAACACCGACTACGACCCGCGCTACCGCGACTACTGGCAGACCTACCACCGCATGATGGAGAGGAAGGGCGTCACGCAGCAGCTCGCGAAGATCGAGATGCGCCGCCGCCTGACGCTGATCGGCGCGATGATGCTGCACAAGGGCGAGGTCGAGGGCATGCTGTGCGGCACCTGGGGCACGACCTCGATGCACCTCGCGCATGTCGACCAGGTCATCGGCCGGCGCGAGGGCGTCAACACCTACGCGGCGATGAACGGGCTGTTCCTGCCCAACCGTCAGGTCTACCTCGTCGACACCCACGTCAACTACGACCCGAGCGCGGCGCAGATCGCCGAGATCACCGTGCTTGCGGCCGAGGAGATGATGCGCCTCGGGCTGCAGCCCAAGGCCGCGCTGCTGAGCCACTCGAACTTCGGCACCAGCAGCCAGCCCTCGGCGGTGAAGATGCGCGAGGCGCTCGAGTTGCTGCGCCAGCAGGCGCCGTGGCTCGAGGTCGACGGCGAGATGCACGGCGACGCGGCGCTCGACGCGGCCTACCGCGGCCAGCTGATGCCGCACAGCACCCTCACGGGCGAGGCCAACCTGCTGGTGCTGCCGAACATCGACGCGGCCAACATCGCCTACAACCTGCTGAAGACCGCGGCCGGCGGCGGCATCGCGCTCGGCCCGATCCTGCTCGGCGCGGCCAAGCCGGTGAACATCCTGACGCCGTCGGCGACGGTGCGCCGCATCGTCAACATGACCGCGCTGACGGTCGCCGACGCCAGCGCGCTGCGCTGAAGCCGCGCTGCGGGCGCACCGCCCCCACGGGGGCGGCGCCCGCGTGCGCCGCCGCCAAGCGTCCGCGGATCGGTGCGGCGCGTGGCGGCAGGCACGCGGGCGGCGTGAGGAATCTCACGCGAGAATGTTTTCCCGCCGTTTCAGCCAAGTCGGCGCCCACTCGCGGCGCGCCGAATAGCCTTCCATTGCTGCTGAAAATTGAGGCAAACCCTTGTGAATCCGGCCCCGATTCGTTACCATGCCGGGCTTCAGGATTCAGGGGAAACCCGTGGCAACCGCTGTCGGGCCACTTCGGTGGCAGTCGCTCCGCAAAATGGGGGTCGCTGCCATCGCGGTTGCGGCGCTTGCCCTCGCTCCCGCCACGGGACTGGCCCGCAGCCACTCCGAGCAAGCGCCTGCCGATTCCCAGGTCGTCAACCTGGCGGAACTGCCCCGCCAAGCCAAGGACACTCACCGTCTGATTCTATCCGGCGGTCCGTTTCCGTATGACAAGGACGGCACGGTGTTCGGAAACCGCGAGAGGCTGCTGCCGGCAAAGAAGCGCGGTTACTACCGTGAATACACGGTGAAGACACCGGGCGGGCGGGACCGCGGCGCACGGCGCATCGTGTGCGGCGGCCCGCAAGCGACGACTCCCGAAGCCTGTTACTACACCGACGATCACTACGCGAGTTTTCGCCGGATCGTCGACTGAATTCGTTCATTGAGGGGATCGTGACCATGCAGTTGCAGACCGTCCGTCCGAACATCGTGCAGTCGATCCGCGCCTATCGCGTGGAAGACCTGATGGACGCCGCACAGGTGGCCGGGCAGCACTTCCTGTATGCCAACCTGGCGCATACGCAGACCAAGCAGGAAGTGCTCGAGTGCATTGCCGAGTCCTTCCTGTTCCCGGCGCACTTCGGAAAGAACTTCGACGCGCTCTACGACTGCCTGACCGACCTGGTGCACAAGGCCGGCCCCCAGCCCGGCTTCGTCGTCGTGCTGGAGCAACTCCCGGACAGCCCCCGCTTCGACCGCGAGGCGCGCGAGCAGCTGCTCGACGTCTTCCGCGATGCCGCCGATTTCTGGGCGGAGCGGAAGGTCTCGTTCAGGTGCTTCTATTCTTTTCTGTAGCCCGCTCCCAGGAAAACGGGTCATGGGAGCGGGCCAGGGAAATGGCCCAGATCGAAGCCGCCGCCAAGCCGGCCTCGAAGTCGAAGAACGCGGCGCCGAGCTTCGGCGTGCACATGCCGCTGATGAGCAGCGCCTTCGACACCGCCTGCTGGCTGAGCGCCGCCTGAGCGCGGCCGGTACCGCAGCCGCCAGGCAAGAGCCCGCCCCTCCGGCGGGCTCTTCGCTTTTCAGGCGTCCGGCGAGGCCGCCACCCGCTGCGCGAGCGCGACGTACTCGGCCACCGGCACCTCCTCGGCGCGGCGCTGCACGTCGAAGTCGCCGCCCATGCCGCGCGCCTCGAGCCAACGGCCGAGCGTGTGGCGCAGCAGCTTCCTGCGCTGCGAGAACGCCACCGTGACGAGCTCGGACAGCAGCGGCAGCGGCAGCTCGGGCGGCTGCGCCAGCGGCACCATGCGCACCACGGCCGAGTCGACGCGCGGCGGCGGATCGAAGGCCTCGGGCGGCACCTCGAACAGCGACTCGATCTCGTAGCGCCACTGCAGCATCACGCTCAGGCGCCCGTAGTCGGCGTGGCCGGGGCCGGCCGCCATGCGGTCCACCACCTCCTTCTGCAGCATGAAGTGCTGGTCCTCGATCGCGTCCACGTGGTCGAGCAGGTGGAAGGCGATCGGCGAGGAGATGTTGTAGGGCAGGTTGCCGACCACGCGCAGCTTGGCGCCCGCCTCGGCGGCGAGCGCCGTGAAGTCGACCTTCAGCACGTCGGACTCGACCACGCGCAGCTCGGGGCGGCGGCGCAGCCGCGCCGCGAGGTCGCGGTCGAGCTCGATCACGGTCAGGCGCTCGCAGCGCTCGACCAGCGGGTCGGTCAGCGCGCCGAGGCCCGGGCCGATCTCGACCAGCGCCTGGCCGGGTTGCGGGTCGATCGCGTGCACGATCGAGTCGGTGTAGCTGCTGTCGGCGAGGAAATGCTGGCCGAAGCGCTTGCGGGGCTGGTGCTTCACGCGGTCGCCGCCCTTCCGTGAGAGGTCCGGTGCTTCATTGCGGGTCCTCCCGCAGCTCGATGTAGGCGCGCTCGCGCACCTCGCGCGCCCAGTCCTCGTAGGCGGCCTCCGACTTCTGCGCGCGCAGCGCGTTGCGCGCCATCTCGCGCTGCTGGCGCGGCTCGATCTGCAGCTCGCGCCGGGCCTCGAGCTGCACCAGGTGCGCGCCGAAGCGCGATACGAAGGGCTCCGAGAGCCCGCCGGGCTGCAGCGTCTCGAGCACGCGCTCGAACTCCGGCACGAACTGGCCTGGGCCCGCCCAGCCGAGGTCGCCGCCCTGCGCGGCGCTGCCGTCCTCCGAGTGCTGGCGCGCCAGCGACTCGAAGCTTGCCGTGCCGGCCAGGAGGCGGCGGCGCATGTCGGCGAGCTGGCGCAGCGCGGCGCTCTGGTTGCGCTGCGGCGACAGGCGCAGCAGGATGTGGCGCGCGCGGTTCTGCGTCACGGTCAGCGCCCCCTCG
The DNA here is from genome assembly GCF_003569765.1 of Caldimonas tepidiphila. GTDB lineage: Bacteria > Pseudomonadota > Gammaproteobacteria > Burkholderiales > Burkholderiaceae_C > Caldimonas > Caldimonas tepidiphila. The sequence goes on along the minus strand of NZ_QXMG01000015.1, from coordinate 32,529 downwards.
CGACGCTCGACCAGCTTCAGCACGTGGAAGCCCGCCCCGGAGCGCAGCAGCTGGGGCGCGAGCTGGCCCGGCTGCAGCCCCTTGACCGCCTGCACGAAGAGCTCCGGCAGGCGATCGGCGGGACGCAGGCCGAGCTCGCCGCCCTGCTCCTTCGCGCCGTCGGAGAAGCGCTGCACGAGCTGCTCGAAGGGCTGGCCGGCGCGCGCCTGCGCCAGCGCCTGCTCGGCCCGTTCGCGGCGCTGGGCCACCTCGGCCTCGCTTGCCCCCTCGGGCACCGCGACCAGCACCTGCGCGATGTTGTAGGAGGCCGCCGGGGCGGCGCCGCCGCGCTGCTCGGCGAGGAACCTGTCGATCTCCTGCTCGCTGACCCGGATGCGCGCCTGCACCTCGCGCTCGCGCACGCGCTGCAGCAGCAGCTCGTCGCGCAGGTTGGCGCGGAAGCGCGCGTAGTCCAGCCCCTCCTTGCGCAGCCGCTCGCGCAGCTCGGCCGGCGTGAGCTGGTTCTGCGCCGCCACCGCCGCCACCGCGCGGTCGATCTCGGCCTCGTCGACCCGCACCCCGCTCTCGCGGGCATGGGCGAGCTGCGCCCGCTCGTCGATCAGCGCCTCGAGCACCTCGCGGCGCAGCTCCTCCGGCGGCGGCAGGCGCTGCCCGCTGCGCGCCGCCTCCTGCCGCGCCCTGGCGATGCGCTGCTGCACCTCGGCATTGGTCACCAGCTCCTGGCCGACCACCGCGACGATGAAGTCCGCGGTGCGGGGGGCGCTGGCGGCGGCGGCCCGGGAGCCGGCGGCGCCCTGCGCCGCCACGGGCGCGGCCGGCAGCGCGAAGGCCGCCAGCAGCGCCGCCGCGGCGGCGACGCGACGCGACGCGCGGCGGGAATCGAAAAGACTATTCATAGGACACAGGGGTTCCGGTGGGCCGCCGCGTCTCTTCGCGCAGCAGCTGGTAGCCGGGGATGTTAGCCCGCAACACCCCGAGCGGATTGGAGCCGAGCCGCGACAGCCCCACGAACTCGAGCTGGAACATCAGCCGCGTGGTCGCCTCGCGCTGGCCGGTGGAGGTGCGCACGGCGACGAGCCGGCCGATCCAGCAGCCCGAGTCGTACTCGAAGCCGAGGATCGAGTCGACGAGCCGGCGCTCGCGCGCGCTGAAGTTGACGCGGCCGACGCTGTACCAGGCGCCGGCGCACTCCGTGCCCCCGCCGCCGGCCGTGCTGCCGCGCGCCTGTCCGTACACCGGCCACTGCCAGCCGATGTCGAGCTGCTCGCTGGCGTCCTTGGCGAAGCGGTAGTTGGCGCCGACGGTGCGGAACGGCCCCGGCGAGTAGCGCACGCTGAAGATCGAGCGCGTCACGGACTGCGTCTCGAGGTGGTACTGCAGCGTGCCGCCGAAGTTCCAGTCCGGCACCAGGCCGGTAGAGCCGAGCACGAGCAGGTCGCCGAAGCGGTCGGTGTAGGGCACGCCGGTGCCGGTGATGCGCTGGTCGCGCAGCAGCATGCGCTGCACGATGCCGAGCCGCAGCGCCTCGGCCCCGCTGCCCTCGGCGACGTAGCGCGTCGTCGCGCCGGCGGTGAGCTGGTGCGCGTCCGAGACCCGGTCGACGCCGGAGAAGGCGTTCTCGGAGAAGATCGTGTAGAAGTTCTCGTCCAGCGGCGCGGAATCGAAGTTGGGCAGCAGCAACTGCTGCGCGCGGTAGGGCCGGTTCACGTACAGCAGCCGCGGCTCCAGCGTCTGCAGGTAGCGCCGCCCGAACCACTCGGCGTCGCGCTCGAACACCGCGCCGCTGTCGACGCTCACGCCCGGGATCATCCGCGCGGCCTCGCGCCGCCCGTCGGCCATCGGGCTGTCGAGGGAGTAGCTGGCGGCGTTGAAGCTCAGGCGCGGCGTGACGTACCAGCCGGCGTCGCCGAAGCGGCGGCTGACGGCGCCGATCGCATGCACGCGGGAGCCCTCGACCTTGCCCGGCACGAGGCCGGCGTCCGGATGCTCGAAGCGGTTGAACTCGCTCTCGAAGTCGAAGCGCCAGCGCGCCCATTCGGCCGTGCCCAGCCGCGCGCCGATCTGGGGCGCGCGCGCGTAGGGCGCGTCGATCAGCGCCTCCGGGTCCTGCAGCACCTGCCAGTCCTGCCCCCGCGCATACAGCGACCAGCCGCCGCGCTGCCAGTCGAGGCGGCCGTCGGTCGGCAGCAGGCGCGGCGTCAGCACCTGGGAGCCGCGCGGGAAGTCGTTGATGCCGCGGGAGAAGTCCTTCCAGTAGGCATCGTCGGAGACGCGCCGCGACCAGAACCGGTACTGCACATCGGCAGGCAGCGCGCCCCGGTGGTCCAGCGACAGCGCGTGGCGCTCGCTGCCGGTCAGGTTGTCGCGCGGCACCGCGAACAGGCCGGCCTCGCCCGCGTGATCGGGCGTCAGGTAGCGGAACTCGCTGCCGAGCGCCGCACCGCGCTTGGTGATCAGCGCCGGCGTGAAGGTGGCGTCGAGGTTGGGCGCGATGTTCCAGTAGTAGGGCACCGCGACCTCGAAGCCGCTCTTGCTGTCGAGGTTGAGCGTCGGCGGCAGCCACCCGGACTTGCGCCCCTCGCCGAGCGGGAAGCTCAGCCAGGGCACCGCCAGGATCGGCACGTCGTAGAAGCGCAGCACCGCGCCCTCGGCCACGCCCTCGTTGTTCTCGAAGTCGAAGCGCACGCGATCGGCGCGCAGCAGCCAGGCGTAGCTGCCCTCGTCGTCTGGGGTGCAGCTCGACCAGGTGGCCCCGGTCGCGGCGAGGCGCCGCTGGCCGAGGAAGTCCACCCGTTCGGCCTGCCCCCCCGCGCCGAGCAGCCCGAAGTAGTAGCTCGGGCTGGCGAAGAAGCCCTCGTAGCTCTCGGTCTGCAGCTCCAGCTCCGGCCCGCTGTAGCGGTTGCCGTCCTGCGTGACGAGCACGTTGCCGCGGGCGCGCGCGAGGTCGCGCGGATGGTCGTAGCGGATCTGGTCTGCGCGGATCGACACCGGCCCGCGCGTGAGCTCGACCTCGCCCTCGGCCACCGTCTCGATGTCGGGGCGGCCCTCGATGCGGCGCGCGCGCACCGTGATCGGCAGCGCCTCCCCGTCCGGCTGCCCCGCGCCGACCCTGCCGACCCCGCCGGCCTCCTGGGCATGCAGGGGCCAGGGCGCGGCCAGCGCCGCGGCGGCCGCAAGGACGGCACGGGTGAGCCGGCTCAGGCGCGCGGCCGGGCAGCGGGAGACGGGACGGTGGGCAGTGCGCAACAAGGCGTGACGGGCGGCAGTTGGCGGATCAGGGGCGCAGCGGCCGCCTGGGGCCTTGCGCACGGGGCGGTTTGTAGAATCGATTATTTCACGAGCCCCCGGCCGCGCCGGTGCCCGCGACCCTGCGGGCAAGGCTCGCCGCCGGCCCCCCCTCCGCTTTCCAGCCCCGCCATGACCACCGACTCCCGCGCCGCCGCCCCCGTGTGGACCGACGACGACCGCCGCCTCGCCTTCGAACGCTGGCTCGCCTCGCTGGGCGAGCATGGCGTCGACCCGGCAAGCGTGCGCCCCGCCAGCGCCGACGCCAGCTTCCGGCGCTACTTCCGCATCGACACCGCGCAGGGCACGCGCATCATGATGGACGCGCCGCCCGCGCACGAGAACTGCACGCCCTTCGTGCAGGTCGCCGGCCTGCTGCGCGGCGCCGGCCTGAACGCGCCCGAGGTGCTGGACTGGAACCAGGCCGAGGGCTTCATGCTGCTGAGCGACCTCGGCGACACCACCTACCTGTCGCGGCTCGACGCGAAGACCGCGCCCGCGCTCTACCGCGAGGCGAGCGAGGCGCTCGTGAAGCTGCAGGGCATCGCCGCCGAGGACGCGGTGCCGGCCTACGACCGGGAGCTGCTGATGCGCGAGCTGCAGCTCTTCCCCGACTGGTACGTCGGCAGGCACGCGGGCATCACGCTCGACGACACGCAGCGCCAGCAGCTCGCGCAGACCTTCGAGCTGATCCTCGCGAACAACCTCGCGCAGCCGCGCGTGCTGGTGCACCGCGACTACCACTCGCGCAACCTGATGGTCACGGACGCCGGCCCCGGCATCCTCGACTTCCAGGACGCGGTCTGGGGCCCGGTCACCTACGACCTCGTCTCGCTGCTGCGCGACGCCTATGTCGACTGGGAGGAGGAGGAGCAGATCGACTGGGCCATCCGCCACTGGGAGCGCGCGCGCAAGGCGGGCCTGCCGGTCGACGCGGACTTCGGCCAGTTCTGGCGCGACTTCGAGTGGATGGGCCTGCAGCGCCAGCTCAAGGTGCTGGGCATCTTCTGCCGCCTCAACTACCGCGACGGCAAGGACGGCTACCTGAAGGAGTTGCCGCGCGTGTGGCGCTACGCGCACCGCGTCGCGATGCGCTACAACGGGCTCGGCGCGCTCGCGCAGCTGCTCGAGCAGGCCGCCGGCGAGGCGCGCGACTACGGCTACAGCTTCTGAGCGGGCGCCGCCGATGCCGCGCATCCATGCCGAGCTGCCGCTCGCCGAAGGCGCCACCGTGCTGCTGCCGCCCGCGGCCGCGCGCCACGTGCAGGTGCTGCGCCTGCAGCCGGGCGAGGCGCTGACCCTCTTCAACGGCGAGGGCGGCGAATGGGCCGCCAGCGTCACCCGCATGGGCCGCAGCGACGTCGAGGTGCGGGTGGGCCTTCATGCGCCGCTCGACCGCGAGAGCGCGCAGGCGGTGACGCTCGCGCTCGGCATGCCGGCCAACGAGCGCATGGACTGGCTGGTCGAGAAGGCCACCGAGCTCGGCGTCGCCGCGATCCAGCCCCTGATGACCGAGCGCTCGGTGCTGCGCCTCTCCGGCGAGCGCGCCGACAAGAAGGTGGCGCACTGGCGCGCGGTGGCGGTGGCGGCCGCCGAGCAGTGCGGCCGCACCCGGGTGCCCGCGATCGGGCCGGTGCGCTCGCTCGCCGACTGGCTGCGCCAGCCGCCGCCCGAGGCCGGGCTGGACCTGGTGCTGAGCCTGCGCGAGGCGCGGCCGCTGGCCGAGCGCGTCGCGCCGGCCCGCCGCGCCGGGCGCCTGCCGCCGCTGCGACTGCTCAGCGGCCCCGAGGGCGGCCTGAGCGCCGCCGAGGAGGACGCCGCCCGCGCGGCCGGCTTCGCGCCGGTGAGCCTCGGCGCGCGCGTGCTGCGCGCCGAGACCGCGCCACTGGCGGTGCTGGCCTGGCTGGAACTAGACGCGCCCGCCGCGGGCTGATCCGCCGCTCGCCGGCAGGCCGCCCTCAGTGCGGCAGGCCCGCCTCCCGCGCCTCGATCCGGTACAGCGCATAGAGCGGCACGCCCCAGAACCAGCGGAACAGCGGCCCGAGCTGCGCATACGGGAAGCCGTAGTCCTCCATCACGCTGTACTGCCAGCCGAGCCGCAGCCGCGGGTGCGGCTCGGTCAGCTCGGCGAGCCGGCTCAGCCCCCAGGTGAACTGCGCGCCGGTCTGCCGCACCGAGGGGTTGAGCTCGGCATGCCCCGGCGCCAGCCAGCTCATCGCGTCCAGCACCAGCTGCGAGCCCTCGGGCGCGCGCTCGCCGAAGCAGCGCAGCAGCGCCTGCACCTGCTCGGGCTGCAGGTACATCAGCACGCCTTCGCAGATCAGCAGCACTGGCGGCGCGCCGGGTCCGGAGGCCAGCCCGAGCCGGTCCCACCAGTCGCAGTCGGTCAGGTCCACCGGGCGGCAGCGGCGACGCCGGCACTCCGGCAGCGCCAGCCGGCTGCGCAGCGCCACCACCTCCGGCAGGTCAGCGTCGATCCAGTGGTTGCGCCCGTTGTCGAGCCACTGGAAGTAGTCGGCGAGGCCGCAGCCGAGGCTGACGCCGAGCCCCTGCGGATGCCGGGCGAAGAAGGCGCGGGCCTGCTCGCGGAACAGCGCGGTGCGCACCAGCACGCCGAACACGGTGACCTCGTCGTCCAGCCAGCGCCGGCCGTCGTCGCCGAGCAGCGCGAGCGCGTCGGCGGCATGCCCGTCGTGCACGTCGAGCGCCGGGAAGCGCCGTCCGCCCCAGGCGCGCGCGGCCAGCGGGATCGCGAGCGTCGAAGGCACCGCCGACAAGGTCGGCACGAGGTACGACTGCGGCGGCGCTTCGCTGCGCTGGCGTCGCGGTGAATTCATGCGCTGCCCCCTCCTGGATGCGTACGACTTTTCCCCGGTGGCAGGAAGGACGGTCGGCCGCGCGCGGCGGAGAGCCCCTGCCCGGGAGCCCCCCAGTTTACGGGCGGCGGGCATGCCCGCATGCCAGAAGCCCTGTGCGACGCCGCGCCCCGGCAGCCCGCCCGCTCAGGGCTGCGCGGCGATCACCTGCGCCACCGCGGCGGTGAGCTTCTTGCCGTAGGGCACGTGCAGGAACTCGTTGGGCCCGTGCGCATTGCTCTTGGGGCCCAGCACGCCGCAGACCAGCATCTGCGCCGCCGGGAAGCCCTGGCTGAGCATGTTCATCAGCGGGATCGTGCCGCCCTGGCCGATGTAGCCGCAGGGCGCGCCGAAGTGGTCCCTAGAAGCGGCGTGGACCGCGTCCTCCAGCCAAGGCGCGATCGCCGGCGCATTCCAGCCGGTCGCCCCCTGCGCGCCGACCCGGCCGTCGGCGGCGAAGGTCACGCGCGCGTTGTAGGGCGCGTTGTCCTCCAGCAGCGCCTTCAGCCGCTGCGCCGCCTCGTTGCCGTCCACGAGCGGCGGCAGCCGCAGGCTGAGCTTGAAGGCGGTGTAGGGCCGCAGCACGTTGCCGGCGTTGGCGAGCGAGGGCAGCCCGTCGGCGCCGGTGACGCTCAGCGTCGGGCGCCAGGTGCGGTTGAGCAGCGCCTCGACCGGGTCGGTGGTGGTCGGCAGCGCGAAGGCTCCGTCGGCGCCGCAGGCCCAGGGATAGCGTTTCCACACTTCGTCGCCGAGGATCGCCGCGGTCGCCCGCGCCTGCTCCAGCCGGTCCGCCGGGATCTCGCAGTGGAAGGCTTGCGGCAGCAGCCGGCCGGTGCGGCTGTCCTCCAGCCGGTCGAGCACCTGTCGCAGGATCCTGAAGCTCGAGGGCACCAGCCCGCTCGCGTCGCCGGAATGCACGCCCTCGGTGAGGATCTCGACCTTCAGCGTGCCGGTGACGTTGCCGCGCAGCGAGGTGGTGAGCCAGAGCTGGTCGTAGTTGCCGGCGCCCGAGTCCAGGCAGACGACGAGGCCGACCTGCCCGAGCCGGTCCTTCAGGGCGTCGAGATAGGCCGGCAGGTCGCCCGAGCCGCTCTCCTCGCAGGTCTCGATCAACCCGACGCAGCGCGGATGCGGGATGCCCTGCTTCTGCAGCGCCAGGATCGCGGTGATCGACGCGTAGACCGCGTAGCCGTCGTCGGCGCCGCCGCGGCCGTAGAGCCGGCCGTCCTCGTACTTCGGCGTCCAGGGGCCGAGGTCGGAGCGCCAGCCGCTGAACTCGGGCTGCTTGTCGAGGTGGCCGTAGAACAGCACGGTGTCGGTGCTGCCGGACTTCGTCGCCGGCACCTCGAAGAACAGCACCGGCGTGCGGCCCTCGATGCGCACGACCTCGAGCTTCAGGCCCGGCACCTTCTTGCCCTCGACCCAGGCAGCGGCGTCGCGCACGACGCGCTCGATGTGGCCGTTGCGGACCCAGTCGGGGTCGAACATCGGGCTCTTGGCGGGAATGCCGATGTAGTCGGTGAGCGCCGGGACGATCTCGCGGTCCCAGGTGGCATCGACGAAGTCGGCCAGGGCGGCGGTGTCGAGCGCCGCCGGGGCGGTGACGGTGGGGTTCATGCGCGGCTCCTTCGGGTCGAAGGGGGCCAGTTTAGGCCGCGCGGCCCGCCTCCGCAGGCCGGGCCGGCGCAGCCCCGGGCGCGGCCGGGTCGCCGCGGTGGCCGCCCGGCTCAGTGCCCGCCCGCGCGGCCGCGCAGGTGCCGGTGCAGCGTGCTGCGGTGCACGCCGAGGCGGCGCGCGGCGGCGCTGACGTTGCCGCCGCAGGCGGCCAGCGCCGCGTCGATCGCGGCCTCGGCCTGGGTGCGCAGCGGTTGCGCCACGGTCGCCAGCGAGGCGTCCACTGCGGCAACCGGGACCGCGGCAGGCACTGTCCCCTGCCGCAGCTCGGGCGGCAGGTCCTCGAGCCCGATCACGCTGTGCGGGCCGGCCAGCGCCGCGACGGTGCGCAGCGTCGCGGCGAGCTGGCGCAGGTTGCCGGGCCAGCGGTAGCGGCACAGCGCCTGCAGCGCCTCCTCGGTGAGACCGAGCCCGGCCGGCTCCAGCGTGTCGCGCACCAGGCGCGCGACCAGCGCCTCGCGGTCCGCGCGCTCGCGCAGCGCCGGCAGCCGCACGACGTAGTGCTGCAGCCGGAACAGCAGGTCGGCGCGGAAGCGCCCCTGCTCGACCAGCGCCGCGAGGTCGCGGTGCGTCGCGCACACCAGCGCGAAGTCCACCGCCTGCGCGCGGCCGCCGCCGAGCGGCTGCACCTCGCGCTCCTGCAGCACGCGCAGCAGCCGCGCCTGCAGCGCGAGCGGCATGTCGCCGATCTCGTCGAGGAAGAGCACGCCGCCGTGCGCCTCGCGGATGCGGCCCGGCTGCCCCTTGCGGCGCGCGCCGGTGAAGGCGCCCTCCTCGTAGCCGAACAGCTCGGCCTCGATCAGGCCCTCGGGCAGCGCGGCGCAGTTGACCGCCACAAGCGGCCCGCCGCGGCGTGTGCTCGAGCCATGCAGCCGCCGCGTGAAGACCTCCTTGCCGACCCCGGTCTCGCCGTGCACGAGCACCGCCATGCCGGCGTCGAGCACGCGCACCGCGCGCTGCAGCTCGCGCTCGGCGAGCGCGTCGACCGGCAGCGGCTCGCCGCGCGGCGGCTCCGCACTCCGGCCCGCGTCCCGCGCGGGCGGGGCGCCCCCCGCGACGGCGACGCGCCTTGCCGACGTGCCCGGCACCTGGATGCCCTGCCAGCAGGCGGTGAACTGCTGCGAGCGCGCGCGATCCTGCAGCGCGACCGGCAGCTCGCCCTGCCGCAGCGCCGGCAGGTGGCTGAAGAAGGCCTCCACCGGCCGGCCGCGCAAGGCGTCCAGCGCGGTGCCGAGCAGCGCGAGCGCGGCGCGGTTGGCGCCCGTGAGCTCGCCGTCGCGCACCCACAGCAGGCCCTCGCGGTGCGTGCCGAGCAGCGCCGAGTCGCGCGCGAAGCGCAGCACCGCGGTGCGCGGCGCGGGGTCGAGCGCGATGCGGTGCTCGATCAGGCCGGCGGCCATGCGCAGCAGCGCGGCCAGCGGCGCGCCGATCTCGCGCGGCTCGCCCGACACGTCGAGCACGCCGAGCCCCATGCCGTCGGGCGCGTGCAGCGGCACCGCGGTGCAGCCGAGCACGCGGTTGGCGCTGACGTAGTGCTCGCCGCCGAGCACCGTGACCGGCCGGTCCTCGACCAGCGCGGTGCCGATCGCGTTGGTGCCGCGCTCGGCCTCGGACCACTCGACGCCGGGCTGCAGCGCGACGCGCTCGGCGCGGCGCAGGAAGTCGCCCGAGCCGAGCGCGTCGAGGATCATGCCCTGCGCGTCCGACAGCACCACCACCGTGCGCCCGGGCGCCAGCGCCTCGGCGAGCGCCTCGATCTCGGGCAGCGCGTGGCGGCGCAGCCGGCTGCGCAGCTCGCGCCGCTGCGCCAGCGCGAGCGCCGCCACCGGCTCGGGCGCCGCCGCCTGCTCGTAGACCCGGCCGACGCAGCGCTGCCAGGAGCGCGCGATCACGTCGGGCACCAGCCCGCTAGGGTCGGCGCGGCGCTCGAAGAACAGCTGGCGCGCACGCGCCACGTCGTGCGCGGCGGGGTCGGCGAGCTCGAACACGCTCGTCAGGGGCATGGCTCTTGTCTCCGGAGGCGGCCGTCCTGCAGCGGAAGGCTCTATGTGCGGACGCGGCAGTGTCGCACCGCACCGCAGGCGCGTCACCTGTCGCAAACCGCGACAGCAGGGGCGTCGCAAGCCGCGCCGGGCCGGGCCGCAAGAGGTGGCGGCAGGGCGCCCGCCCTCGCCATGCAAGTGCCCGTCGCCAAAGGAATTTCCGGCGGCCGCGGACGGTAGCCCGCAAGGCCGGCACGGACCCTGCGATCTCCCCGGCCAGCGCAACGCCGCATCCCCGGCGCTGCCCTGCTTCGCAAACCAAGGACCGAGGAGACAAGCATGACGATCTACGCGCAACCCGGCGCCGCCGGCGCCCCGGTGGCCTACAAGGCCCGCTACGACAACTTCATCGGCGGCAGCTTCGTCGCGCCGCTCGAGGGCCGGTACTTCGACGTCGTCACGCCGATCAGCGGCAAGGTCTACACCCAGGCCGCGCGCTCCGGCGCCGCCGACATCGAGCTCGCGCTCGACGCCGCGCATGCCGCCAAGGCCGCCTGGGGCGCGACGCCGCCGGCCGCGCGCGCCAACCTGCTGCTGAAGATCGCCGACCGCATCGAGCAGAACCTGGAGCGGCTGGCCTACGCCGAGACGGTGGACAACGGCAAGCCGATGCGCGAGACGCTCAACGCCGACATCCCGCTCACCGTCGACCACTTCCGCTACTTCGCGGGCGTGCTGCGCTCGCAGGAGGGCTCGCTGTCCGAGATCGACGGCGACACGATCGCCTACCACTTCCACGAGCCGCTGGGCGTGGTGGGCCAGATCATCCCGTGGAACTTCCCGATCCTGATGGCGGCGTGGAAGCTGGCACCCGCCCTGGCCGCCGGCAACTGCGTGGTGCTCAAGCCGGCCGAATCGACCCCGATCAGCATCCTGGTGCTCGTCGAGCTGATCGCCGACCTGCTGCCGCCGGGCGTCGTCAACGTCGTCAACGGCTTCGGCCGCGAGGCCGGCATGCCGCTGGCGTCGAGCCGCCGCATCGCCAAGATCGCCTTCACCGGCTCGACCGCCACCGGCAAGGTGATCGCGCAGGCCGCCGCCGGCAACCTGATCCCGGCGACGCTCGAGCTCGGCGGCAAGAGCCCCAACATCTTCTTCGACGACGTGATGGCCGCCGACGACGCCTTCCTCGACAAGGCGATCGAGGGCATGGTGCTGTTCGCCTTCAACCAGGGCGAGGTCTGCACCTGCCCGAGCCGCGCGCTGATCCAGGAATCCATCTACGAGCGCTTCATCGAGCGCGTGCTCCCGCGCGTCGCGGCGATCAGGCAGGGCAACCCGCTCGACACCGACACGATGATCGGCGCGCAGGCCTCGGCGCTGCAGCAGGACAAGATCCTGTCCTACCTGGCGCTGGGCAAGGAGGAAGGCGCGCAGGTGCTGGCAGGCGGCGCGGCGGCGAAGCTGGAGGGCGAGCTCGCCGGCGGCTACTACATCCAGCCGACGCTCTTCCAGGGCCACAACGGCATGCGCATCTTCCGCGAGGAGATCTTCGGCCCGGTGCTGGCCGTGACGACCTTCAGGGACGAGGCCGAGGCGATGCGGATCGCCAACGACACGCCCTACGGCCTCGGCGCCGGCGTGTGGACGCGCGACGGCAGCCGTGCCTACCGCTTCGGCCGCGGCATCCAGGCCGGGCGCGTGTGGACCAACTGCTACCACGCCTACCCGGCGCACGCCGCCTTCGGCGGCTACAAGGAGTCGGGGATCGGCCGCGAGACGCACAAGGTCATGCTCGACCACTACCAGCAGACCAAGAACCTGCTGGTCAGCTACAGCCCGCACAAGCTCGGCTTCTTCTGATCTGCGGCGCGGCGACCCGACTCGACGGCAGGAGAAAGGGGCGCCGGCTATCATGGCCGGTTACCCCGGAAAAACCCTGCCATGGACCGTCGCCCCGACTCCGAGCCGCGGGTCGGGCCGCTGCCCGAAGCGGCAGCCGCCCCGACCGCCGCAGCGCCCGCCGCTTCGCGAGCGGACGCGCCGATGATCCGCATCCGCGGCGCGCGCACGCACAACCTCAAGAACATCGACCTCGACCTGCCGCGCGACCGGCTCGTCGTCATCACCGGGCTGTCCGGCTCGGGCAAGTCCAGCCTCGCCTTCGACACGCTCTACGCCGAGGGCCAGCGCCGCTACGTCGAGAGCCTGTCGGCCTACGCGCGGCAGTTCCTCGAGCTGATGGACAAGCCCGACGTCGACGTGATCGAGGGCCTGTCGCCGGCGATCTCGATCGAGCAGAAGGCCACCAGCCACAACCCGCGCTCGACGGTGGGCACGATCACCGAGATCCACGACTACCTGCGCCTGCTCTACGCGCGCGCCGGCACGCCCTTCTGCCCGCTGCACATGCTGCCGCTCGAGGCGCAGAGCGTCAGCCAGATGGTCGACGCGGTGCTCGGGCTGCCCGAGGAGACCAAGCTGATGGTGCTCGCGCCGGTGGTGCGCGACCGCAAGGGCGAGCACGCCGAGCTGTTCCAGGACATGCAGGCGCAGGGCTACGTGCGCTTTCGCGTCGGCTCGGGCGGCGAGGGGCCGCGCGTCTACGAGGCGGCCGACGTGCCGAAGCTGAAGAAGACCGAGAAGCACGACATCGACGTGGTGGTGGACCGGCTCAAGGTGCGTGCCGACGCGGTGGACGCCCCCGCCGCCGCGCCGCAGCCTGGCGCCACCGGCCTGCCCTCGGCGGGGCTGCGCCAGCGCCTCGCCGAGAGCTTCGAGGCGGCGCTGCGCATCGCCGAGGGCCGCGCGATCGCGCTCGAGATGGACTCGGGGCGCGAGCACATGTTCTCGAGCAAGTTCGCCTGCCCCAAGTGCAGCTACTCGCTCGGCGAGCTCGAGCCGCGCCTGTTCTCCTTCAACTCGCCGGTCGGTGCCTGCCCGAGCTGCGACGGCTTGGGCGAGGTCACCGCCTTCGACCCGGAGCGCGTGGTCGCCTTTCCCACCCTGAGCCTCGCCAGCGGCGCGGTCAAGGGCTGGGACCGGCGCAACCCCTACACCTTCTCGCTGCTCGAGAGCGTCGCGAAGCATTACGGCTTCGACCTCGACACGCCCTTCGAGGAGCTGCCCGAGGACGTGCGGCAGGTGCTGCTGCACGGCTCGGGCGAGGTGGAGATCGAGTTCAACTACCAGGCCGACGGCCCGAAGGGCAAGGCGCGCAGCGTCAAGCGCTCCCACCCCTTCGAGGGCATCATCCCGAACTTCGGGCGGCGCTTCCGCGAGACCGACTCGGCCGCGGTGCGCGAGGAGCTCTCGCGCTACCAGGCCGCCAAGCCCTGCCCCGAGTGCCACGGCAGCCGGCTGCGCCGCGAGGCGCGCCACGTGCTGCTGCAGGACGTCTCGGGCCGCCGGAGCGACGGGGAAGGCGACAGCCCGGGCAAGCCGATCTACGAGGTGGCGCACGCGACGCTCGCCGAATGCCTGCGCTTCTTCGAGGGGCTGCAGCTCAAGGGCGCGAAGGCCGCGATCGCCGACAAGATCGTGCGCGAGATCCGCGCGCGGCTGAGCTTCCTGAACGACGTGGGCCTCGCCTACCTGAGCCTGGACCGCAGCGCCGACACGCTCAGCGGCGGCGAGGCGCAGCGCATCCGTCTCGCGAGCCAGATCGGCTCAGGGCTCACCGGCGTGATGTACGTGCTCGACGAGCCGAGCATCGGGCTGCACCAGCGCGACAACGACCGGCTGATCGGCACGCTGCGCCACCTGCGCGACCTCGGCAACAGCGTGCTGGTGGTCGAGCACGACGAGGACATGATCCGTGCCGCCGACCACGTGGTGGACATGGGGCCGGGCGCCGGCGTGCACGGCGGCGAGGTTATCGCGCAGGGCACGCCCGACGAGGTCGCCGCCGACCCGAACTCGCTGACCGGCCGCTACCTCGCGCAGGCGCTGCGCATCGAGGTGCCGGGACAGCGCCGCGCATGGCGAAAGCCGGCCGACGAGGACCACCCGCACGCGCTTCGCATCGTCAACGCGCACGGCAACAACCTCAAGGGCGTGACGGTCGAGATCCCGGTGGGCCTGTTCACCTGCGTGACCGGCGTGTCCGGCTCGGGCAAGAGCACGCTGGTCAACGACACGCTCTACGCGGCGGTGGCGAGGAAGCTCTACCAGAGCCAGGCCGAGCCCGCGCCGCACGACGCGATCGAGGGCCTGGAGGCCTTCGACAAGGTCATCAACGTCGACCAGTCGCCGATCGGCCGCACGCCGCGCAGCAACCCGGCCACCTACACCGGCCTCTTCACCCCGATCCGCGAGCTCTTCGCCGAGGTGCCGACCGCGCGCGAGCGCGGCTACGGCGCCGGGCGCTTCAGCTTCAACGTCGCGGGCGGGCGCTGCGAGGCCTGCCAGGGCGACGGCGTGCTGAAGGTGGAGATGCACTTCCTGCCGGATGTGTACGTGCCCTGCGACGTCTGCCACGGCCGGCGCTACAACCGCGAGACGCTGGAGGTGCTCTACAAGGGCCACAACATCACGCAGGTGCTGGACCTGACGGTGGAGGCGGCGCTCGAGCTCTTCGGCGCGGTGCCGGCGATCGCGCGCAAGCTGCAGACGCTGATGGACGTGGGCCTGGGCTACGTGAAGCTCGGCCAGAGCGCGACGACGCTCTCCGGCGGCGAGGCGCAGCGGGTGAAGCTGGCCCTCGAGCTGTCCAAGCGCGACACCGGCCGCACGCTCTACATCCTCGACGAGCCGACCACCGGGCTGCACTTCCACGACATCCAGCTGCTGCTGAAGGTCCTGCACCAGCTGCGCGAGCACGGCAACACCATCGTCGTGATCGAGCACAACCTCGACGTGATCAAGACCGCGGACTGGCTGATCGACATGGGCCCCGAGGGCGGCTCGGGCGGCGGCGAGCTGGTGGTGGCGGGCACGCCCGAGGACATCGCGGCGCACCCCGGCAGCCACACCGGCCGCTACCTCAAGCCGCTGCTGCGCTGAGGGCGGCCGGCTCCGTGCGCGCCACTGCGCGCGCGGGCACGCCACCGCCGCGCTGCAAGCTGCGCCGCAGGCTCCTACACTCTGCCCGTTTCGCCCCGAGGAGAGCACCGTGAGCCTGCAGATCGACTACTACTTCGCGCCCCAGTCGCCCTACGCCTACCTGGGCCACCAGCGCTTCTGGGACCTGGCGCGCCGCCACGGCGCGGCGATCCGCGTGCGGCCGGTGGACCTCGGCGGCAAGGTCTTCCCGGTCTCGGGCGGGCTGCCGGTGAACAAGCGCGCGCCGCAGCGCCAGGCCTACCGGCTGCTCGAGCTGCGCCGCTTCGGCGAGCACCTGGGCCTGCCGATCCACGTGCAGCCGCGCTTCTTTCCGGTGGCCGGCGACGACGCCGCCTGCCTGATCGTCGCGGTGGACCTCAAGGACGGCACCGACGCGGCGATGAGGATCGCCGGCGCGGTGATGCGCGCGGTCTGGGCCGAGGAGCGCAACATCGACGACGAGCAGGTGCTGGTGAAGCTGCTCGAGGAGAACGGCCTGCCGCCGCAGCGCCTGGAGGACTCGCACAGCCAGACGGTGCGCGAGCGCTACGAATCCGACACGCAGCAGGCGATCGAGGCCGGCGTGTTCGGCGCGCCGAGCTACGTGATCGAGGGCGAGCTGTTCTGGGGCCAGGACCGGCTCGACTTCGTCGAGCGCCGGCTGCAGCGCGGCTGAATCCCGCCCCCGCATCTAAAGGAGAAGACGATGGGTGAAATCCTGGAACTGGACGCCGGCGACGGCCACCGCTTCGCGGCCTACGTTGCCCGCCCGGCCGGCACGCCGCGCGGCGCGCTGGTGGTGGTGCAGGAGATCTTCGGCGTCAACAGCCACATCCGCGGGGTGGCCGACGGCTACGCCGCCGAGGGCTACCTCGCGATCGCGCCGGCGCTGTTCGACCGGGTGCAGCGCGGCGTGGAACTCGGCTACGAGGGCGCCGACCGCCAGCGCGGCATGGAGCTGAAGAACGCCACCGGCAACGAGGCCGCGCTGCGCGACATCGCGGCGGCGGTCGGCGCGGCCGGGGAGGCCGGCAAGGTGGGCCTCGTCGGCTACTGCTGGGGCGGGCTGCTCGGCTGGCTCGCGGCCTGCGAACTCGATGGACTGAGCGCCGCCGTGAGCTACTACGGCGGCGGCATGCAGGAGCAGGGCCGGCTGTCGCCGCGCTGCCCGGTGCTGGCGCACTTCGGCGAGCGCGACGACCACATCCCGGTGGATCGCGTGAAGGCCTTCGCCGCGGCGCGCCCGGAGGTCGAGCTGCACTTCTACCCGGCCGGCCACGGCTTCAACTGCGACCAGCGCGGCTCCTTTGATGCGCCGAGCGCCGCGCTGGCGCGCCAGCGCACGCTCGACTTCCTGCGCCGCCACGTCGGCTGAGGCGAGAACGGCGGACACAAAAAAGCCCGGCGCGAGCCGGGCTGCAAGGGTTCGGTGCGAAGCCGATCAGGACAGGTGCTTGCCGACGAGGCCGGCCATCTCGAACATCGAGACCTGATCCTTGCCGAAGATCGCCTTCAGCTTGGGGTCGGCATTGATGTTGCGCTTGTTCTGCGCGTCCTGCAGGTTGTTCTTCTTGATGTAGTCCCACAGCTTCTTGGTGACCTCGGTGCGCGGCACCGGCTTGTCGCCGATGACGGCGGCCAGTTCGGCGCTCGGCTTGAGCTCCTTCATGAAGGCGGCGTTGGGGGCGCGCTTGGCCGCTGCCTTCTTGGCCGGCGCCGCCTTCGTCGCCTCGGCCTTCTTGGCCGGAGCTTTCTTCGCAGTTGCCATTTCGAATTTCTCCATCAGGGTTTGGTCGATGTACGGTGCGGGGCGTGCGCCGCGTGGGGCCGCGCGTTCTCTGCCGCTCGTGCGCAGCGAATGGTACTGCGTGCCCGGGGCACTGTGAAGCCGCCTTCACTGGGAAACCACGCATTTTCGCCCCCGGCCCAGCCCCCCGGGAAGCAGCCCGCTGTTACCTGCCGCGGCCCGGTCCTGCGAAAAATGCGTGCAGGGGCCGCGTGCGAGGCGTGGCACCGCATCCCCAAGGAGACATGCGATGGGCAAGAAGATCCTGATGATCGTTGGCGACTTCGCCGAGGACTACGAGACGATGGTGCCGTTCCAGGCGCTGCAGATGGTCGGGCACACGGTGCACGCGGTCTGCCCCGGCAAGAAGGCCGGCGAGCAGATCGCGACCGCGGTGCACGACTTCGAGGGCCACCAGACCTATTCCGAGAAGCCCGGCCACCGCTTCACGCTCAATGCCGGCTTCGACGAGGTGCGCGCCGAGGACTACGACGCGCTGCTGGTCCCCGGCGGGCGCGCGCCCGAGTACCTGGGCATGAACGAGACCGTGATCGGCTGGGTGCAGCACTTCGCGCGCGAGAACAAGCCGATCGCGGCGGTCTGCCACGGCGCGCAACTGCTCGCGGCCGCCGGCGTGATCCGCGGCCGCCGGGTGTCGGCCTATCCGGCCTGCGCGGTCGAGGTCGAGCTCGCCGGCGCGAGCTACGCGCGCATCGAGGTGGACCAGGCCGTGACCGACGGCTGCTTCGTCACCGCGCCGGCCTGGCCCGCGCATCCGCAGTGGCTCGCGCAGTTCCTGCAGGTGCTCGGCACGCGCATCACGCACGAGTGAGGCCGGCGTCGCGCGCGTGCCGCGCCGGCGCGCGGCCGCATCGGGGCAGGCCCCGCTTCCGCCGCTCGCCCCGAGCGCTTATCGTCGGGCGGCGCGCCGCGCGGAGACGGCGCGGAAAGGAGACGCGATGTGCGAGATCTTCATCCGGGCCGATCCCGAGTCCTACGCCAGCCGCACCCGCTCGCTGCGGCTGCACGGCGTCGTCACGAGCCTGCGCCTGGAGAACCTGTTCTGGGACGTGCTGCGGGAGATCGGCGCGCGCGACGGCCTGAGCCTGTCGCAGCTGCTCGAGAAGCTCTACGACGAGCTGGTGGCGGCGCGCGGCGAGGTCGGCAACTTCGCCTCCTTCCTGCGCGTGAGCGCGCTGCGCTACCTGGCGCTGCAAGCGCTCGACCGCATTCCCGCCGATCCTCAGGTGCCGATCCGCTCGCTCGACGCGCAGCGGGTGCTGGAGCGGCTGCCGGCGCCCTGGACCGCCGCCGCGCCGCAGACACCCCCCGCCTCAGCGCGGCGCTGAGCGGCCGAACAGCAGCGAGGGCCCCGCCTCCGCGAGGGTGGCGCAGCCGGTGAGCGCCATCGCGATCTCGAACTCGTCGCGCAACAGGCGCAGCACATGAGCCACTCCTTGTGCGCCGGCGGTGGCCAGCCCGTGAACGTAGGGCCTGCCCACCAGCACGGCGCGGGCGCCGAGCGCGACCGCCTTCAGCACGTCGGTGCCGCGGCGGATGCCGCCGTCCACCAGCAGCGGCAGGCCCCCGCCCACCGTGTCGGCGATGCGCGGCAGCACCCAGGCCGTCGCGGGCGCAGTGTCGAGCGTGCGCCCGCCGTGATTCGAGACGATCAGGCCCGCGACGCCGAGCGCGGCAGCCTGGCGCGCGTCGTCCTCGTGCAGCACGCCCTTGAGCAGCACCGGCAGGCGCGTCAGCCCCTGCAGCCATTCGACGTCGCGCCAGGTGGCGGCGCCGCGCAGCAGGCCGTCGAACAGCGCGCTCTGCCCGGCCTCGAGCGCCGGCGGGGTGACGGGCGGCAGGCCGGCGAGGTTGACCGCCGAGACACCCGGCGGCAGGCGGAAGCCGGCGCGGCGCTCGCGGTCCCGGGCGCCGCTCGTCGGCGCGTCGACCGTGAGGACCAGCGCCTCGTAGCCGGCGCGCTCGGCGCGCCGCACCAGCTCCGCGGTGAAGCCGCGGTCGTGCTGCAGGTAGAGCTGCATCCACAGCGGCCCGCGCTGCGGCTCCGCGAGCACGAGGCGCGCGACGTCCTCCAGCAAGACGCTGGCCTGAGTGCTCAGCACGAGGCCGGCGCCCTGCACCGCCGCGGCCAGCGCGCTGGCGAACTCGCCGTCGGGATGCGCCATGCGCTGGTAGGCGACCGGGGCGAGCAGCACCGGGTGCGCGAGCGTGACGACGCCGGGGGGGATCTGCGCGAGCCGGGGCACGCCGCCGGGGGGCCGGTTCATGTGTCGGCCCACATGCGCAGCAGGTTGTGATAGGTGCCGGTCAGCGCCACCGCGGTCTCGGTCTCGCCGTGCTCCCGGCGCAGCCGCACCAGGTTCATGTCGAGCTCGAACAGCAGCCGGCGCTGCTCGTCGCTGCGCACCATGCTCTCGACCCAGAAGAAGCTCGCGACGCGATGGCCGCGCGTCACCGGCTCGACGCGGTGCACGCTGGTGCCCGGGTAGAGCACCATGTCGCCGGCCGGCAGCTTCACGCGCTTGGCGCCGTAGGTGTCCTCGATGACGAGCTCGCCGCCCTCGTACTCGTGCGGGTCGGCGAAGAACAGCGTGCAGCTCACGTCGGTGCGCACGCGCTGCCGGGCCGAGGTGTGGCGCACCGCCATGTCGACGTGGTTGCCGTAGGTGTTGGCGGCGCCGCCGTAGCGGTTGAACATCGGCGGGAAGATGCGCTTGGGCAGCGCGGCCGAAAAGAACAGCGCGTGGCGCTCGAGCGCGTGCAGCACGATCGCGCGCAGCTCGGGCAGCTGCGACCAGTCGGGCGGCACCTGCTCGTTGTTCTTGACCGCCGCCGACTGCAGCCCCGCGGTCGCGCGCCCGTCGCTCCACGGGGCGTCGCGCAGGAGGCCGCGGCAGCGGCGCAGTTCTTCGGGCGTGAGGACTTCGGGGACGTGCAGGAGCATGGCGGCGGGGTGTGTCGGGGGTGGGACCGGAGCGCCGCCCGGCTCGCGCTGGACGGCGGCCCCGGCGCTCGGCACGGCTCAGAACTTGGCGCTCAGCCCCGCCTGGACGATGCGCCCGGCACCGGGGATGTAGTGCCCGCGGTAGAGCGAGTCGGCATAGTACTTGTTGCCGGCATTGTTGACGTTGACCTTCAGCGCGACGCGCTCGCTGAAGCCGTACTCGGCCATCAGGTCGACGGTGGCGAAGCCCGGCGCGTTCCAGGACTCGCCGCCGTTGTTGGTCGAGATGTCGGCCGGCGACTGCTCGCTGCGGAAGTTCACGCCGGCGCCCAGACGCAGCTTCGGCAGCAACCGGTAGGTGGTCCACACCGTGCCGCTGTGCTCGGGCGTGAGGCCGGGGCGGTCGCCCTTGCGGTTGCCGAAGCTGGTAGAGCTGGCGGTCTCGTCGACCACCGCGACGGGCATCCACATGTAGGAGCCGAAGACCTCCCATTTCGGCGTCAGGCGGCCGGTGACGTCGATCTCGGCCCCGGCGCTGTGCCGCTTGGCCGACAGCAGGAAGGACTGCTGCCCCAGCGGCCCGTCGGGCGCGTCGGTGTTGCGCTCGTTCTTCTTGGTCGAGCGGAACACGGCCAGACGGGTGGTGAAGCGGCCGTCGGCGGCGTCGATCTTGGCGCCGAGCTCGAGGTTCTCGCTCGACTCGGGTGGCGTGTTCGCGCTGAACTGGCTGTAGGAGTAGGCGTCGCCCGAGGTGTTGAACGAGGTGCCGTAGGAGAAGTGGAAGGAGTGCAGCGGCGTCGGCTGGAACAGCAGGCCCAGACGCTTGCTCACCTCCGAGATGTCCTGGCGGTAGGAGGTGGTCGTGACCGGACCGGCCGCGTTGTTCGGGATCGCGAAGCTGTCGAACTCGCCCTTCATGCGGTCGTAGCGCAGGCCCGCCAGCACCTTCCACGCCGGCGCCACCTGCACCAGGTCCTGCGCGTAGACGCCCCAGGCCTTGGCCTCGAACTGGTTGCCGGGGCGCAACACGCGCTGGCTCTCGTCGACCCAGGCGCCGTCGTCCGGGGTGCCGATGGTGGTCCGGGGCTTGGTCAGCGTCACGCCGCCCTGGTTGGCATTGCGCACCATGTAGACCCGCTTCTCCTCCTGGGAGGCGTCCACGCCCGTCAGCAGCTCGTGCTTCAGGCCCAGCGCCTGGAACTTGCTGCTGAAGTCGCTTTGCAGCTGCACGGTCTCGAGGTCCTGGATCTTCGCGTGCACGCCGGTGCCGCCGCTGCGCTGCAGCACGGTCGAGGGCCCGAAATTCGTGAGATCCACCGCCGCGGGGTTGTTCGGCGTGCCGGTATTGCCGGCGAAGCGGATCGCGCTGGCGCGCTGGTCGCGCTCGAACCTGCCCTTGCGCAGCGTCGTCTTGAGCTCGCTGCCGGCGCCGAAGCGGTGGAGGTGGCTGAACGTGGCGATGCTGGCCGAGCCGTGGTTGTAGTCGCTCGCCATGCCGTAGTAGGCCGACGGATCGAGGCCCGGCAGCGGCCGGTTCGCGGCCGACGTGTCGCTGGCTCGCGGCTTGATCCACGGCAGGCCGTAGTTCATGCCGTTGCGGTTCTCCAGATGGAAGAGGCTCACCAGGAACTCGTCGCGGGTGCCGATGCCCCAGCGGAAGGCGCCGGCCGCGCCCGACTTGTCGAGGCTGCTGCCCGCGCCGTTGTTGTCGGCCCGGGTGTGCATCGCGTTCAGGCGCAGCGCCGCGCTCTCGCCGGTCCTGAAGTTGAAGTCGCCGGTGACGCGGCGGTAGTCGTGGTTGCCGGCGGTGGCGGTGACCTCGTGCTCGCTCATCAGGCGCGGCACCTTGCTCACCTGGTTCGCAGCGCCGCCGGTCGAGCCGCGGCCGAACAGCATCGAGGCCGAGCCGCGCAGCAGCTCGAGCCGGTCGTAGTTGAAGGTGTCGCGCTCGTAGAAGGCTGGCTCGCGCATGCCGTCGACGAAGATGTCGCCCGACTGCTGCAGCGAGAAGCCGCGCAGGCGGATGTCCTCCTCGCCGCCCTCGGCGGCCAGGAAGCTGATGCCGCCGGTGTTCTTCAGCGCCTCCTTGAGCGTGTCGAGGTTGCGGTCGTCGATCAGCTTCTCGGTCACCACCGTCACGGACTGCGGAATGTCACGCAACTCCTGCCGGCCCTTGCCGATGCTGGTGCTGACCGACTGGTAGCTCTGCTTGCCCTGCTGCTCGGCCGTGTCCTTCACGGTCACCTGCGGCAGCACGGTCTCCTGGCGCGCCTCCGCGCCGGAGGTCTGCGCCCAGGCGCTGCCGGCGAAGCCTGCGGCGAGCGCACCGAGCGGGATGAGGACCGACAGCGATGCCGGGCGGGAGGATGCGGCCGCCGAGGCCTGATTGCGGGACGGTACGGCCTTGTGGCGGCGGGTGCGGGACTGACGGGACATGGACCAACTCCTGTTGAGATTCTTGAACGCAACCTCTGGGTCCATGGCTGGCGGATACGCGAGGACGCCGCGGCGCCCATCGACCGAAGGGCGCCCGGCGCCGGAGCTGGCGAGTGACCGGCGGGCTACTTAACAGGAATGATAACAATTCTCATTACGAGAAACTGGCATTTTTGTGGCACAGGCGCGACATCGCGTGCCGGTTCAGATCCCGAGAATGAGTTGCAGCACGCCCTTGACGATGAATCCGAGCATGCCGAAGGCGAGCACGAAGAAGAGCACGAAGGTGCCGAAGCGGCCCGCCTTGGACTTGCGGGCGAGGTCCCACACGATGAAGAGCATGAAGCCGATGAAGGCGGCGAGCCCGATCGTGACACCGTACTGGGTGAATTGCTCCTCTGTCAGACCGAACATCGCGCCTCGTCTTGCGTTTTCTTCTCTCGTCAGGTGCGGGGCTCGAATCCGCTCGCGTCCACCAGGTCGGTGTAGGCATGCCAGGTGGCATGGCCGAGCACCGGCAGCAGCACCGCCAGTCCCACGAGCGTGAACAGGCCGATCAGCGTGATGCCGAGGATGATGAGCGCCCACAGCGTCATCGGCAGCGGATTCTGCCCTACCGCGCGCACGCTCGTGAGCATCGCCTGCTGCAGGCTCACGCGGCGATCCAGCACCAGCGGCACCGAGACGGCGCTGATCGCGAACACCACCGCCGCGAGCAGGCCGCCCGCGACGAGCCACATCAGGAACAGGTGTCCGCGCAGCGCCAGGTCGGCCATGCGCAGCACCGGGGTGGCGAAGAAGGCGCGCAGCCCGTCGAGCGGCTCGCCGCTCATCGCCAGCAGCGCCAGCGCCGAGAACATCACCCAGAGCGTGCCGAGCGCCGCCAGCAGCAGGCCGAAGCGCAGCGGCGCGGCGCCGCCGCGCCGCCAGGCGGCCACCGCCTGCGCGAACGTCGGCTCCTCGCCGCGCTCGAGGCGGCGGCTGAGTTCGTACAGCCCGGTGGCGAGCATCGGCGCGACCAGCAGGAAGCCGGAAAAGGCACCCGCGAGCACCCCGAACCGGTTCCAGCCGACCAGCAGGATCAGCAACCCGCCGACCACGAACACGATGCCGTGCAGCAGGCTCGGCGTGGTGGCGCGCGCGACATCGTGCACGCCGGCCTCGACCCAGGCCAGCGGGTGGTGCAGCGCGATCGCACGGACGGGAGGCAGGGGTGGCGCGTCGTCGCGGACGGTGATGTCATTCATGGCCAAGGCCCGGAGTATGCCCGGGCCCCCGCCCGGAGCAACTTGACTTATATCACCGCCCTCCCCGGCCGCCGCCCCTGCGCCTGCGGCCCGCGGCTCGGTGTTTTCCCGCTCAGCGCTGCGGCGATGACTCGTGCGCGCGCAGCTTGGGCGCGGTGCGCACGCTCCACACCATCGTGATCGCCAGCACCGCGACGACGACGCCGAGCGAGACCAGCACCGGGATCTTCACGACGTCGATCAGCAGCATCTTGGTGCCGATGAAGGCCAGGATCACCGCCAGGCCGTAGCTCAGCAGGTGGAACTTGGCCGCGACCGCGGCGAGCAGGAAGAACATCGCGCGCAGCCCGAGGATGGCGAAGATGTTCGAGCTCAGCACGATGAAGGGATCGGTGGTGATCGCGAAGATCGCCGGGATCGAATCGACCGCGAAGATCACGTCGGTGAAGCCCACGAGCGCGACGACCATCAGCAGCGGCGTGGCGATGCGCTTGCCGCGTTGCACCGTGAAGAAGCGCTCGCCGTCGAAGCGGTCCGACACCGGCATCATGCGACGCAGCAGCTTGAGCGCCGGGTTGTCCTCGAGGTCGGGCTCCTTGCCGGAGGCGAACCACATCTTCACGCCCGTCATCAGCAGGAAGGCGCCGAACACGTAGAGCACCCAGTGGAACTCGGAGACGAGCCAGCCGCCGACCAGGATCATCACGGTGCGCAGCACGATCGCGCCGATGATGCCGATCATCAGCACCCGCTTCTGGTAGGCCGGCGGCACCGAGAAGTAGGTGAAGATCATCAGGAAGACAAAGATGTTGTCGACCGCGAGCGACTTCTCGATCAGGTAGCCGGTGAGGAACTCCATCGAGCGCGCATTGGCCTGCGCGACGTCGCCGGTGGCGTCCTTGACCGCCCACCAGAACAGGGCGTTGAAGGCGAGGCTCAGCCCCACCCAGACCAGCGACCAGTTCAGCGCCTCCTTCACGGAGACCGCATGCGCGCCCTGCTTGCGCAGCACGACGAAATCGACGAAGAGCGCGAGCAGGACGCTCGCGATGAAGAAAGCCCAAAGCCAATCGGGCGCAATGGTGTTCATTGACGGGACTCCAGCAAGTTGCGACGAGGCAAAGGGTCTTGCTGGATGGGACCTTGTGAGTCCGGATGCGGAGCCCGGGCCGCACGCGAAGCACGGCCGTACTGACGGGCTGCCACCACGACGGGCGTCGTGTGCTACTCCCCCTTTGACGTATCGGATTGTGCCGGGCCGGCCGATGTCCCGGCAAGTCGCAGGCCTATTGGCCCGCGTTGGCCCGCGTGGCCGTGCAGGCGCTCGCGGTGTGCCGAGCCGCGCGCTGGCATCGGTGCGCGGGGCTGCGGGGGCGAGGGTGTCCGCGGTATTCTGGCTCTCATGAGGATCCTCGTCCGCTGGCTGCTGCTGGCCGCCGCACTGCTGTTGCTCGCGCACCTGTACGACGGCGTCGAGGTGCGCAGCTTCGGCGCGGCAATGATCGCCGCGCTCGTGCTCGGGCTGCTCAATGCGGTGCTGCGCCCGGTGCTGGTGGTGCTGACGCTGCCCGTCACGGTGGTCACGCTCGGGCTGTTCCTGTTCGTGATCAACGCCCTGATGTTCTATGCCGCGGCCGGCCTGCTCGGCGGCGGCTTCGTCGTCACCGGTTTCGGCGCCGCGGTGATCGGCTCGCTGATCTACAGCCTGTGCGGCGTGGTGATCGACGCGGCGCTCGAACGGCTGTTCAAGCCGCGCGTCGGCTGAGCCGCCCTCCCCCGCTCAGCCGTTCTGGCCCGCCGCCTCGTCGCGCTGGCGCTGGCGCCACTCGGACTCCACCGCGCGCAGCCGCGCGTCGACGACCGAGGCCTCGATGTGGTCGGACGATGCCGAGCCCTGCGCGAGGCGCTGCGCCGCACGCAGGCGGTCGATCGCGCCCTGCAGGTCGCCAAGCACATAGCGCGCCTCGGCCTGCGCACGCACCGAGCGCACCGGCTGGTCCAGCCGCTCCCAGGCCTGGCCGAGCAGCGCCCAGGCGCTGCTGTCGCGCGGATGCGCGGACAGCCAGGTCTGCAGGTCCTCGGCGGTCCGCTTCAGCCGCGCCGGGTCGGCCGGCGGCCGCGTCCCGACGCCGATCTGCGCCGCCAGCAGTTCCGTGGTCCGCGAGCCGTCCATGCGCCAGGGCGCCAGCGCCCGCTCGGCCTGCGCGGTCTCGCCGCGTGCCAGATGGGCCTGCACCTGCAGCAGCGCCACCGCCCGCAGCGCGCGCGGCTCGGGCGCGGCGAGCTGGCGCGCGCGCGCCAGCGCCTCGTCGGCCTGCACCCAGTCGCGCAGCAGCACCGAGGCCTGCGCCTGCGCCGCGGCCGCCAGCAGGCGCCCCGCGGCATCCTCCGCCGGCGCGCCGCCGGGGCGCTGCCAGCGCTGCAGCGCATCCGGGCGGGAATCCATCAGCACCCGCGCCCGGGCCTGCATCACCGCATGCTCCAGGGCCGCACCCGTGCGCGCACCCGGCTCGACGCCCAGGCGCGAGCGCGCCTCGCCGATGCGCTCGCTCGTCAGCGGGTGCGTGCGCAGGTAGGGGAAGGCGTTGCTGTCGTTGTGGCGCGAGGCCTGCTGCAGGCGCTCGAACATCGAGGCCATGCCGGTCGGCGCGAAGCCGGCCTGCTGCAGCAGCCCGAAGCCGATGCGGTCGGCCTCGCGCTCCATGTCGCGGGAGAAGTTGAGCTGGCCCTGCACCGCGAGCGCCTGCCCTCCGGTGATCACCGCATTGGCCGCGTCGGGACTGCGGCTCGCGGCGAGCACGCCGACGATCATCGACGCCATCGCCACCAGCGACTGCTGGCGGCTGCGGCTCATGTTGCGCGCGATGTGGCGCTGCGTGACGTGGGAGAGTTCGTGGGCGAGCACCGAGGCGAGCTCGTCGCGCGTGGCGGTCATGCCGATCAGGCCGAGGTGGACGCCCGTGTAGCCCCCCGGCAGCGCGAAGGCGTTGACCGATCGGTCGCGCACCAGGAAGGCCTCCCACGCGAAGCGCTCGTCGAGCTCGGCCGACAGGTCGCCGCGCACACGCGCCGCGTCGAGCAGCGGCTGCCAGATCGAGCGGACGTAGTCGAGCAGCAGCGGATCGTCCAGGTAGTCGGGATCGCGGCGGATCTCGACCATGATTCGGTCGCCGAGCCGGCGCTCGGCGCCGACCCCGAAGTCCTGCGAGACCTCGTCGCCGAGCGCGGGCAGGTGCGCGGACTGCGCCAGCGCGGCCGGCGGCGCCAGCAGCGCCGGGCCGGCGGCCAGCAGCAGCGCGCCGACCGCGGCCCGCAGGCGCGGCCGGGTCCGGCGGGGCAGGAGGAAGGAGCGGGGCGAAGGCAGGCGGTTCAAGGGCGGCTTTCGTCGGACGGCAGCTGCCATTGGAACCGATGCGGGGCCGCGGAGTTCGGGCGAATGCCCGTTGCGCCGTGTAAGGAAAGAGGCTTGCCGGCCCTGTTGCTCACTCGAAGCCGTCGAAGGGTGCGTAACCGACGACATCGGCAGACTGCGCGTCGAGCAGCATTACCCAGTCGGACCCGCGCGCGATCAGCGGCAGGTAGCGCAGCTGTGCCGGCGAGCGGCCGGCACGGGCTGCCGCGGCCTCGACCTCCGCCGCCCGCCCCGGATGACGCCGAGCCAGCTCGGTCAGCGGCTTCGAGCGGGCCAGTACCTCGTCCCGTGCTGAATCATAGGGTTTCCAATAGGCGGGACGCAGGCCCAGGTCCACACCCGCCATCGCCAGTTCGGCGGCACGCAGCTGCTCCTGCGGATCGGTCGGAACACGGGTGCCGATCACCTGCGGACCGGTCCACGGCAGCCGTTGCAGCGGGGCCGGTGCCTGACTTAGCTCCTGGGAGTCGATGTCCACGGCACGCACAACGCGGAAGCGGTCGACCTCGTGGGCCAGATAAACCGGCCGGGCTTGAGAGACGGTATGCAGGCCGTAGCCAAGTGCGCCAAGCTGTAGCAGCGCCACCACCGCGAGGTCGCGCCGCAGATGGCGCCAGCCTTTGCGACGGTCGAATACGGAGAGCGTGATCAGCGGCCCGAGCACCACGTCCACCGCGACCAGCAGCATGAACAACTCCCGCCCGCCAGACACCTCACGGTAGGGCATCGGATACCAGACGCCCAACACCACCGCTGCGGCAGCAAGCGCCACCAGGAGGCTGAGTCCTAGGTGCATTCCCGCAGCCTTTAGCCGCGCGCGCCAGTCCCAGGTTCCGTTCACCTGATTTCTGTCTGGATGTGTCGTACTCGCCTTCATCATTGGAGGACTCCCTATGGGTAGGTGTTTGTGTAGCGGGAGCGCTGCATTTGCGGCCTCTTTACCGGCTGGGCGGCGTCAGGCGCATGCAATCGCTATCATGCCAAATCATGAACTCGACGCCCCAACCACCCAACTCCGGCCTGACCCATTTCGACGCCCAAGGCCAAGCCCACATGGTCGACGTGGCCGCCAAGAACGAGACCCATCGCATCGCTGTGGCCTGTGGCTTGATCCGTATGCTACCGGACACACTGCAACTCATCGTCTCCGGCACCGCGAAGAAGGGCGACGTGCTCGGCATCGCGCGTATCGCGGCAATTCAGGCGGCGAAGAAGACTTCGGACCTGATCCCGCTGTGTCATCCGCTGCCAATCACACGCGTAGTGGTCGATTTCGAGATCGATGCGATGGCCTCGAAAGTGCACTGCCGGGCGCAGGTGGAAACGCTCGGCCGCACTGGCGTCGAGATGGAGGCGCTCACCGCGGTGCAGGTCGGCCTGCTGACGATCTACGACATGTGCAAGGCGGTGGACCGCGGCATGGTCATCGGCGACGTGCAGGTGCTTGAGAAGCACGGCGGCAAGTCGGGGTCGTGGGTGGCGGAGCCCTAACATGTTGATTTGACTAGTTTTTCACCATTCAAACCCTTCACGTACCGCACTGCAGGCTGCTGTCCTTGTGTGTCTGTCGGGGTCTCCGACAACCTTCATTGGAACATGAGTGGAACAGCTTGGAAGGTGCTAGCACGCCCTGGCAACAGTAAAGGCAGATGACGGGGTGGCTTTGCAGGAGCTGGGCGCTGCTAGACGCCGACCAGGAGCGCTCTAGAAAATTTTCGGGTTTGCCAACTTTCGTTACCGTAACGAAAACGCACCAGCCCGTAACGGCTGTATAGCTCGCTGACGGCGCGTGTTGCCATTGCGCGCACCGCCTCATGCCTCTGTGTTTCTTGCGAGTAGTCCAACTACGCCAGCAGCCGACCTAGGGCCGAAAAGTTGGCCCCTGTAGGCTGTCCAGCAGCAGTCCTTGCTGCCTCTCTAGCACCCCTTCCGTTGCTCGGCTACAACACTTCAAGAGCCGCGTGTCACAACAAATTGCAACTTACCATCAGTAGGAGGTAATCTACCTCTCTTCGTAACAGGGAGTGAAGTTGTGAAACTCGTGCTTACAGCGGGCGTCTTGGCCCTGGCGCTCAGTGGCTGCGCCAGCATCATGAACGGCAGTACCCAGCCAGTGACCATTAAAAGTGTGCCAGACGGTGCCTCTGTTTCGGTCACGAACCGCGCTGGCGAGAAGATTCACAACGGCACCACGCCAGTGACGCTGACTCTCAACCGTGGCGCTGGGTACTTCAAATCAGAGGAGTACAGGGTTCAGATCAAGAAGGAAGGTTTCGAACCCAAAGAATTGACTATCGTCAGCACTGTCAACGGGTGGTACGTAGCGAACATTCTGTTTGGCGGTTTGATCGGCATGCTGGCAGTTGACCCTGCAACCGGTGCTATGTACTCGTTCCCCGAAGCAGTGAACACGACGCTGGACGCACCGGTGGAGAAGAATGCGGGCTCGATGCAACCGCTAACCATCGTCTCCACGGACAGATTGTCTCCTGAGGTGATGAAGCAAGCCCGCTTGGTGGCTGCGCGGTAAAGCGATCTCCAAACAGGGCCAAGTGTCTACGTGGTGTAGATGTTGGCTCTGCTTCAGCGTCCGTCCGGTGGTTTAGGTTTAGGTAGGTCCGGCGCCCATGCCAGCAGCTCGGTCACCGTGCGCAGGTACAGGGCTGCGCTGTTCCTCAGGGCTCGCCGCTGTCGGGCTGCCGCGTGCGTACCCTGCCCGCGCCTGCGGTTGCCGCTTGGATAGCTGGCGCTGCTCTTGTCGTTGTCGGAGCATGCATCAATCATTCTCATGCACTAATACCCGCGCCTGCTGGCGCTGCTGTTGCGTCATTCCTTGCACCAGCGCCAGCGTCCGCGCGTAGCCCTGCTGTGCCTGTAAAGCCATACGCAATAGTTTGGCGCGCGTGTCTGCATTGCGCTCTGACGTGGATTCAGCAGCAAACCGGAGCCACAGGGCTTCAAGTATTGGCAGGTGTTCTGCCAGCTCAGACACGGCTCTAGGGCTTGCCGGGTCAACGTATTGACCAACTCTGTCCCGCAGCTCATCAAGCGCCGCAGGACCATCATAAGTCTGCCGACCCCGCACAAATGCCAGCGCCTGCCCTATAGCGTGGCGCCTGTCGTCCGGCAGGGTTAAGTCTCTTGATCTTTGCAAGGTGCGCGACAGTGTTTCTTGCTGGCGGGCCCGTTCAACGTCGTGCATCAAAAGTCCTTTTCATATCGTAAAAAATTCCCGGAGATGCGGGGATACGGAGTTACTTTTTAAAGGTCAGGGGGTTTAGTAGTAAGCCCTTGAATCCTTGGCAAAAGGCTCCGTATCTCCGGCATCTCCGCCGGGGAGTTAACCCGCAGGAGAGCAAACCCTGTAAACCGTGGCGTTCGCCCCTGTATCGCGCCTGCTGCGCAGCACGTAGCCCGCAAAAAATCGATCAACCCGGTTACTCAAGGCACGCGACACCGACAGGGGCGAGTGCTCTCGTCTTCCAGGCATGAGAGCGTCAAGCCCCTCCCGAATCAAACCGCTAGATCCCTCATTGCTGGCCGCGTTTGCCCACCGAGCTACTTCCCGGGCGTGAAACTCATCCCCACACGACAAGTGGTGAACGCCGCGCAGCACATCGAGAAACGCCTGTGCTTCCGTGTCCGCTGCTGCTGGGTCTCTCAGCAGGAACTCGCCCGGGTCTCCCAATTCCCAGCCCAGTCCATCGGCCAAGCCCTCGCACGCCGCCCATAACACCGGCTGCCGGCACAACTTCACCCAATCGACAAAGCCGCCTGCATCGTCCTTGGCGATGGCAGGGGCACCGGCTGAAAAGTAAGCCGCCATCAACGTGCATGCCGCCTCCGCGATCCGTACTCGGTCGCGCAATGCCACCTGTACCGGATCGAAGTTAAAGCGTCGCGCCGCTGGCGCTGCGCCGCCGTCGATGCGGATCACCAAGCCCCGCCGAATCAGGTCAACACCCAGGTCAACGTTGTTGGCCGTGATTGTGAGCAGCGCCCGCGCAGTTGCGGCCCGGGTTTCACTCTGCTGAAGCACCCGCCCAGTGACCCTGCCGCTGGTCAACAATCCCGCCAACACTGCTGAGTCCATGCGCCCCGTCACGTTGTCCAGGCACAGGAAAGTCTGCCCTTGAATCGCTTCGGCAAGCAGCCACTTGCGCATCTCCTCCTCATTGGGGCCGGACCATGTAGCCACGGCAGGGACTGCGCCTGTCAGGATAGCCCCCAGTGCCGTCGCCATCTTCGTCTTGCCCGACCCGTAGGTGTTGGCGTCAACAACAACCATGGGTGCCAATGGCAGCACCGGCCGCGATACCGCCGTCAGCACAGCAGCAATGGCCGCAGCCGCGTGCGGACCAGCGCTCCACCTGTAGCCTAGGAAGGGTGCCATCATGGTTTGCAACGCCTCGCGCGCGGCCTCCCGCGTGGCCCCGATCCGGGGCGCGTAGTCCGGCGGCACATGCAGATAGACTCGTGTTTCTGCGTCGTAGCCCGCAATGGTGACCACCCGCCCGGTGGGGGTGACGAAGGGCAGGGAGTGCACGGCCACCAGCGGGCGCAGCCCCTCGCAGGTCCGAAGTTCGGTCAGCACCAATTGAGCCTGTTCCTGCGTCAGGTTGTGCGCTGTCTTCTTGCCTTCGTGCGTGCTGGCCAGCGACAGCCTCGCGTCCGCGAGGTTGCGCAACACCCTGTCATCCAGTGGCACCGCCCGCCCTTCAGTCACCAGCGCCGGACCACCCGCCAGCATGAACAGATCATCCTGCTTCAGCAGGGCGCGCACCACGCCCTGTACCAGCGCGCCGCGATCCCCCTTGCGGACTTCGATTGCGTGCCGTGCCCTGCGTAGGCGGAACCGCCCATCGCTGTCCAGACAGTAGAGGATCGGCGTAGCCTGCTTCAAGTACAGGATCGCGTCGAGGCCCTTGCCGCCCCGGTGGCCCGGGTTCATCGGTGGCAATACCGCGCAGCCGTGGAACCTGTCCCGCTGGTCCAACACCTGCCCCACGGTGACCGCATCAACGCCGCTGCTATCCTCACGGGCGACGTACAGCACGAAGTCGGCCAGCAACTCCCCATTGAAGGCGGCCCGCACTGCTTCGCTTGCCCGCTCGGTGGCTTCGGTCAGAGTCACTCCGACTGCAAGCAGCCCTTGTGCGATCTCCGATTCCATCTTGGCCGCGTAGGCGGCCCGAGCCTTCGCCGCTTCGCCCCGCTTTGCGTCCTTGGCGCTGGCTTGCAGACCCTGCAACTCGCGCAGTTCGTCCCCCGTCAGATCCGGCAGCGCCGCTGCCGTGTCGAGCCAAGCACCATCGTTCTGCACCAAGGGAGCGGGGCGATGCTGTCTCAGCGGAGGCTCGCAGATTGCGCCGCCGCAGTAGTCCAACCTCGCGGGCTGGTGCATTGCCTCATCAAACAGGGATCGAACTAGCAACTTGCCGTCCGTGCTGACCTTGATGAAACCGAACCCCCCAAGCCACAGCCGTTGCGCAAGCACCTTCCCCGCCCGCTCAAGGTCTCCGGCATTTTCCACCGTCACATAAAAACGCTGGCCGCGCAGCCCTTGCCGCTCGGTCTCGCCTTCGTAGATGTAGCTTGACCCGCTGCACCACCACAGCACCGCCGAACCGGCCAGCGTCGGGCAGGCTTTCAGCAGAGCGTCCCAAAGCTCATGCCGGCTCATGGCGACTTCGCCCGGGTCATAGTCGAGGATCATCACGCCCCCGACGCCGGCCCGGAATCTAAAGTCATCTTTTCCACGGATCAGCCCGGCGTGCCCATTTTTCCGGGCTCTGTTGCACAAATGAATTGAGGGGGAGCTTCCCCTGACCCCGGGCGGAGTTA
>NZ_QXMG01000014.1 GCF_003569765.1 Caldimonas tepidiphila | reverse complement strand
CCTCCTGCCCCAGCCCGCCGGCTGATCCTCAGTTCAGCACCCCGGCTGAATACGTACCCATGTGCTGCGCCACAGCTTCGCCACCCACATGCTCCAGGCCGGCTACGACATCCGCACGGTGCAGGAACTGCTGGGCCACGCCGATGTGGCGACGACGCAGGTCTACACGCACGTGCTGAACCGCGGCGGGTTCGGCGTGCGCAGCCCGCTCGACGCGATCTGAACGGAACCGTGGCCGCGCGAGGAAGCGCGCCTGTCTGTCCGACGGCGCCGCGGCGGCCTGTCAGTGGATCGGCGGCTGGTCCTGACCCGGCTCGCCGGCCTCGTCGTCCTCGTCGGTTCCGGCGCTCTCCTGCAGGCGCACCCGCATCTCCATCTCCGCTGCTTCGGCAGGCTCCATCACGCCGGAGGCCTCCTCCCACAGCTCGCCGGCGAGGTCCCGCGCGGTCGCTTCATCCAGCTCGGGCACCAGTTCGCGCAGCCGGGCGGCGCATTCGTCGATCCAGTCGTCTTGCGGCGTGGGCATCGATCTCGCTTTCTTGGGTCAAAGGGTGGAGGGGGCGGCGCCGGCCCGCAGGCGCACCGCCGGACCCCATTCTGGCCGCAGGCGCATTTCCGCGCGGTGACGCTTGCGCCGCCCGGCGCGGGCACATCGCATGCCCGTTTCCCTGCCTGCGTGCCCGCAGAGGGGCTGCGCGCCCCGGCAATGCGGCGGCGCCACATAGAATTCGCCGCAAACCGTGCGCGAATGCGCATCTTTCTGCCCGCCCGGGCGTCGCATGCGCGGCCCGGGCCGATCGCCACAGCGGCCAGCCGTCGCGTACACCGGCCGGCGCCGCCCCAGGACCCGGCCACCTTCGATGAGCACTCCGAACCCGCCCGAAAAACCTTCCTTCATGCGCCGCGTCTCGATGGCCTTCGGCGCCTTCTTCGGCATCCTGTCTGACGCCGACTACGCCGCGCGCATCCCCTCGCGCGACGAGGTCGCGGCGCCGCCGCCCCCCGAGCCGCCCGCGCCCGCGCCGGCCCCGGTCGTCGCGCCGCCGCCCCCGCCGCCGGTGGTACTGAAGGAGGCCACGCCCGACGCCGCGCTGCAGCTGCTCGGGCTGCTGCAGCGCGAGGCGCGGCTGATTGACTTCACGCAGGAGAACCTCTCCGGCTACTCGGACGCCGACATCGGCGTCGCCGCGCGCCTCGTGCACGAGGGCTGCCGCAAGGTGCTGCGCGAGCATTTCAGCATCGAGCCGGTGCGCACCGAGGCCGAGGGCAGCCGCGTCACGGTGCCCGAGGGCTTCGACGCGTCGGCAGTCCGGCTCACCGGCAACGTGGTCGGCAAGCCGCCCTTCACCGGTCACTTGAGCCATCGCGGCTGGCGCGTCACCGCGGTGCGCCTGCCGAAGCTGGCCGAGCGCCATGACGCCTCGGTCGTCGCCCAGGCGGAGGTGGAACTGTGATGAACGAATCCCGCTATGCCATCGGTGTCGATCTCGGCACCACCCACAGCGCGGTGTCCTGGGTGGACCTCGCGGCAAGCGACGGCGAGAAGACGCAGCACGGCGTGCTGCCGATCCCGCAGCTCACCGGCCCCGGCGCGGTGGAGCAGCCGCCGCTGCTGCCGTCCTTCCTCTACCTGCCGCATGCCGACGAGCTGGCCCCCGGCGAGCTGAGCCTGCCCTGGGGCGGGGCGGACTACGCGGTGGGCGAGATGGCGCGCAGCCGCGGCGCGACGACGCCGATCCGGCTCGTGTCGAGCGCGAAGAGCTGGCTCTGCCATCCGGGGGTGGATCGCCGCGCGGCGATCCTGCCGCCGGGCTCGCCGGCCGAGGTGCCGCACGTCTCGCCGCTGGAGGCGTCGATCCGCTACCTGGACCACCTGCGCCGGGCCTGGGACCACGCGCACCCGGACGCGCCGCTGCGCGCTCAGAACGTCACCGTGACGATCCCGGCCTCGTTCGATCCGGCCGCGCGCGAGCTGACCGCCGAGGCCGCCAAGGCCGCCGGCTACGAGCAGCTCACGCTGCTGGAGGAGCCGCAGGCCGCGCTCTACAGCTGGATCCAGAACAGCGGCGGCGCGTGGCGCAAGGAGGTCCGGCCGGGCGACATCATCCTGGTGGTGGACGTCGGCGGCGGCACCAGCGACTTCTCGCTGATCGCGGTGCACGAGCGCGAGGGCAACCTGGAGCTGCACCGCGTCGCGGTCGGCGAGCACATCCTGCTCGGCGGCGACAACATGGACCTCGCGCTCGCGCACGTCGTCGCGCGCAAGCTCGCGGCGAACGGCACGCAGCTCGACCCGACGCAGATGCGCGCGCTGACCTACGCCTGCCGCGCCGGCAAGGAGGCGCTGCTGGCCGACGCGAACGCCGGGACCTGGCCGATCGTCGTGGCCAGCCGCGGCTCGCGCCTGATCGGCGGCTCGATCCGCACCGAGCTCACGCGCGAGGAGGTCACCGCGACCATCCTCGAAGGCTTCTTCCCGCAGGTGGACGCGACGGCGCGGCCTGTGACGCGCACCCGCGCGGGCCTGACGCAGCTCGGCCTGCCCTACGCGCAGGACGCGGCGGTGACGCGCCACCTTGCCGCCTTCCTCGGGCGGCAGGTGGGCGCGCTCGCGGAGCTGGAGGGCTTCGCCGGCGCGCAGCACGCGAACGCCAGCTTCCTGCACCCGACCGCGGTGCTGTTCAACGGCGGCGTGTTCAAGTCCTCGCTGCTCGCCGAGCGCACGATGGCGACGCTCAACGGCTGGCTCGCCGCCGAGGGTGCCGCGCCGGCGCGCGCGCTCGCGGGCGCGGACCTCGACCTCGCGGTGGCGCGCGGCGCGGCCTACTACGGCCATGTGCGGCGCGGGCGCGGCGTGCGCATCCGCGGCGGCACGGCGCAGTCCTACTACGTCGCGATCGAGTCGGCGATGCCGGCGGTGCCGGGGCTGGAGCCGCCGATCCAGGCGCTGTGCGTCGCGCCCTTTGGGATGGAGGAGGGCAGCGACGCGCCGCTGCCCGAGCAGGAGTTCGGCCTCGTCGTCGGCGAGCCGGTGCACTTCCGCTTCTTCGGCTCCTCGGTGCGGCGCCAGGACCAGGTCGGCACCGTGCTCGACTTCTGGACGCCCGAGGAGCTGCAGGAGCTGGAGGAGATCCAGGCCACGCTGCCCGCCGAGGGGCGCCAGCCCGGCGAGGTGGTGCCGGTGAAGCTGCACGCCAAGGTCACCGAGGCCGGCACGCTGGAGCTCGAGGCGCTGCCCCAGTCCGGCGCGGCGGGCGGCGGCGAGCGCTGGAAGGTCGAGTTCGACGTGCGGGGCGGCGAGCAGGCGGCTTGACGGAGCGCATGAACTCCAGACAGGGCGCCGCCTTCTCCCGCCGGCCGGCCGGGGTCCCCCCGGGGGACCGCGCGCGGTGCCGCGCCGCCGGGGGACGGACATGAGCTCCCGCTACGTGGTCGGCATCGACCTCGGCACCACCAACACGGTGGTGGCCTGGGCCGACGCGCAGCAGGAGGACGCCGGCATCCGGCTGTTCGAGATCGAGCAGCTCGTCGCACCCGGCGAGGTCGCGACGCGGCCGATGCTGCCCTCGCTGCGCTACCACCCGGCGCCGGGCGAGTTCGCCGACGGCGACCTCGGGCTGCCCTGGAGCTGGCGCGATCCGGCCGGGCTGCCGCAGGCGGTGATCGGGCAGCTCGCCCGCGCGCGCGGCGCGCAGGTGCCGGGGCGGCTGGTGGCGAGCGCCAAGAGCTGGCTGTCGCACGCGGCGGTGGACCGGGGCGCGGCGATCCTGCCCTGGGGCGCCGAGGCCGAGGTGCCCAAGGTCTCGCCGGTGGCGGCGAGCGCCAGCTACCTCGCCTACGTGCGCGCCGCCTGGAACGCGCGCCACCCGGACGCGCCGCTCGAGCGCCAGCAGGTGGTGCTGACGGTGCCGGCCTCCTTCGACGAGGGCGCGCGCATGCTGACGCTGCAGGCCGCACGCGATGCGGGCCTGCCGGACGTGCGGCTGCTGGAGGAGCCGCAGGCGGCCTTCTACGACTGGCTGCACCGCCACCGCGACACGCTCGACGCGGAGCTGGCGGACACGCGCCTCGTGCTGGTGGTGGACGTCGGCGGCGGTACCACCGACCTGACGCTGATCCGCGTCGAGCCGGGCAAGGAGGGCGAGGAGGGCGCCCCGCAGCTCACCCGCATCGGCGTGGGCAACCACCTGATGCTCGGCGGCGACAACATGGACCTCGCGCTCGCGCACCTGGCCGAGCAGCGCCTCGGCGGCGGCGACGCCCCGGGCGCGCGGCTGTCGGCGAGTCGCATGTCGCAGCTGATCGAGCGCTGCCGCGCCGCGAAGGAGCAACTGCTCGCGGCCGACGCGCCGGAGCGCGCCGCGGTGACGCTGCTCGGCGCCGGCTCGCGCCTCGTCGGCGGCGCGCGCACGGTGGAGCTCGCGCGCGAGGAGGTCGAGCGCCTCGTCGTGGACGGCTTCTTCCCGCGCGTGGCGCCGACCGAGCCGGTGCGGCGCGCGCGCGCCGGGCTGGTCGAGTTCGGGCTGCCCTACGCGGCCGACGCGGCCGTGACGCGCCATGTCGGCAGCTTCCTGATGCGGCACGCGGCGGATTCGCGGCTGGCGCTGGGCCTGGGCGAGGGGGGCGCGGCGCTGCCGGTGCCGGACACGCTGCTGCTCAACGGCGGCGTGTTCCGCGCCGACGCGCTCGCGCGCCGGCTGCAGCAGACGCTGGCCGACTGGCGCGGCGCGCCGCTGCGCCTGCTGCACAACGACAACCCGGACGTCGCGGTGGCGCGCGGCGCGGTGGCCTTCTCCCTCGCGCGCCGGGGCCGTGCGCCGCGCATCGGCGGCGGCTCGGCGCGCAGCTACTTCCTGCTGCTCGACGACGTGCCCCGGGACGCCGCGGCCGGCTCGGCCGCGCGCGGCGTCTGCGTGCTGCCGCGCGGCAGCGAGGAGGGCCGCGAGCTGCGGCTGCAGGAGCGGACCTTCGCGCTGCGGCTCGGCCGCCCGGTGCGCTTCCACCTCGCGTCGACCACCGCGGGCTCCGGCTCGCAGGCCGACTACCGGCTCGGCGAGCTCGTCGCGCTCGACGAGGGCGAGTTCGTGCGCCTGCCGCCGATCGCCACCGTCGTCGCGCCGGGCGCCGCGGGCGGGCGCCGCGAGGTGCCGGTGCAGCTCGCGACCACGCTGACCGAGGTCGGCACGCTGGAGGTCGATTGCGTGGGCGTCGAGGACCCCGCGCAGCGCTGGTCGCTCGAGTTCCAGCTGCGCGGCGAGGCGGGCGAGGACGCGGCGGAGTCGGCTGCGGCCGGCGCGCCGCCCGGCTTCGGCGAGACGGTCGAGCGCATCGAGCGCGTCTTCGGCGCGCGCTCGCAGCAGGTCGCGCCCAAGGAGGTCAAGCAGCTGCGCGCGCAGCTCGAGGCGCTGCTCGGCGCGCGCGAGCGCTGGCCGACGCCGCTGCTGCGCCGGCTCTTCGACGCGCTGTGGCAGCGCGCGAAGGCGCGGCGCCGCTCGGCCGACCACGAGCGCGTCTGGCTCAACCTCGCGGGCTTCTGCCTGCGCCCCGGCTTCGGCGACCCGCTCGACGGCTGGCGCATCGAGCAGCTGTGGACGCTGTTCGAGGCCGGCGTGCAGCACGGCCACGACGCGCAGGTCGCCTCCGAATGGTGGACGCTGTGGCGCCGTGTCGCCGGCGGCCTGCCCGAGGAGGCGCAGCTGCGCCTCCTCGACGACTTCGCGTGGAACCTGCAGGGCGCCGAGGCCGGCGAGCCGCGCCCGCCCAGGCTCGTGAAGGGCGGCTTCGACGACATGATCCGCCTCGGTGCCTCGCTCGAGCGCATCCCGGCCGAGCACAAGGCCGAGATCGGCGAGTGGCTGCTCGGGCGGCTGCACAGGCCGGTGGCCGGCGCCGGGAAGGGCGAGGACGTCGACGGCCGGCTGCTGTGGGCGGTGGGCCGCATCGGCGCGCGCCAGCCCTTCTACGGCAGCGCGCACGGCGTGGTGCCGGCCGACACCGCGGCGCAGTGGCTCGAGACGCTGCTGGCGCTGGACTGGCGGCGCGTCGAGGCGGCGGCCTTCGCCGCGGCGCACCTCGCCCGCATGACGGGCGACCGCACGCGCGACATCGCGCCGGAGCTGCGCGAGCGCGTGGTGGGCAGGCTCTCCGCCGCGCACGCCGCGCCGAGCTGGATCGCGATGGTGCGCGAGGTGGTGCAGCTCGACGAGGCGACCGAGCGGCGCGTCTTCGGCGAGGCGCTGCCCCCGGGGCTGAAGCTGATCGCCTGAACGGGGACCGGCGCGGGCCGGCCGGCGCGGCGATACTGGCCGCATGGCCACCTTCCTTGTCTGTCATGGCGCTTGATCGGCCGGCTGGGCGTGGAAGAAGATGCATCCGCGGCTGCAGGCCGCCGGGCACCGGCTCGTCGCGCCGACCTGCACCGGCCTCGGCGAGCGTGCGCACCTCGCGTCGCCCGCGGTCGACCTGGAGACGCACATCGCCGACATCCTCGGCGTGCTCGAGTTCGAGGACCTGCGGGACGTGATCCTCGTCGGCCACAGCTACGGCGGCATGGTCGCGACCGGCGTCGCGCAGCGGGCGCCGGGCCGGCTGGCGCAGCTCGTCTACCTCGACGCGATGCTGCCGCGCCCCGGCCAGAGCGCCTTCGACCTGCATCCCGAGGACGTGCGCGAGCGCATGCGGGAGGCGGCGCGCAGCTCGGGCGAGGGGTGGCGCATCCCGCCGAACCCGCTGCCGCCCGACACCAGCGCCGAGGACGCGGCCTGGATCGGGCCGCGGCGCCTGCCGCAGCCGATCGGCACCTTCGAGCAGCCGCTGAGGCTCGACGGCCCGGAGCCGCAGCTGCCGCGCAGCTACGTCTACTGCCGGCGCGCCGCGCGCGGCGACTTCTTCCGCCAGTTCGCGGACCGCGTGCGCGGGGCGCCCGGCTGGCGCTCCTTCGAGATCGACGCGAGCCACAGCCCGCACGTCACCGCGCCGGACGAACTCGCGCGCTTGCTCGCCGAGATCGCCGCGACCGCGTCCTGAGGCCGGCCCCGGCGCGGGTGCCACACCGCGAACGCGGGTACCGCGGCGGCTCCAGAATCGGGATGACCGACCGACCGACCGACCGGAGGCCTGTGTCATGGATCGCTTCTCGACCTACCGCTTCCAGCTCACGTACCGGCTCCCCGGCGATGCGCCCGAGCGCGCGGCGCTCGCGAAGACGCTGGAGGGCGCCGGGGCCCGGCTGATCGACGACTGCCCCGCGGGGCCCGACCACGTCGTGATCGAGTTCAGGCAGGCCGCGGGCGACGCCTCGGTGGCCCTGATGGAGGCGCTGAGGACCGTGCGACGGCACCTCCCCGGCGCCGAGCTGGTCTCCTCCAGCCCGCTGCTGCCGGGTCACTGATCCTTCGCCGCGACGCCGGGCGGCGCACCCCGCGGCACCGGACGGTGCCTCGGCGAGGGATCCCATTGGTGCAAACCCGATTTGAAACGGCGTTTCGATTCTGCAGAATCGCCGCCTGACGACAGGTCCTTAGGCCCGCCGTGCCGGGGTGTGGACTGACGCCACGCTGAACGAACGAAACCGATGATTCGAACAGCGAGGAAGTCTCCCATGCGATCCGCACACAAGTCTGCTCTGACGGCCTGCGCCTGCGCCGTCCTCGGCTCCCTGCTCTCCGCCTGCGGCGGCGGCACGGACGACCGCGCGGCCGAGGCCGCGCGCACGCACATCGCCGGGGTGGCCGCGGGCAGCGCGCCGCTCGCCGGCGCCGAGATCCGGGTCTGCGACGCGGCCGGCGCCTCGGTCTCGGGCCGCACCGCGGCCGACGGCTCCTTCGAGCTCGACGTGAGCAGGCTGCAGGCGCCGCTGCTGGTCTTCGCGCGCACCGCGCCCTTCGCCGAGGTCAACGGCGTGCCGCAGCCGATGGGCGACACGCAGGTCTACGCGGCGCTGCTGCCGGCGCTCGGCGCGGGCGCCAGGAACGTCGCGAACGTCAACCCGCTCACCGACAAAATCGCCTCCGACGTGGCGGCGACGGACCTGAAGCTCAAGGGCTCGGTGCAGCTGGTCAACCGCTGCAACACCGCAGGCGTGACGGCGCAGACCGTCGCGGGCCGCACGGCTGAGCTGCGCGCGCTGGTGCTCGACGCGCTGCAGTCGCAGGGCGTGGCGCAGGCGGCGCAGTTCGACCCCGTGACGACGCCGATGAAGGCCGATCGCCAGGGCGTCGGCGCGGTGCTCGCGATGGTGGTTCACGGCCGCGAAGGCTTCGGCAACAGCAGCAGCAGCGAGCTCGGCGCGACGCAGCTCTTCGACCGCAACATGCAGGAGATCTCGGCCGCGAACGTGAAGCTCGATCCGGCGCTCCCGTCCTGGTCGGCGGCGGCGCGGCGCATCTTCGTCGTCGGCGACTCGACCGCGAGCAGCTACGGGCTCGACGTGGCGCCGCGCATGGGCTGGGGCCAGGTGCTCGAGCGGCGCCTGAAGGACGGCTCCGGCGCCAAG
This sequence comes from Caldimonas tepidiphila, assembly GCF_003569765.1. GTDB lineage: Bacteria > Pseudomonadota > Gammaproteobacteria > Burkholderiales > Burkholderiaceae_C > Caldimonas > Caldimonas tepidiphila. The sequence goes on along the minus strand of NZ_QXMG01000014.1, from coordinate 99,421 downwards.
GTCGTCAACCTCGCGCAGTCGGGCCGCAGCTCGCGCAGCTTCATCAACGAGGGCTGGATGCGGGTCCTCGAGGAGCACCTGAAGCCCGGCGACTACGTGCTGGTCCAGTTCGGGCACAACGACGAGAAATGCAACCAGGGCTCGGGCCTGGACGTGCCCAACCGCTGTACCTACCCGAACGACGCGAGCGGCAGGAAGCCCTCGGGCTTCACGCTCGCCAAGCTGCCGCCCGGCACCACCGAGGACCAGATGAGCTTCCAGGGCTCGCTGGAGCGCTACGTTGCGCTGGCGCGCGCGAAGGGCGCGACGCCGGTGCTGATCACGCCAGTCACGCGCATCGTGCAGGACCGCTCGGTCACGAGCCATGTCGAGGGCAGGTTCCCGATCGCCTCGAGCACCCACGTCACCGAGGCCAAGGCCGGCGAGACCTGGGCCGCGACCGGCAACTACAGCCAGACCGTGCTCGACACCGCCGCGGCGAACGAGGTGGCCGCGGTCGACCTCGACGCGAAGAGCATCGCCTTCTTCAACTCGATCGGCACCGGCAGCGGCGGCACGCCGGGGCAGGCGGGCTGGCGCGACTACTACCTGGCGGTCGCCGACACCGCGCGCTATCCCTTCTACGGCAAGCTCACCGCCACCGGCGGCCCGGTCTCCGGGCACTTCCTGAACGGCGACCGCACGCACTTCCAGGAGCGCGGCGCGGAGGCCGTGGCGGAGCTGATCGTCGCGGAGATCAAGGCGCAGCCGGCGCGCCTGGCCGGGCTGATCGCGCTGCTGAAGTGAGCGGGCGGGCGCCCGGGCGCGGCCGGCGCGCGGCGCCGGGGGCGCTCAGGCGCCGCCGTCGCGCCGCGGGCGCCCGGGCAGGCCCTTCTGCCAGACGCGCAGCACCTCGTCCCAGGCCAGGAAGCGCGCGCCGGGCGCGGTGTCCGGGTCGCCCGAGTTGCTCGCGACGAGCTGCTCGATCAGCGCCTCCTGGGCCTCGTCGAGCTGCTCCGGGAACAGCGGCTCGACCTTCACGATGCAGTCGCCGCGCGGGCCGCCGCGCCCGCTCGGGAAGCCCTGGCCCTTGAGGCGGTAGACGAGGTGGCTGCGGTCGAGCCGCATCTGGCGCAGCCCGCCCGGCGTCGGCACCTCGGCCCAGCGGTTGGCGGCCCAGGCGAAGCCGTCCACCGGGATCTCGCAGCGCACCGTGCCGTCGGCGTCGAGCTCGAAGAACTCGTGCGGCAGCAGCTCGATGCGCAGCTCCAGCGCCTCGCCGTCGCGGCCCTCGACGTGCAGCAGGTCGCCGTCGCGCACGCCGGCCGGGATGCGCACGCGGTAGTGGTACTCGCGCGCCGGCGCCTTGCCGCTGCCGCCGCAGCTCCCGCACGGCCGGCGCCCGATGCCGCGGCCGCCGCAGGCCTCGCATTCGGCCACCGATGCGAGCCAGCCGAACCAGGCCGGCCGCTGCACCCGGCCGCTGCCCTCGCACTCGGGGCAGCCGCCCGACTGCATCGTGAAGCCCGCGGCCTCGCAATCGGGGCAGTCCTCGGTCACCTCGCCCTGCAGCTCGTGGATGCCGCCGAACGCGGCCTCCTCCAGCGTCAGCGGCACGTCCAGGTGCAGCGTGCGGGGCGGGACCTGCGCCTCGTCGTCCTCGGGGTCCTCGTCCTCCGTCTCGGGGGCCTGCTGCGCCGCGGCTTGCGCGGCCTCCGCGGCCGCGGCTTGCTCGTCGGCCTCCAGCCGCGCGCGGCGGATCTCTTCGAGCGCGCGGTTGAGGCGCTGCATCCGCTGCACCGCGTCCGGGCTGCCGTTGCGGTCCGGGTGCCAGCGCGCGGCGAGGCGGCGCCACGCGGCCTTGACCTCGGCTTCGGTCGCCCGCGGCGTCAGGCCCAGTTCGGCATAGGCGTCGTCGATGTCCAGTTCCATGTGCTGCTTGCGGGCCCGTTGCGGCGGCTCCCGGCGCACGCCCCCGGATCGGGGCGGCGGGGCCGCGGCGCATCCTAGCCGACAGGCGATGCCCGGGCGGGGCTGCGGGCCGTCCCGGCCGGCCGCCGCCGGGTTGCCGGACGAGGCACCGGGCGACGCGATGCCGGCAGGAGTGCGACACTGGCCGCCCCCTTTCACGGTGCCCCCCATGCCGCTGCTCTACACCGTCCTGCTCTGCCTCCACGTGCTCGCCGCCGCCTTCTGGGTGGGCGGCATGGCCGTCATGCACTTCGCGGTGCGACCCGCCGCGGTCGCGGCGCTCGAGCCGCCCCAGCGCCTGAGCCTGATGGCGGGCGCGCTGTCGCGCTTCTTCGCCGGGGTCGCGGCGGCCATCGTGCTGCTGCTCGCCAGCGGCGCGGCGATGATCGTGCTGGCCGGCGGCATGGGCCGCGTGCACTGGAACGTGCACGCGATGCTCGGGCTCGGCCTCGTGATGGCGGCGATCTTCGGCCACATCCGCTTCGCCTCCTACCCGCGGCTGCGCCGCGCGGTCGCGGCGCGCGAATGGCCGGCGGCGGCCGGCGCGCTGGACTCGATCCGCCGCCTCGTCGCGCTGAACCTCGGGCTCGGCACGCTCGTCTTCGTGGTGGCGCTGGTCGGCGACGCGCTGTGAGCCGTGCCGCGGCCGCCGCGCGTGGCAGGCCGCTTGCCTCGATCCTTCGAGGGGGCGCGGCCGCCTCGCGCCCCCGCATGAAAGGAATGCCATGAGCATCGGGATCAAGGTCTGGTCGGACTTCGTCTGCCCCTTCTGCATGATCGCGGAGCAGCCGCTGCTGGAGGCGGTGCGCGAGTCCGGGCTGGACGTGGAGATCGAGTGGATGCCCTTCGAGCTGCGCCCCTACCCGACGCCGACGCTGCGGCCGGAGGACGAGTACCTGCAGACCGTCTGGCCGCGCTCGGTCTACCCGCTGGCCGCGCGCCACGGCGTGGAGATCCGGCTGCCGAGCGTGTCGCCGCAGCCGCACACGGGGCTCGCCTGGGAGGGCTACCAGTTCGCGCGCGAGCACGGCCGCGGCCACGCCTACAACGACCGCGTGCTGCGGGCCTTCTTCCAGGAGGACCGGGACATCGGCGACATCGAGGTGCTGGCGCAACTCGCGGGCGAGATCGGCCTGGACGCGGACGCCTTCCGGCAGGCGCTCGCCGAGCGCCGCTACCGCGACGCGCACCAGCGCGCGCTGGGGCAGGCCCGCGAGATGGGCGTGACGGCGGTCCCGACCTTCGTGATCGAAGGCCAGCAGTTCGCGGGCGTGCAGCCCAGGGAGATGCTGCTGCGGGCGCTGCGCCATGCGGCGGGCGGGTCGGCGGAGTCGGCCCGGCCCGCGGGTTGAGGCCGGGGCGGGCCGCGTCCCGGCCCGGCTTGGCCCGGCCCGGCATCTGGCGGCGCGTCGCCGCCGCGAGGGACAATCGCGCGCTTTGAACGAACATCCAGGAGCCGGGACATGTCCACCGAAGACCGCGTCACGATCTACCACAACCCCGCCTGCGGCACCTCGCGCAACACGCTGGCGCTGATCCGCAATGCCGGCATCGAGCCGGAGGTGGTCGAGTACCTGAAGACGCCGCCGGACCGCGGGACGCTGGCCGCGCTGATCGCCGCGGCGGGCCTGCCGGTGCGCGGCGTGCTGCGCCGCAAGGGCAGTCTCTACGAGGAGCTGGGCCTCGAGGACCCGAAGTGGAGCGACGCGGAGCTGCTCGACTTCATGCTCGCGCACCCGATCCTGATCGAGCGCCCGCTCGTCGTGTCGCCGCTCGGCACGCGGCTGTGCCGTCCCTCGGAGACGGTGCTCGACATCCTGCCGCGCCCGCAGCAGGGCGCGTTCGCGAAGGAGGACGGCGAGCCGGTGGTGGACGCCGAGGGGCGGCGCGTCGGCAGGGACTGAGGTCCCGCACCGGGCGCGCCTGCCCCGCGTGCCTCACTTGCAGAGTTCCTCGCGCACGGCGCTGGTGTGCCAGCCGACCTTGTCGATCGCGGCGCGCAACTCGGGCTCGGTGCAGTCGAACTCCCTGCACCAGTACTCGATCTCGTTCGGGTCGGTCAGGTCGACCCGGCCCCGGTCGAGCGGTTCGAAAGGCTTGGTCTCGTCTACCATGGCGTCTCCTCGTTGGATGCCGTGTTGCCGGCCTCGATGACGGTACGCGGCTTCCGGGGTGCCGGCAAGAAACCTGCGAAGGCGGCCGGCATGCCCCGAGGCTCGGGCCGCGATCCCTGCTGCCCGAAGAAGAATCACCGATCACCGGAGGATGCCGATGTCGAAGAGCCCCCTGCTTCTCGCCGCCCTGGCCGTCGCCTGCACGGCGGCGGCGGCCCAGACGAGCGCCCCTGCAGGCTTTCCCGAGGATTCGGCGCCGCCGGCGGCTGCCGAGCTCCGCGAACGGCTCGGCGGCAAGGTGTTCAACGTGAAGCTGGCCGACGGCGCGAGCTGGCGCCTGGAATACAAGTCCAACGGCTATTTCTTCATCAACACGAGCCGCGGCTTCAACGACAGCGGCGAGTGGAAGGTGGAGGACGGCCGGCTCTGCAACAAGGGCCGCAGGATCGGCGAAACGTGTCACGACGTCCGCGTCAAGGGCTCCGAGCTCTACATGAAGCGGGACAACGGCGAGATCGTGCAGTTCGTCCCGCAGTCCTGAAGGTGGGGACGGGCGGCGGCCGCACGGCAGGCTGCCCGGCATCCCGGGCGCGTCGAGCCCCGCCTAGCCGAGCCGCACGATCCTCGCCACCGAGGGCACGCCGTCGCGCAGCAGGAACAGCATGTAGTGGCCCGAGGGCACGCTGGTGTGCCGCGGCGACACGGTGCGGATGCCGCCGTCGGCGCGCGTGATCTGCGTCGAGCGGAAGAAGGACTGGTTCATGTCGTTGGTGTGCGTGACCGAGGGCAGCCGCACCCAGCTCACCGCGTTCACGACCGCCGCGTCGGGCGTGCCGACGAAGAGCTCGACGCCCTTGCCGACGCTCGCCGGCGCCGACGCGATGGTCGGGCGCGGCGTGCCGGTGAAGAGGTAGGGCGGCGAGTAGATCTCCGACTGCGTGTAGCCGTTGCCCCCGGTCACGAACACCCGCGCGTCGGGCAGCAGCAGTGCGATCGAGTGGTACCAGCGCGGCGTGTAGGCGGTGGCCATCTCGCTCCAGCGGCCGGTGGCCGGGTCCCACAGCTCGGCCGTGCGCACCGCGAGCGCGGGGTCGCGGTTGTTGAAGCCGGTGCCCCGCGTGCCGCCGGTGGCGAGCACCCGTCCGTCGGGCAGCACCGTGGTGCTCATGTGGCGGCGCGGCCACTGCATTGAGCCCACCGCGCGCCAGGCGGGGCTCGCGGCGTTGAGGTCGATCACCTCGGCGGTGGCGGTGGGCGGGTCGCCCCCGCCGACGGCGAGGATGCGGCCCGGCGCGTACATCACCGCGCCGCCGTAGCCGCGCCCGCCGCCGAAGCTGCGGTTGCCGACCACGCTCCAGGTGCCCCAGCCGCCGCAGTCGAGGTAGCGGGTGGTGACGCCCGGGCCGGCGTTGAAGACGCGGCCGTTCGGCGCGAGGAACATGTAGGGGTAGAGCGGCAGCTTGAGCTGCGCGCTGTTGAGGCTCTGCCAGCGCCCGAGCGCGGACTTCCAGACCTGGGGCACCGGGTTGGCGCCGGTGCTCGTGTCCACGCTGCCGGAGACGACGAGCACGTCGCCGCTGGCCAGCAGCGTGGTGGTCGGGTACCAGCGGCCGAGGTTCATGCGCGGCAGCCGCGTCCAGGCGTTGCCGGCCGGGTCGTAGATCGCCGCCTCGGCGAGCCCGACGTTGTTGCTGATGTGGCCGCCGGTGACGAAGAGCCGTCCGTCGGGCAGGAAGTTGTGGCCGCTGCAGAACAGGTCGAAGCCTGCGCGGTTGCGCGCCGACAGCACGCCGGTGGCCGGGTTCCAGACCCGCGGGTCGTCGCCGTTCACGCCGCCGTCGCCCGGCCACATCATCACGTTGGCGTCGGGCAGCACGTGCATGTGCACCGGGAAGTAGGGCAGGTTCGGGCCGTTCTGCCAGCGCCCCCCGATCGAGGGCGTGGTCACGGCGGCGGAGGCGGCGTGCGGCAGCAGCGCGCCGAGCGGGGCCGCGAGCGCGGCGCCGCAGAGGCGGCGGCGGGCGATGGAATCGGGCGTCGTCATGGGCTCTCTTCTCCCTTGCTCGCTTGTCAGCGCTGAGGCCTGAGCACGACGACGCGGCGCGGCAACTCGTGGTCGCCGTGGTCGCCCCCGTCGTGACCGGCGCCCGGCGCATGCTCTTCGGTTTCCTGCGCGATCGCGACGATCGAACCCCGGTCGTTGATGCCCAGCGCCTCCACCAGCACCGCGCCCGGCAGGGAGACCAGCGCGTTGAGGTCGGCCATGCCGCCGCGCGGGGTCCACAGGAAGGCGCGGTCGCCGGCCGGGCCGCGCGAGCTGCCCACCACGTCGCCGCGCGCGTTGATGTCGTGCGCGCGGCTGTCGGTGTCGCCCGGCAGCGCGCCGAGGTCCTGCAGCCCGCCCCGGCCGGCCTCCCACAGCACTGCGCGGCTGCGGTTGGGCGCGCCGTCGGCGCCGAGCGCGTTGCCGACCACGTCGCCGCGGTTGTTCGTGGCGAGCGCCTCGCTGCCGGCGAAGCCCGGCAGCGTGCCGAGCTCGACCGCCTGGGCCTTGGCGGGCCAAATCACCGCGCGCGCGGGCTGCTCGCCGACGCTGCCGACCACGTCGCCGCGGTTGTTGACGGCGAAGGCGCGGCTGTCCGTCCCCGGCGGCGAGGGCAGCAGCTGGATCTCGCCGTTGCGCGTCCACCAGACCGCGCGCACGCCCTCGGCGCCGCTGGAGTAGCCGACCGAGTCGCCGCGGGCGTTGATGCCGTAGGCGATGCCGCCGGTGTGGCCGGGCAGCACCGGCAGCGCGACGAAGCCGGCGCGGCGCATCGAGCGGAAGGGCCGGATCGCGACATCGCCGTTGAAGGCGCCCGCGACCTCGCCGTCGTCGTTGAGGCCGTAGGAGGCGCTGAAGTCGCGGCCCTGCAGCGCGGGCAGCTCGATCGCGCCGCCGGCGGTGAGGATCAGTGCGCGCGGCGCCGCGTTGCGGCCCTTGCCGCGGCTGATGCCGGCGGCGATCTCGTCTCGACCGTTGATGCGCCGCACGACCGGGCTGTCGCCCGGGTCCTCGATGCGGGCGTACTCGGTCACGCTGTAGCGGCTGCCGCCCGCGGGCTGCGCGCCCAGCGGCGGCACGGCGAGTGCGGCGAGCGCCAGGGCCGCCGCGCCACGGCGCAGGCATTGCATGAGGCTTGGACAGGACATCGTGTACGGCACCCTTGCAACGATGGAACGGATACGGCCTCGTGGAAAAGGCCGGGGGATATTCGAAAGGGCCCCCCTTGATTCCGGGGGCGGGCTCAAGCAACCGGCGTCGAGTGGAATATATCCCCCTGAACGACGGGGCGGATTCCGCCTTCGGGACAATGGTTTTTATCGAGCCGGGATTGAATATTTTTCTCGTTCGACAATATTGAACGGAGAGCGGCAAAAAGGCGGTGAAGAAGGGGCGCTCCCGGGGGAAGGGGCCGGAACGGTATGAAACTGTTCAGCGCCGGATGCGACGAATTGAAAATGCCAAGAAGGCGAGGCCGGTCAGCATCAATACATATTCTTGCGGTTCCGGCACTGCGGTTACCTGCAATCCGCGTATCACGACATAGGCGTCGGACATCGTGAAATAGCTGATGTCGGCCGAATCGTGCACGAAGCCATGGAATTCACCCGCGTTCTCGGTGTCGGAGGGCGAGCAGCCGGGAACGGGAGTGCAGGGACTGGAGAAGCCGAGCGTGCGCGAGTCCAGCAGGCGGCGCTCGGCATCGTAGATCGCCAGCGTGAAGAGGCCGGCCGGCGGCGCATAGTTCAGCAGCGCGCCGACGCCGCGCACCGGCGTGTCGAAGGCCACCGTCATCGTGCCCTCCGCGGCACCGAGCGCCGCATAGGGGCCGGCGGCGCCGCTCCAGTCGCCGTTCTCGCCGAGGTTCTGGCGCCGCGTGTCGCCGAAACTCGACGCGAGCGAGGTCGCGCTCCAGGTGACGCCCTCGGCGAAGGTGACGGGACCGCGCGTCTGCGGCGCACGCAGCACCGGCATCCCGATCGGCATCGGGGACGGCAACGAGGTCACCGGGACCGCGACTGCCGCCGCGCCGAGGAGGGCGAAGCCCGCCGCGACGGCGGCGCGTGCAACTGAGGAAATGTCCATCGCGGGCCTCCCTGCGACATCGTGCGGCCTGGCGCGGGTCGATCGGGACCCGCGCGATGCAGTGTTCGGGGCAGGGGGCGGCCCGCTCCCCCCGATGTCGGGGGGCGGGGCGCGTCAGGCGGCGTCGAGCGTCTCGGTCTCGGCGCTCTTCGGCGCGCCGCCGCCCAGCCAGTGGCCGAGCCGGTCACGCTTGGTATTGAGGTAGGCGCCGCTGTCGGCGGTCGGCGCCACCTCGTGCACCTCGCGCTGCGAGACGGCGATGCCCTGCTGCTGCAGCGCGAGCATCTTCATCGGGTTGTTGCTCATCAGGCGCACCGAGCGCACGCCCAGGTCGCGCAGGATCGCCGCGGCCGCGTCGAAGCGGCGCGAGTCGACCGGCAGGCCGAGCGCGAGGTTGGCGTCGACGGTGTCGAGGCCCTGGTCCTGCAGCGCGTAGGCGCGCAGCTTCTGCGTGATGCCGATGCCGCGCCCCTCGTGGCCGCGCATGTAGATGACGACGCCCGCGCCCTCCTCGGCGATGCGCTGCAGCGCCAGCGCGAGCTGCTCGCCGCAGTCGCAGCGCAGCGAGCCGAAGATGTCGCCGGTCAGGCACTCGGAATGGATGCGCAGCAGCACGTCGCGGTCGGCCACGTCGCCCTTCACGACCGCGACATGCTCCTCGCTGTCGTCACCGGCCTTGTAGGCCAGCATCGTGAACTCGCCGAAGCGGGTGGGCAGCCGCGCAGCCGCGGCGCGCTTCAGGGGGGACGGGGCTGCAGTCGGCGCGTTCAACAGGGACTCCAAGAAGGACAGGGGCAGGACGGGGCGCGGCAGGCTCGGGAGCATGCCGCGTCCGCGCGCGGGTGGCCATTGTCGGGCCTGTGCGGCTCGCGTGCAGCAAAAGGTCCTCACGAACCCGCGCAGGGGCGGGGAATCGCGCACGCCGGTCCGTGCCCGCAGGCAGCGGGAGGGCATTGAAATGCTGCGCCTCGCGTGTCGGAATTGCATGCCCGCGCCTGCAGGATCTGCCGCCGATTGCCCGCCGAGGCATGCAGCCGGATGCCTGCAGCCGCGCCTGTACTGCGCGTTTCCTGCAGGGAGATGACAGCAGAGATTTCATTCGTGACGAGTTGGCAGCCGGGGCGCGGACGGGTACAGGCCTTGCCGCCCCCCGCATCAACCCCCGCCCCGAGGAGCCCGTTCGATGCCGAAGAAACTGCGCAGTGCTCCCGATGGAGCCTCCGTTCTGGAGATCGAGACCTCGAGCGGCAGGCTGCGCCGCTACCTGCTGCCTGCGGGCATGTCGACCGCCGCCCGCCTCGCCTTCCTGTCGAGCCCGCGCCTCGCGCCGATCGAGGCGCACATGGAGGAGTGCGGCCGCGGCGAGGACGGCGAGGGCGCCGTGATCTTCGCGCTGCACAAGCTGGCGATGGACCTGATGGCGCGCTTCCCCGCTGCCGACGGGGGCGATGCCTCGCCGCCGGCACTGGCGCCGCTGCCGCTGCCGGTGGCCCGGGTCGTGATCCGGCAGTGCAGCCCCTCGGTGTTCGTCTACTGCACCCACTACCTCGACGAGTTCGTCTGCCGCGAGGAGCGGCTCGACAGCGTCGACGAGGCACTCTCGGCGGCGCTGGCGCTGCTGCCGCCGGAGGCCGGCGCGGTCGAGCTCAGCTACGAAGGCATCGTCTCGGGCACCTATCCGCGACCGATCCTGGACCGCGACCCGGTGCGGGCGGCGAGCGACGCGGTGCGCACGAAGGCGGCGATCGACGAGGTCTGCGGCCGCGAGCCGCCCCCACGGCGCGGCGGCGGCCCGATGTCGATGTTCTGAAGCGCAGGGGCGGCGGGCCGGGCTCAGGGATTGGGGGCGTCGGGCCGCGCGTGGCGGAGCACTTCGCCCCATTTGGCCGCCTCGTCGGCCATGAAGCGCTCGAACTCGTGCGGCGTGCTGCCGATCGACAGGGTGCCCAGCGCCTGCAGCCGGGCCCGCACCGTGTCGCGGCGCAGGACGTGCGCGACGGTCGCGGACATGCGGTGGACCACCGAGACCGAGGTGTCGGCCGGCGCGAGCATGCCGGCCCAGCTGCTGGCGGTGAAGCCGGGCAGGCCCTGCTCGCCGAAGGTCGGCACCTCGGGCAGCGCGGGCAGGCGCCGCTCGCTCGCGACGCCGATCAGCCGCACCTGGTGGCGCAGCCCGGTGGCGAGCAGGCCGGCGGCGGCCTCGAAGCAGAGATGGATCTGCCCGCCGGCCACGTCGACGAGCGCGGGCACCGCGCCGCGGTAGGGGATGTGGACCATCGAGATGCCGGTGAGCGCCTGCAGCAGCTCGGCCCCCAGGTGCGAGGCCGAGCCGCTGCCGGCGGAGCCGAAGTTGATGCGGCCCGGGTTGCGGCGCGCGTGCTCGACCATCTCGGCCACCGTCGCGAAGGGGGCGTTGCGGTGCACTGCGGCGACCAGCGGCGACAGGCCGACGAGCGACACCGGCTCCAGGTCGAGCTGCGGGTCGTAGGGCAGGCGCTGCTGCGAGCCGGCCTGCGCGGCGAAGGCGGGAAACACGAGGCCGAAGCTGTGGTCGTCCGGCCGCGACTTCGCGAGCTGCCCGACGCCGACGATGCCGTTGGCGCCGGGCTTGTTCTCCACGACGAGGGGCTGGCCGAGCTGCTCGCGGAACTCCTGCGCCAGCAGCCGTGCGATCAGGTCGCTGAAGCCGCCGGGCGGCTGCGGCACGATCAGGCGCACCGCCTTGCTCGGCCAGTCGGGGCGGGCCGCCGCGCCCTGCGGGAGCGAGGCGCCGAGTCCGGCGGCGAGCAGCCCGAGGCTGAACTGGCGGCGGGTGTACTGCGGCACGGGCACTCCTGGTGGCGGCGGTTCGGGCCCCCACCTTCGCCCGGGGCGGCCGGCGCTGTCAACGGGCGGCTGCCCGTTTGCGGCCCCGGGCGGCGCAGGACCCCGCGGGCGCGGGGTGCGACCTCAGTCGACGCTGACCTTCGCGTCGCGGATCACCTTGCCCCACTTCCCGGTCTCCTCGGCGATGAAGCGCTCGAAGGCCTCGGGCGTGCTGCCCACCGGGATGGTGCCCATCGCCTCCAGGCGTGACTTCACGTCGTCGAGGCGCACGATGCGAGCCACCTCCTCGGACATGCGCTGCACCACCTCTTTCGGCGTGCCGGCCGGCGCGAGCATGCCGGCCCAGGTGCTGCCGGTGAAGCCCGTCACGCCCTGCTCGATGAAGGTCGGCACCTCGGGCAGCGCGGGCAGGCGCTGCTCGCTCGCGACGCCGATCAGCCGCACCTTGCCCTGCTTGCCGGGGTTGATCAGCCCCGAGGCGGCGTCGAGGAAGAGCTGCACCTGCCCGCCCATCAGGTCGGTCAGCGCGGGCGCGGCGCCTTTGTAGGGGATGTGGACCATCTGGGTGCCGGTCATCGACTTCAGCAGCTCGGTGCTCAGGTGCACCGCCGAGCCGTTGCCGCTGGAGGCGTAGCTGATCTTGTCCGGGTTGCGGCGCGCGTACTCGATCAGCTCGCGCGCGGTCTTGAACGGCGCCTCGTTCGGCACCGCCGCCACCAGCGGCGAGACGCCGATCAGCGACACCGGCACGAGGTCCTTGCGCGGGTCGTAGGGCAGCTTGCCCTGGTAGAGCGTGGTGTTGGCCGCGTAGGCGGCGATCACGACGCCGAAGGTGTGCCCGTCGGGGGGCGACTTGGCGACGTTGTCGACGCCGATCAGGCTGTTGGCGCCGGGCTTGTTGTCGACCGTGACCGTCTGGCCGAGCCGCTCCTGGAGCTTCTGCGCGACGAGCCGCGCGGTGACGTCGGTGAAGCCGCCGGGCGGGTAGGGCACGACGATGCGCACCGGCTTCGAGGGCCAGGCGGCCTGCGACTGCGCGAGCACGCCGGGCGCGGCGAGGCTGGCGCCGGCGGCGAGCAGGCCGAGGCTGAATTGGCGGCGGTCGAGTTGCGTCATGGTGTCTCCTCCTGGGGGGTGGGGCGGGCGCGCGGGGCGTCAGGCCTCGCGCTCCCGGTGGGGGGATCCTGGTCCGCGCTCAGCGCATCGGGCCGTGGGCCTCGCGCAGCTCGCGCTTGAGCACCTTGCCGATCGCGCTGCGCGGCAGCTCGTCGAGGCGGTGCAGCGCGGCCAGGCGCTGCGTCTTGCCGACGCGCTCGTTGGTCCAGCGCAGCAGCTCGTCCTCGGCGATGGCGGCGCCCTCGCGCAGCACGACGAAGGCCACCGGCGTCTCGCCCCACTGGGTCGACGGCACGCCGACCACGGCCGCCTCGGCCACCTCCTCGTGCGTGCGCAGCACCGCCTCGAGGTCGCTCGGGTAGATGTTGAAGCCGCCGCTGATGATCATGTCCTTGCGCCGGTCGAACAGCGTCAGGAAGCCGTCGGCGTCGAAGCGGCCGATGTCGCCGGTGCGGATGAAGCGTTTTCCGGACGGGTCGTACCACTCGGCCTCGCGCGTCATCTCCGGCTGGCGGTGGTAGCCGCTCATCATGCCGGGCGAGTGGCCGACCACCTCGCCGGCCTCGCCCGGGCCGACCTCGCGGCCCTGCTCGTCGATCAGGCGGATGTCGTGGCCGGCGGACGGGCGGCCGACCGTGTGCAGCTTGTCCGGGTGCTCGTGCGCGACGAGGATGCAGGTGCCGCCGCCCTCGGTCATGCCGTAGAACTCGACCAGGCCGCCGGGCCAGCGCCGCAGCACCTCGGCCTTCAGCTCGGCCGAGAAGGGCGCGCTGGTGCAGAACTTGGCGCGGAAGCTCGACAGGTCGTGCCGGTCGAACTCCGGCAGCGCCATCAGCCGCTGGTACTGCACCGGCACGAGCATCGTGTGCGTGGCGCGGTGGCGCTCGGCGAGCGCGAGGTAGCCGGCGGCGTCGAACTTCGGCATCAGCACCACGGTGCCGCCGAGCGCGATGGTCGGGAAGAAGGCCACCAGCGTGGTGTTCGAGTACAGCGGCGTCGCCAGCAGCGTGACCGCGTCGGGGCCGTAGCCGTAGGCGCGGCCGCGCTGCACGTGCATCCAGCGCATGCCGTGCGGCTGCACGATGCCCTTCGGCATGCCGGTGGTGCCGGACGAATAGATGATGTTGAACGGGTCGCCGGGCTGCACCTCCACGGGCCGCGGCCGGCTGCCCGCGGGTGCGAGCCAGTCGTCGAAGGCGCGGCCGGGCGCGCTCGCGTCGAGCGCGACGCAGCGCCCGTCGCCGCCTTGCAGCAGCCCGCTCGCGAGCGCATCGACGAACAGCAGCCGCGCGTCCGCGTCGGCCACCATCGACGCGAAGCTGGCGGCGGTGACCGAGGGCGCGATCGGCGCGACCACCACGCCCGCGCGCAGCGCGCCGAGAAAGAGGGCCGCATAGCGCGGCGACATCTGCGCGCAGATCGCGATCGTGTCGCCCTCGCGCAGGCCGTCGCGCTGCAGCGAGGCGGCGATGCGGTCCATCAGCGCGTCGAGCGCGGCGTAGTCGAGCCGCTCGTCGCCGCCGATCAGCGCCGCATGCTGCGCGCGCGTCGCGGCATGGCGGCCGATCAGGTCGGAGACGGTGGCGAAGGGGGCGTCGAGGAGCGGGTCGGTGGTCGTCATCGGGATCGTTTCGGGGCAGGGGGCCCGGCTCAGTAGCCGGCGGCGCGGTCCACCGCGTGTTGCGGTCGGCGTCCGGCGCGCACCGCGTGCAATGCCTCGATGCACTGCCGCGCAACCACGTCGTCGGCCGCCTGCGCGGCGATGTGCGGCGTGGCGAGCACCTTCGGATGCGTCCAGACCCAGTTGTCGGGCTTGGGCGGCTCGCGCTCGAACACGTCGAGCGCGGCGCCGCCGAGGTGGCCCTCGTCGAGCAGCGCGCGCAGGTCGGCTTCGACGAGCTGCTCGCCGCGGCCGACGTTGATCACGCAGGCGCCCTGCGGCAGCTGCGAGAGGGTCGCGCGGTTCAGCAGGCCGCGGGTCGCGTCGGTCAGCGGCAGCGCGCAGACCAGGATGTCGCTCTGCGCGAGCAGCAGCGGCAGCCCCTCCGGGCCGGCGAAGCCGCGCACGCCGCTCACGTCCTGCGGGCGGCGGCTCCAGCCGGCGACCGGGTAGCCGAGCGGCAGGAAGGCGCGCGCGATCGCCTGCCCGACGGCGCCGAGGCCGAGCACGCCGACGCGGCAGCGTTCGGACGGACGCACCGGGTGGCGGCGCCACTCGGCGCGCGCCTGCTGCGCGGCGTAGAGCGGGAGGTCGCGCGTGAAGTGCAGCGCGCAGGCCACCACGTACTGCGCGATCTGCACGCCCTGCTGCGGGTCCACCACGCGCGTGATGGGCAGCCCGGGCGGCAGGTCCGGCGCGGCGAGCAGCTTGTCGACGCCGGCACCGGTCGAGCACAGCACGCGCAGATTCGGGTAGGCAGGCAGCACGCCCGGCTTCATACGCCACGCGAGCACCGCCTCGACCGCGTCGGGCGAGGGCGGCGGCTGCTGCTCGGTCCAGACCGGCATGTCGGGCGCGGCGCGGCGCAGCGCGTCGGCGAAGGGTTCGGACGGCAGCGGATGGGACAGCACGAGGATGGCCATGGATCTCCTCGTGTGTTCAGGCGTCGTAGCCCGGGCTGCGGCGGTCAAGCCGGCGCAGCAGCCCCGGCCAGACGAGGTTCGAGCCCTGGCCGCGCGTGACCTCGCGCATCTGCTCGGGCATGCCGTCGATGATCTCCTGCGGCACGCGCCGCAGCCCGCTGCCGCCGGCCTGCGCGAGGATCTGCACGCGGCAGGCGGCCTCGAGCATGTACATCGCCTGGAAGGCCTCGGCGACGCTGCGCCCGCAGGTCAGCAGCCCGTGGTTGCGCAGGATCATGTGCCGCGCGCGCCCGAGATCCGCCACCAGCCGCGCCTTCTCGGCCTCGCGCAGCGCCAGCCCCTCGTACTCGTGGTAGGCGAGGCTCGTCAGCGCGAAGGTGGACTGCTGCGACAGTGGCAGCAGCCCCTCCTGCTGCGCCGACACCGCGGTGCCGTGCAGCGTGTGGGTGTGCAGCACGCAGTTCACCTCGGGCCGCGCCTCGTGCACCGCGCTGTGGATCACGAAGCCGGCTGGGTTGACGGGGAAGGGCGTGTCGAGCAGCGGGCGGCCCTCGTGGTCGACCTTCACGAGGCTCGACGCGGTGATCTCCTCGAAGAACAGCCCGTAGGGGTTGATCAGGAAGTGATCGGGCTCGCCCGGCACGCGCGCCGAGATGTGCGTGTAGACGAGGTCGTCCCAGCCGAACAGCGCCACCAGCCGGTAGCACGCGGCCAGGTCGACCCGCATCTGCCATTCCTCGGGCGAGACGCGGCCGCGCAGCGAGGGGATCTCGGGGAGTCGGTTCATGCGCGCGTGCTCCTCCTCACTTCGGGGTGGCGAGGCCCAGGCGCTCGATCAGGCCGCGGTCCTTCTCGAAGGTCTCCATCGCCCAC
Organism: Caldimonas tepidiphila; assembly: GCF_003569765.1. Classification (GTDB taxonomy): domain Bacteria; phylum Pseudomonadota; class Gammaproteobacteria; order Burkholderiales; family Burkholderiaceae_C; genus Caldimonas; species Caldimonas tepidiphila. The sequence goes on along the minus strand of NZ_QXMG01000014.1, from coordinate 83,830 downwards.
TTGCGGTACTCGTCGCCGGTGCGGTACCAGGCCTGCTGGTTCAGCTGTTCCAGCACCTCGACGTGCTTCGGGTCTTCCATCGCCTTCTTGAACGCGTCGTGCAGCGTCTTCACGACCGCCGGGTCCATGCCCTTCGGGCCGACCAGGCCGTAGGGCGAGGTGGAGACCACGCCGTAGCCCAGCTCCTTGGCGGTGGGCACCTCGGGCCAGCGCTTGGTGCGCTGCTCGCCGAAGGTCAGCAGCAGGCGCATCTGGCCGTTGTCGACGAACTTGTCCCAGCCGCTGGCGTCGCTCTGCGCCATCACGTGGCCGCCGAGCAGCGCCTGCTGCAGGTCGGCGTTGCCCTTGAAGGGGATGTGGTTGAGCTTCACCTTGGCGTTGCCGGCGAGCTCCTCCATCAGCAGGTGCGGCGAGGTGCCGTTGCCGGTGGAGCCGTAGTTGATCTGGCCGGGGTTCTTGCGCGCGGCCTCGATGTAGTCGTTGAAGGACTTGAAGGGCGAGTCCGACTTGACTGTGAAGCCGAAGGTGTAGCCCGACACGCCCATGATGAAGGTGAAGTCGTTGATCGGGTGCCAGTTCGTCTTCTGCATGTGCGGCACGCGCAGCATGCCCATCGGGAACTGGGCGATCGTGTAGCCGTCGGGCTTGGCGGTCATCGCCATCGACGAGGGGCCGAGCGTGCCGCCGGCGCCGGGCTGGTTCTGCACGATGATGTTCTGGCCGAGGTGCTTGGAGGCGATCTCGGCGAGCGTGCGCAGGTGTCGGTCGGTCGAGCCGCCGGCCGGCCAGGGCACGATCAGCGTGATCGGCTTGCTCGGGTAGGCCTGGGCCTGCGCGGTGCCGAAGGGCGCGGCGATCGCGCCGGCCGCGGCGGCCAGCAGCAGCGCACGGCGCGACAGCGAGAGCTTGGTGTGGGGCTTGCGGTCCATCTGTCTGTCTCCTCTGGGGGGTCTGTGTCGGTGGGGGGAATGTGGCGCGCGCCTTCAGCGGGCGGCGCGCTCGGCCTCGCGCTGCTGCAGCTCGCGCCACTGCACCTTGCCGGTGCCGGAGCGGGGCAGCGAGGGGACGAACTCGATCAGCCGCGGCGCCTTGTAGGCGGCCATGTGCTCGTGGGCCCAGTCGATCAGCTCCTGCTCGCCGACGGACTGCCCGGGCTTCAGGACGACCAGTGCCTTGACGGTCTCGCCGCGGCGCGCGTCGGGTGCGGCGATCACGCAGGCCTCCTGCACCGCCGGGTGGCGGTACATCAGCGCCTCGACCTCGGCCGGCCAGACCTTGAAGCCCGAGGCGTTGATCATGCGCTTGAGCCGGTCGACCATGAAGAAGTAGCCCTCCTCGTCGATGCGCGCGAGGTCGCCCGTGCGCAGGAAGCGCTTGCCGTCGATCTCGACGAAGGCCTCGCGCGTCGCCTCGGGCTGGCGCCAGTAGCCCTGCATGACCTGCGGGCCGTGCACGACGATCTCGCCGACCTCGCCGTCGGGCACGGGCGCGAGCGTCGCGGGGTCGATCAGCCGCGCGTCGACGTCGAACACCGGGATGCCGAGGCACTGGGGCTTGGGGCGGTGCGGTGGGTTGATGTGCGTGGCGGCCATCGTCTCGGACATGCCGTAGCCCTCGACGAAGTCCAGCCCGGTGAGCTCGCGCAGCTTGTGCGCCACCGCCTCGGGCATCGCCGCGCCGCCGCCGCGCAGCGCCTTCAGGCTCGAGAGGTCGTGCCCGGCAAGGCCCGGGTAGGACAGGAAGTCGATCACCATCGTCGAGATCGACTGCCAGATCGACACGCGGTAGCGCTCGATGCAGCGCGCCGCGGCCTCGCGGTCCCAGCGCGGCAGCACGACGATGGTGGCGCCCGCGTAGAGCGGGCCGTTGAGGCTGCCGGACAGGCCGGTGACGTGGAAGAAGGGCAGCGCTGACAGGTAGACCGCGTCCTGCGTGCGCGAGAACCAGCTCACGCCGCCGACCAGGGTGCTCATCACGCTGCGGTGCGTGTGCATGCAGCCCTTGGGCGCGCCGGTGGTGCCCGAGGTGTAGGGCATCACGCACAGGTCCTCGGGACCGGCCTCGTACGCCCCCGGCCGCAGGTCGCGCGCCAGCATCTCGCTCCACAGCGTCACGCCCGGGCCGGCGATCGGCTGGCGCAGCGCGCGCACGAAGTCCGGCACCGCAAGGTCGGTCTCGCGCGTCAGCGCGTCGGCGTAGCAGGCCACGACGACATGCCGCAGGCCGGGCTGCGCCGCGTCCGCGTCGCCCCCGGTCAGCAGCGGCTCTGCTTCAACATACAGGTCTTGCGGAAGGAAGGCCACCTGCGCACCGCTGTCCTCGACGTAGTGGCGCAGCTCGTCGCGGCGGTTCATCGGGTTGACCGGCACCACCACCGCATCGGCGCGCAGGATGCCGTAGAAGGCCATCGCCCACTGCGGGCTGTTCTGCATGTAGAGCAGCACGCGGTCGCCGCGCTTCACGCCGCATTCGCGCTGCAGGAAGCCGGCGATGCGCTCGGCGCCGTCCCGGAACTCGGCGAAGCTCGTCGGCGAGTCGTAGAAGACGATGAAGGGCTTGTTCGGGAAGCGCGCGGCGGAGACCTCGACGTTGTGGAAGAGGTGCGTCTGCGGCAGCGTCAGGTGGTGCGGCAGCGCGGGCGGCCAGTGCGCGAGATGACGGTCGGACATCGGTACGGCAATCCGGTGTGGAACCAGCGGGCGTCTCGGCGACGCGGGCGGCACGCCGCGAAGCGGGCCGGGGTGCGGTTCGAAGTTCTGCGGTGCGGAAGCAAATTTCGAATCCGATGCATCCTAGCGAGGGCCTTCCGGCTTGTAAACAGGGCACTTCCCGCAGGTGGGCATGCGCTGGACAAGGGCGCGGGCGGGGGCGATGACACGCGCGGGAACGGGCGGGGAGAGGAGCTGGGGGAGGCGCGCAGGGAGGCGCGCAGGGCGGCGCCGGCCGCGTGCGCAGGCCGGCCGGGGGGGGAGGAGAGAGCGGGGGAGCGGCGGCGCGGGCCGCCGCCGGGGGCCTCAGCGCATCAGCGCGGCCTCGAGGCGGTGCACCGTCTCGATCAGGCGCGGGCGCACCTCGTTGATCAGGTGCTCGCGCGACACGGTGTAGGACGGGCCGCCGCAGTTGATCGCCATCGGCGGCAGGCCGCCGCCGGGGTGGAAGGCGCGAGCGATCGCGTTGACGTCCTTCTGCCAGTCGCCGAAGGAGCAGGTCACGCCGAGGTTGCGGTAGTCCTCCAGCGAGCGGTCGATCGCCTGGCGGATCTCTGGCCAGGCCAGCTCGTCGAGCTCCTCGACGCGCTCCATGAAGTCCTGCCGCTCGCGCTCCGAGATGACCGCGAGCCAGGAGCGGCCCATCGCGGTCAGCGCCACCGGGATGCGCGAGCCGACGTCGAGCGCCAGTGTCAGCGCCGAGGCGCTGCGACAGTTCTCGACGTAGATCATCGACAGCCGGTCGCGCGTGCCGAGCGAGACCATGGTGCGCGTCGCGTCGGCGAGCTCCTGCATCAGCGGGCGCGCGATCTGGCGCACGTCGAGCTTGGCGAGCATCGCGCTGCCGAGCGACAGCGTCGCGGTGCCGAGCCGGTACTTGCCGCTGTCCTCGAGCTGGATCAGGTAGCCGAGCTTGGTCAGCGTGTAGGTCAGGCGCGAGACGGTGGACTTCGGCAGCTTGCAGCGCTGCGCGATCTCCTGGTTGCCGAGCGTCTTCTCGCCCGAGCGGAAGCAGGCGAGCACCTCCAGCCCGCGGGCGAGGGCGGTGACGAAATGGCGGTCTTCCTTGATCGCGCCGGGTTTGGGGGCGGCGTTCCTGGCGGCCGGCTTCTGGTTCTGCGTGCTCATTTCCATATTGTCGCGTTCCTCTGCGCAAGGGCGGCGGCGCCCGGGGGGCGGGAGGGGGGCGCCGCCGTGGTGAAAGACGCCTTCCGGGTTGCGCCGGTTGACAGCTTCGGCTTCAGGGCCAAGAATCGTTTGAATTCAAAAAACAGAACTTGGTTCTGCAATGCAGTCTAGGCACCGAGGGCCTGCTGCGCAAGGAGTGAAAACGATGGGTGAGGCAGGCGGGGGTCCGCAGCTGGGACTGGTCGGCGCCGGCGTGATGGGCATGGGCATCGCGCAGATCGCGGCGCAGGCCGGGCTCGAGGTGCGGGTGCACGACGCGCGGCCGGGCGGCGCAGCGCAGGGCTGCGAGCGGCTCGCGCAGACGCTGCGCGGGCTGCAGCAGCGCGGCAAGCTGAGCGAGGCGCAGGTCGCCGAGGCTGTCGCGCGGGTGCGCCCGGTCGAGTCGCTCGCGCAACTGGCGGGCTGCGACCTGGTGGTCGAGGCGATCGTCGAGGACCTGGACACCAAGCGCGCGCTGTTCGCCGAGCTCGAGCCGATCGTCGGCCCGGACTGCGTGCTCGCCACCAACACCTCCTCGCTGTCGGTGACCGCGATCGCCGCGGGCCTCGCGCGCCCGCAGCGCGTCGCCGGCTGGCACTTCTTCAACCCGGTGCCGGTGATGAAGATCGTCGAGGTCATCGACGGGCTGCAGACCGACCCGGCCGTGGGCGAGCGGCTGATGGCGCTGGGGCAGCGCATGGGCCACACCTCGGTGCGCGCCAAGGACACCCCCGGCTTCATCGTCAACCACGCCGGTCGCGGCTTCGGCACCGAGGCGCTGCGCATCCTGGCCGAAGGCGTCGCGGAGTTCCACGACGTCGACCGCGTGCTGCGCGACGTGGCGGGCTTCGTGATCGGGCCCTTCGAGCTGATGGACATCACCGCGCTCGACGTCTCGCACCCGGTGATGGAGTCGATCTACCACCAGTACTACGAGGAGCCGCGCTACCGGCCGCAGCCGCTGACGCGCCAGATGCTCGCCGCGGGGCTGGTCGGGCGCAAGGTCGGGCAGGGCTTCTACCGCTACGAGGGCGGGCAGCGCCAGGCGATTCCCGAGGCGCCGGCGCCGCAGGCACGGCCCGCGGCCGTCTGGCTCGCGCCCGACGCGCCGCAGGCGCTGCGCGAGCTGGTGGCGGGCCTCGGCGTGCCGCTCGACGCCGCCGCGACGCCGGGCGCGGAAAGCCTGTGCGTGGTCGCGCCGGTCGGCGACGACGCGAGCGGCTGCACGCACCGCCTCGGCCTCGACGCCCGCCGCACGGTCGGCGTCGAGACGCTGTTCGACTTCTCCAAGCGCCGCGTCGTGATGACGACGCCGGCGACGACGCGCGAGTTCCGCGACGCCGCGCACGGCCTCTTCGCCGCCGACGGAGTGCCGGTGACGGTGATCCGCGACAGCGCCGGCCTCGTCGCGCAGCGCGTCGTCGCGCACATCGTCAACATCGCCTGCGACATCGCGCAGCAGCGCATCGCCACCCCGGCCGACATCGACCGCGCCGTGAAGCTCGGCCTCGGCTACCCCTTCGCGCCGCTCGCCTGGGGCGACCGGCTCGGTGCGGCCACCGTGCTCGCGATCCTCGAGCGCATGCACGCCTTCTCGGGCGACCCGCGCTACCGTCCCAGCCCCTGGCTCAAGCGGCGCGCGCTGCTCGGCCTGTCGCTGCTCACCGAAGAGAACTGACCGATCGACCCGACGGAAGAAACCACCATGGACCTCCATTTCACCCCCGAAGAACAGGCCTTCCGCGAGGAGGTGCGCGCCTTCCTGCGCGACAAGCTCCCCGAGGCGATCCGCGCCAAGGTGATGAACAGCCAGCACCTGACGCGCGAGGAGCACCTGCAGTGGCAGCGCACGCTGCACGAGCGCGGCTGGGGCGGCCCCGGCTGGCCCAAGGAGTTCGGCGGCCCGGGCTGGAACGCGGTGCAGCAGTACATCTTCGAGGAGGAGTGTGCGGCGGCGGGCGCCCCGCGCCTGATCCCCTTCGGCATCAAGATGGTCGCGCCCGTCATCATGGCCTTCGGCTCGCCCGAGCAGCAGCGGCGCTTCCTGCCGCGCATCAGCGCCGCCGAGGACTGGTGGTGCCAGGGCTACTCGGAGCCGGGCGCGGGCTCGGACCTCGCCGCGCTGAAGACGCGCGCGGTGCGCCAGGGCGACCACTACGTCGTCAACGGCCAGAAGACCTGGACCACGCTCGGCCAGCACGCGGACTGGATCTTCTGCCTGGTGCGCACCGACCCCGAGGCCAAGAAGCAGTCCGGCATCAGCTTCCTGCTGATCGACATGAAGAGCCCCGGCATCACGGTGCGCCCGATCATCACGCTCGACGGCGCGCACGAGGTCAACGAGGTCTGGTTCGAGGACGTGAAGGTCCCGGTCGAGAACCTCGTCGGCGAGGAGAACAAGGGCTGGACCTACGCGAAGTTCCTGCTCGGCCACGAGCGCAGCAACATCGCCGGCATCGGCATCGCCAAGCGCGAGCTCGCGCGGCTGAAGCAGATCGCCGCGAGCGAGCGCAAGGACGGCCGCCCGCTGCTGGAGGACCCGCTGTTCTCCGCCAAGGTCGCGCAGGTCGAGATCGACCTGATGGCGCTCGAGATGACGAACCTGCGCGTGCTGTCGGCCGAGAACGAGAAACGCGCGCCGGGGCCGGCCGCGTCGATCCTGAAGATCAAGGGCACCGAGATCCAGCAGGCGATCACCGAGCTGCTGGTGCAGGCGGTGGGTCCGTACGGCATCGGCTTCCAGCCCCGGGCCGCCGCCGGCGAGGAGGAGGCTGTCGGGCCCGATTACGCCGTGCCGCTCGCCGCCCACTACTGCAACATGCGCAAGCTCTCGATCTTCGGGGGCTCCAACGAAATCCAGAAGAACATCATCTCCCAGATGATCCTCGGCCTGTAAGGAACGCACCATGGACTTCAGCTACAGCGAAGAGCAGCAGCAGCTGCAGGATGCCGTCACCCGTTTCGTGCAGGGCGACTACGGCTTCGAGCGCCGCAAGCAGATCGTGGCGAGCCCCGAGGGCTTCAGCCGCGAGGTCTGGTCGGGCCTCGCGGACCTCGGCGTGCTCGCGATGACGGTGCCGGAGGCGCACGGCGGCCTCGGCTACGGTGCGGTCGAGACCCAGCTCGCGATGCAGGCGATGGGCCCGGCGCTGCTGGTCGAGCCGGTGCTCGCCAGCGCCGTGATCGCCACCGCGCTGGTGCGCGACTTCGGCGACGCGACCGCGCAGGACGAGCTGCTGCCGGCGATGGCCGCCGGCGAGCGCATCGTCGTGCTGGCCCACGAGGAGGCCGCGGCGCGCGGCGAGGTCGCCCGGGTCGAGGCCACGGCGCGGCGCGACGGCGAGGGCTGGCGGCTCGACGGCCGCAAGGCCATGGTGCTGCACGCCGACGCGGCCGACGAGCTGCTCGTCTCGGCGCGCATCGAGGGCGCGCCGGGCGACCCGGCCGGCGTGAGCCTGTTCCGCGTGCCACGCGGCACCGCGGGCGTGACGCTGCGCAGCTGCGCGACGATCGACGCGCGCCGCGCCTCCGACATCGAGCTGCGCGACGTGCGCCTGCCGGCCTCGGCGCTGCTCGGCGAGAACGGCGGCGCGCTGCCGGCGATCGAGCGCGCGCTCGGCATCGGCCTGGCGGCGCTGTGCGCCGAGGCCGTCGGCGTGATGCAGGCCACCGTCGACGCGACGGTCGAGTACCTGAAGACGCGCCAGCAGTTCGGCCGTCCGATCGGCAGCTTCCAGGCGCTGCAGCACCGCACCGCCGACATGCTGCTGCACCTGGAGCAGGCACGCTCGATGAGCCTGCTCGCGGCGATGCGCTGCACCTCGGCGGACGATGCCGGGCGCCGCATGGCCCTGTCGGCAGCGAAGGTCGTGGTCGGCCAGGCCGCGCGCTTCGTCAGCCAGCAGGCGGTGCAGCTGCACGGCGGCATGGGCATGACCGACGAGCTCGTCGTCAGCCACTGGTTCAAGCGCCTGCTCGCGGTCGAGCTCGCCTTCGGCGGCACCGACCACCACCTCCAGCGCTTCGCCCGGCTCAGCCAGCGCGCCGCGATCGAGGCCGCCGCCGCCGCTTGACAGCCGCAGCGCGGCGCCGAACATTTCCATTTCACGCCCGGCGCGCCTGACGCGCGCCGGGCGCCCCCTTCCGGAGACCCGACATGTCCCAAAAGTCCTCACCCTTCCAGTGGGATGACCCGCTGCTGCTGGAGCAGCAACTCGACGCCGAGGAGCGCGCCGTGCGCGACGCCGCACGCGCCTACTGCCAGGACCGGCTCGGCCCCCGCGTGCTCGAGGCCTTCCGCCACGAGAAGACCGACCCGGCGATCTTCCGCGAGATGGGCGAGCTCGGCCTGCTCGGGCCGACCATCCCCGAGCAGTACGGCGGCGCCGGCCTGAACTACGTCTGCTACGGCCTGATCGCCCGCGAGGTCGAGCGCGTCGACTCGGGCTACCGCTCGATGATGAGTGTGCAGTCCTCGCTCGTGATGGTGCCAATCAACGAGTTCGGCAACGAGCAGACCAGGCAGAAGTACCTGCCGAAGCTCGCCAGCGGCGAGTGGATCGGCTGCTTCGGCCTGACCGAGCCAGACCATGGCTCCGACCCGGGCAGCATGGTCACGCGCGCGAAGAAGGTGCCCGGCGGCTACAGCCTCACGGGCGCGAAGATGTGGATCTCCAACAGCCCGATCGCCGACGTGTTCGTCGTGTGGGCCAAGGACGACGAGGGCAAGATCCGCGGCTTCGTGCTGGAGAAGGGCTGGAAGGGCCTGTCGGCGCCGGCGATCCACGGCAAGGTCGGCCTGCGCGCCAGCATCACCGGCGAGGTGGTGATGGACGAGGTGTTCTGCCCCGAGGAGAACGCCTTCCCCGAGGTGCGCGGGCTCAAAGGGCCCTTCACCTGCCTGAACAGCGCGCGCTACGGCATCGCCTGGGGCGCGCTCGGCGCGGCCGAGGACTGCTGGCACCGCGCGCGCCAGTACGTGCTCGATCGCAAGCAGTTCGGCCGCCCGCTCGCCGCGAACCAGCTGATCCAGAAGAAGCTCGCCGACATGCAGACCGAGATCACGCTGGGCCTGCAGGGTTGCCTGCGCCTGGGCCGCATGAAGGACGAGGGCATCGCCTCGGTCGAGATCACCTCGATCATGAAACGCAACTCCTGCGGCAAGGCGCTCGACATCGCGCGCCTGGCGCGCGACATGATGGGCGGCAACGGCATCAGCGACGAGTTCGGCGTGGCGCGGCACCTCGTGAACCTGGAGGTCGTCAACACCTACGAGGGCACGAACGACATCCACGCCCTGATCCTCGGCCGGGCCCAGACCGGCATCGCGGCCTTCGCGAACTGAGTCCGGCGCGGGGCGGCGCCGCGAGCGCCCCCTGCTTGCCTTCCTCTGCTGCGGCGTCCGCCGCAGCATTCCCCGAACGCTTCCTTCCTCCCCCCCTCATCCCGCCCCCGCCGGCTCGGCGCAGGCCCGGGAGGGCGGTGCATGTCTGCCTTTTTTCCGGAGCTCATGTTCTGCCTTGCAGAATTTAAGGGAAAGCGATGAGCCGGTTTCATCGCTGGGAACATTTACCAATGTCAATGAAATCCACAAAATCGGTGCAGCCGCAGCAGTTTCGAAAGAAAGATTGATGTTCTGCAATGCGGTATTTATTCAAATATGAGGAGACAGCATGTACCGGAAACTCTCGAGCGTCGCGGCGGCGCTGCTGGCCGTCGGCCTGCTCCAGGCCTGTGGAGGTGGCGACGATGCCGCCCCGCCCGCGGCAGCGCAGCCGGAGGAGACCCGCGAGCAGGACAAGCGCGTGTTCACGATGAATGCCCAGGCGCTGCCCTTCGACGCGCTGGCCGATGCGCCGGAAACCGATCGCTGGTGGGGGCTGCTCGGCAAGAGCGGCTACCGCATCGAGGTGCCGAGGAACTGGAACGGCATGCTCGTGATGTACGCGCACGGCTACAACGGCATCGGTGCCGAGCTGCGCGTGACGCCGCCGTCGATCCGTCGCCACCTGATCGAGCAGGGCTACGCCTGGGCCGCGTCGAGCTACTCGACGAACTTCTACGACGTGCGCGCCGGCGTCGAGGACACCAACGCGCTCGCCCTCGCCTTCAACCGCATCGCGCAGGAGAAGGGCCGGGCGCTCGCCGCGCCGAGGAAGGTCTACCTGATCGGCCACTCGATGGGCGGGCACGTGACTGCCGCGGCGATCGACGAGGAGGCCGCGCGCACCGCGAACCACAAGATGAGCTACCACGGTGCGGTGCCGATGTGCGGCGTGCTCGGCGACACCGACCTGTTCAACAACTTCGCGGCCTACCAGGTCGCCGCGCAGCAGCTCGCCGGCCTGCCGGCCACGAGCTGGCCGGTGACGAACTGGAGCGCGATCCAGCCGCTCGTGAGGGATGCGCTGTTCTCCTCCTTCCCGGCCACGACGACCCCGCTCGGCGACAAGTACAAGGCAGTGGTGCGCAATCTCTCCGGCGGCGCGCGCCCGATCTTCGACCAGGGCTTCGCGCATGCCGGCCTGCACGCGACGGTCTGGGGCACCTTCGGGCGCGACGGCAAGATCAACGGCATCCTGAACCAGGATCTGGTCAGCACCGAGGGCATCGTCTACCAGCTCGACAACGACCCCGCGCAGAGCGTCGAGGAGCAGGCCTTCAACGCCTCGGCCTACCGCGTCAAGGGAACGCCCGAAGCCAACCGGCTGCGCCGCGACGGGCTGCGCTGGGTGCCGAAGACGAACGGCAACTTCCGCATCCCGGTGGTGACGATCCACACGCTCGGCGACCTGTACGTGCCCTTCAGCATGGAGCAGATCTTCAAGCGCCGCGCCGACGCCAACGGCAGCGGCGACTTCCTGGTGCAGCGCGCGATCCGCAGCCCCGGTCACTGCGACTTCACGGTCGCGGAGCAGGTCGCCGCCTTCGACGCGATGGCGAACTGGGAGCAGAAGGGCGTGAAGCCCGAGGGGGACGACGTGCTCGACGCCGCGAAGGTCGCAGACGCGGCCTACGGCTGCCGCTTCACCGACAACCGCACCGGGACGGACGACAACCCCTCGCTCGGCACGCTCCGCGCGTCCTTGCCGGAGTGCCCGAGGCCCTGACCGGGCCTGCCGCCGGATCCGGGAGACCGGGTCCGGCGAGCGCATTCTTGCCCTCTGCCCATCGATGTGAATTCCGCCGCATCGGCCCGCTCCGGGATATTCTGTTTGATGGAAGGGGTTGTAGGGTAAACGCTACAATTCTTTCCACTTGTAAACAAAAAGACTCCCGCGCCTGCCAGCATGTGTGCTGACGGCAAAGTGCTTCCGGCGTCCCGACAACGCGCCCGAAGCGGAGTCGGGGTGGCGGGGTCTCCGGCGTGCCGGGAAGGGAGCGGGTTTGCGTTTTCTGGTTGTCGATGACCATCGGCTGTTTCGTGATGGCATGAAGTCGCTTCTCGTGCACTGGCGCGCGGAGGCGCGGATCGTCGAGGCAGGGCGCCTCGCGGAGGCGCTGGACCGTCTCGCGGCGGGCGAGCGCTTCGATCTGATCCTGCTCGACCTGACGCTTCCGGACTCGCAGGACTTCGAGGACACGCTGCACCGCATGGTGCGCGCCGCCGTCGGGATGCCGGTCGTCGCGGTCTCGATGCTCGACCAGCGTGCGGTGGTGGCCGCGGCGATCCGTGCCGGCGCGCGCGGCTTCATCCGCAAGACCGACAGCGCCAACGTGATGCTGGGGGCGCTCGAGATGGTGCTCGCCGGCGGGAGCTGCGTCCCGGCCGAGCTGCTGTGCGGGGAGCCGGAAGCGTCGCCGCACGCGCCGGTGCTGAGCGAGCGGCAGCTGGAGGTGCTGCGCCTGATCGACGGCGGGATGTCCAACAAGGAGATCGCGCGCGCGCTCGGGATCGCCGAGCCGACCGTGAAGGTGCACGTGCACCGTATCCTCCAGCTCGTCGGCACCACCAGCCGCGCCAAGGCTGCCGTTTGGGCGCGCCGCGCCGGGCTGCTTCCCGGCAGCGAGGGCTTCAGCGCAGGACCCTGAGCAGCTCCTCCAGGTCTGCCGCGAGCGGCCGGCCCCGTCCGGCCACGCCCGACGATGCCGGCAACTCCACGATCCGCCCGGCGTCGCGGCGGTCGGCCTCCACCGGGCGCGAGACGTCGCCGACGACGAAGAGGTCGGCGCGGCTGTCGATCGCGCGCAGCTCCTGCAGGACGCCCTCCGGCTCGCTGCCCGCCACCACCGCCGCGCCCCAGTCCGACAGGGTCGCGGTGATCATCTCGCCGCGCACCGCGTCGCGCGTGGCCAGCGCGATCACGCGGTCGCGCACGCGCGCGGCCGCCTCGCGGAAGCGCGGGCCCGGTTCCGGGCTGCGCGTCGACAGCGGCAGCTCGATGCAGAAGACGGTGCCGCGGCCGTGCAGCGAACGCACCTTCAGGCCGAGCCCGAGCTGGTCGGAGATCTCGCGCACCAGCGACAGCCCGATGCCGATGCCGCCCGCATGGCCGCTCTCGAAGTCGTCGAAGATGAGAGGCAGCCGCTCTGCCGCGATGCCGGTCCCGCTGTCGTGCACCTCGATGCGCACCATCAGCCCGCGGCGGCGCGCACAGAGCAGCACCCGTCCCGACGGGACGCAGGCGCGCACCGCGTTGCTCAGCAGGTTGCGCAGCACGCGCTCGATCAGCACGGGGTCGGCGATCACGTGCAGCGCGGTCGGCCGGGCCCGCACCGCGGCGCCGCCGCGGGGGTGGGCGAGGGCGGTCTCGGCGGCGAGTTGCTCGAACAGCGGTCCGAGCGCCAGGTCGCGCGGCGTGACGCCGCGGATCTCGCCCTCGAGCCGCGCGGTGTCGAGCACGCTCTCGAGCACCCGCGAGAGGGAGCGCGCGGCGTTCTGCGTGCGGCGCAGCACCTCGTCCATCTCCGGCGGCAGCTTCTGCAGCGCCAGCGTCTCCAGGCCCAGCCGCACGGCCTCGAACGGCGGGCGCAGGTCGTGCGTGGTCGCGGCCAGGAAGCGTGCCTTGCTCATGCGCGCACGCTCGGCCTCCCGGCGCGCCTTCTCGGCCTGGCTGCGGTGCATCGCCGCCACCGCCTCGAGCGAGCGGCGGCGATCGGCACCCGAGGCGCTCAGCAGCAGGCTGACGATGCACAGCGACATCAGCAGCAGCTGCAGGTCGATCTGGCCGACGGGGTTGCCCGTGGCGCGCACCACCGCGACGATGCCCGCGCTCAGCAGCAGCGTGGTGTAGGCGGCGCCCTGCGGCCCGAAGCGGATCGCCGCCAGCGACACCGGCAGCAGCAGCAGGTACCAGCGTGCCAGCGTCGAGGCGGTGTAGCCGCCATCGGAGAGGCCGAGCCACAGCAGCTCGCCGGAGATCGCGGCGATCAGCAGCAGCTCGACCCCGCTCTGGAGCAGGCGGCTGCGTTTCTCCGGCGACAGCCGCAGCCGCCGGCGCAGCTCCCCGGGCGGCCAGAGCGCGGCGAGGTGCAGCGCCACCGGCACGACGATCAGGATGCCGAGGTAGTCGCCGACGAAGAACTGGAAGGCCACGCCCCAGTATTCCTGCGGCGCCAGCAGCCCGGAGCGCACGTTGACCGCCACGACGCCGTAGGCCGTCACGAGCTCGGCCAGCGCGGACAGCAGCACCAGCGCGACCGCGTCGCGCAGTCGCGTCGCGGCCGAGACGCCGAGCCGGCGCAGCGCCCAGGCCGCGGCGCTCATGCCGCCCGCGATCAGCAGCGCATTCGCGATCAGGTTCTCGGGATGGTCCGGCAGGTGGTATGAGATCCCGCCGACCAGCGACGCCACCGCGACCACCGGCGCGAAGCGCAGGCCGCCGATCAGCAGCAGCGCGAGACTCAGGCCCCGCGCCGGATACCAGGCGCTCGAGCCCGGCGCGGTCTCGTAGATCACCGCGAGCCAGTGCAGGTTCAGCCACAGCATCAGGAATGCCGCGGCCGGAATCGAATAGCGCAGCAGTGCGGCGGGTGCGGCATGCGTGCGTTGGAGGAATATGGGGAGAGTCATGTGGGGCCGGAGCGCTCGGGCCGGCGAGCATCCCGGAGAGTCGGCAAGCGATCAATACATCCTTGGATGTAGCGCCACTCCATCGCTTGGGACATTGGCCGGTCGCCGGTGCCGCCTGACAATCCTTGCAGGTCGGCAGCTGTTTCGTGATTCTTCGGGGCGGCCGGGTTGAACGGCGTTTCTGCCGTCTCCCGCCGTGAAAAAGCGGGGATTGTAGGAGCGGCCCGGGCCCCGGTTCACCGGGAAGACGGGTTGCCGTGCCGGAGGCCGGGGCAGAAAACCGGCCTGAGATCCTTTGCAACCGCGGAACAGGCGGGGTCCGATGAGAAATCCCGGCGCGCGCCGGTCGGGAAAGACAGAGCGGAGTATCCGCTCGGGAGTACGTCATGGAGCATACCTATACCGCTTTCGTCAATTGCCGGAAGGACGGCAGCACGAAACCTTTCCAGCCCCGCATGGTTACGTTTTCGCTGCCCGTGCAGGAAAAGCGGAATCCGCTCGACATCGAACTGACGGCATTCAGGGAGGCGCGCCGGCAGGGTTTCGAGGTCCTGCATGTCGTCTCGTTCAGGCAGCAGGAGCACGCCTGAACGGCGCGGGAATCCCGCGCGGCGTCCGGGAGGGGCATCCATCATGAGCGCGCGGACCGCGGGACGGCGCCATGCGAGCCCGTTTCCCCTGCCCCGCTGAAAAGCGCCGGAAGATGCCTTATGTAAAGTGAGGTGCGCCGAAAGCGGAGCATTCCTGTCTTCCCCGGCGTCCGGTGTCCCGCACCGGTCGCGCTAACCGGCCGGCACCGCGGGCCGACGCGCTGCGGCGCGTCGGTGTGCCGGTCCGCCGTGCGCAGCCCCCGGGGGCTGCACGCGCGCGGGAGTCTCTCAGGCCGCCTTCTTCTTCGCAGCTGCCTTCTTCGCCGGTGCTGCCGTCTTCTCGGCAGTCTTGGCTGCGGACTTGACGGCAGTCTTCGCTGCAGTCTTTGCGGCCGTCTTCGCAGCAGCCTTCTTCGCCGGCACCGCCTTCGCTTCGTTCGCCGCAGCGGCGGCCTTCTTCGCGGCCGTCTTCGGCGCCGCGGCGCTCTTCTTCGCCGTGGCCTTCACGGGCACCTCGACGTCCTGCTCCGCCGCCTTCTTCGCCGCTGCCTTCGCGGCCTTCGTCGCGCGGGCCTTCGCGAATTTCGGGTCGACCACGTCGGCCAGTGCCGTCGAAGCCGAGAACTTCACCAGCTTGCGCTCGGCGATCTTCACCTTTTCGCCGGTGCTCGGGTTGCGGCCGGTGCGCGCTGCGCGGGTGGCGAGCTTGAAGGTGCCGAAGCCGGCAAGCGCCACCGGGTTGCCCTTCTTCAATTCGGCTGCCAGCGTTTCGAACACCGTGTCGAGGATGCGGGTG
Source organism: Caldimonas tepidiphila (assembly GCF_003569765.1). Classification (GTDB taxonomy): domain Bacteria; phylum Pseudomonadota; class Gammaproteobacteria; order Burkholderiales; family Burkholderiaceae_C; genus Caldimonas; species Caldimonas tepidiphila. Next base: position 68,557 of record NZ_QXMG01000014.1, on the reverse strand, counting down.
GCGCCGACCTTGGGCAGGTCGTGCTTTTCGGAAATCAGGGCAGCGAGTTCTTTGCGGTTCATTCTTCGAATCCTTGAGCCGATGGGGAAAAACGCGCGATTCTGCCACCGCTTCGTACCGGCAAGCCGAGCGGCGCACCGCGGGTATCGGAATCGGGTGCAGCGGCCCCTCCGGGGCGGCCGGTAAGGCGGGGTCGCGCGCCGGCTCCGGGTTCGCCGGCAGCCCCGCCCGGGGCCGTCCAGCGCCGGGCTCGGATACCGCCGCGGGACGAAACCGCGCGAATCGCGCGCCGTCTCAGAACAGCGCCCGCAGGAAGGCGCCAAGGAAACCCGAGGACTGAGCCTGCTCCTTTTCCGGCGGCGGGCCTTCGCTGCGCCGCGAGTCCGGCTTGCATTTGCCGGCGCGCGCCTCCTCGGCCGTGCATTCCTCGGCGTCGGAGGAATTGCCGGGCGTCGACCTGAAGCCCTCGGCGATGCCCCGGGCCACCTCGACGAGCACGTTGGCCGCGCGCTTGAGCAGCGAGCCGATGACCCTGCCCAGCTCCTCGGCCGTGGACGACTCGTCCTCCTGCTGGCTCGAGGCGGCGGTGGCCGTGCGGGATGCCGCACCTGAACCGGGGGCCTGTGCGAACGCGAGAAGGCTCGCGAAGCACAGGAGGAGCGCGATGACTGCTTTCTTCATGAGGGTCTGCCCGCCGGGACGGGCGCGCCCGGGAGGGTGTCGAGGTATTTCAGGCGCAAGCGGGGACAAGGGGTATCTGCGGTGTGGCCTATCGGCGGCGAAGATTACTCCATGAACCACCCCGGGGCGCCTTGCGCGCATCGCCCCGGGCCTTCGTTTCCCGCGAAAGCGGGGGCGCGGCGCGCGGCCGGGAGCCGACACCATGCTGAGACAGGACACCACCGTGCTCGAGATCCGCACCCCGGGTCGCGGGATGACCGACATCACCGGCGAAGTGCGCGACTGGGTCGCGGCTCGCGGCCTGCGCCAGGGGCTGCTGACCGTCTTCGTGCGCCACACCTCGGCCAGCCTGCTGGTGCAGGAGAACGCCGACCCGCAGGTGCAGCGCGACCTGGAGCACTTCTTCTCGCGCCTCGTTCCGGACGGCGACCCGATGTTCCGCCACCGGGACGAGGGGCCGGACGACATGCCCGCGCATGTGCGCGCAGCGCTGACGCAGACGCATCTCGGCATCCCGCTGGTCGAGGGCCGGCTCGCGCTCGGCACCTGGCAGGGCATCTACCTGTGGGAGCACCGCAGCCGGCCCCACCGCCGCGAGGTCGTGCTGCACCTGATCGGCGCCTGAGCGCCCTGCTGCCGCCGCTTTCAGCCGAGGCCGAACTGGGTGAACTGCGGCAGCGCCTCGCGTGCCGCGCGGCGGCCTTCCGCGATGGCCGCCGCGCCGCGGTGGAAGTCCATGAAGGCCATCTGCGCGAGGCGCGGCTGGATCAGGATGTCGGCCGGTTCGCCCGCGAGGCGGCTGCGCGTGATGCGCACCTGCATGATGTTGACGCTGCTGGCGAGCACGTCGACGATCGAGGGCATCGCGCTCGAGTGGCTCGGGCCGCTGCGCAGGCGGCCGAGGCCGCTCTGCAAGCGGTCGAGCATGTTCGCCAGGGGGCCGCCGTTGGCCGGCGCCGGTTCCTCGGGGCGCGCGGGCGGGCGCAGGTGCCGCCCGAGCAGGTCGGAGTTGAGGTCCACCGCGACGACGAGGTCCGCGCCGAGCGCCCGGCACAGCGACACCGGCACCGGGTTGACCAGGCCGCCGTCGACCAGCAGCCGGCCGCGGTCCTGGGCCGGCGTGAGCAGGCCGGGAAAGGCCATCGACGCACGCACCGCGTCGATCAGCGAGCCGCTCTGCAGCCAGACCTCCTGCCCGGTGGTGAGCTGGGTGGCAACAGCCCCGAAGGTGCGGTCGAGCGTCTGGATGTCGCGGTCCCGAAAGTGCCGGCGGAAGAATTCGGTGAGCGCCCTACCCTTGATCAGCCCGCCGCTGGTGGTGAGGTCGAGCATGCCGACCACGGCCTGCCAGGTCAGGCTGCGCACCCAAGCCTCCAGCCGGTCGAGCTCGCCGGCCACGCAGGCCGCGCCCACCAGCGAGCCGATCGAGGTGCCGCAGACGACCTGCGGCTCCAGCCCCGCCTCCTGCAGCACGCGCAGCACGCCGATGTGGGCCCAGCCGCGCGCCGAGCCGCTTCCCAATGCCACGCCGATCCTGGGCTTTCCGTCCATGCCGGCATTCTCGTCGCGGCGGCACGGCGCGGCCAAAAAAAAGCCCGAGATCGAGGATCTCGGGCTTGAATCCACCGAGGGAGGTGGAGGAGACAAACGTGAGGAGAAAAGCTGTTTTCTCCCGCAGTGAGTGAATGATAGGGGAAAACCCTCGCGCTGTCCAGCGCCTTCGCCACTTCGCGAAGAGGGCGGCCCCGGCACCCCGGGCGGGGGCGGCAGCCGGCCGGGTGCGCGGTTTGCCGGACGGTCCCTCGTCATGGCTTGCGAGCGTGTCGCTGCCCGCCCCGGGCAGTCGGCGACGCGGCAGAGATGCATCTTCCCGCTTCCTTCCACGCCAGCCGGCGCGCGACCCAGGTCCTCAGGCACCCCGGCGCCTTCGCATGGCGGGTCCTGAAGGCCTTCCGCGCCAACCAGGGACTGCTGCTGGCCGGCGCGGTGGCGTACTACGCGCTGCTGTCGCTGGTGCCGCTGCTGATCCTGATCGCGATCGTGCTGTCGCACGTGCTCGAGCCGGTGGAGTTGCTGCGCACGCTGGCGCGCTATCTCGAATGGCTGCTGCCCGGGCAATCGGCGCCGATCGTGCTGGAGCTGGGCAACTTCCTCGCGCACCGCGAGGTGGTGGGCTGGTTCGTGCTCGCGACGATGCTGTTCTTCAGCTCGCTCGCCTTCACCGTGCTGGAGAACGCGATGTCGGTGATCTTCCACCACCGCGTCGCGATCCGCCGGCGCCACTTCCTCGTCTCCGCGGTGCTGCCCTACTGCTACATCCTCTTCCTCGGCTTCGGGCTGCTGGTGGTGACCATCGTCTCGGGCAGCCTGCAGGCGCTAGGCGACGACAGCGTGCGGCTGCTCGGGCACGTGTGGTCGCTCGGCCGGCTCTCGGGCCTGCTGCTCTACCTGCTGGGCGTGGTCGGCGAGGTGCTGATCCTGACGTCGATCTACATGGTGATGCCGGTCGGGCGGCTGTCGCTGCAGCATGCGCTCGTCGGTGCCCTCACCGCCACGCTGCTGTGGGAGATCACGCGCCACCTGCTGATCTGGTACCTGACGACGCTGTCGCAGGTGAGCGTCGTCTACGGCTCGCTGACGACGGCGATCATCGTGCTGCTGAGCCTGGAGATCGCGGCGACGCTGCTGCTGTTCGGCGCGCAGGTGATCTCGGAGTACGAGCGCGTCGATGCCGCGGGGGCGGCCGCGGAGCCCGAGGGGCTGCGCACGGACTGATTCCCTGGCCGCTTCAGCGCTCGGGCGGCTGCCGGGGGGCGTCGCTCCAGCCCCGGCGGATCAAGGCCTTCTCGACGCGCAGCAGCACATCCAGCACCACGATCGACAGCACGGTAACGAACACCGCGGTGGCCTCCAGGCCCATGCCGGCCGTCATGCCGATGGCTGACGTGGCCCAGATGCCGGCCGCCGTCGTGAGTCCCCGGATTTGCTGGGAGCGGTCGAGCTTGAGCACCGCGCCGGCGCCGAGGAAGCCGATGCCGCTGATCACGCCCTGGATGACCCGGCTGAGATCCTCGATCTTCATGCCGGCCTGCAGCGGCACCAGCACGAAGACCGCGGTGCCGAGCGAGACCAGCATGTGGGTGCGCAGTCCGGCCGCGCTGCCGCGCCGCTCGCGCTCGTAGCCGATCATCGCACCGAGCACGAGCGCCATCAGCAGGCGAACCGTCAGCCGCGTGAGCTCGGCCACATCGGGAACATCCGAGAACTCGTCGCGCACCGTCTCCACAATCGCCTGCCACATCGGGGGCCGCCGGGCGCGCGAAACGGGCGCGCCCTCTCCTTTCCGGCGCAACACAGGCAGCCGGCGTGCCGGCGCCCCGGGCGGCGCATCCCGCGCCCGGGGGTATCCGGTTTGCTGGGGGAGCACAGGACTTTCCCGACCCTCTTTTCTGGCCGCGCCCGGTGCGCGGCCCCCGAGCCGTTCATGAATTTCTCTCCTGCTGCCCTTCCCCCCTTTTTCCGCCCGGCGCAGCGCCTCGCCGTGGCCTTGCTGGTCCTGGGCCTTGCCACGGTCGGGCAGCCGGCGGCTGCCGAGAGCGCAGCGGCCCTGTCGCTGCAGCCGCCCGCCGTCCCGCAGTCGTTGCCGCAGCAGTTGCCCGCCGTCCCGCCGGCCGGGTCCGCGGTCCTGCCCGGGTCACCGCCGCTGCCGCTCACCGCGCTGTCCGCCCTCCTCGCCGCGCCCGATCGCGCCCGGATTCCGGGCGCCGAGGAGCTGGAGGCGCTGCACCGGCTCTACCGGCCGCTCGGCTACACCCCCCTGTGGAGCGGCGCCGACGGCCGGCCCGGACGCAGCGCCGCCGATGCGCTGCTGCTGCTGTCGGCCGCAGGCGACGAGGGGCTCGATCCGGCCGACTACCGGGTCGAGGCACTCGCCGCAGGCGTGGCGCACTTGCGGGATGCGGCCGCTCCCGACGAGGCGCAGCGCGCGGCGCTCGACATCGATCTCAGCGTCGCGATGCTGCGCTACCTGCGGCATCTGCAGCGCGGTCGCGTCGATCCGCGCGAGTTCGGCTTCCGCATGCCGCCGCGCACGGGGGAGCCGGATGCGGCCGACCTGCTGCGCGCAGCTTTGCCGGTGCACGGCCTGCGGGACGCCGTCGCGGCGTCCGCACCGCAGTCCGAGCCCTATCTGCGCCTGCGCGAGGAGCTGCGGCGTTACCGCTCGCTGGCAGCCGAGCCGGGTGCGGCCGTCCTGCCCCCCGGCCCGGACGTGCGCCCGGGCGAGCGGCTGGCGGGTGCCGCGTCGCTGCACCGCCGCCTGGTTGCGCTCGGCGACCTGCCGGCCGACGCGCGGCCGCCGTCGCGCCCGGCGTACGAGGCGGCGCTGGTCGAAGGCGTGCGGCGCTTCCAGCGCCGCCACGGCCTGCGGGACAACGGCGTGCTCGGCGCCGAGACGCGCGCGGCGCTGAACGTGCCCCTGTCGCGGCGCGTGCGGCAGATCGAGCTCGCGCTGGAGCGCATGCGCTGGCTGCCGCCGCCGGACGGGCGGCCCTTCCTGGCGGTCAACATCGCGATGTTCCGGCTCGCCGCCTGGGACGCCTCGCCCGGGCGCGCGCCGGCGCTCGGCATGGACGTGATCGTCGGCGGCTCGCTCGACACGCAGACGCCGGTGCTGGCGGAGGAGATGCGCTACCTGGTCTTCCGCCCGTACTGGGACGTGCCGCGCTCGATCGTGCGCAAGGAGATCCTGCCGGGTCTCGCGCTCGACCCGGGCTACCTGGACCGGATGCAGATGGAGATCGTGCGCGGCGCGGGCGACCGCGCGCCGGTGGTGGCCGCGACGCCGGAGAACATCGAGCGGCTGCGCCAGGGGCGCGACGGACTGCGGGTGCGCCAGCGCCCCGGGCCGCACAACTCGCTCGGGCTCGTGAAGTTCATCTTCCCGAACGACCAGGCGGTCTACCTGCACGGCACGCCGTCGCGCCGGCTCTTCAGCCGCACGCGCCGCGACCTCAGCCACGGCTGCGTGCGCCTGCGCGATCCGGCGGCGCTCGCGCAATGGGTGCTGCGCGACCAGCCGGAGTGGACGCGCGAGCGCATCGAGGCGGCGATGGCCGCGCCGCGGCCGCTGCGCGTGAACCTCACGCAGCCGCTGCCGGTGCGGCTGCTGTACTACACCGCCGAGGTGAACCCGGAGAGCGGCGCGCTGCACTTCGCGGCGGACATCTACGGCCACGACCGGCGGCTGGAGGCGGCGCTGGCGCGGCGCAGCGCCGGCACCGCTGCCGGGGACTGATCACCAGGCGCGCACGCGCCCGGTGTCCACGTGCACGAAGTTCGAGCCGGGGTAGTAGCCGACGCCGCCGCGCCCGAGCGCGAGCGCGGCCTGCCGCAGCCGGGCGAGCGGCACGTCGGCGACGCGGATGTCGATCGCGCGTCCCGACAGGTGCAGGCTGCCGCTGGCCACGCCGGTGCTGCGCGCGCGCAGCATCGCGTTGGTGGCGGGCGAGCGGTAGGCGGAGATGATCTGGAAGGGCTGCGTGCTGCCGGTCAGCTGGCTCAGGCCGTGCAGCAGGTCGAGCAGCTGCGGATCGATCGGGGCGACCTCGCCGGTGCGGAAGTCGCGCAGCAGGCGGTTGATCTCGCCGAGCGCGTCGGGCAGGTAGCTGCCGCCGCTGAAGTACTCGATGTCCACGAGGCGCTCGCCGGTGTGGAGGTGACTGAATGTCAGCGTGCGGGGCTCGGCGGCGTGCGCGCGCGCCAGCGCCGGCACGGCCAGCGCCGGCACGGCCAGCGCCGGCATCGCGGCCAGCAGTCGGGTGAAGCGGCGTCGGGACAGGGGGCTCACGGGGGGCGTCTCCGGGCAAAGCCGCCCTTATACGTACCCCCTCTTACGAGCGTCAACCAATTGTTTCAGGAGTGGGGCCCCTGCCTCGCGCAAGCGTGAAGAAGTGGGCGCTCACCGGGCTCCGGCGGACCGTTCCGGCTCGCGAACGCCTTCCGCGCCCTGGCGGGCCCGGAAGGCGCCGCCGCCTCACTTCACCGGCGCGACGTACGCGATCAGCTTGCCCAGGTTCGAGACGAACTGGCTGGTCGAGATGCCGAGCGTGCGCTCCTGCTTCACGTAGGGCGCGATCTCGGGCGGGTTGCGCGGGTCGTAGGGCGAGGTGTCGCTGAGGTCGCCGACATGCCGGCTCTGGTAGGCCGTGCCGGTGTAGGGCTCGCTCGGGCCGTTGCCGCGGTAGGGATTGGTGGTGGTCGCGAGCGGGGTGAGCCAGTAGTTCTTGGTGCCGAGGTCGGCGATCAGCTTCTGCGCTTCGCTGTCGGCCACCGTGGGGCTGAGCATGACGCTGTCCTCGAACAGGTCGGGGAAGTCCACCTCACGCAGCGAGAAGTAGCGCGGCAGCTCGCGCCGCTTGCGCGCGCCGAGCGGCGAGCGCGCGACCATCTCGGCGACCTGCGCCGGGCTCATCGAGCTGAGCTGCTCGTAGGTCCGGCGCAGCGCGGCGACGTTGACGGTGCGGCCGGCCGAGTAGTGGCTCGGCGTGTTGCGGTGGTCGTAGTCGACGTAGTAGGCGCCGTTCCAGATGTTGGAGCCGTAGCGGTGCACGAACAGCGGCCGGTTGGTGCCGAGCTCGATGAAGGTCGGGTGCGTGCGGCTGGCGATGAGCGGGTTCTCCGCCTTCATCTGCGCCGTCAGCGCGCAGCTCTCGAGCCATTGGAGCGCGGCTGGCACGCCCTCGAGGTACTTGCGGTCGCCGGTGAGCTGGAAGTAGTTGAAGAGCTGCTTGACGTTGGTGTCGGTGGTGTGGGTGGCGAGCGCGCGCGGCTCGTAGCTGCGCGCGCCGGCCGGGGCGCCGGCGGGGCGGCCGTCACGCGCCACGGCGAGGTGCTGCAGGCCCCAGCCCGCCTGCGGCGCGGGCTGCTGCAGCCGGCGCAGGCATTCCATCGCGCGGTGCACCGGCTCGACGAGGTCGGTGCGCCCCAGCCCGATCACGCACATCAGCAGGAACTTGATGTTCTCGCCGGCCACGTCGTCGTTGAAGGTGACGTGGCGCGTGTAGTCGCCGTCCTCCATGCCCTGGCGTGCGCCCGGGGGGATCTGCTGCGGGTTCGGCTGCGGCATCGACGAGATCGAGTTGTCGACGAAGGGAAAGCGCTGCGGCCAGCCGCCGTCGGCGACGCCGCCCTTGAACTGCGCGGCCAGCACGAAGCCGATGGCCTTGTTCAGCGGCACGAGGAAGCGGCGGTCCTTCTTCTCCAGGTACATGCGCAGCAGGAACTGCGAGGACACCGCGGTGCCGGCGTCGTCGAAGGTGGCGTTGCCGTAGTAGTGCTGGAACTCCTCGAGGCGCCAGCCGTTGATGCCGATCGTCTCGTACCAGTCCTTCAGCGAGGCCTCGCCGGCGAAGTCGTGGATGTAGTTCCAGCCGCCGGCCGGGTGCTGCGCGGCGATCAGCGCGAGGCCGGTGCGTTCCGCGGCGCGGTAGAACGTCTCGTCCCCGGTGGCGTGGTAGGCGTCCAGGAAGGCGTGGCCCGCGGTCGGCGTGCCCGGGGGCTGGATCCAGCACATCGTGCGCTTGGCCTCCATCTCGCCCCAGGTGCGCGACATGTCGGGCAGATAGTCCCAGACATAGCCGCCGTGATAGGAGACCTGCTGGTCCATGTGCTCGACCGCGCGCCGCATCGCGTCGATGGCCGCGATCTTGGTCGCCGCGGGGCTGTGCGCCGGCGGCAGCGCGCCCGCGCTGCCGCTCCAGCCTGCGAGGGTCACCGGCGCCAGGCCGGACATCAGGAACGTTCTGCGTTTCATCGAACCACTGCTCCTCTGGTGGGGAAGGCCGACGTCCCTGCGTCGGCAGGTAGCGGCCGGATGCGGCTATTGTTGGCCGCTACTGGTAGGACATCGTATGACTGAGAGTTGACGCTGAAGACAGGGTCAGCCCCGATTGAACGGTTCAAGCGGGGTGGGGAATGGCAGTTTTCATAGGAAAAACTCGGAGGAAGAAAAGGGAAAACTTCCTCAGGACATTGGCCATCGTCTGGCACAAGTGCTTCAAGTTGTGTGATGACATACGTTTGAGGCTCTCGATCCACCCCGCAATCGGAGGGGGCTGCTTGCCCGGCTGCCTTGGCGCTTCGCGCTGTCCGACAATCGGGGACATGCAAGTCCCCTTTCCCGGCTCCTCCGACACCGAAGCGCGCGCGCTGCTGCGCCAGCTCTACGACGCCGCGGTGCAGCGTGCGCAGCCTGCGCACTGCATCGCCCCCTTCCTGCCGCCGCCGCCGCACGGCCGCACCGTCGTGATCGGCGCTGGCAAGGCCGGCGGCGCGATGGCCGCGGCGGTCGACGCGCTGTGGCCGGCCGGGGCGCCGCTGTCGGGACTCGTCGTCACCCGCTACGGCCACGTGCCGCCGGCCCGCGGCGCGCAGCCCGGCCGCATCGAGGTGGTGGAGGCGGCGCACCCGGTGCCGGACGAGGCGGGGCGGCACGCGGCGCGGCGCATTGCCGCGCTGGTGCAGGGCCTCGGCGCCGACGACCTCGTGCTGTGCCTGATCTCGGGCGGTGCCTCGGCGCTGCTGTCGCTGCCGGCCGAGGGCGTGACGCTCGAGGAGAAGCAGGCGATCAACCGCGCGCTGCTGGCCAGCGGCGCGGCGATCGACGAGATGAACTGCGTGCGCAAGCACCTGTCGGCGATCAAGGGCGGGCGGCTCGCGGCGATGTGCGCGCCGGCGCGCGTCGTCACGCTGCTGATCTCGGACGTGCCGGGCGACGACCCGGCGGTGATCGGCAGCGGGCCGACGGTGCCCGACCCGACGAGCTGCGCCGACGCGCTGGCGATCCTGCGCCGCCACGGCATCGCGCTGCCGCCGGCGCTGCGCACCGGACTCGAGAGCGGCGCCTTCGAGACGCCCAAGCCGGGCGACGCGCGCTTCGCCGGGCACGAGCTGCACCTGATCGCCACGCCGCAGCAGAGCCTGGAGGCCGCCGCGGCCCGGGCACGCGAGCTGGGCCTCGAGGCTCATATCCTGAGCGACGAGATCGAGGGCGAGTCGCGCGAGGTCGGCCGGGTCCACGCGGCGCTGGCGCGCGCCGTCGCCCGTCGCGCCCAGCCCTTCGCGCGGCCCTGTGTGATCCTGTCGGGCGGCGAGACCACGGTGACGGTGAACACGTGCCGCGATCCGGCCCTGGCGCCGGGCCGTGGCGGGCGCGCCGGCGAGTTCCTGCTCGGCTGCGCGATCGCGCTCAAGGGCGAGCCCGGCGTCTGGGCGCTCGCCGCGGACACCGACGGCATCGACGGCAGCGAGGACAATGCCGGCGCGCTGGCCGCGCCCGACACGCTGGCGCGTGCCGCGGCGCTGGGCCTGAAGCCGGCCGAGTTCCTCGACCGCAACGACGCCTACGGCTTCTTCGCGGCGCTCGGCGACCTGCTGGTCACCGGGCCGACCTTCACCAACGTCAACGACTTCCGCGCGCTGCTGGTGACCTGAGCGCCGCGCCTCGCCGCTGAGCGGCTCAGGCCGTCACCCGGTACACCCGGCCGGTCTGCGCGCCGTCGACGCTGCGCCGGTAGGCGAGCGCCGCGCGCCGGGCGGGCACCGGCTCGAAGCCGGCCATGAAAGGCCCGTAGACCTCCCAGGATTCGGCGAGGACGGTGGGGCTGACCGCGTTGATGCGCAGGCCCCGCGGCAGCTCGATCGCCGCGGCGCGCACGAAGCCTTCGAGCGCGGCGTTCACGGTGCTCGCGTTCGCGCCGTTGCGGATCGGCTCTTCGGAGAGGATGCCGCTCGTGAGCGTGATCGAGCCGCCGTCGTTCAGGTGGTGCTGGCCGATCAGCGCCAGGCGCACCTGGCCGAGCAGCTTGTCGTTCAGCCCGACCGAGAAGCGGGCGCTGTCGGTCTCGGCCAGCGGGCCGAAGTGCAGGCTGCCGGTGGTCGAGACGAGCGCGTCGACGCGACCGACCGACGCGAACAGTGCCGCGACGCTTTCCTCGCTGGTGATGTCGACGCGCACGTCGCCGCTGTGGCGCCCGGCAAGGATCAGCTCGTGGTGCGGCCCCAGGGCCTCGCTGACGGCTTGGCCGAGCACGCCGGAGGCGCCGATGATCAGGACTTTCATTGCAGGACTCCCGTGTGTTGAAGGAGCCCTCATGTTCGACCCAGCGCCTTCCTGCAACAATGCGCTCCGACTTCACTCATTGCGAACTCCGGGTTCGGAATCCCGTGGACAAGCTGCGCAGCATGGAGGTTTTCGTCGCGGTGGCCGAGGCCGGCGGCTTCAGCCGCGCCGCCGAGGCGCTGGACATCTCGGCCGTGATGGTCGGCAAGCATGTGCGGCAGCTGGAGGAGCGTCTCGGCGCGCGGCTGATCCAGCGCAGCACGCGGCGCCAGCGCCTGACCGATGCGGGCCGGCTGTTCTACGAGGAGAGCCGGCGCGTGCTGGAGCAGCTGCGCTGGGCCGAGCTGTCGGTGGAGCGGCTGCGCGAGGAGCCGGGCGGGCTGCTGCGGGTGTCGGCGCCGGTGACGCTCGGCGGCTGCCTGATCGCGGCGCATGCCGCCGACTTCATGGCGCGGCATCCGGCGGTGCGCATCGAGCTGGTGCTGAGCGACGGGCTCGTCGACCTCGCGGCCGAGGGCTTCGATCTCGCAATCCGCATCGGCGAGCTGGGCCAGCCGCACCTCGTCGCGCGGCCGCTCGCACCCTACCGCATGGTGATCTGCGCGTCGCCCGACTACCTGGCGCGCCACGGCCGCCCGCGCGTGCCGCAGGACCTGGGCTCGCACCGCTGCCTCGGGCATCTCTCGTGGAACAGCGCCAACGCATGGCGCCTCTGCGGCACGGGCGAGGAGGCGCAGTGGCCCGCCGACGCGCCCTTCGCCTCCAACCACGGCCCAGCCCTGCGCGCCGCGGCGCTGCGCGGGGCCGGGCTGGTGCTGCAGCCCGAGGTGCTGCTCGCCGAGGACATCGCCGCCGGCCGGCTCGAGACGGTGCTCGAAGCGCACGTGCCGCCGCCCCGTCCCGTGCACCTGCTCTACCTGCCGGACCGTCGCCCGCTGCCGAAGCTCGCCGGCTTCGTCGCCCATCTCCGCGAACGCATGCCGCCCGGACCCTGAACCGGGCGGACGCTCCCCACCCAAGCCAGGGCCCTGCGCCCTCCCCCAGGAAACGACCCGAGGACTTCCCGATGCGCCGAGCCGCGAACCCGACCGATCTCGAAGCCGTCCACGCGATCTACATGCACGAGGCGGTCGTGCCCTTCCTCGGCTTCGACCCGATGCCGCTCGACGACTTCCGCGCCGTCTACCGCGACCTGCTCGCGAGCGGCGGCTTCTTCGTCTGGGAGGCGGGCGGCGAGGTGGCCGGCTTCTACAAGGCGGTGCGGCACCCGGGCCGCGCGCGCCATGTCGCCGGCCTCGGCACGCTCGCGGTGGCGCCGCGCCACCACGGCAGCGGTGTTGCGCGCGCGATGGTGGGCGACGCGATCGCCCGGCTCGCCGCGGAGGGCGTGCTGCGCGTCGAGCTGATGGTCGAGAGCGATAACCCCCGCGGCATCCGCTTCTACGAGGGCCTGGGCTTCCGCATCGAGGGGACGCTGCGCAAGTTCTACAAGCGCGCGGGCGACGCGCACTTCGTGGACGAGCACGTGATGGGGCTGCTGCTCGGGTAGCGGGCCGGCCCCGGTGGCCCGCAGGACGCGGCCTGCCCGGCTCAGGCCGGCTCGCGCAGCTCGCGCCGCAGCACCTTGCCGACGTTGGTCTTCGGCAGGACGTCGCGGAACTCGACGATCTGCGGCACCTTGTAGCCGGTGAGCTCGGCGCGCGCGAAGGCCAGCAGCGCCTCGGCGGTCAGCGCCGGGTCGCGGCGCACCACGACGAGCTTGACGCGCTCGCCCGAGCGCGGGTCGGGCACGCCGACCACCGCCGCCTCGAGCACCCCCGGGTGCTTCGCAATCACGTCCTCGACCTCGTTCGGGTACACGTTGAAGCCCGAGACGAGGATCATGTCCTTCTTGCGGTCGACGAGGAAGACGTGGCCGTCGGGGGCGACATAGCCGACGTCGCCGGTGCGCAGGAAGCCGTCGGGGAAGAAGATCTTCGCGGTCTCGGCCGGCTGCTGCCAGTAGCCGGGCGTGACCTGGGGGCCGCGCACGCAGATCTCGCCGATCTCGCCGGGCGCGAGCTCGCGGCCCTCGTCGTCGCGCACCGACAGCTCGGTCGAGGGCACCGGCAGGCCGATCGAGCCGGTGAAGCGGCGCGTGTCGAGCGGGTTGATCGTCACCGCGGGCGAGGTCTCGGTGAGGCCGTAGGCCTGCGCGATCGCGACGCCCGTCACCTTCTGCCAGCGCTCGGCCACCGCCTGCTGCACCGCCATGCCGCCGCCGAGCGCGATGCGCAGCGCCGAGAAGTCGAGCTTCGCGAAGTCCGGGTGGTTCAGCAGCGCGTTGAAGAGCGTGTTGACGCCGGTGATCGCGCTGAAGCGGTGCCGGCCGAGCTCGCGCACGAAGCCCGGGATGTCGCGCGGGTTCAGGATCAGCAGGTTGGCCGCACCGAACACGAGGAACGCGAGGCAGTTCGCGGTCAGCGCGAAGACGTGGTAGAGCGGCAGCGCGGTGACGACCAGCTCCTCGCCCTCGCGCACCGCGGGACGCAGCCAGGCGCTCGCCTGCAGCACGTTGGCCGAGATGTTGCGGTGCGTGAGCATCGCGCCCTTGGAGACGCCGGTGGTGCCGCCGGTGTACTGCAGGAAGGCCAGGTCGGCGGGGCCGAGCGCGACCGGCACCGGCCGCTGGCCGCGCGTCTGGCTCAGCGCCTGCGACAGCCGCAGCGCGCCGGGCAGCGACCAGGGCGGCACCATCTTCTTCACGCGCCGCACCACGAAGTCGACGAGCACGCCCTTGAGCGTGCCGAGCATCTCGCCGATCGAGGTCACGACGACCGTCTTGAGCGCGGTGCGCGGCAGCACCTGCTCGAGCGTGTGCGCGAAGTTCTCGACGATCACGATCACCTCGGCGCCCGAGTCGCGCAGCTGGTGCTCGAGCTCGCGCGGCGTGTAGAGCGGGTTGCAGTTGACCACCACCGCGCCGGCGCGCAGCGCGCCGATCAGGCACACCGGGTACTGCAGCAGGTTGGGCATCATCAGCGCGACGCGCGTGCCCTTGACGACGCCGCGGCGCTGCAGCCACGCGGCGAAGGCGTCGGCGAGCCGGTCGAGCTCGGCGTAGCTCATGCGGCGGCCCTGCGAGACGTAGGCGGTGCGCGCGGCGTGGCGCGCGAGCGCGTCGTCGATCAGCGCGACCAGCGAGGGCCAGGCCTGCGGGTCGATGTCCGCCGGCACGCCGTCGGGATAGTGGTTCAGCCAGATGCGGTCCATGGCGGGGTGTCTCCTCGTTGTCGATGTCTGGGATGGGCACGGCGTGCTGCGGCCGAGGCGGCGGCACGGCCGGCGTGTCAGGGGGCGGGCGGACTCACGCGGGAGGCGCCGGCGGCACGTCGCCGAACTGTGGCAGCGGCGCGCGCAGCCCGCCGAGCAGGAAGCTCATCAGGCGCGGCAGCAGCCGCGCCTCGGGATGCGGCGGCGCCTCCTCCCTGGTGCCCCAGTCGGTGACGAGGCGCAGCGCGTCGGTGCCGGCGACGGCATAGGCGGTGGCGCCGAGCATGAAGTGCAGGCGCCAGACGATCTCGTCGCGCGGCACGTCGGGCAGCGCGCGGAACAGCGCGGCCTTGTAGCGCTCGAGCACCTCGCGGTACTCCTCGGCGAGCAGCGTGTGGATGAAGGCGGCGGGCTCGGCATGGATGCGCCCGAGCAGGCGCAGCAGCATCGGGCCCCCGGACTGCGGGTCGGCCGCGAGCCGGAAGATCGTGCCGAAGAAGCCCTCGACGATCTGCGACGGGCGCACCGCCCCCCCGCCGGCCCGCGCCTCCGCCTCGTCGAGCGCGCGCAGGCGCTCGCGGTTCAGCGCCTCCAGCCGGCGCCGCAGCACCGCGCGGATCAGCCCCTCCTTGGAGCCGAAGTGGTAGCTGATCGCGGCGATGTTGACCCCCGCGGCGAGCGTGACGAGCCGCACCGAGGTGGTCTCGTATCCGTGCTCGACGAACAGGCGCTCCGCGGCGTCGAGGATGCGCTCGGGCGTGTCGGCGGGTCGCGGGGCGGGAGCGCGCGATGGATCGGAGGAGGCTTTCAAGATGGGCTTGAATCAAACGTTAGTTTGAATCTTTGACCGAATACCCCGGCTTGGCAAGCGCGAAGCGCGCCCCGGGCCCGGAAAATGGGGGAAAACCCCAGGCAGGGCGGCGAGGCCGGCGGGTGCCACAGGGCTGCCGGGGCGGGAGGGGATGCGCGCCCGTCGACGCCGGGGCGGGCCTGCCCCGTTCACCGGCCCCGCTTCAGGCCGCCTCCTCCAGCGCCTCCGGCGGGGCGATCCAGTTGCCCTGCGCGTAGTCCACGCCGAGGCGGCGCAGCAGGTCGAGCGTGGCCTGGCTCGCGACGAACTCGGCGATGGTCTGCTTGCCCATCGAGTGGCTGATGTCGTTGATCGCGCGCACGATCTCGGCGTCCACCGGGTTGTCGGCGATCGACTCGACGAAGGAGCCGTCGATCTTGATGAAGTCCACCGGCAGCTCCTTGAGGTAGGCGAAGGAGGCCATGCCGGCGCCGAAGTCGTCGAGCGCGAAGCGGCAGCCGCGCGCGCGCAGCTGCTCGATGAAATGCTGCGTGCGCGGCACGTCGGCGATCGCGGCGGTCTCGGTGATCTCGAAGCAGATCTTGTCGGCCGGGATGCCGGTCTCGTCGAGCAGCTGCGCGACATGGCGGTAGTAGCCCTCGTCGCTGAGCGTGCGCGCGCCGACGTTGACGGTGCACATGCGCAGCCGCCCGAGCCGCTCGGGCGAGCGCGCGAGCATGCGCAGGGTCAGCTCGATCACGCTGCGGTCGAGCTCGGGCAGCAGGTCGTAGCGCTCGGCCGCGCCCATGAAGACGCCGGGCCTCACGAGCTGGCCCGCCTCGTCGCGCAGGCGCACCAGCACCTCGTAGTGCGTCGGCGCCGTGCCGGGCGGCGCGCCCTGCTCCAGCGCCACCGGTGTGATCGGCTGCCAGTGCAGCTCCAGCCGGCCCTCGTGGATCGCGCGGCCGAGCGTGCCGACGAGGTTGATGTCCCGGTTGCGGCTCGCGATCAGGTCCTCGTCCGGGTGGTGCAGCACCGCGCGGTTGCGGCCCGCCTCCTTGGCGGCGTAGCAGGCCTGGTCGGCGTGACGCAGCAGCTCCTCGAGCGTCGGCACGCCCGCCGGGAAGGGCACCACGCCGATGCTCACGCCGATGCGGTAGATGCTGCCCTGCCAGGCGAAGCGGAACTCGCGCACGGTGCGCAGCAGCTTGTTCGCCACGCCCAGCGCGTGCTCGGCGTCGCAGTGCTCGAGGATCACCGCGAACTCGTCGCCGCCGAGCCGCGCAAGGGTGTCGCGCTCGCGCAGGTGCAGGCCGAGCTGGCGCGACACCTGGCGCAGCAGCTCGTCGCCGGCCGGGTGGCCGCAGTTGTCGTTGACGACCTTGAACTGGTCGAGGTCGAGGTAGAGCAGCGCGTGCGTGGTGGTGCCGCGCTCGCCGCTGGCGAGCGCGCGGCGCAGCCGGACCTCGAACTCGCGCCGGTTGACGAGGCCGGTGAGCACGTCGTGGCTGGCCTGCCAGGCGATGTCGTGGATCAGGCGGCGCGACTCGCTGACGTCGTGGAACACCAGCACCGCGCCCGCGACCCGACCGTCGGAGAGGCGGATCGGCGCGGCGCTGTCCTCCACCGGGGTCTCGCGCCCGTCGCGCGCCACGAGCTTGCACAGCCCCGGCAGCGACACGATGCGCTGCTCGCGCATCGCCAGGCCCGCGAGCTCCGGCGCGTCGTCGGCCAGCTCGGCGCGCAGCACCACCACCTCGCCTGCGGGACGGCCGCGCGCCTCGGCCTCGCGCCATCCGGTGAGCTGCTCGGCCACCTCGTTCATCTGCTCGATGCGGCCGTCGGGGTCGGTGACGACGACGCCGTCGCCGATCGCGCGCAGCGTGGTGCGCGCGATCTCGTGCTCCGCCTCCAGCCGCGTCTGCGCCTCGGCGAGCGCGCTGACGTCCACCTGCACCCCGGTCAGCACCCCGCTGGCCTGCCCCGCCGTCGTCTCGTCCTCGGCCCAGCCGCCGATCGACAGCACCGAGCGCCAGCTGCCGTCCTCGGCGGCGATGCGGAAGGACAGCGACACGAGCGGCTCGCGGCGGGCGACGACCTCGCGCAGCCGCTGGCGCAGCGCCTCGCGGTCGTCGGGATGCACCCGCGCGAGCAGCCAGTCCGGCGTGTGCCCGAGCTGCTCGGGCGCGAGGCCGAGCAGTGCCGCGAAGCCCTTCGACAACTCCAGGCGGCCGCTCGCCGTGTCCCAGCTCCAGATGCCGATGCGTGCCGCCTGCTGCACGAACTCGAGCTGGCGGATCGTGCGCCGCAGCTCCGACTCGAGCACGTGGCGCTCGGTGACGTCGCGCGTGACCTGCACGAAGCCCTGCAGGCTGCCGTCGGGGTGGCGCAGCGCGGTGGTGGAGCTGCTGGCCCAGAAGCGGCTGCCGTCCTTGCGCTGGCAGCTCACCTCCTCGGCATGATGGCCGCGGCCGAGCGCGAGCCCGATCAGGCGCGCGGCCTGCGCCTGCGCGGCCTCGTCCGAGCCGAACAGCAGCGACTGCGGCGCGCCCAGCGCCTCGTCCCGGCGCCAGCCGAGCAGGCGCTCGGCACCGGCGTTCCACGAGGCGATGTGGCCGTTGGGGTCGAGCAGGAAGATCGCGTGGTCGGCGGCACCCTCGATCACCAGGCGCGAGCGCTCCTCCGACTCGCGCAGCGCGCGGTTGCCGCGCGTGAGCTCGGCGCCGGCGCGGCCGATCGCGTGGATCGCGTCGCGCAGCACCCACGCGGTCGCGCCCGCGGCCAGCAGCGCGAGCGCGAGCACGACGGCCCCCAGGCTCATCGCCTGGAAGGAGGCATCCACCACCCGCGAGCGTGCCGCTGCGAACTGCTGCTCCTGGTGGCTGATGAGTCGCTCGACCGCCTGCTCGATCGCTTCGCGGCGTGGCCGGATGCGTCGCTGCCACTGCGTGCCGATCGTCTCGAGCGTGCGGGGCAAGGTGCCGGCCTCCAGCTCCCGGTTGAGCGAGGTGACCGCGGAGACGTAGTCCGGCAGTCGGCTCTCCACCTGCGCCAGCAGCTTGCGCTCGCGCGGGCTGTCCGCCTCTGCGCCGGCGCGCTGCAATGCGGCGTCGAGCTGCTGTTCGTGGCGCCCGATGGCGTCGATGTAGGCCTGCTCGCCGGTGAGCAGGTAGGCGCGGTGCGCGATGGAGAGGTCGCCCAGCACGACGCGCAGGCGCAGTGCGTTGTTCGCGGTCTGGGCCTCGCCCTCGAGCGCCGAGGCGCCGAGGCGCGTCACCGACACCAGCATGGCCATCAGGACCGCGCCGACGAGCAGCAGCGCGCCCAGCAGCACGGCCGCCGCGATCGTCAGGCGGCGGATCTGGGCCTGTGCAGGGTCCATGGAATCCTTCTTCCCCGCAGGGGTGGAAAACAGCAAGGCTCGTGGCAATCCGCGTTCCGCGCGCTTCCGCCTGCGGGCGCGGGCGCCCGGATTGCTCGTGGGAGCTCATCCCGGGCGGCATCCCGGACGGATGGGGCCGTTCGCAACAGGAAGAGAAACGACATGCGCAAATCCCTCCCGATCGTGCTGGCCGGCCTGGCGGCGCTGGTGGCCACGCAGTATTTGCCGCAACCCGATCCTGCCGAGCAGGCAGGAAGCACGCCTGCCCCCCAGTCGCAGGTCCTCCCCGCGGAGCCGTCCCCCGTCCTGCCGGGTCCCGCCGAGCCGCCCGCGGAGGCGCCGCCGCGGCACGCGGACTTCGACGGCGAGCTGCCGTCAGCCGAGGCCCGGCAGCTTGCCGACTGGGTGCTCGACTCGGGCGACCACGAGGGCCGTCCCTTCGCGATCGTCGACAAGGTGGACGCGCGGGTGTTCGTGTTCGATGCCGAGGGGCGGCTGCAGGGTGCTGCCCCGGCCCTGCTCGGCCTCGCGCCCGGCGACGATTCGGTGCCCGGCATCGGCGAGCGGCCGGTCCCGGACATCCTGCCCCACGAGCGCACCACGCCCGCGGGCCGCTTCGTCGCCGAGCGCGGGCGCAACGCGCAGGGCGAGGACATCGTCTGGGTGGACTACGACGCGGCGATCTCGATGCACCGGGTGCGGCCGATCGATCCGCGCGAGCGGCGCCTGGAGCGGCTCGCGTCGCCGACGCCGTCGGACAACCGCATCTCCTACGGCTGCATCAACCTGCCGGTCGAGTTCTACGAGGGGGTGATCGATCCGCTGATCGGTGCGTCGCACGGCATCGTCTACGTGCTGCCCGAGACGCTGCCGCTGCAGGCGGTCTTCACCGGCTACGAGCCGCGCGAGGCGCAGCGGCATGCGGCGCTGGCCGAGACCGAGGAGGAAGCGGCCTTCTGGCGCCGGGTGATGGCGCGCTGAGATCGCCGCCGGGGGACTGCCCCGGCAAGGCCCTTCCGGCAAGAACGACATGAAAAAACCGGGCCGCAGCCCGGTTTTCCTTCATTGCCGCTTCGCTCAGTTGCGGTCGGCGCGCGGAGCACGCGTGTCGGTCGTGCCCTGCGTGTCCGTGGTGGTCGTGGTGGTCGTGGACGAGGTGCCGCCGCTGGTGGTGTCGGTCGTGCCGCTGGTGCTGCCGCTGCCCATGCTGCCGCTGCCCATGCTGCCGCTGGTGGAGCCGCTGCCCATGCTGCCGCTGGTGGAGCCGGCGGCATCGCTGCCGGTGGTGCCACCCGTGGTGCCGCTGCCCATGCTGCCGCTGGTGCCACCCGTGGAACCGGCCGCATCGCTGCCGGTGGTGCCGCCCGTGGTACCACTGGTGCCGCTCGTGGTGTCCGTGGTGGTGGTGCTGGTGCTGCTGGAGGAACCCGCAGCGTCGCTGCCGGTGGTGCCGCCCGAGGTGCCGCTGGTCGAGCCCGCCGCGTCGGTGCCGGTCGAGGCGTTGGTCGAGCCGGTCGGGGTGCTGCCGCCGCTGGGGGTGTTCGTGCCGGGGGTCGCGGTCGTTGCCGAGGGGCCTGCCGGGCTGCCGCCCGACGTGCCGCCGGCTTCGGTGCCTTGCGTGCTCGTGTTCGACTGGGCAATCGAGACACCGGCGGCCGCAGCCAGGGAAAGGGCCGCGGCAACAGCGGTCAGGCGTTTTGCGAGTTTGCTCATGATGAATCGACTCCTGTAGCTAATGGTCATGGCCAAGTTGCTCGCGATCCGGAACCGGAGCGCTTCAGAGGCCTGGCAGCGAAGAACCGGCAAGCGGTGTGCCCGCCGGCGTTCCCTCAGTCCTTGCCTTCGGCGCCGCGCTCGCCGTCCTCGCGCGGCTGGCCGCGCCCGGTGATCTGCTGCAACTCCTCGATGCGGCGCGAGGCCTGCGCCTTGGTGAGCCGCTCGTCGAAGGGCACCTTGGCCTCCTCGGAGAGGGTCTTTAGGTAGGAGCGCTGGGCCCCGGTCATCGGCTCGTCGCCGGTGACCCAGTCGTCTGGATCCTTCTCCATGTTGCCTTGCCCGGCCTCCTGCTGCGTGCGCTTGTCCGTCATCGTGGGCTCCTTCGGAAGGGCTTTGCTGAACGCCCGGGGGCTGCAATGGCTGTGCCCGGCCGCGCCGCGCCGGGCGCGTCGATTGCCGCGCTGCACGCGCGTGCCGCAGGCCTGCGGCACCTCAACCCAGCAACCCAGGAGACGGAAGATGAAGCCCTATCTGCAAGCGGCCGCGCTCGGCTGCGTGATCGCCCTGTCGGGCTGCGGCATGATGCAGCGCACCGGCGGTGTCGCGCAGGCCGACGCTCACTTCATGCGCCAGGCGGCGCACAGCGGTTTCGCCGAGGTCGAGGGCAGCCGGCTGGCGCAGCAGAAGGCCTCCAATCCGTCGGTGCGCTCCTTCGCCGACCGCATGGTCCTGGACCACCGCCGCAGCAACGAGGAACTCGCCAAGCTGGCCGCCTCCAAGGGCGTGGACGTGCCCAAGGAGCCCAGCCCGGCGCAGCAGGCGCGCATCAAGGCGCTCGGCACGCTCGAGGGCGCGGCCTTCGACCGCCAGTACGTCGACCAGATGGGCGTGATGGCGCACGAGAACTCGATCTCGCTCTACCGCCAGGCGTCGACGAACTCCCAGGATCCCGAGGTGAAGGCCTTCGCGACCCGGATGCTGCCGGCGCTGAACATGCACCTCGACATGGCCAAGCAGTTGCAGGGCGCGATCGGGCGCTGAGCCGGCGGCCGCGCGGGCCGTGGCCCGGTAGCCCTTACACGAGGAACGACAGGCCGCGCGCGCTCCTGCGCAGGCGAAGGATTTGCAGCGGCCTTGTCGATTCTGCCGGCGCGCTCGCGGTGGCGGCGGGCGCACCTCAGGCCCGGGCAGAGCCTTCCTCGTACCAGCCCTTGCTCGCATTGACGACGCGCACCACCAGCAGCATCACCGGCACCTCGATCAGCACGCCGACGACGGTCGCCAGCGCCGCGCCGGACTCGAAGCCGAACAGGCTGATGGCGGCGGCGACCGCCAGCTCGAAGAAGTTGCTCGCGCCGATCAGCGCGGACGGGCAGGCCACGCTGTGCTTCTCGCCGGCCCGGCGGTTGAGCCAGTAGGCGAGCGCCGAGTTCAGGAACACCTGGATCAGGATCGGCACCGCGAGCATCGCGATCACGAGCGGCTGCCTGAGGATCGCCTCGCCCTGGAAGGCGAACAGCAGCACCAGCGTCAGCAGCAGCGCGCCCATCGACCAGGGGCCGATGCGCTGCAGCGTGCGCTCGAAGCTCGCCTGCCCGCGCGCCAGCAGCATGCGCCGCAGTGCCTGCGCGATCAGCACCGGGACGACGATGTAGAGCACCACCGAGATGATCAGCGTCTCCCACGGCACGCTGATCGACGAGATGCCGAGCAGCAGGCCCACGATCGGCGCGAAGGCGAACACCATGATGGTGTCGTTGAGTGCCACCTGCGACAGCGTGAACAGCGGGTCGCCGTTGGTCAGCCGGCTCCAGACGAACACCATCGCGGTGCAGGGCGCTGCCGCGAGCAGGATCAGGCCGGCGATGTAGCTGTCGTGCTGGCCGGCGGGCAGCGAGTCGGCGAAGACGTGGCGGATGAAGAGCCAGCCGAGCAGCGCCATCGAGAAGGGCTTGACGGCCCAGTTGACGAACAGCGTCACGCCGATGCCGCGCCAGTGACTGCGGACCTGGTGCAGGGCACCGAAGTCCACCTTCAGCAGCATCGGGATGATCATCACCCAGATCAGCAGGCCCACCGGCAGGTTGACCCGCGCGATCTCCATGCGGCCCAGCGCCTGGAAGAGCGCCGGGAACCATTGTCCGAGGGCGATGCCGACGACGATGCACAGCGCCACCCAGACGGTGAGCAGCCGCTCGAAGACGTGCATCCTGTGGGGGTTGCCGATGCCGCGGGCGGCCGGGGAGGAAGCGCTCATGGCCCAGGTCCTTCAGCTCTTGGAAATGCTCAGCAGCGCCTGCTGCAGTTCGGCGTCGCCCATCGTCTCGAGCGGCAGTTGCAGCAGTTGCAGCATGCGGTAGCCGATCGCCTGGCGGGTCAGCTCGAAGGCGAGGCGCTTGCCCTCGTCGCCACCCGGCGCGTTCGACGGGTCGGCATAGCCCCAGTGCACCTTGACCGGGCTGCCCGGCCAGTAGGGGCAGGTCTCCGCGGCGGCGCTGTCGCAGACGGTGATGACGATGCGCATCCCGGGCGCCCCGTCGCCGGTGAACTCGTCCCAGCTCTTGCTGCGGTAGCCGCCGACATCGACGCCGGCGTTCGTCAGCGCCTCGAGCGCGAAGGGGTTGAGGCGCCCGCTCGGCGCGCTGCCGGCGCTGTAGGCGCGCACGTCGCGGCCCAGCTTGCGGGCCCAGTGGTTCAGCATGCCCTCGCTCAGCACGCTGCGCGCGGAGTTGTGGGTGCAGAGGATCAGTACGTTGGTGCTCATGTTCGATCGCGGGCTCAGCAGCAGGAGGATCCGGACTTGAGGGGAATGCCGATCGGCTTGCCGCGCGGTGCCGCAGCCGGCGCCGGGGGGGCGCAGCAGGCGGAGCCGGAGGCGGCCTCGCCCTGCTGCTCGCGGAACACCGGGATGTTCCCGAGCGTGTGGAAGTGCTCCCACGCGATGCCCTGCGGGTCGGTGACCCAGTGCTTCTCGCTGCGGGCATAGCAGCAGGTCGTCGCGCCCTCGTCGAGCAGCGCCAGGTCGGCGGCCTCGGCGCGCGCCTTCATCTCCGCGAGCTCGGCCGGATCGTCGGTCTGGATGCCGAGATGGTCGATGCCGGGCGCGCTGCCGCGCGTGGAGATCGCGAAGTTGACCGGCGGGTCCTGCAGCATCCATTTCGCGTAGTCGCCCTCGACGCGGGCCGGCGCCGCGGCGAAGAGGCGGGAATAGAAGTCGATGCTCTTGCCGAGGTCCTCGACGTGCAGGTGGACATGGAATCGCTTCATGGGGATCTCCGGGGTCAGCAGTGGGTGCAGGGTGCGGGCGCGGGGTCGAGGCAGGACGTGCCCTCGCAGCAGTTCTCGGTCAGGTAGCCCAGCAGCGCGTTCATGCGCTCGAACTCGGCGCGGTAGATCAGCCGCCGGCCGTCGCGCTCCTGGGTGATCAGCCCGGCGTTCGCGAGCTCCTTGAGGTGGAACGACAGCGTGGTGGCGGGAACGCCCAGCCGCTGCGCCAGCACCCCGGGCGTCAGGCCCTCGGGCCCGGCCACCACCAGCGCGCGGAACATCTGCAGCCGGGCCTGCTGCGCGAGCGCGGCCAGGGCCTTGACGACATCTTTCTCTTCCATACTTCAATGATATTGGAAATATAGGCGCGAGCCAAGCCCCGGCGGTGACGGAGCCTAGAGCCGCGAGGGCGGCGCGTGCGCGACCTCGACCCGGTCGCGCCCGTTCTGCTTGGCGGCGTAGAGCGCCGCGTCCGCGGCGCGCAGCAGCGTCGCCAGGTCCTCCATGTCCCGGCGCAAGACGGCCACGCCGACGCTGACCGTCACCGTGACGGGCCCGGGATGCGCGACGACGGCCGCGCGCACGTGCTGCGCCACCCGCACCGCCCCGTCGAGCTCGGTCTCGGGAAGGAGCACCGCGAACTCCTCGCCGCCCAGGCGGCCGACCAGGTCCTTCTTGCGCACCGAGCGCGACAGCGCCCTCGCCACCGCGACGAGCACCTGGTCGCCGACCTCGTGGCCGCGGGCGTCGTTGACGCGCTTGAAGTGGTCGCAGTCCAGCACCAGCACGGCCAGGGGCCGCTGGTGCCGGCGCGCCAGGGCGAACTGGCGCTCGGCCTCCTCGAGGAAGCGGCGGCGGTTGGCGAGCCCGGTCAGCGCGTCCGTCTCGGCCAGCGCGCGCAGGGCCTGCTTGGCCTCCATCAGGCGCGTGACGTTCTCGTGGCTCACCAGCACCGCGCCCTGCGCGTCGAGCAGCGGCGTGACCTTCATCGTGAACCAGCGCTGCTCGTCGGGCGCATGGCAGGCGTAGTCGAACTGGAACTCCTTGGCGGCGCCGGTCATCACGCTCGAGATGCCGGCCAGCGCGGTGCGCGCGTCCTCGTGGTCGGCGTGCTCGCAGGCCTTGAAGTAGCTGGATCCCTCGACCGCCTCGCCCTCCCCGAGGCCGTTGCGCAGCGCGAAGTCGCGCCAAGCCCGGTTGGTGGCCAGGATGCGGCCGTCGCGGGCGACGATCGCGATGTGGGCGGAGACGGAATCGAGGATGGCGAGGCTGAAGCGCTGGCTGTTCTCGAGCCGGCGTCTCGCGCGGGCCTCCTCGCCGAGCGCGAGCAGCGCGAGCCGGCCCGCGACCAGCAGGGCGAGGGCCGCGCCCAGCAGGAGCATCAGCAGCAGGGCCGCGTCGGAGCGCCACTTCGCGAGCACGTCCGAGCTCCTCTCGCTGACGAGCACGTACACGGGGAAGTCCTGGACCTTGCCGTAGGAGAAGTAGCGGCGGTCCCGGTCGAACGGCGAGACGGCCTCGTAGCTGCCCTCGGGGGCCGTGCGCGCCAGGTGCAGCAGCGGGGTCGTCGAGGGCAGCTTCTCGCCCAGCGGCACCTGGGGCGCGCGCGTCAGGATGGTGCCGTCGTCCCGCAGCGCCACGGCGACGCCGCCCCTGACATGCCGGGAGAACAGGTACTCGAGGTGCACGCGCTCGACCGCCACGACGATCACGGCGCTGAGCTCGCCGGCCGCGTTGCGCAGCGCCCGGCTCAGCGTGAACACGTCCTTGCCGACGCTGCGGCTGCGCACCGGCTCCCCGATCACGAAGGCCTCGCCCTGCCGGTGCCGCCTGAAGTACTCGCGGTCGGAGTTGTCGATCGCGGACGCGAGCGCGAAATGGCTGTTCGCCACCACCCTGCCCCGGCCGTCGAGCAGCACCACGAAGGCGATCTCGGGGAACAGGTCGACCAGCCGGCGCACCTCCGTCATCCCGGCCGCGGAGCCGGTCTGCTGCAGCCCGCCGGCCGTCAGCCGCGCGGCGATCAGGTGCTGCAGGGCCTCGGCGCTGCTCAGGACGTGATGCAGGTGCGCGGCGATGACGCGGGACGCGCCGAGGCTGGACGAGTAGCTGCCCGCCACGGCGAGCTCGTAGCGCTCGTGCAGCAGCGCGGCGCCCAGGCCCGCGATCGTCAGCAGGACGCCGACGATGCTGGCGACGACGAGGCGCGGAAGGCGGCCGGAGGCGAGCAGCGACGGCGGAGACGCTTCGCCCGGCCCGGGCGGGGGGCCGGCGCACGGGCTGGTTTCGGAAGCCTCGCTTCCCGGATGCTTGTTCATGGTCGCCACGCCGATGCAGCTTCGCAGCAGGGGGCCATGCACACGCCGTGCGGGAGGCATCGCCCGCCTCTGCCGGGCCGTGCTGCACTGAGGCGGGCGCAGCGCTTCCCGCCTTCAGCCCGGGCCTCCCGGCCCGCAACCGCATCGCAATCCGCGTACCTGCGCGGCCCTCACGCCCCCGGGCCCGGGGCGGAAGCCGTCGTGCCCCGCGCAGAGACCGCGTGCGGCGTTCAGAAGCCTTGCCAGTCCCCGGCGGCGGCGGGCGCCGCGACGGGCGCGGCCGTGCGCGCGAGCTTGAAGACCTCCACCGTGCGCACCAGCTCCCGCGCCTGGAAGCTCAGGCTCTCGGCGGCGGCGGCGCTCTCCTCCACCAGCGCCGCGTTCTGCTGCGTGGTCCGGTCCATCTGGCTGACTGCCGCGCCCACCTGTGCGACGCCTGCACTCTGCTCGGTGCTGGCCGCACTGATCTCGGCCATGATGTCCGAGACGCGCTTGATCGAGGCCACGATCTCGTTCATCGTCGAGCCGGCCTGGTCGACCAGCGTCGAGCCCTGCTCGACGCGCTCGACGCTCGCGAGGATCAGGCCCTTGATCTCCTTGGCCGCGGCCGCGCTGCGCTGCGCCAGCGCGCGCACCTCGCCGGCGACGACCGCGAAGCCCCGTCCCTGCTCGCCCGCGCGCGCCGCCTCCACGGCCGCATTGAGCGCCAGGATGTTGGTCTGGAAGGCGATGCCCTCGATCACGTTGATGATGTCGGCGATCTGGCGCGAGCTGTCGTTGATGCTCTTCATCGTGCTCACGACCTGAGCCACCACCTCGCCGCCGCGCCGCGCGACGCTGCTCGCGCCGTGCGAGAGCTGGTCGGCCTGGCGGGCGTTGTCCGCGTTCTGCCGCACCGTCGAGCCGAGCTGCTCCATCGACGCGGCGGTCTGCTGCAGCGCGCTCGCCTGCTCCTCGGTGCGCTGCGACAGGTCGCCGTTGCCCTGCGCGATCTGCGCGCTGGCGGTGGCGACGCTGTCGGCGTTGCTGCGCACCGTGCCCACCACCTGCGCCAGGTTGCCGTTCATCGTCGCGAGCGCGCGCAGCAACTGGGCCATCTCGTCGCGGCCGCTCGCCTTGATCTCGCGGCTCAGGTCGCCGGCGGCGACCGCCTCGGCCAGCTCGACCGCCTGCCGCACCGAGGCGGTGGTGCCGCGGGAGACCGTCACCATCAGCCACAGCGCCAGCGCGCCGAGCGCCGCCAGTCCGCCGACGAGCAGGGCGAGCCTGCGCTGCAAGGCCGACGCGTCGCCCTCGAGCTGCGCGCGGAAGGCCTCGAAGGACATGCCCATCAGCTCGAACTGCGCGTCGATGACGCGCGTCATCGCGGCGAAGTAGTCGGCCGACGGATGGCTCGGCACGTCGGCCTGAAGGATCTTCGCGTCGACCAGGCGCAGGCCCTCGTCGCTGGCCTCGAGCGCGCGCTTCATCGGGGCGGCCAGTGCCGCGGCCAGTTCCGGGTCCGATCCGGTGGCCAGCTCCAGCGCCTTGCGCGCGCCGCGCAGGCTCTGGCGGGTCGAG
This sequence comes from Caldimonas tepidiphila, assembly GCF_003569765.1. Classification (GTDB taxonomy): domain Bacteria; phylum Pseudomonadota; class Gammaproteobacteria; order Burkholderiales; family Burkholderiaceae_C; genus Caldimonas; species Caldimonas tepidiphila. Next base: position 41,471 of record NZ_QXMG01000014.1, on the reverse strand, counting down.
GCGGCGAGCGTGCCGACCGCCGCCTTCTCCTCGGCGGTGGCGCTGCCGCGGCTCAGCAGCAGCGAACCCTGCGCGCGCATCCGGCCCAGGCTCTCGGTCACCTGCGGCAGGTGCTGGAGCACCGCGACGTGAAGGAAGTAGCCCGCGGGCTCGGCGTGCAGGCTGATGCCGGTCGCGATGGTGATGTCCTCGACCAGCTCGAGCAGCTGCCCGATCAGCGCCGTGTGGCGGCCGAAGCTGTCGGGGCCGGCGATCGCCTTGCGCCCGACGGCGGCCGACAGATCCTTCCACTCGGCGTCGATGCGGCCGATCGCCTCGGCCAGGCGGGGGGCGTCGAGCGCGGCCAGCGCGGCGCGGGTGCGCTCCAGCGCCTGGCCGACCTCGGCCTGCTTGGCCTCGCGCGCCGCGGCCTGGCTCTCGTTGCCGCCGAGCAGCACCGCGGACATGCCGCGATGCTGCTGGGCCAGCCTCAGCAGCTTGAGCACCGCGTCCGCGGGCGCGAGGCCGGTCACCTCCTGCTTCGCGACGGCCACGGCCCGCATCTCGGCCTTCACGAGCAGGCCGGCGGGAACGGCCAGCAGGAGCGCGGAGAGCGATCCGATGAGGAGGAACTTCTGCGAGAAGCGCAGATTCTCGATGAGCGATTTCATGGACGACTTCGACGGACAGCGGACACGACCGCGGCGATGGCTCGTTTCCAGGGGACGGGCGCCGACAGCGCGCGCTGCACCCCTGGGGCTTGTGCCGTCGTATCGACGGAAACCCGCGGAGGCTTGAGAGGTTTACCGGCGTTCCGTTTGATGCAAGTCAAGCGCGATGCAGGCCTGCTGGCGAGGGCAGGCACCACGGTTGCAGGCATCCGCCCAGGACGCGCAGCGGCGCGCCCACATCCAGGAGGCGACGATGAACCATTCCGATTCGAAGCGGCCCGGTGCCCCGCAGGGGGAGCGCGGGGACAGCGACAGGGCGGCAGGCGGCGGCTCGCGCAGCGACGCGATGCGGTCGCGCGACGACGTGTCGAGCGCGCCCGAGAGCGGCGACAAGCCGCAGGCCGATGCACGCGATCCGCTGCGGGCCGCCGATGCCGGCCGGCCGCCCTTCCCCCAGGAGGGATCGGAGGCCGCGCGCGCGAAGGACGACGTGTCCAGCGCGCCCGAGAGCGGCGACAAGCCGGACGCGGCGGGCGCCTGAGGCGAGCGGGCCGGGGAGGCGCGCAGCCCTCGTGCCCGGCCCCGCGTGGTGAACAGCCCTTGCCCGTCCCGCCGTTCGTGGCAAGATGGGGCATGGACAATGCGTATGGGATCGAATCACGGGGTGAGCCCCCTCACACCCCGCACCGCAAGCCGGCCCGCTATCTGGTGATCATCGACCAAGCCGGCTCCACCGTGGCGCGCCTGTTCCTCGAGACGCGCGAGCAGGTCGCCGAGTTCGACGCCGGGACCGAGGAGATCGCGCCGATGACGCAGGGCCTGAGGCCGGCGCGCAGCGCGCACCTGCCCGAATGGGACCGGGCGCTCGCAGGCCACAGCCTCGAGGAGCGGCGCGCAGCCGACGTCTACACGCTCGACATCTAGAAGATGCTGCGTGCGGGGGCCGGTCCGCGCGGCTCGTCCCCGGTGCGTGCCGCAGCGGGTGTCAGCGGCGGTGCGAGACCGGCGGCGGTCCGCGTCGCTCGAGGTGCCGGAAGGTGATCCGGCCCTTGCTCAGGTCGTAGGGCGAGAGCTCCAGCGACACGTTGTCGCCCGCGAGGATGCGGATGTGGTGCTTGCGCATCTTGCCGGAGGTGTAGGCGACGAGCTGGTGACCGTTTTCCAGCAGCACGCGAAAGCGCGAGTCGGGGAGGACCTCCTCGACGACGCCGTTCATCTCGATCAGTTCTTCCTTGGCCATGGATTCTTGCTCCTGGTGTTGTTGATTTCGGGAAAGCGGGTCCTCGCGCCGTCGCCTGCCGACGTCCTCCCAAGGCGGGCGCACGGCGCTGCGCCGCACGGGCGCTGCCTGCGGGCAGCGGCGCCGTTCCGGATCGGCAGGGACGCGGCGACGCGGCCGTATCCGGCGGTGCGGCTCGGGGAGGAGGCGAGGTGCAGGCCGATCCGGGCGGGTGTATCGATGTCTTTGCTTTCGAGCGGCCGCCCGCGTCCGGGAGGACGGCCGGCGGAGAGGGAAACCGGGTGCCGTCGGCGGACCTTCGGCGGGCGACGCGGGTCCGGAGGCGGACTGGCAGGAATGCTCGCTGCGAGTCGGTAACGATCAGGACGCCTCCGTCACCGGAGCAAACGGGAGACCCTCGGGATGGACGGGGGCGACGCTCGATCCGGGCACGGGCAGCGCGGTGGTCGGCCCGGGAGCGGACCGGGCGCTGCATGCGTAGGGTTTACTCTAGCACTTCCGGCGTTCCCGCGCCGACGCGGCCCGGTGTCCCGCGCGCCCCGGAAGGGTCCGGCGGGAAGGCGCAGGCGCCGCCGGCGGGCGCAGCACTTGCCGCCGGAACCGGCAGCGAGGCGCAACAATCATGGGCAACGCACTGGAAGTCGACGGCATCGAGGTTCTCGTCGAAGGGGACGGCGAGCCGGCTCTGCTGATGATCCACGGCTGGCCGGACACGCTGCGCCTGTGGGACGCGCAGGTCGCGGCCTTGCGCGAGCGCTGCCGCTGCGTGCGCTTCACGCTGCCGGGCTTCGACGTCGGCCGGCCGTGCCGGCCGCTGCCCATGTCGATGTCGCAGACGATCGCGCTGATCGGCCGCATCGCCGACGCCGTGTCGCCGCAGCGTCCGGTGCTGCTGATGCTGCACGACTGGGGATGCGCCTTCGGCTACCAGTTCGCGCTGGCGCAGCCTTCGCGCGTGCAGGGCATCGTCGGCGTGGACATCGGCGACGCCGGCTCGGCCGCACACCGCCGCTCGCTCACCGCGGCGGCCAAGGCGGCGATCGTCGCGTACCAGGTGTGGCTGGCCGCCGCGTGGCGCATCGGCGGGCGCCGCGGCGACGCGATGACGCGCCGCATGGCGCGCTGGGCCCGCGCGCCGGCGGACCCGCGCCTCGTCGGCTCGACGATGAACTACCCCTATTACCTGCTGTGGACGGGAGGCTATGGCTCGTATCGGCACCGGGTCGACTTCGAGCCGCCCTGCCCGATGCTCTATCTCTACGGCCGGCGCAAGCCCTTCATGTTCCATTCGCCGCGATGGGCGGCGGCGCTGGCGGCGCGGCCGGGCTGTCGCGTGCAGGGCCTCGACACCGGGCACTGGCCGATGATCGAGCGCCCGGACGAGTTCAACCGGATCGTGCGGGACTGGATCGCGCTGCAGGTTTGAAAAAGATGCCGGGTGCGCCGGCTCGCACGGCCGCAACTCGCGCCGAGGAGGCCGCTCGACGATCGGCGGCCGAGAGGGAGACCGCCTCAGAAGGCGTAGCGGATCGGGCATCCGGGCAGGTGCTGCTCCAGCAGCTCGCGGAAGATCGCGACCATGCGGCCCTTGAGTCCGGCGCGGTAGCGCAGGTTCAGCCCGCCCTGCTCGCTGCGCTTGGTCTCCTGCAGCCGCGGCGTCCACAGCAGCTCCTCCGCCTTCGGATGCCAGCCCAGGTTCACGCGGTGCAGGTCCTCGTTGTGGGTCAGGAAGATCACCTCGGCGGCGATCTGGCGGCGCGCCCGCTCCGACAGCGCCGCGTCGATCTCGCGGAACAGCGCGGCGTAGTCCGCACGCCATCCTTCGTAGACGATCACTGGACTGAAGTTCAGGTGCACCTCGTAGCCGGCCTCGACGAACTCGTTGATCGCCTCGATGCGCTCGTGCATCGGCGAGGTGCGCACGTCCACCACCCGGGCCGCAGCCTGCGGCATCAGCGAGAAGCGGATGCGGGTCCTGCCCTGCGGGTCGTAGCCCAGCAGCTCGCGGTTCACGTACTTCGTGGCGAACGAGGCCTTCGCGTTCGGCAGGCGCCGGAACAGCGCCACGAGGTCGCGCACGTTGTCCGACACCAGCGCGTCGACCGACAGGTCGCTGTTCTCTCCGATGTCGTAGACCCACAGCCGCGGGTCCACCTGGTCGGGGGCGGGCTTCGGTCCCTGGCGCAGCGCGTGGCGCTCGAGGTAGCCGAGGATCTGCTCGATGTTGACGAAGACGGTGATCGGGTTCGCGTAGCCCTTGTGCCGCGGCACGTAGCAGTAGGCGCAAGCCATCGCGCAGCCGTTGGCGGTGGACGGCGCGATCCAGTCGGCGCTGCGGCCGTTGAAGCGGCAGGACAGGGTCTTGCGCACGCCGAGCACGAGCACGTCGCGCTTGATGCGCACCCAGTCGCGCACCAGTCCCTCGTTGCCGTGCAGCCCGGGGATGTTCCAGTGCGAGGGCACCACGATCCGCTGCGCATCGGGAAAGCGCGCGAGGATCTCGCGCCCGCGGGGATGGTCCTCCACCCCCGGCTCCAGGTAGAGCGTGCGAACGCGCAGCAGCGGGCCGTGCCCGTCGGGCTGCGGCCTCGCCTCGCCGCCGCTGTCCATGGGAGGATGCCTGCCGTTCCGGCAGCCCCTATCGCAGGCCGCGGCGCTGCGCGCGCAGCGAGCGCGCCACGCCGCCGACGAGCAGCGCCGCGAGCGCGCCGAGCGCCGCTGCAGCGGGCCGGTGCGTGTTGAGCCAGAACTGCGGGCTCCAGTCGCGGGCCTGCGCGTCGAAGCGGCCGTGCGCGCCGGCGTCGCCCGGCACCGGCGCGTGCAGGTTGTCGCGGCGCCCGGGCGGCAGCGGCTCCTCGCCCATCTGCCCTTCCCAGGCGCGGCGCGCGAGCAGGCGGTCGAGCAACCCAGGCATCAGCCGGGTGCCGAGGATCGCCTTCACGGCCGGCATGCCGACCCACAGCTCGCGCCGGCGGTGCGTCGCGGCCCAGACGATCGCCTCGGCGGCGAGCTCGGGCTGGTAGATCGGCGGCACCGGCTGCGGGCGGCGCTCCATCTTCGTGCGGCCCCATTCGAACTGCGGCGTGTTGAAGGCGGCGAGATGCACCATCGTCAGGTGCACGGCGCTGCGCTCGTGCAGCAGCTCGCTGCGAAGCGAGTCGGTGAAGCCGCGCAGCGCCGCCTTCGCCGCGCAGTACGGCGCCTGCAGCGGGATCGAGCGGTAGGCGAGCGCCGAGCCGACCTGCACGATCGTGCCGCGGCCGCGCGGCTTCATGCGGCGCAGCGCCGCGAGCGTGCCCCAGACGGCGCCGTGGTAGGTCACGTCGGTGGCGCGGCGGAAGTCCTGCGGCGACACCTGCTCGGCCGGCGCGAAGATCGTCGCCATCGCGTTGTTGACCCAGATGTCGATCGTTCCCCAGCGCGCCTCGACCTGCGCCGCCGCGGCCTCGACCTGCGCCTCGTCGGCGACGTCGGTCGGGATCGCGAGCGCCTCGCCGCCGGCCGCCTCGATGTCGCGGCAGGCGCCGGCCAGCCCGTCGGCGCCGCGCGCCAGCACCGCGACGCGCGCGCCGCGACGCGCGAAGGCGCGTGCCGTGGCGCGGCCGACGCCGGCCGAGCCGCCGGTGATCACGACCACGGGACGCGGGGGGCTGCTGCGGGAGTCGGAGTCGTTCATCGCTGCTCGCTGGTTCTCGGGCCGGGCCGGCGCCGGGGGGATGCTTGCCTGCAGGCGGCAAGTCACGTGCCGTGCCCCGCGACGAGCAGCGGGAAGAGCGCGAGCAGCGCGAGGCTCGCCAGCAGCAGCACCGCGGTGAAGTGGCTGAGCAGCACCGCGTTCTCGAGCACCCGCGGGCGCTGCGGATGCAGCCTGCCGGCCAGCAGCGCGACGGCGGCGCGCAGCAGCATCAGCACGCAGGCGGCGAGGTGCGCGAGAAGGTAGAGCGCGATCGCCCACAGCAGCGCGCCGTAGGGATCGCGCGTCGCATGCGTCTCGTCGAACAGCAGCCACAGCACGCGCGCGCTCGCGGCCTGCAGCAGCAGCAGCGCGGCGATGCCGGCGGCGGTGGCCGTGCGCCAATCGGCCTGCAGGGCGCGCAGGGTCATCGTGCCGAGCGCCAGCGACACCAGCGCGAGCGCCGCGCCGACGATGCTGCCGCCCGGCGGCAAGCGCTCGTGGCCGGCCGGGGGCCAGGGCGGGCCGTGCAGCGCGAACAGCAGAAGGTAGCCCGCCAGCAGCGCGCCGCCGAGGACCCCGTCGAGCACCAGCGTGCCTGCGCTGTCCTTGCGACGGGCCGCAGGGCGGTTCATCGTGCGCGCCGGGGGCGGCCCGGCCTCAGCCGTGCTCGCGGCCGCGCCGCTCGCGCGGTCGGTAGTGCGCCTTGAGGTAGCGCGCCAGCCAGGCATGGATCTCCGGCGGCATCGCCACGCCGTCTGCACCCTCGCCGGAATCGAGCATGCGGGCGCCCTCGGTGTAGCTGAGCGAGGCGAGCACCGGCATCGCGCGCCCCTCGCGCATCTGCCACATCACGAACACCTTCGGCTGCGGCGCGACCCAGTTCTCGAAGTAGCCGTCGTTCTCGTCGCGGTGCAGCTCGAGCCGCAGCCCGGCGACGAGGTAGGTCTCGCGCTCCCCGCCCTGCTCGAGCGGCTGCAGAGGCGGCAGGCCGCCCGGGTCCGGCACCACGCCGATCGCGGCCCAGACCTCGTCGGCCCACAGGTGGCGCACCGTGCGCCGCTGCATCAGCACCGCGACCGGCAGCGAGTCGATCACCATCGCGTCCCCCGCCATCCGGCGCGGGAGGGATTCGCGCCAGCGCCGCCCTTCACCGGGCCGGGGCCGCGGGGCGGTCCTGCTTGGTCTTCACGTCGGCGCTGGGCGGGGCGGTGCCGAGCTTCTCGCTGCGGATCGGCTGCTGCGCGGCGGCCGATCCGAGCTGCCCGCCCGGCTGGCCCGAGGCGCTGGACTGCGTCGCCGAGGCGTTGAAGCCCTGCACCGGCTGCACCGCCACCTGCGGGTTCACCTTCCAGCCCTGCCCCTGCGCGCGCTGGCGCCAGTAGGCCGCCACGCGTTCCATCGACTCGGCGAGCTGCTGCTTCTCCTTCGCGGCCTGCGCGTCCGCGGCCGCCTTCTTGGCGGCCGCCGCGGCCTGCTGCTCGGGCGTCGGCTCCGGCAACGCCGCGCGGGCCGGCAGCGCGAGCGCCGCGACGGCGAGCGGGACGCAGAGCGCCAGTGACTTCCATCGGTTCATGAGCCCTGTCTCCACACGGTTGGTTCAGCGGCTGGCGGCCCCGGGCGGCGCTGCCGCCGCGCCGGACGCCGGCGTCGCGCCGGACGCCGGCGTCGCGCCGGACGCCGCCGCATCGGGGCCGGGAATGGGCACTTCGCGCGCCTGCTCCGGCGTCTTCTCGCCCGAGCCGCCGAGCGGGGTCGAGGGGGTGGTGGTGCCGCCGAGCGCGGCACCGCCCACATTGCCCCCCGAGCCCTGCGGGATGCCGGGCGTGCCGCTCACCTCGGGCAGCGACTTCTCCTGCTTCGTGGCGGCGATCACCTCGCCGCTCGTGCCCCCGCCCGCGCTGACCTGCCCGGGAAACTTGGTCTGCCGGGCCTCGACGTCGTCGCCGGCGCGGTTTCCGCAGCCGGCAAGCAGCCCGCCGAGCAGCGCGAGCGCGACGGCGAGCCTTCCGTTCCAGTGTGTGCGATCGATCATCGTGTCACCTCCCGCTGCCGTTCAGGTCGTGCCCCGCGGCGCATGCCGCGCGCCGGGCCGGGCCTCGGGCCGCACCGCGCCGGGGTCGCCGCCACGGCGCACCTCGTCGTACCAGAGTTCGTGGTGCGCCCTCGCCCACTCCTCGTCCACGGTGCCGTGGCGCATCGCGCCGTAGGCGCCCGGCGTGCCCCAGGTGCCGATGTAGATGTGGCCCATGGCCATGATCATGTAGATCGTCCCGGCCGCGAGGTGCAGCACGTTCGCCACCTGCAGCAGGTAGCGCGTCATGCCGTAGTTCTGCCCGTAGTTGATGAAGTAGGGGAAGTTCAGGATCAGCCCCGAGATCGACATCAGCAGCCCGAGCAGCGTCACGCCGAACCAGAACCACATCTTCTCGCCGGCGTTGAAGAAGCCGGCCGGCACGTGCTGGTGCGAGACGATGCCGCCGCCCTTCTTGATCCACTGCCAATCCCAGCGCCTGAAGAAGTTGCGGCGCAGGAAGGTCGCGAACATCAGGATCGAGCAGACGATGAACAGCGGCCCGACGAAGTTGTGCACGTACTTCGAGATGATCGCGAACCACGAGAACAGGTCGTGCCCCATCCACGGCAGCATGAGGTTCTTGCCGAACAGGATGATCAGGCCGGTGATCGCGAGCAGGATGAAGGAGATCGCGGTGGCCCAGTGCACCAGCCGCTCCCAGCCGGTGAAGCGCTGGATCTTGCGCCCGCTCTCCTTCTCGGTGCGCGCGGGGCCGACCACGCGGTACAGGCCGATGATCACCAGCGGCACCGCCAGCAGCAAGGTGCCGGCGATCGTCGCGAGTGGCCCGTTGCGCAGCGTGCGCCAGGTGTTGCCGCCGCGCTGCAGGATCAGCTCCTGCTCCGGCATGAAGCCGGGCGACACGATGTAGTGCCGGTCGAAGTGGCGCCGGCCGGACGCGATCGAGCCGAGGCCCGGCTCCGGCAGGCCCGCCTCGCGCTGCAGGATGGTCTGCTCCTCGGCGTAGGCGGGCACCGCCTTCTCGTGCGGCACCGCGGCCTGCACGAGCAGCGGCATCAGCAGCGCGAGCAGCAGCACGGACAGGAGGCGGCGCAGGATCGGGACGAAGCTCATGACACTCCCCTTCAAGGGTTGGTCCTGTTGTATTCGTTCTGCAGGTGGTTGCGATCGGTGATGGCGGCGTTCCAGGCCAGGCGGTCGTTGTGGAAATGCACCTGGTGATGCATGTTGTCCGTCTTGCCGTCGTACTGGCCGTTCATCCAGGGCGGGTGCTGCTCCACCTCCAGGCAGCCGCCGAGCAGCGGCAGGAGCACGGCCAGTCCCAGCAGTCTCAGCGTCTTCATGTCGGCAGCCTCCTCGGGTTGTTCTGGCTGTCGCCCTCGATCTGGTTGGTGCGCGGGCCGTCCCCCTCGACCTCGATGCGGCCGTTGGGGGCGCGGTTCTCGTCGTAGGCGATCTTCCAGCCCCACAGCTCGGGGCCGTAGCCGCGCGTCTCGACGCGCTGCTTGTAGATCGCGGCGATGATGTTGGCGTCGCCGCCGATCAGCGCCTTCGTGCCGCACATCTCGGCGCAGGCCGGCAGCTTCCCTTCGGAGATGCGGTTGCGGCCGTACTTCTTGAACTCGGCTTCCGAGGTGTCGGGCTCGGGGCCGCCGGCGCAGAAGGTGCACTTGTCCATCTTGCCGCGGTGGTTGAAGGCGCCGGTCTCGGGGAACTGCGGCGCGCCGAACGGGCAGGCCAGGTAGCAGTAGCCGCAGCCGATGCACTGGTCCTTGTCGTGCAGCACGATGCCGTCCTCGGTGTGGTAGAAGCAGTCCACCGGGCACACCGCCATGCACGGCGCGTCGGTGCAGTGCATGCACGCCACCGAGATGTAGTGCTCGCCGGGCACCCCGTCGTTGATCGTGACAACCCGGCGGCGGTTCACGCCCCAGGGAGTCTCGTTCTCGTTCTTGCAGGCGGTGACGCAGCCGAAGCAGTCGATGCAGCGCTCGGTGTCACAGATGAATTTCATTCGGGCAGCCATGGATCGTCTCCTGTGGGTTCAGGCGAACTTGGCGAGGCGGCAGATCGAGACCTTGGTCTCCTGCATCATCGTCACGGCGTCGTAGCCGTAGGTCCAGCCGGTGTTGCAGGCCTCGCCCAGCACGATCGGCGCGGCGCCTTCCGGGTAGTTGGCGCGCAGGTCCTCGCCCATCCACCATCCGCCGAAGTGGTAGGGCATCCACACGACGCCCTGCGGCACCCGCTGCGTGACCATCGCGTAGACCTTGAGCCGCGCGCCGGTGGGCGTCTCGACCCAGACGAACTCCTTGGACCGCGTGCCGATCTGCGCCGCGTCGTGCGGGTTGATCTCGACGAACATCGCCTGCTGCAGCTCGGCGAGCCAGGGGTTGGAGCGCGTCTCGTCGCCGCCGCCCTCGTACTCGACCAGCCGTCCCGAGGTCATGATGAGCGGGTAGTCCTTCGAGACGTCGAGCGCCTGCACCGAGCGGTAGAGCGTGGGCAGCCGCCAGTGCGTCGCGCGGTCCTCGTAGGTCGGGTAGGCGGCGAGCAGGTCGCGCCGCGGCGTCATCAGCGGCTCGCGGTGCACCGGCACCGGGTCGGGGAAGTTCCAGACGTTGCAGCGCGCGCGGGCGTTGCCGTAGGGTGCGCAGCCGTGCGCGATGACGACGCGGATGATGCCGCCCGAGAGGTCGGTCTTCCAGTTCTTGCCCTCGGCGAGCTTCTGCTCCTCGGGCGTGAGGTCGCCCCACCAGCCCAGGCGCTTGAGGAAGACATGGTCGAACTCGGGGTAGCCGATGTCGATCTCGCTGTCCTTGGTCGTCGAGCCGTCCGCCGCGAGCAGGCTCTGGCCGTTGTGCTCCACGCCCCAGTTCGCGCGGAACGGCAGGCCGCCCTCGGCGACCGTCTTGGAGAGGTCGTAGAGGATCGGCGTGCCGGGATGCTTCATCTCCGGCGAGCCCCAGCAGGGCCAGGGCAGGCCGTAGTAGTCGCCCTTGCACGGCCCCGACTCGGCGCGCAGCGTCGTCGGGTTGAAGGTGTGCTTGTTCTCCATGTGGAGCTTGAGCCGCTCCGGCGAGATGCCGGAGTAGCCGATCGTCCACACCGAGCGGTTGATCTCGCGGAGGATGTCCTCGATCACCGGCTCGTTGTTGACGACCTTGATGTTCTTGCACAGCTGCTCCGCGAAGCCGAACTTCTTCGCGAAGAGGTACATGATCTCGTGGTCGGTCTTCGATTCGAAGATCGGCTGGATCACGCGCTCGCGCCACTGCACGCTGCGGTTGGACGACGTGCACGAGCCCTGCGTCTCGAACTGCGTCGCGGCGGGCAGCAGGTAGACGCCGTCCTTCCTGCCGTGCATCGCCGCCGTCATCGTCGGATAGGGGTCGATCACGACGAGCAGCTCGAGCTTCTGCATCGCCGCCTTCATGTCCGGCAGCCGCGTCTGGCTGTTGGGCGCGTGACCCCAGTAGATGCAGGCCTTGAGCGGGTTGGGCTGGTCCACGTACTCGCCGCGCTCGAGCACGCCGTCGAACCAGCGCGAGACCGTCATGCCGGGCTTCTCCATCAGCGCCTTGGAGGCGTAGCGCGACACGAGCCAGTTGTAGTCCACGCCCCAGACGGTGGCGAAGTGCTTCCAGGCGCCCTCGGCGAGGCCGTAGTAGCCGGGCAGCGAGTCCGGGTTGGGGCCGACGTCAGTGGCGCCCTGCACGTTGTCGTGGCCGCGGTAGATGTTCGCGCCGCCGCCGGCGATGCCGATGTTGCCGAGCGCGAGCTGCAGGATGGAGAGCGTCCTCACGTTGGCGGTGCCCACGTGGTGCTGCGTGATGCCCATGCACCAGACCACCGACGAGGGCTTGTTCTTCGCGAGCATCTCGGCCGCGAGCCGCACCGAGGCCTCCGGCACGCCGGTGACGTCGGCCACCTTGTCCGGTGTCCACTTCCCCACTTCCTTGCGCACCTCGTCCATGCCGTAGGTGCGCCGCGCGATGTACTCCTTGTCCTCCCAGCCGTTCTGGAAGATGTGCCACAGCATGCCCCAGACGAAGGGGATGTCGGTGCCGGGGCGGATGCGCACGTAGTGGTGCGCGAAGCGCGCGGTGCGCGTGAAGCGCGGGTCGACCACGATCATCTTCGCGCCGAGCTCCTTCGCGTGCAGGAAGTGCAGCATCGAGATCGGGTGCGCCTCGCACGGGTTGGAGCCGATGAACAGCACCGCCTTCGTGTTGTGCAGGTCGTTGAAGGAGTTGGTCATCGCACCAAACCCGTAGGTCTGCGCGACGCCCGCCACCGTGGTCGAGTGGCAGATGCGGGCCTGGTGGTCGGTGTTGTTCGTCCCCCACATCGAGACGAACTTGCGCAGCAGGTAGGCCTGCTCGTTGTTGTACTTGCTCGAACCGATCCAGAACACCGAGTCCTGGCCCGACTGCTCGCGGATCTGCAGCAGCCGGTCGCCGATCTCGTTGATCGCCTGCTCCCAGCTGATGCGCTGGTACTTGCCGTCCACGAGCTTCATCGGGTAGCGCAGCCGGTGCTCGCCGTGGCCGTGCTCGCGCACCGAGGCGCCCTTGGCGCAGTGCGCGCCCATGTTCAGCGGCGACTCGAACGAGGCCTCCTGCCGGACCCACACGCCGTTCTGCACGATCGCGTTGACCGAGCAGCCCACCGAGCAGTGGCTGCAGATGGTGCGCTTGAGCTCGGGCGTGCCGCCCTCGGTGTGCCGGATCTCGGCGCCGTCCTCCCTCGCGGTGGTCGCCGCCGCGGCCGGCTGGATGACGTTGAAGGGCAGGTGGCGCGCGAGCAGCCCCGCGCCCGCCGCGACGCCCGCGCGCACCAGGTAGTTGCGCCGCGTCATCGTGTGCTGGCCGATGCGGCCGAGCCCCTTGCGCAGCAGGCTGCTGCCGCCGGGCTGGACGGGCGTGTCGGATTTCTTCCTGAGAAGGGTCATGGCGGGCTCCTCAGAACGAGGCCGAGGCGTAGTACTGCCGGATGTGCTCGGTCTCGTGGTAGCCGCCCTGTTCGGCGGCGGGCACGGGCGGCTCGTCGGCGGGCGCTGCGGCCACGGGCGCCGGCGCCGGCCGCGACCGGCCGATCAGCGCGACGGCGGCGATCGCCGGGGTGCACAGCGCCGCCGCCATGAAGGTGCGGCGCTGGAGTCGGTTCTCGGGGGTTTTCATCGCCTGGTCTCCTCTCGCTGTTCGGCACCGGGGGGCGGCGCGCCACCGGCGTCGTCTTCGTCCTCGTCGATGTCGAAGGCCTCGGCCTCGACGTCGAGGAAGGCATGCATGAAGTCCGCCACGCGGCGGTAGAAGTTCGCACCCTCGGCCTGCCGCAGGTCGTCCAGGCAGCGCTCGTACCAGGGCGCGAGGTGTCTGTCGAAGAAGTCCTTCTGCACCGCGAGCGGCCGCCGCGGCAGCCCCGGGGCTCCGGCGATCAGCAGCCGCATCGTCTCGCACAGCGCGGCGAGGTGGTCCTCGAGCTCGCCGCTGCCGGGCCGGCGCGCAAGCCCGAGCGCGGCGAGGTCGTCGCGCAGCGCGGCCAGCGGCTTCTCCATCATGAAGCCGCTCTGGTAGAGCGAGCCGTAGGGGTTGACGGCCGGCATCCCGATGCTCACGAACAGCCGGTCGAACTCGTCGGCGACCGCGGCCTCGTCGAGGACGCCTGCGGCGGCCACCAGGCGCTCCCAGGCCCGGTCGAGCGGATGATCGGCCTGCTCGCTCGGCAGCGCGTCCGCGCCGCCGAGCTCGGCGAGCAGCGCCGCGTCGGGCGGCGCCAGCAACAGCCGCGCGGCGAGCGCGTAGAGGTCGGCGCGCGCCTGCTCCTCGGGCGGCAGCGGCGCGAGGGGGCGCGGCGTGCCGCGCCGCAGGTCGGCGAGCGGCACCTCGAGCGGTCTGGGCTCGGCGCTCATCGCGTGCTCCTGCAGGCAAGGCTGCGTGGATGGGGGCACGGCCGCCGCAGAGGGGCGGTGCCGCGGGCAGTATCGGGTGGGGGGTATCCGGAGGACATCGCGAGTCCCCGAGCAGGCAGCGTGCCCATCGCCGCCCGCCGCCTGCTCCCCGCAGGAACGCCGATGCGGGGGTGTTTTCCCCCTGCAGCCGGCCTCGCCTCCGGCTGCATGTGCCGGATATGCATTTCTTGCATGCAAAGTCGCGAGTCCCACGCTGCAGAAGCTGCACGTCTGTCCCGCGGGAGCGCCGGGCGCGACGCCGGCGGCGCGCGGCATGCCGATTGCACGGGCTGCGGCCATGGACGATCCCATCACGTCACGGCATCCCGGCTCGGAGGGGGAACGTCTGGGCGGCCTCTTCGAGGGGCTGCTGCAGTGGGAGCTGCCGCAGCTCGACGCGCGGCTGCCGCTCTTCATCCCCGACCTCGGCATGATGACGGCGGTCTTCAGCGCGGCGACCGCGCGCGTCGCGCCGCTGCTGCCGCACCGCGACATGCGGCCGATCGAGATGCTGCCGGGCCGCTGCCTGATCGCCTTCGCCGCGCTCGAGTACCGGGCCTCGGACCTCGGGCCCTACGACGAGTTCGTGATCGCGGTGCCGATCGGCTTCGGCGCGAACCTGCCGGCCATCGCCTCGGCGCTGAAGGACGCGCTCGGCGGCACCGCGAGCGCCTACATCTGGCAGATGCCGGTGACGACGCGGCGCGCCTGCGAGGCGGGCATCGGCATCGCGGGCTTCCCGAAGTTCGTCGCCGACATCGCCTTCGAGCGCCAGGGCGCGCAGCTCGCCTGCACCGTCTCGCACGAGGGCCGGCATCTCGCCACGCTGCGCTGCGACACCGAGCCCGCGGGCAGCCAGCGCACGCTGCACGCGCGCAGCTACACGGTCAAGGACGGCGTGCCGCTGCTGACCGCGTTGCGGGTGCGCCAGCAGAGGGCGGTGGAGCACCTGCACGGCTGGGCCGCGTCGCTCGAGCTCGGCAGCCACCCGATCGCCGACGTCCTGCGCACGCTCGAGCTGAGCGAGCGTCCGCTCGCGACCCAGTACTGCCCGCAGGCGCAGGCGGTGATGTTCTTCCCGCGGCATGTCGGCGAGCCCTGAAGCCGCCGGGGGAGGCGGGGCCAGCGGGTGCTCCGGCGGGGCGGGCGGATGAAGGGCGACGAGCAGCGAGACCGTATGGAGCCGAGAAGGTATCCGGACATGCAGATCTGCGAGGACCTGCGGCAGCAGCGGGTCGAGTGGACCGTCGAGCGCGTGGCCTGGGGCTTCCTCTATGCGCTGCTCGGCGCCATCGTGCTCGGGCTGCTCGGCCAGGGGCCGCTGGCGGACGCCCGGCTGCAGGGGCCCGACGGCGCGACGCTGATGGAATACAAGCGCTTCGCGCGCAAGAAGTCCGGGGAGCGGATCAAGGTCACGCTGCCGGCCTCCAAGGGCAGCGTGCGCGTGATGCTGGACCGCGGGTACCTGGAGAACGTCGAGCTGAAGGAGGTCACGCCCGAGCCGGAGAAGGTCATCGCGCAGGACGACGGGACCTCCTTCGTCTTCAACACCGAGTCAGCGCGACCGGTGGACGCGTATTTCCATTTCGAGCCGAAGAGCGCCGGCCTGCTGGAGGGTTGGGTGTCGGTGGCGGAGGGCCCGCGGCAGCGTTTCGGCCAGTTCGTCTATCCCTGAGCAAGGAGCCACCGGCATGGATGTCTTTCTCCGCACCTTCGTCGTCTACCTGTTCCTGCTCGTGATCCTGCGCCTGGCGGGCAAGCGCACGCTCTCCGAGATGTCGACCTTCGACTTCATCCTGCTGCTCATCATCAGCGAGGCGACGCAGAACGCGCTGGTCGACGACGACCGCTCGCTGTCCAACGGGCTCGCGGTCATCCTCTCGCTGGTCGCGCTGGACCGGATGCTGGGCTTCCTGAAGTGGAAGTACAGCGCGCTCGAGAAGGTCGCCGAGGGCACGCCCCTGGTGCTGGTGGACCACGGCAAGGTGCTCCAGGAAGCGGTGGACCGTTCGCGTGTGACCCGGGACGACATCCTGCAGGCGGCGCGCCAGAACGGGGGGATCGCCAGGATGGACCAGATCAAGTACGCCGTGCTCGAGGCGAGCGGCGGCATCTCGATCATCCCGATGGAGGCGCCGCGCGACGACGAGGGGCTGGAGCGGCGCATCGAGGAGGCGCTCCTGCGGGTGCTGCAGAAGACCGGCCGGCTTCCCTGAGACGGGCCGGATCCGTGCGGGACGGTGGAGTTCTCGGGCACGCGGCGCTCCGGCGGGGGCCCGGCTCCGCGTGGGGATGCTTGGCAGTTGCCCGCGGAGGGGGCAACATGGTCCGCGGTTCCCCCGTCCGCCGTCCCGATGCCCAAACGCAGAGAGTTCCTGATCGCCGTCGCCGCGCTGGCCGCCGCCCGTGCCGTGGCGCGCCCGCCGAAGCGGCGCGTCGGCCATCTCGTCGCGATCGGTGGCGCCGAGGACCGGCGCGAGGACATGCAGGTGCTGCGCCGCTTCGTCGAGCTGTGCGGCGCGCCCTCCCCCGCGATCGCCGTGATGACCGCCGCCAGCGGCGTGCCCGACCTGAGCTGGACCAGCTGCGAGCGCGCCTTCATGGCGCTCGGCGCCGGGCACTGCGTGCCGCTCGACATGCGCACCCGCGAGGAGGCGGACGATCCGCGCGCGGTGGAGACGATCCTGTCGGTCGACGGCATCTTCCTGACCGGGGGCGACCAGCGGCGGCTGATGGCGGTGACCGGGGGCAGCGCCACGCAGCGGGCGCTGCAGCAGGCCTATCGCGAGCGGGGCGCCTGCATCGGCGGCACCAGTGCGGGCGCCGCGGCGCTGTCCCTGCACATGCTGGCCGAGGGGCGCAACCCGGCGCTGCCGGAGAAGGACGCCGCGCGGCTCGACCAGGGGCTCGCGCTGCTGCCGGGCGCGATCATCGACCAGCACTTCTCCGAACGCCGCCGGCTCGGCCGGCTGCTGTCGGCGCTCGCCCAGCGGCCGCAGGCGCTCGGCATCGGCATCGACGAGGACACCGCGCTCGTGGTCGAGCAGGGCCGCGGCATCGAGGTGGTGGGCCGCGGCGTCGTCACGCTGCTCGACGGCCGCGGCATGGGCTCCAACGTCGCGCAGGCGGCGGCGAGCGAGCGGCTCGAGATGCTCGGCGTGCGCATGCACCTGCTGCCGGCCGGCAACCGCTACGCCGTCGAGGCGGACGGCCGCGATACGCGCGACGTGCCGGCCTCGCTGCGTCGCGCGGTGAGCCTGCTCGCCGCTGCGCCGGAGACCGCGGACTGAGCGCGCCTGCGCCCCGGTCCGTGCCCGCCGGGCGGAGTCGGCGGGGGCGGCGACGAACGCCCCGCTGCCGGCCCTGCCCCGCCCCCGCGCATCCCGCGATCCCGCGATCACTCGCGCCGCTTCTTCCAGTCGTAGCCCTCGGGCAGCGCGTCGCTGACCCCGGGCAGCGTCACGCTCTCGTCGGGCTCGCTCGAGATCGCGACATGCCGCATGCCGGCGCGCCGCAGGCTCTCGCAATGCGCCAGTGCCTGCGAGAGTTCGCTGCTGCCGAAGGCCCGGGCCTGCGGGCGAAGCAGCCCGGCGGGCGCCCCGGGCTCATCGTCCGCGGGGGCGAGCCAGAAAACGACGATGCTCATCTTTGCAACCGCTCCGTCCGGGTGGGGGCGGCAGTCGGCGCCGTCCCTGCCTGCCGTGGGTGGCGAACGGTGTGCCGGGGGGCTGCGCGGCGCATGCGGGACATCTTTTCCGCGCCGCGGCTCGCCTGCCTGTACCCTTGGCGCTGCTTGGCGCACGTGCCGGATTTGGCAATTCCCGCAATCTGTGATGTAAACACGGAGACGCGGATGACGCAGCAGGGTCTTTCGTGGATGCCGCGGGCGGCCCGGGCGCCGCGCCGGCCGGTCCGCGGGCGGTGCGGCACATGCACTGCCAGGCGGACGAAACAAGAACACCCCGCGGCGCTCCCCGAGGACCGCGGACCCGATGTGCAACAGGGATAGGCTTATCTGACCGGCATGAACACAATCAATCGACAGCAGGTTGTCCGAACCTACCGCGCCTATGCGCCGATTTACGACTGGACCTTCGGCGCGGTGCTCGGGCCGGGGAGACGGGCGATGACACGCCTGACGGCGGCGATGGCGCCGAAGTCGGTGCTCGAGATCGGCATCGGCACCGGCCTGAGCCTGTTCGACTACCCGGCGTCGAGCCGTGTGGTCGGCATCGACCTGTCGGAGGAGATGCTCGAGCATGCGCGCAAGCGCAGCGCCTCGCTGCCCGACCGCGACATCACGCTGCGCTACATGGACGCGGAGAAGATGGACTTCCCCGACCACAGCTTCGACTGCGTGACGCTGCCCTACGTGCTGTCGGTGACGCCGAATCCGGCGCAGCTCGTCGCCGAGGCCCGGCGCGTGTGCCGCAAGAACGGCGTGATCATCGTGCTGAACCACTTCAGCGGCAGCCGCTTCTGGTGGTTCCTCGAGCAGGCGGTGCGCTCGCTCGCCGACCGGGTCGGCTTCCGCTCGGACTTCACCTACGAGCAGCACATCCTCGCCCATGACTGGAAGGTCGAGTCGGTGACGCCGGTGAACATCTTCGGCCTGTCGCGGCTGGTGGTGATCCGCAACGTCTGAGAGCCGCCGCGCCTGCCTGCCGTCGCAGGCAGGCGCACGCTTTCCCTCGAACGGCCGCTTTCCCCCATGAGCGGCAAGGCCGGGCTGCCGCGGCGGCCCGCCCCTGCCCGTCTCGCGTCCCCCTGTCCTCCCCCCTCTCGCGCTCACGCCCCTCCTGTGGCGTCGAGGGCGGTATGCCGGTTGCTCACTCCGGCACACCGGGCGATGCGGCCGCGCAGGCTGCCCCATCGCCTATCCACCACGCTGATCCCACATGAGGAGGACATCTTGGACATGAGCAGCCAACCCCCGGACCTGGTCCGGGCGATCCGGCAACAGGCGCATCCGCTGCAGGGTCTGCGCGACGTCGCGCCCATCATCGAGCGCATCGGCGACGCGCGCCTGGTGCTGCTCGGCGAGGCGACCCACGGCACGCACGAGTTCTACCGCCTGCGCGCCGAGATCACGAAGCGGCTGATCCTCGACAAGGGCTTCGACGCGGTCGCGGTCGAGGCCGACTGGCCCGACGCGCTGCGCGTGAGCCGCTACGTGCAGGGCCTGTCGGACCTGGACAGCGCCGACGAGGCGCTCGGCGGCTTCATGCGCTTTCCGCGCTGGATGTGGCGCAACGAGGAGACGCGCGACCTGGTGGAGTGGCTGCGCGGCCACAACGACTCGGTGCGCGAGCCGCTCGGCCGCGTCGGCTTCTTCGGGCTCGACCTCTACAGCCTGCACAACTCGATGCACTCGGTGATCCGCTACCTCGAGAAGGTCGACACCGAGGCGGCCCGCCGCGCGCGCAGCCGCTACGCCTGCTTCGACGGCCTGTCGCTCGAGCCGCAGGAGTACGGCTTCTCGACGAGCGCGGGCCTGACCGAGGACTGCGAGCGCGAGGCCGAGCAGCAACTGCGCGAGATGTCGGAGGACCTCGCGCGGCGGCTGCCGGCCGACGCGCCGGGCGGCGCCGACGAGCTCTTCTACGCGCAGCAGAACGCGAAGGTGGTCTGCAACGCCGAGCGCTACTACCGCACGATGTTCGACGGCCGCACCCATTCGTGGAACCTGCGCGACACGCACATGGCCGACACGCTGGCGGCGCTCGAGGAGCACATCGCCCGGCAGCGCGGCCGCCCGGCGAGGATCGTCGTGTGGGCCCACAACTCGCACATCGGCGACGCTCGCGCGACGCAGGCGGCGCAGCGCGGCCAGCTCAACCTCGGGCAGCTGGTGCGCCAGCGCGCCTGCGCGCCCGGCGAGACCTTCCTGCTCGGCTTCACGACCCACACCGGCACGGTCGCGGCCGCCTCGGACTGGGGCGAGCCCGCCGAGCTCAAGCCGGTGCGGCCCTCGCGCGACGACAGCATCGAGGGCCTGCTGCACGACAGCGAGCTCGACGCCTTCTTCCTGCCGCTGCAGGGCGAGCTGGCGCGGCCGCTCGCGGCGAGCCGGCTCGAGCGGGCGATCGGGGTGATCTACCGCCCCGACAACGAGCTGATGAGCCACTACTTCCGCGCCTCCCTGTCGGAGCAGTTCGACGCGGTGGTGCACCTGGACGAGACGCGCGCGGTGACGCCGCTGGACCCGTCCTCGCTGTGGCAGCCGCGCACCGAGCCGGAGACCTACCCGACCGGCATCTAGCCGTCATCGGCGTCGCCCCGGCGAGGGGCGGCGCCGATGCGGCGCATGCGGGGGCGTGCGCCGGCCGCTCTGCTCAGGCGCTCACCTCGGGAATCGTGCCGGGAGGCGTGATCTCCGGGCCCGTGGTGCCGGGCGTGATCTCGGGCGCCGTCGAGGGCGGTCCGACGTCCGGGGGCGATGCGGGCACGATCTCGGGTGCCGGCGAGGGCGGCTGGATGTCGGGACCGATCGGGTTCGGCACCACGTCGGGACCGGGCCTCGAGGGGGACGGCGAGGGGGCGACGTCGGGTCCCGGCCCGGCTTGGCCGGTGAGGAATTCGCTTGTCATGTCGGGAATCTTCCTTGCGTGGGCACCGACGGCGCTGCCGTCGGTGCGGAAGCACGGCGTGAGCCGGGCGCGGCGGGGGGTCGGATGGCGGTGGCCCTCGTCGCCAAGGGATGCCCGATCCCGCCGCCGCCTCACAGGCGCGCGCCCGCCTGCTCGGACGTCATCAGCGGCGTCTGGCCAGGGCGCTGTGCCGCATCGCTTGCCGGGACGCCGGTCTCGATGAAGGCTTTCATCCGCCGCAGGTCGTCCGCCAGCTCCTGGTCCGGATTGCGGCCGAACAGCGAGGCGACCGCATGGCCCAGCGCACCGGCCGGCGGGCGATAGCCCATGTGCACGGTGGCGCGCGTGCCATGCCCCGACGGCTCGAGCCGGACCATGCCTTCGTGCTGCACCTGGCTGTCGGGCTCGCTGTTCCACCTCAGCAGGCGCGGGCGCTCGCTGGTGACGAGCACCGAGTCGAACTCTACCCGGCTGCCCGCCGGCCCCTTGACGACCCAGTGCGAGCGCCTGCCGCCGAGCGGGCGCACTTCTTCCACGTTCGACATGAAGCGCGGGAAATTCTCGTAATTCGACCAGAGGTCGAACACCGTCTCCATCGGGGCATCGATCTCGATCGACTGGCTCACCTCGATCCGGCTGTCTGCCGCGCCTTGGCCCGAGCCGAAGCGGCGCCAGGCATACGCCGCCGCGGCCGCGCCGGCGAGCAGGGAGAGCAGTCCCACGCCGCCGGTGCTGTGAGGCATGGATTCCTGCAGGTCGAGGTCGAGGCGGTGGCCTCGCCGGGCGTGCGGCAGGAGGCCGGCTTCCGGCCGCATGCGATGCGGGAGATCCGTCATCGCGTTGCCGAGCCGGGCGCGGCGCCTGCGGCCTCGATCCGGGTCCATCAGGTACATCGCCAGTGCGCCGATCGCGGCGCTGGCGGCCAGCTGGAGAGCATCTTTCCGTGTGTCCATGGTTCCACCTCGTGTGCTGAAGCGTGCTGAAGCCTCATCCCGGGCAAGCGACGTTCCAGGGGGGGGCCCACGACGCCGCGCCCGGCAGCGGGCCGCGGGCGCAGGAAGGACCCTGCTAGGCGCTCGCGGCGGCCAGCGGCAGCCACACGGTGAAGGTGGTGGAGACGCCCGGCGTGCTCTGCACCTCGATGCGGCCGCCGTGGCCGGTCACGATGCCCTGCGTGGCCGCCAGGCCCAGCCCCGTTCCCTCCCCGACCGGCTTGGTGGTGAAGAAGGGCTGGAACACGTCCCCGAGGTGTTCGGCGGCGATGCCGCAGCCATGGTCCCTGACGCGCAGCCGCGCGCTCGGACACTTGAGCGGGCTGCGGTCGGCGGGGAGCGCGTCGAGCAGCAGCTCGACGTCCTGGGCCCCGCGGCCCCGCAGCGCGTGGCCCGCGTTCCTCACCAGGTTGAGCAGCACCTGCTCCAGCTGGATCACGTCGGCCGCGACCTCGCACTCCTGCGCCACCTCGATGGCGAGCCCGACCGGCGCCGGGAGCGCCAGCTCGAGCAGCGGGCGCAGCTCGTGCAGGAAGGACCCGAGGCGCAGCGCGACCGGCCGGGACGGGGTCTGGCGAGCGTAGTCGAGCAGCTGCCGAACCAGCGTGGCCGCCCGTTCCGAGGCCTGGAGCGCGCGGCTCAGGTGGCGCTGCTGCCGCGAGTCCGCGGGCGCGTCCAGCAGCGCCAGCTCGAGCGAGCCCCTCAGGGTGCCGAGCAGGTTGTTGAAGTCGTGGGCGACGCCCATCGCGAGCATCGAGCCCAGGCGCAGCTTGTCGTTCTCGCGGATCCGTTCCTGGATCCGCCGGTCGTGCGTCACATCGGCGAGGTAGCCGCTCCAGCGGATGCGACCGTCGGGCAGCCGGCGGGGCACGGCGTTGATCTCGCACCACATCGGCTCGCCCTCCGCGCGGACCAGGCGAAGCTGGCAGCTGCCTCCGGTGTTGCTGGCGGCGGCGCGGCTCGCCAGGGCCCTCAGCCGTTCGCGGTGCTCAGGTGCGATGCCGCGCAGGAACAGGCCGGCATCGCGGCACAGGTCCCGGGGAGTGCAGCCCACGAGTTCCGCCAGCTTCTCGCTCGCGTACCTGAAGACCGGGGACGCTCCCCTCGCATCGGTCTCGAGATGGAAGCTCATCGAGGCGCGTGCCTTCGCTGCCATCTCCCGGCGCACCAGCTCCTGGCTCAGCAGCGCGGCCAGGTCCTGCAGCGTCTCCTCGTCCTGCGGGGCGAGTTGCCGGGCCTTCTGATCGATCACGCAGAGCACGCCCAGGGGGACGCCTTCGCTCGAGCGCAGCGGCACGCCCGCATAAAAGCGGATGTAGGGCGCCCCGGTGACCAGCGGGTTGTCGAAGAAGCGCTCGTCGCGCGTGGCGTCCGGCACGACGAAGGTGCCCTCGCGGTGAAGCGCATGCGCGCAGAAGGACAGGTCGCGCGGCGTTTCCGCGACCTGCAGCCCGACCCGGGACTTGAACCACTGGCGGTGCTCGTCGATCAGCGTCACGAGCGCGATCGGTGTGTCCAGCAGGCGGGCCGCCAGGCGGGTGACGCGGTCGAAGCAGTCCTCGGGGGCGGAGTCGAGGATGTCGATCGACGACAGCAGCGCGATCCGGGCGTCTTCGTCTTCGGTCAGGGGTGCGATTCGCATGGAGTTCCGTGTCGGACGAGGCCGGTGCCCCGGCTGTCCGAGGCCTGGGGATGCCGGAGGGCGCACCGGCCGTGCGCGGTCCGTGCGTTTCCGGCCCCTATTCTGCGGCTTCGCCTTCGTTTCGGCGTGCTGGGGCGGACCCCGAGCCCGCACAGGAGCCCGCCGCCATGGGGCAGGCCTGCGGAAGAATTCCCGGGTCTGCCTCGAGCCGGAGGGGCCCAGGGGCGCAGGCGCCGGGAACGCTGGGCGGAGCGGAATAACTTCTTGAAGTGGAAATATCCGGTTCCAATATGTAACAACGATGGGCAGGATGGTGTTTTCTTGCCGATCAGGAAACATCCTGGAACATGGAGGCGCTCGACTCTTATCATGCGCCCCTATCGGGGTCTTGGCTTGCCGCAGCCTCGAAATCGGCAGAGAGTTTCAAGCCCGGATCCCGATCCGGAATGCGCGATTTCCGATATGCCGCATGGCGGCTATTTCACCTGGAGGTTGTTATGCTCAAGGTCTTAGGCTCCATCGTTGCGCTGAGTGCGCTGTTGTCGCTTCCCGCGGCCGCTGAACCGAGGAAAATGACGAATGCCCAGCTCGACGAGGTGGTGGCAGGCACCTACACCCCGCCACCGCCGCCCTATTGTCCACCAGCGATTCCGACCAACTGCCGTGGCGGGGTCTGCGGCAACAACGGCTGGGGCAACGGGGCGGACGCCTCGAATCCGGGCAGTGGCTCCGGCGCCACCTCTCCTTCCAAGCTGGCCAACTTCAACCTGCCGCCCGGAGCGTCAAGGATCAACACCAATCCGACCGGATCCACAGGCCGGTGACTGCTGATCGAAAACCGGAGAAGGGGCGGAAGGATTTCCGGCCCTTCTTTCCATTATTTTCATGAAATCGAAATTCCTTCTCATCGGGCTGCTGGTGTTTTCCGCGGCCGTCCAGGCGGAGCGCCCGGTGCGCTCGCTGCTCGAGCGCCGCCATGAAAACGTGATCATCCAGCAATGGGACAACAGTTGCGGTGCCGCGGCGCTCGCCACCGTTCTGACTTATTACAGGAATTTTCCCGTTTCGGAAAAGCAGGTTGCGCACGGCATGCTGCGCCGCACCGACCCGCTGCGCGTGCGCTACCGCGGCGGCTTCTCGCTGCTCGACATGAAGCGTTACGTCTCGCAGCTCGGTTTCGAGAGCGAGGGCTATGAGGGCATGGGGCTGGAGGATCTGGCCGGCGCGCTGCCGATGATCGTGCCGCTGCAGCTGCGCGGGTACCCGCATTTCGTGGTCGTGCGCAAGGTGGGGGAAGGCACCGTGTCCATCTCCGATCCGAGTTTCGGAAACTACGAGATGCGTCAGGACGAATTCGCGGCGGCGTGGCCCGGGCTGGGCTTCGCGATCACCGGGAGGCCAGGGAATGGGAGTCCGTGAGGTGGCGAGATCTTGTCTGGTGGGGGTGGCGCTGCTGGCCTCCTCGTCCCTGTGGGCACAGGGCCTGGAGGACCTGCAGCGACGGCTGGCCGAGAAGGAGGCCGAGAACCGGCGCCTGCGCGAGCGCGTCGAGATGCTGGAGCGGGAACTGACGCCGCGGCGGATCGCACCAGCGCGTGCGGAGCCTGCTGTCCCGGAGGGTGCCGAGGAGGACGTCAACCGCGCGCTCGAGCGGGCGCTGGTGCGCGAGAACGGCTTGCTGCTCTCGGCCGGCACCTTCGAGCTCGAGCCGAACGTCGTCTATTCGCACCTCGACGACGGCAGCTCCGACTTCCGCCGCGACTCCTTCGGTCCCGGACTCGTGTTCCGGATGGGCCTGCCCGCCCGGCTGCAGTTCGACGCGGCGCTGCCCTATGTGTTCGAGCGGCGCCGCGACGACACGGCCTCGATGCGCAGCGCCGACGGCATCGGCGACCTGAGCGTCGGCCTGTCGCGCCAGTTCCTGAGCGAGGGGCCGGCGCCGCTGAGCCTCACCGGGCGGCTCGGCTACCAGGCTTCGACGGGCCGCAACACGCTGTTCGAGAGCCCGCGGCCCGTGGCACTCGGCAGTGGCTTCGATGCGCTCCAGGCCGGGCTGACCGCGGTGAAGCGCATGGACCCCCTGGTCCATTTCGGCAGCTACACCTTCACCCATGTCTTCGGCCGCACGAGGAGCGGCCTCGACGTGCGGCCCGGCGACAGCCACGAGCTGCGCTTCGGCACCGCGCTCGCAGTGAGCCCCGCTGCCTCCTTGAGGGCCGCCTTGAGCCTGTCCTTCTTCGAACGCACGAGGATCGAGGGAATCCGGATCCCGGGCAGCGACGATCCTCTGGCGATGCTCGAGCTCGGCGGGGCCCTGGTGCTCAACTCCTCGACTGCGCTGGACGTGCTGGTGGGCGCCGGCCTGACCGGGAACGCCCCCGACTTCCGGCTGAGCGTCGCCTTCCCCTTCCGCTTCTGAAGGCGGAGACCGGGCCGCCGCCTCTGCAGGAACGACCTTCCTGTTCAGCTGCGATCGCGGGGCCGGGACGCAGCATTCCGGTTTAAACCCGACCCTTGCCACCTCCTCCGGGACCGCGCCCCTAGCGGCGGCGGTCGTGCCAGCGCTGCCGCAGCGCCACCCACTTGCGCTCCAGCCACAGCGTGAGGCGGCCGACCGGGCCTTGCAGGAAGGGGATGTCCTGCGCGACCAGCAGCAGGCCGATCGGGATGAACTCGAAGCCGAGGATCGGCAGGAAGCCGAAGACGCCGCCGGCGATCAGCAGCAGCCCGAGCGGCAGGCGGATCCAGCGCGAGCCGGGGGAACGCAGCCAGCGGATGGCGCGCGAGACCCGGTCCGGGGTTTCGCGCTCCAGGCCTTCGTAGGCCCGGTCGAGGTCCTTGCGTCCGTCGTCGCTCATCGTCGTTCCGGCACCCGGGCCGGCTCTCCTGTGAAGGGGGATCCGCGGTTCCTGCAAGCAGGGTGCCCGGCTTGCGTCAGTCCGCGTCGCCGCCGTCCCCGGCCAGGAAGCCGATCGGCGGATGGTCGCGGGAGCCCGAGATCAGCAGCACGAAGGCGTGCGGAATGCGGATGCTGCGCAACTGCGGCTCGCCGGGGCGGAAGGTGCGCATCTCCAGGTAGTGGGCGTGCGTCTCGTCGATCTCGGTGCACAGGAACTGCAGCATCGGCGGCTCGGCGTCGCCGGGGACCCGGCAGCACCACTTCTCGAGCAGCGCGCGCTCGCGCGCCGGCAGTTCGGAGCGCAGCACGACGCTGAACTTCTGGATGGGGTCGGACATCGGGGCTCCTCGGTCGTCGTGGTGTGCAGGGGGCGATCGGCGCAAGGTCAGCGGCACGCGATCTCGAGCACCTCGCCGGGCCGCAGCACGCAGGCCGCGCCCCGGTGGCGCATCCGCAGGCCCGTCGCGTCGCCCTCCTCCACCGAGGCGCGCAGCGTGGTGCCGCGCAGGTGCAGGCGCAGCCGGTGGCCACGGATCCACACGGTGGTCGCGAACTCCTCGAGCGCGGCCGGCGGCCGCGGGTCCAGCCAGACGCCGTCGGCCTCCAGGTGCAGCCCGAGGTAGTGCCGCTGCAGCACGTCCCAGGTGCCGGCCATCGCGCCGAGGTGCAGGCCCTCGTGGGTGCTGCCGCTCGCGCCGGTGCCGAGGTCGGTGTGCAGCGCCTGCCGGAAGTAGTGCCAGGACAGCTCCGGGTCGACCGAGGCGAGCGCCCCGGCGCAGACCACGCGCGACAGGCTCGATTCGTGGCTCACATGGGCGAGGTGGTGCCGCACGGTGCGCTCGTACCAGCCGCGCGCGAGCCGGTAGCCGAGGTGCGCGACCAGCGCCTCGCAGTCCTCGCGGCCGAGCAGGTGGCACAGCATCAGCACGTCGGCCTGCTTCGTGACCTGGTAGGCGTTGACCGACTCGCCCTGCGCGTCGAGCCACCAGTCCTCGCGCATTCCGGGGTCGCGCCGCGGCAGCGGCTCGGCGTCGACCGGGCGCAGCCGCTCGTAGCCGTCGAACTGCTCGATCAGCCCGCCCTCGTGCAGCGGCAGCTTCAGGCGGCGGCTGATCTCGTCCCACTGTGCCAGCTCCGCGTCGCGCAGCCCGGTCGCCTCCTTCAGCCGCCGCCAGTCCCCGGCATCGAGCCGCCGCGGCAGCGCGCTCGCGCAGCGCAGCGTCCAGGCCGCCATCGCGTTGGTGTAGGCGTTGTTGTCGAGGCCGGGGCGGCTCGCGCCCGGGTAGGCGTCGTGGTATTCGTCCGGCCCGATCACGCCGCGGATCTCGTAGCGTCCGCCGCATTCGTGCGGCGCGGCGATCGAGGCCCAGAAGCGCGCGATCTCGACCAGCATCTCGCCGGTGGTGCCGAGCAGCAGCGCCCGGTCGTCGGTGGCGAGGTGGTGGTGCCAGAGGTTGTAGGCGACGGCCGCGCCGATGTGGCGCTGCAGCCGGGTGTGGTCGCGCTTCCAGCGACCGGACGGCGGGATGAACTGCCAGGGCGGCGTCTCCTCGGCGCCGCTCGCCGCGCTGCGCCAGGGGTACATCGCGCCGCGCAGCCCGGCCTGCCGCGCGGCGGCACGGGCGGCGCCGAGCCGGCGGTGCCGGTAGCACAGCAGGCCGCGCGCGATGTCGGGCCGCCGCGGGCTGAGGAAGGGAAAGGCGAGCAGCTCGTCCCAGAAGACATGGCCGAAGTAGGCCTCCTGCCAGCCACGCGCCGGCAGCCCGACGTCGAGCGCCGGCGTCAGCGGCGAGGCGGTCTGCAGCAGGTGGAAGGCGTTGAAGCGGCAGATCCGCTCCAGCTCCGGGTCGCCGGGCGCCTCGGCATGCACCCGGCTCCACAGCCCGCCCCAGGCCTCGCGCTGCGCGGCGGCGGCCTGCTCCCATGCGGGAGGATCGGGCGGGGCCCCGTCCTCCTGGCGCGAGACGAGCGCGTGCAGTTCGAGCTGCAGCTCCTCGCCGCGGCGCGCCTCGCGGCGGCACTCCTGCCACAGCGCCTGCGGCTCCTCGCCGCGGTGCCCGGCGGGCTCGCCGTCGACGCGCAGGCGCACCGCGATGCGCAGCGCGCGGCGGCCGTCGGCGGTGCTCGCGAGCACCGCCTGCCCCTCCGGCACCGGCAGCGGCCGCACGTCGACGCGGCGGCCCTCGTAGGCGCGGCTGCGCCCGACCTTGGCGTTGCCGCCCTGCAGCGGCAGCCAGGCACGCACGCGCAGCGGGCCCGTCCAGTTCAGCGGCCGCACGCGCCAGCGCAGCAGCGCGAGCCCCGGCTGAGCGAGGCTCGCGAGCCGCTCCTCGTCGATGCGCGTCTCGCGCCCCGCGGCGTCGCGCCACACCAGCTCGCGCCGCGAGAGGCCGTCGCGCATCTCGAGCACCTGCCGGTAGTGCAGCAGCTCCACCCCGTCGATCGCGAAGGCGGCGTCGTCCCCGCCGGCGTGCAGGCCGAGGGCCAGCGGATGCGGCAGCCGCGCGAGCGACGCGATGCGCGCGGTCTCGCCGTTCACCTCGCGTGGCGACTCGTCGTAGAAGCCCGCGACGTAGAGGCCGGGGTAGTGGCGCGGATCGGCCGCGCCGTCGCGCTGCGCGCCGACCACGGCCTCCGGCGCGCAGCCGCGCAGGAAGAACAGGCCGTTGCCGAGACCGAGCAGCGACTCGCGGCGCGTCTCGTCGTCGGCGTCGTAGTGCTCGAAGACGACGCGCCAGGCCTCGTCGCCCGTGTCGGCCGGGACCGGGCCGCTCACGCCGGCTCCGGCCAGGCGCGCACGCCGGGCTCGACCGTCTTCAGGTGCGCGTCGAGCGCCTCGCGCGACGGGTAGGCGGGCTGCGAGCCGTAGCCGGTCACCGCGAGGTCGCTGCACGCGACCGCGAAGGCCGCCGCCTGCACCGGCTCGCGCCCCTCGAGCAGCGCCACCGCGAACGCGCCGGTGAAGGCGTCGCCGGCGCCCGTCGCGTCGACGATCTCGACCCGGCCGGCCGGCACGTGCTCCATCCGCTCGCCCTGCGCGACGAGGCAGCCGCCGTCGGAGAGCTTGATGCACACCATGCGCGGCCCCAGCGCGGCGAGCGCGCGGGCCGTCTCGGCGACGCCGCGCGCACCGGGCGTGGCGACGCCGGCGAGCTCGCGCGCCTCGCTCTCGTTGGGCGTGAGCGCATGCACGCCGCGCAGGTCCTCGCGGCCGACGTGGCGCGGGAAGGACGGGTCCACCACGGTGCGCAGGCCGCGCTCGTGCGCGGTGCGCAGCGCGGCGCGCACCGCCTCGGGCGCGATCTCGAAGTCGGCCACCAGCAGCGCTCCCGGGTCCGCGGTGCGGATCGCCGCGCAGCTCGCCTCGATGTCCTCGGCCTCCCAGCCCAGGTTGGCGTTGCCCGCCAGCACGATGCGCTTCTTGCCCGAGGGCGGCACCATGATCATCGACACCGCGGTGGCGGCGCTGCAGGTGCGGCGCACGCTCTGCACGTCGACGCCGGAATCGTGCAGCGAGCCGAGCGCCTGCGTCGCGAGGTCGTCGCAGCCGACGCGGCCGAGCAGCAGGGCCGGATGGCCGAGCCGGTGCGCGAGGTAGGCGACGTTGGCGGCCTTGCCGCCGCTCAGGCGCCGCAGGTCGTGCGCCTCGAGCGTCTCGCGCTCGCCGGGCTCCTCGTCGACGCGGACCTGGAAATCGGCATTGATGCTGCCGAGCGATATCAGTGGAGGGCTCATCGGTGGACAGGCAGGGCGCGGCGACATGCCGCGACGCCCCGGCTTCAGCAAGCGGCGCGCCCGTCTCCCGGCCCGCGTCCGTCAGCGCGCCCCGGGCGGCTCACGGCGGCGGCGCCGGCTGAGCCAGGCGGTGAGCCCGGCCGGCTCCGGCACCGCTTGCGCGAGCCGGCGCGGCCGTCCGAGCTCGGCCGCGACCGGCTCGGCCGCGAGCCAGCCGGAGCGCACCGCGCTCTCCATCGAGAAGGGCAGCCCGGTGCGGGTCCAGTCGCCGGCGAGCAGCAGTTGCCGCACCGGCGTGCGCGTGGCGGGCCGCAGCCGCTCGGTGCCGGGGCCGGCCCGGGGAATCGCCATCGGCACGCGGTGGACCGCGGCGTGGCGCAGCCGCGCCTGGCGCGCCCCGGGATGGAACTCGGCGATCTCGTCGAGCGTGCGGCGCACCACCTCCTCGTCCGGGACCTCGCCGAAGCGGGCGGCGTCGATGCAGTTGCTCGCGATCACCGAGGGGCGGTCCTGCCAGCCGGCGCGGATGTTCGAGAGGTCGTAGAAGTCGCAGTTGAGGTCCTCGGGCGACCAGCGGCGCGCCCAGAACTTCTCGTCGCCGAGCTTGCGGTCGAACCACAGGTAGCTGCTGATGTAGGCGCTCGGGCGGAAGCGCGCCGCGGCGCCGAGGCCGGGCCAGGTGCCGGGGGCCAGCACCTCCAGCAGCGCCTGCGGCGGCAGCGCGCAGACGCACCAGCGCGCCTGCAGCCGGCTGCCGTCGTCGAGCACGAGCCCCGAGAAGCCGCCGCGCTCGAGCTCTACGCGCCGCACGCCGGTGCCGAGCCGCAGCTGCCCGCCGTCGCGCGCGATCTCGCGCAGCGCGGCGTCGGCGAACAGCTCCGACAGGCCCGTCGCCGGGAAGCCGAAGCAGTAGCCGCTGCGCACCGCCATCATGCGGAAGAACCGCATCACGCTCGCGGCCGAGCAGTGCTGCGCCGGCGCGGCCAGCAGCGAGATGCAGGCGGTGGACCAGAACCAGTCGATCAGGTGCTCGCTCACGCCCATGCTGCGCAGGAAGCTGCGCGCGTCGAGCCCGTCGAGCGTCAGCAGGTCCTCCTCCTCGCGGCGCACCGCCTGCCACGCGACGCGGCGCAGCGACCACAGGTCGCGCAGCGACAGCGAGCGCAGCGCGACCGGCAGGTTCACGAGCTGATGCAGCGGCGGCATCGCCGACGAGGATTGCATCCTCAGCACCTGGCCGTCCTCGAGCAGCGTGATGAGCGGCTGCGCCTGCCAGACGACGCGCTCGCGCGTGCCGAGCGCGTCCATCAGCGCGAGCATGTTGCGGTACTCGCTCAGCAGCACGTGCGGGCCCAGGTCCACGCTGTCGCCCGTCGCCGGGTCGATCCAGCTCGCCGCGCGGCCGCCGACGCGGGCCGCCTTCTCCAGCACCGTCACCCGCAGCCCCAGGCCGCGCAGGCCGACGGCACAGCTCAGGCCGGCGAGGCCGGCACCGACGATCACGACATCCGTTTTCTCCGTCTGCATCGCTTCCTTTCCCGAAGACGCGCCGAGGCGGCCTCGGGCAGGAAGCGTCCGAGCAAACGCGGCGCCCGCGGGCGGCGGCGGGCGAGCCAGAGCCCGTAGAGCGCGAGGTTGACGGCGACGACGAGGCCGCCGAGCAGCAGCTGGATCGAGGGCGTCAGTCCCTGCGGATAGATCAGCGGCAGCAGGTAGTGTTCGACGAAGCCGCCCTCGTAGCCCCGTTCGCCGGCGAGCGCGCGCAGCCGGTTCTCCAGCGGCGTGAGCGGGCAGATCGTGCCGGAGAACTCGACCCACGCGCCCCACAGCACCGCCGGGACGTGCAGCCAGGCGAGCCGCGGCCAGCGCCACAGCAACGCGGCGCCGCCGACGACGAACAGGATGAAGGCGAGGTGCAGCCAGACGAGGGCGTCGGCGGCGACGGAGAGGAGCGGGTTCATGGAAGGCCGGTTGGGAAGGCGGTCGGGCCCGAGCGCAGTGTCGCCGTTCGCGCGCGCCGATGTCCGCGCAGGGTGGAGGCCGTCGGGAGCGGGCGCGTCTCACCATTGCACACAGGGCGGGTACGCGATCTGCTGCCTCCGGGGGGACGGCCGCCTCGAGGCCGTGCTTGCTTCCCGCCTGTCGCATCTTGCGGCACGGATGCATCACGCACTGCGCGGGCGGGCCGAGACACCGATCGCGTCGATCCCGTGCGATCCCGAACCCGAAGGAGAATTCCATGAGAAGGATGATCAATCCCCTTGCCGCGGCAGCCCTGGGCGCGGTGGCCATGTACTACCTGGATCCCGATCGCGGGTATCGCCGCCGCGTGCGCATGCTCGACGGGATCGACCGCATCTCGCACGAGGTCGGCAATTTCATGCACGAGCAGAGCCTGCGCGCCGCCGACCAGGCGCGGGGGCTGGCGAGCTCGGCGAGCCGGCCGTTCGTGGCGGCGGCGGGGGCCCTCGGCTCGATGCGCGAGCGCGTCGACGAGGTCTCGTACGATGCGGGCGACTACGCGCAGGACCGCGGCCACCGGTTCGCGGACCGGGCCCGCGAGCTGGCGGCCTCGGCGCGCCGGCCGTTCTCGCGCGCCTCGGAGGCCGTCGACGACTACCTGTTCCGCCAGCGCGTGCGCAACGAGGTCGACCGGGTGATGGAGGACCGTTCCGACCTGATGGACCGGGCCGAAGCCGAGATGGCCGAGATGCCGCGCAGCGGCTCCCTGCTGGGCGGCCTGATGAAGGTGATGGCGCTGTGCGCCGCGAGCGCGGCGGCCATGTACTACCTCGACCCGCAACACGGGCGCCAGCGCCGGACCATGGTGCGCGACCGCTTCGACACGATGACCCACGATGCCGGCGACTACGCCCGCGCCAAGGGCCGCATGGCGGCCGACCGCATCAAGGGCGTGGCGTCATCGGCAAGCGCGCCCTTCGCGGGCATGCGGCAGTCCCGCAACGACCGCAAGCTGCAGAAGCAGCTCAGCTCGCAGCTCGGCCGCTGGGTCAACCAGCCCCAGGCGATCGAGGTGGAGGTGAGCCAGGGCGACGTGTGCCTGCGCGGCCATGTGCTCGCCGCGGAGCTCGACACGCTGCTGTCCGCGGTGCGCGCGATGCCCGGCGTGCAGCATGTCGACAACCAGCTGGAGGTGCACCAGGACGCGGGCGCCATGCCCGCGCTGCACCACGGCGCCAACCTGGCGCTCGCGGACCGTTCGGGCACCGGGCGGACCGGAGACAGCGGCGTGGTGCATTGAGCGGCAAGCGGCCGCCGCGCGGCGGCCGCACCGGCATCGGCCGGCGCCGCGCAGCCCGCAGCCGCGTGGTTTCGCCGCGTGGTCAGCCACCCCCGCGCACGAGCCACTCCCCGAGCGTGCCGATCGCCGACATCACGAAGGAGCCGGCCAGCGCCCAGCGGAATCCGTCGATCGTCAGCCGGTCCGTCAGCGCGTCGACCAGCTTGAGGATGATCGCGTCGATGATCCAGCGCGTGATGAACGCGAGCAGCCAGGCGATGCCCAGGGTCGCGACGGTGAAGAAGGCGAACAGCAGCCAGCCGAGCAGGACGTTGAGGACGCCGATCAGCGCCGCCACCATGATCGCGCTGCCGAAGCTCTTCACGTGGAATCCGGGCAGCAGGTAGGCGGTCAGCCAGACTGCCAGCGTGAGGATCAGCCAGGAGAGCAGGAGCGTCATCGTGAGGGCCTCGAGGTGTCTTGCGGAGGGACCGCGCGCCGGCGTCAACGGCGGCTGGCTTCGCAGCGAAGGTGATCCGGGCACCCAAGCGGTTCCCGTCGCGCGCAAGACCAGCAAGAGCCATGCCCTTGCGATCCGGCCGCAGGAGCCGGGGCGCGCAGCAGTCCCGCTGCATCTGCGGCCGGCAAGCTCTTGCGGGATGGCACGAAAGTCGGCGAGCGATTTCAGACTTGAGACCGCAGGGTTGTTTTATTTGACTTCGGTGATCACGTAATCCTTGCCGGACTGTACGAAGCTGAACTCGACAGATTTGCCCTCCGTCAGCTTGCTCAGTTGGTCCTTGTCCTTCACCTTGAAACCCATCGACATCGCCGGCCAGTTCATGCTCTTGACCGGACCGTGGGCCAGGGTCACCATCCCGGTCTTTGCGTCGACCTTCTTGACCGTGCCCTTGGCGGTGTGGATCTTTTCTTGTCCTTCCGCGGCCGGGGACATCTTTTCCATCTGCATGCCCTTCATGCCGTCCATCTGCATGCCTTTCATGCCGCCCATGTTCTGGTCGGCGAAAGCGGTGGCGTGGGCTCCGATCAGGGCAATAGCGATGGCGTAATTGGCGAACTTCTTCATTTCCAATCCTCTTGGCTTGAATATTGTCGAAAGAGAGGAGTCGACGTCCTTTTGACGGGGGACGTCGACCATGAGCCGGGACTCAATTCCCGCGCATCATCCGGTGGCACTCAGCCATCATTCCCATGCTTGGCTCCATCGGCATCTGCCCGCTCTTCATGCCGGGCATGCTGTTCATGGGAGCGGTCTTGACCGGTTGGAGTGCGGTCACGGCAAGCGTTCCGGCCACGGGTGCAAGCAGGAAGGCAAAGGTCTGTCCTGTCGCGATCCGCGACAGGTCGACCGACTCGTGCACGGGGAAGTCCATGGTCATCGCCGGCATGCCGATGCTGGGGATGTCCTGGTGGTCCACGGTCAGCAGGCGTGCGCGGGTGTCGACCCCGAGAACCTGGCCGACGGCCAGGTGCACGGACTGCATCGCCGCGTGGGGCTGGGGCGGCGCTGAGGGCTGCGGGGCGGCGGCGCAGGCGGCCAGCGTCGTCATGAGCGCGAGCGCGCCCGGCAGCAGGCGGGTGAGTTTCATGTGAAAGCTCCTGTCGGAGGATGGGGAGCCGACCGGCCGGCGAAGGCCGGTCGGCTTTCGGCCAGGGCCGGTCTCCGGCCCTGTGCGGGTGGGTCAAAGCGGCTTTGCGGAGAGCTCGTCATCAGTCGCGGGCAGGGGCGCC
This sequence comes from Caldimonas tepidiphila, assembly GCF_003569765.1. Lineage (GTDB taxonomy): Bacteria > Pseudomonadota > Gammaproteobacteria > Burkholderiales > Burkholderiaceae_C > Caldimonas > Caldimonas tepidiphila. Next base: position 7,066 of record NZ_QXMG01000014.1, on the reverse strand, counting down.
CTTTCCTTGGTGCGGCGCATCAGCAGGTACGCGGCGGGGATCACGAACATCGACAGCAGCGGCGCGGTGATCATTCCGCCCACCATGGGCGCCGCGATGCGCTGCATCACCTCGCTGCCCGTCCCCCCGCCCCACATGATCGGCAGCAGGCCGACCAGGATCGTGAGCACCGTCATCGCCTTGGGGCGTACGCGCAGTGCCGCACCTTCGCGGATCGCGTCCAGCAGGTCGGCCCTGCTTTCCTCGCCGTTCTCCCGGCGCGCGTCCCAAGCCTGGCGGAGATAGAGCAGCATGATCACGCCGAACTCCGCGGCGACCCCGGCGAGCGCGATGAAGCCCACGGCCCCCGCCACCGAGAGGTTGTAGTCGAGCAGCCACAGCAGCCAGATGCCGCCGACCAGGGCCAGGGGCAAGGTGGCCATGATCAGCAGGGCCTCGTCCATGCGTCGGAAGGTCAGGTAGAGCAGCACGAAGATGATCAGCAGCGTGAAGGGCACGGCGATCCGCAGCTTCGCGGCGGCGCGCTCCAGGTACTCGAACTGGCCCGACCACGAGACCGAGTAGCCCGCGGGCAGCTTCACTTCTTCAGCCACCGCACGCTGCATGTCCTGCACCGCCGAGCGCAGGTCGCGCCCGCGGATATCGACATAGACGAAACCTGCCAGGCGGGCGTTCTCACTCCGGAGCATCGGGGGGCCGTCGCTGACGCGGATGTCCGCCACGTCGGACAGCACCAGGCGCTGGCCCCGCTCGGTGATGATGGGCAGCTCGCGCAGGCCGGACAGCGAGTCCCGGACCTCGCGGGGGTAGCGCACGTTGATCGGGAAGCGCTGCAAGCCCTCCACCGTCTCGCCGATGTTCTCGCCCCCGACGGCGCTCGCAATGAGCGACTGGACGTCGGCGATGTTGAGCCCGTAGCGCGCGGCCGCATCCCGCTTGATCGCGACATCGACGTAGCGCCCGCCGGTCAGCCGCTCGGCGAGCGCGCTGCTCACGCCGGGCACGTCCTTGAGCGCCCGCTCGATCTCGCCGGTGAGCCGGTCGATGGTGGCGATGTCCTGCCCGGCCACCTTCACGCCCACCGGGCTCTTGATGCCGGTGGCGAGCATGTCGATGCGGTTGCGGATCGGTGGCACCCAGATGTTCGACAAGCCGGGCACCCGGACGATGCGGTCCAGCTCCTCCACCAGCTTGTCCGGCGTCATCCCCTCGCGCCACTGCTCGCGCGGCTTGAACTGGATGGTGGTCTCGAACATCTCCAGCGGCGCCGGGTCGGTGGCCGATTCCGCACGACCGGCCTTGCCGTAGACGCTCTGCACCTCGGGCACCGTCTTGATCAGCCGGTCGGTCTGCTGCAGCAGTTCGACCGCCTTGGCCGCCGACAGGCCCGGCAGGGCCGTCGGCATGTAGAGCAGGTCGCCCTCGTCGAGCGGCGGCATGAACTCGGTGCCGATGTGCTGCAGCGGCCACAGGCTTACCACGAGAAAGGCGCCCGCCACGGCAAGCGTCGTCCTGGGCGCCTGCAGCACGCGCTCGAGCAGCGGCCGGTAGGCCGCGATCAGCCAGCGGTTGAGCGGGTTGGCCTGCTCCTTCGGAATCCGCCCGCGGATCAGATAACCCATCAGCACCGGGATCAGGGTCACCGCCAGTCCGGCCGAGGCCGCCATCGCATAGGTCTTGGTGAAGGCCAGTGGCGAGAAGAGCCGCCCCTCCTGCGCTTCGAGCGTGAAGACCGGGATGAAGGAGAGCGTGATGATCAGGAGCGAGAAGAAGAGCGCCGGCCCGACTTCGACCGCCGCGTCCCCGATCACGCGCCAACGTGCCTCGCCTTCGAGCCTCCGGCCGGGATGGTCGTGCTCCCATTGCTCGAGATGCTTGTGCGCGTTCTCGATCATCACCAGCGCCGCGTCCACCATCGCCCCGATCGCGATCGCGATGCCGCCCAGCGACATCACGTTTGCGTTCACGCCCTGGTAGTGCATGACGATGAAGGAGATCAGCACGCCGAGCGGCAGCGAGACGATCGCCACGAGCGCGGAGCGCAGGTGAAAGAGAAAGGCCACGCAGACGAGGGCGACGACGACGAATTCCTCGACGAGCTTGTGCGTCAGGTTCTTCACCGCGCGCTCGATCAGGCCCGAGCGGTCGTAGACGGGGACGATCTCGACGCCCTCGGGCAGGCTCCTTTGCAAGTCGCCGAGCCTGGCCTTGACGGCCTGGATGGTCTCGAGCGCGTTCTTGCCCGAGCGCATCACGATCACGCCGCCCACGGCCTCGCCCTCGCCGTCGAGCTCGCCGATGCCGCGCCGCATCTCGGGGCCGAGCTGCACCCGTGCCACGTCGCCCAACCGCACCGAGACGCCGGCCTCGGTGGTCATCAGCGGAATCGCGCGGAAGTCGTCCAGGGTCTGCAGGTAGCCGGAGGCGCGCACCATGTACTCGGCCTCGCCCATCTCCAGCACCGCCCCGCCCGCCTCCTGGTTCGCTCGCCCGATGGCCTCGATCACCCTGCCATGCGGTATTCGGTAGGCCGCCAACTTGGCCGGGTCGAGAACGACCTGGTACTGCCGCACCATGCCGCCGATGGTCGCCACCTCTGCCACGCCGGGGACCGTCGCCAGCTCGTACTTCAGGAACCAGTCCTGCAGCGCCCGCAGCTGCGACAGATCCTGCGTGCCGCCCCTGTCGACGAGCGCATACTGGTAGATCCAGCCGACGCCGGTGGCGTCCGGGCCGATCGAGGACTTGGCCGTGGGCGGCAGGCGCGACTGCACCTGGTTCAGGTACTCCAGCACCCGCGAGCGTGCCCAGTAGAGGTCCGTGCCGTCCTCGAACAGCACGTAGACGAAGCTGTCGCCGAAGAAGGAGTAGCCGCGCACCGCGCGGGCGCCCGGCACCGACAGCATCGTCGTCGTGAGCGGATAGGTGACCTGGTTCTCGACGAGCTGCGGCGCCTGGCCGGGGTAGCTCGTGCGCACGATCACCTGCACGTCGGAGAGGTCGGGCAGCGCGTCGAGCGGCGTGCGCAGCATCGAGACCAGGCCCCAGGCGCTGATCATCAAGGTCGCCAACAGCACCAGGAAGCGGTTGGCGATCGACCAGCGGATCAGACCGGCGATCATTTCCGCCCTCCCCGGGGCTGACCGCCCGGCGGGGTGCCCAGGGGCCGGACCGAGGTGATCTGCGGCACGTCGTCTTCCTGCATCCGGAACTCGATCTCGATGCGCTGGCCCGGGGAGAAGTCGGCGGATTTCTGCCCGGGCGGCAGCCGGAAGTCCATCGTCATGGCCGGCCACTTCAGGCTCGGAACCTCCGGATGGGTGAGGGTCGCCGTGTCGCCCTCGACCGCCTCGACCAGCGCCTCGGTGCGGTGCACGCCTGCCGAGCCGGCAGCCGGCTCCGCGTCGAGCCGGGCCTCCAGCCCCCGGAGGCTTGCCTCGGAGTCGATCAGGAACTGCCCGGAGGTGACGACGCGCTGGCCGGCTGCGAGGCCGCGCCGGATCTCGGTCTTCCCGCCGAGCTCGCGCCCGATCTCGACCTCTGCCGGCTTGAAGCTGCCGCCCTCCCCGGCGACCATGACCACGGAACGCCTGCCCGTCTGGATGACCGCCTCGCTCGGCACGACCAACGACTTGTCTGTGTTGCTGCCGGTGAGCTCCATCTGCACGAACATGCCCGGCACCAGCTGTCCCCGGGGATTGTCCAGCTCCATGCGGGCCTTGAGCGTGCGTGTCTCCGCGCTCACCTCGGGCAGCAGGGCCTGCACGCGGCCTTCGAAGACCTGGCCGGGAACGGCAGGACTGGTGGCCTGCACCCTGGCGCCGGGGCGCAGCTGGGCGGCCTGGCTTTCCGGCACCTCGGCGTTCGCCCAGACGCTCGAGAGGCCGTGCACGCGGGCGAGCGTCATGCCCGGCATCACGGTCATGCCCTCGCGCACCATCAGCTCCGCCAGCACGCCGCCGATGGGTGCAGTGACCGTGACTCGCGTGTGCAGTCGTCCGCTCGATTCCACGCGGCGGATCTGCTCCTCGCTCATGCCCGCCTGGCGCATGCGCTGGCGCGCGCCCTCGACCAGGGGTGCGAGGTCCGTGCCCTGCATGCGGCGCAGCGCCAGGTACTCCTCCTGGGCGGCGACCCAGTCGGGAACATGGAGCTCGACCAGGGGCTGGCCCTTCACGACCCGGTCGAGCGTGGCCCGCACGTGAAGCTTCTCGACGTAGCCCATCGCGCGGGCTTGCACGACGGCCTGCTCGCGCTCGTTGTAGGCGATCGAGCCCACCGCGGAGACCTGCGGCGCGAGCGTCGCCTCGACCACCTCCGCCGTGCGCAGTCCCAGGTTCTGCTGGATGCGCGGACTGACGGTGACGCTGCTCGCGTCGGCGCCCTCGCTGCCGGCGTAGGCGGGCACCAGCATCATGTCCATGAAGGGCGACTTGCCTGGGGCCTCGAACTTCTTCCCCGGCACCATCGGGTCGTGGTAGTGCAGGATCCTGCGGCCGGTCACCGGGTCCACATCGCCGGCCTTGAGTCCTTGCTTGACATGGCGGCGGGTGGCCTCCTCGCCCTGCGGCACCGTCCAGTTCGAGGGATCGACCGCCGAGCCGGCCGCGACAGGAACTGCCGCGCTTGCGGCCGCGGCAGGCGCGGCAGCCCCCATGTCCATGCCATGGCGCATGCCCAGGTTGTAGAGGCCATAGGCCGACGCGCCGAGCACGCCGGCGACCAGCAGACCGATCACGAGTTTCTTGTAGTTCATCTTCACTTCTCCGCGTTCTCCGGGGTGCGCGGGACGGCGCCGCTCTCGTGTTCCGGGGGCACCAGGTACTCCAGCTGCGCCCACAAGCCTGCGGTTTCCATTTCCATGCGCAGCCGCTCCATGCGGGTATCGATCTCCATGCGCCGGGCGTCGAGAACGGCGGCGAGCGGCCCCGTGCCCCCGCGGTAGGCAGCCAGCGCCGCACGCGTGCGCTCGGCGGCCAGCGGGATCAGGCTGCGGTCGTACAGGTCGAGGCGTTCCAGCTGGCTGCGCCAGGTCTGATGCCAGCGACGGACCTCGGCAAGGTGCTGGCGCTGCATCTCCGCGCGCTCGGCACGCATCTGCTCGGCCATGGCCAGCCTGGCTGCCAGTTCCCGGTCCTGGCGGTTCTTCTGGTTCCACTGCAGCGGCACCGAGACGCCCAGCGAGACCATGTTGGAGTAACTCGGGCCGCGCTGGCTGTACATGAGTTCGACGTTCACGTCGGGCCGCTTGTCCTGGCGCGCGACCTCGGCTTCGGCGCGGGCGACCGCTTCGCGAGCCGCCATCACCTCCAGCTCCGGGTGATGGTTGACCAGCCCCTCCAGCGTGTGCGGCTGCAGATGGGTCTGCGTGATGGGGGGCTGCCCGGCGAGGGGCTGCTGGGCCAGGGGGCCGATCCAGCGGGCCAGGTCGATGGTCGAGTTGAGGAGCTCGGCATCGGCCTGCCGGATGCGGTCCTCGATCTGCGCAAGCGCCGAGCGCGCCATGAAAGCGTCCGCCTGCATGCTGCGGCCGGAGCGATAGAGGGCGTCGGCCGCCTCGATCTGCAGCCGCGCCTCATCGCGCTGGGCCTTCAGCAGCTCGACCATCTGCTGCCTGTAGTAGCGATCGAGCCACGCCTGGGCGGTGTCGCGACGCAGCCGGGTGAGTTGCAGCGCCCGCATCTCGCGGGCCACCTCGGCCTCGCGCTCGAACCGGGCGGCGCGGGCCTGCCGCTTTTCATCGGGAGAGAACTCCTGCATCACGCCGACGGAGCGCATCGTCATCTCCATCTGCGTGAGACTGAATCGTTCCGGGCCGCTGACAGGGACGTTGCTCACTCCGACGCTGAGCATCGGGTCCGGCAACTGACGGGCGGCCACCGCCATGTCACGGGCTGCGCTGGCCGCCGCGTCCTGTGCCACGAGCGCCTGCGAGCGCTCCCGGGCGGCCCTCAGGGCGAAGTCGAGCGTCAAGGGCCCGGCGGGCGGCAGCGCCTGCGCCACCGCTGCGCCGGAGAGGCCGCCGTACAGGGCAAGGACAGCGAGAACGGTCGCGGTCAGAGTGCGAAATGCACCCGGTCGTGGCGAACGAGAGGATCGGTCCTGCGTCCGGAAGGACGCACCGACATTGAAAAGCTCCATGAGCTGACTCCGGGCAGACTTGTGCGACGGCGCAAATCATTCGGCCGGGCGCACGAACGGCAACCCCTCGTGCGCAAGGGCACGCGCGGGATGGCGCTTGAGGGCTGGGGTGGGGAGCTCAGCTCAGCGTTGGCGGACGCCACACGCTGGAGGGGTCAGAGGACGGGTGAAGCCCGGGAGGGGCCGGGACCAGACTCGAGGGGGGAAGCCGCCCGAGGCCCCCGACAGGCGGCAGGACCAGGAAGGCTTGAGCCAGCTTGCAATCCTGCCCGGTCTTGCAGGTCTTGCCCGTGGTGCCGGCAGTCTCGGCGTCGTTGCAGCAGTCGGCCTCCATGGCCGCCATGTCGGAGGCGGCCTGGTAGGCGGCTTGCTCCATTGGGCAGGGCTGGTCTGCGAAGGCGTGCGCGTTCGCGAACCCCTGGAGAGGGATCGCGAGGCAAAGAAGCAATGCCAGCAGAACACGCATCCTTAAACTCTACCACAGGAGGCTCCGCCCTGCTGTGTGCGATCGATTCAAGGCCCAATATTCGGCGGATCGTTCGAGGAGAAATGCAGGCATGGATTTTGGGGGCTTTGTGGAGAAAAATCTGGAAATGAGGATGGATGGTCGGATGAGTGCGGTGATGATAATGACGGTCCTGCGGTGTCTCGTCCTGCCTGGCGTACTTTTTCCGGTAGGGGAGATTGCAATCGAGTATCTTTTCCTGGACAAGAATAAAAGGGATTGACCCTTGATTGCCGGACTGGAGCAGGAGTCTTTGCAGTCGGCGTTTGATCAGCGGCAGGAGTCGCTGAGTATTCCCGCCCCGTCCGCTCAAGGAGCGGGGGGAGTAACTGCCGACGGGCGAACCACACGGCCAGCGGTGGCGGCTTTGTTGCGCAAATAGATTGAGAGCGAGATTCCCCTGACCCCGGACGGAGTTAT